>JACKII010000001.1:679225-1358451 GCA_020638555.1 Alphaproteobacteria bacterium | reverse complement strand
CGCGTGCCGCTCCGAACCGGAGGGGCCGAGCGAGGGTTCGAACGTGTTGCCGGCCAGGTGCTCGATCATGGTGAAGCTGGTCATGCTCTCGAACATCGGCACCTCCACCTCCTGCCCCTCGCCGGTGGCGAGCTTGTGGTAGGCGGCGGCGGCGATGGCATAGGCAGCGAACAGCGCCGTGGTCTTGTCGGCGATCAGCATGGGCACGAAGCGGGTCTCGCGGCCGTTGAATGCCTCCAGCGCGACCAGGCCGCAGGTGCCCTGGATCACATCGTCGAAGGCGGCGCGGCCGGCGTAGCGGCCCTCGCGCCCGAAGCCCCAGATATTGCAATAGACCAGGCCGGGATTGAGCGCCTGCACGCTCTCATAGTCGAAGCCCAGGCGCGCCAGCGGCTCCGGCCGCATGTTGTGGATGAAGATGTCGGCGCCCGCGATGAGCTTGCGCAGCGCCTCCGCCCCGGCCTCGGTCTTCAGGTCGAGGGCGATGGCGCGCTTGTTGCGGTTCAGTTGCAGGAAGGTATTGCCCATGCCCGCATGCCGGCGCGGCGCGCCCATGCGGGTCATGTCGCCCTCCGGCGCCTCGACCTTGGTCACGTCGGCGCCCATGTCGGCGAGCAACTGGGTGGTGTAGGGGCCGACGACCACCGTGGTCAGGTCGACGACCTTCAGGCCGTGAAACGGGCCGGGCATTGGCGGGAATCCTCGCGAGCGAAAGGGTGATGCTTTCGTACAAGACTAGCAGCGTGAAAGCGTCTGACCAGAGGCCGCGTGCGATGGCGCCTGGGCCAGGGGACGCCGCCGAGGCGCGCACGCCGGCAAATCGCGAACCGATTCGCGAAATCTCAAGGCTTGGCCATGCGCCGGCGGATCAGGCCGGCGACGAAGGTGGCGCTGGAGACGACGATGATCATGCGGCCCAGATGGTGCAGCGAGACGAAGGGCACCTCGATCCCGAGCGAAAGCGCGATCATGCTCATTTCCGCAAAGCCACCGGGCGAATAGGCCAGGTGCACCGCGCGGAAATCCAGCCCGGTGAGTGAGGCAAGCCCGTAGGCGACGCCGGCGGCGAGGCTCAGCAGGCAGATCGTGGCCAGGCCCGACAGCAGCATCGGGCGCACCAGCTCGTGCACGCGCACGCCGCTGAAGCGCGAGCCGGCACCGGCGCCGATCACCAGCTGGGCGATGGCGATCAGGTCGCTGGGCGGCCGGGACTGGGTGAGGCCGGTCATATGGATGGCCGCGCTGGCGATCATCGGCCCGATCATCTGCCAGGCGGGAAATTTCAGCAGCTTGGCGATGATGGCGCCGACCGCGCCGGCGCCCCCCAGAATGGCGAGATCGCGGAGCGGCAGATGCCAGATAAAGCCGCTGCCGCCCAGATTGGCCGGCGGCACATAGCCGGCCAGAATGCTGTAGGCGGGCGGGATGATCGCCATCACCATGACGACCCGCGTGGCATGGATCAGCACGATGGTGCGCTCGTTGCCGCCGAGCGCGGGGCCCAGGATCATCATCTCGCCAAGGCCGCCGGGCGAGGCGCAGAAAAACGCGGTGATGCGGTCGATATGGCCGAGCCGGGTGAATACCTGGAAGCTGACCCAGGTGCCGAACAGCACGAAGACGCACATGCCGACGAAACTGGTGATCCAGAGATGCAGATGCTCCAGCACGTCCGGCGTGAAGGATGAGCCGAGGGTGACGCCGAGCACGATGATCCAGAGCCGGCGGAACATCTGGTGGATGTAGAGGGTGAGGCCGCTCATCGAGCCGACCATGGTCGCGAACAGCGCCCCCAGCATCCAGGGCAGCGGCGTGCCAATATAGGCGAAAACCGCGCCGCCCACCGCGCCGACCGCCAGCGTGCGCGCCATGAGAACCGCCCGGGTGCGGGCCGTCATGGAGGACTTGGCTCCGCCGGTGGAGGAACCGGCGCCACCGGTGGCGCGGCTCACGACACGAACTGCTCCTTCAGCACGCGCTCTTCCAGGTCGTGTTCCGGGTCGAACAACAGGGTGAAGGAGACATTGCGGTCTTCCTGCACCTCGACCCAGCGCACGTCCCGCACTTCCGTGAAGTCGGCCACGGCCAGGACCGGGCGTTTGACCGGGTCCAGCACCTCGAACCGCACCACGGCGTCGCTCGGCAACAGGGCGCCGCGCCAACGTCGCGGCCGGAAGGCGCTGATCGGCGTCAGGCAGAGCACCTGCGAGGACAGCGGCACCACCGGCCCGTGCGCCGACAGATTGTAGGCGGTGGAGCCGGCGGGAGTGGCGACCAGCACGCCGTCGGCCATCAACTCCTCGATGCGCACGACGCCGTCGATCTTGATGCAGATGTGCGAGGTCTGGCGGGTTTCGCGCAGCAGCGAAACCTCGTTGATCGCCAGCGCGTCCACATGGCGGCCGTCGGTGGTCTCCACGGTCATGCGCAGCGGCGTCAGTTCGACGGCGGTGGCACGGCGGATGCGTTCCGGCAGGCCGTCCGGCTCGAACGCGTTCATCAGAAAGCCGACCGTGCCGCGGTGCATGCCGAAAATCGGCACGCCGCGGCCCATATAGCGGTGCAGCGTCTCCAGCATGAAACCGTCGCCGCCCAGGGCGACGATGACGTCGGCCTGTTCCGGCGGCACGGTCTCATACTGCTGGCTGAGGTCCGTCAGCGCCCGCTGGGCGGCGTCGGCAGAGGAGGCGACGAAGGCAAGCGCGGGGCGCGACATCCCGCGGGTCAGCCGCCGGTGGTCGACATATGCCGCGGCACCGCGGCCCGGCGCCGGCGCCGGTCGATGACGAAGTCGTGGCCCTTGGGCTTGCGGGCAATGGCCGCGCGGATGGCGTCTTCCAGCGGCGCGTCGCTTTCCGCTTGGCGCACCACCTCCTTCAGGTCGGCCGAATCGTTCTGGCCCAGGCACATATAGAGCATGCCGGTGCAGGTCAGGCGCACGCGGTTGCAGCTTTCGCAGAAATTGTGGGTCATCGGCGTGATGAATCCCAGCCGGCCGCCGGTCTCGCCCACGGTGTAATAGCGGGCCGGGCCGCCGGTCTTGTAGTCCGACTCCTCCAGCGTCCAGCGCTGGGAGAGATCGGCGCGCACCATGGAGAGCGGCCAGTACTGGTCCACCCGCTGCTCGCCGATATCGCCCATGGGCATGACCTCGATCAGGGTCAGGTCGAAGCCCTCGTCGCCGCACCAGCCGATCAGGCGGTCCAGTTCGCCCTCGTTCACGCCCTTGAGCGCGACGGCGTTGATCTTGATGGCGAGGCCGGCGTCCTTCGCCGCCTGGATGCCGCGCAACACCTGGTCGAGCCGGCCCCAGCGGGTCAGCGCCTTGAACGTGTCCGCCTCCAGCGTGTCGAGCGAGACGTTGATGCGGCGCACGCCTGCGGCATAGAGCGGCTCGGCGAAGCGTTCCAGCTGGCTGCCATTGGTGGTCACGGTCAGCTCGTCGAGCAGGCCGGATTCGAGGTGGCGGCCCAGCCCCTCGATCAGGTTCATGATGCCGCGGCGCACCAGCGGCTCGCCGCCGGTCAGGCGCAGCTTGCGCACGCCCATGCGCACGAAGGCGCTGCAGACCCGGTCCAGCTCGTCGAGGCTGAGAATGTCCTTCTTCGGCAGGAAGGTCATGTTCTCGGACATGCAATAGACGCAGCGGAAATCGCACCGGTCGGTGACCGACACGCGCAGATAGGTGATGGCGCGGCCGAACGGGTCGATGACGGGACCGCTGGCGGCGGTGGTGGGTTCGGTGTAGGTCGTGGCCATGCTGCTGTCGCCCATGGTTCGGGATACGGTACCCAGGCGGGGTGGTGTACGCGGGCTGGGACGCCAAGTCCGGCGCCGGACATTCGCCGCCGGATCGGATTACCCTTAGCATAGCGGCGACAGCCCACAGTTTCCAGATGGTTGGCGGAGGTTGCGCTTGCAAGACACTGTTGCACTGGCCGTCCTGGCGGGCGGCGGCGGCCGGCGGCTCGGCGGCGCCGACAAGGCCCTGGTCGAAGCGGCGGGCCGGCCGCTGCTGGCCCATCTGCTGCAGCGGCTGCGGCCGCAGGGCGGGCGGATCGTGCTCTCGGCCAATGGCGAGCCGGCGCGGTTCGCGCCCTTCGGCCTGCCGGTGGTGGCCGACCGGGTGGCGGATGCGGGGCCGCTGGCCGGCATCGCCGCGGCGGCGGCCCATGCGGCGGCGGCCTGGCCCGGCGTGCGCTGGCTGGTGACGGTGCCGGTCGACACCCCTGCCCCCGGCGACCTGGTGGCCCGCCTGCTGGCGGCGGCCATGGCTGAGGGGGACAGCGGTGCAACCGAACCGGTCGCGGTGGCGGAGGCGGCCGGGCGGCTGCACTGGGGCACGGCCTGCTGGCCGCTCGCCGCGGCCTTGCGGCTGGATGCGGCGGTCCGGGCGGGCGCACGCCGACTGGAAGCGGCGATCCGCACGCAGGGGTTGGTGGCGGTGCCCTTTGCCGAGGCCGACGCCTTCGCCAACATCAACCGGCCAGACGACCTGGCCGCGCTGGTGCGGCTGTTAACGCGCCCTTAAACCCCGGGTTGCACAGTGGGCCGAGGCTTCGCCATACTACGGTGCGCTATCGGCACCGACAGAATGAGGCCAGGCACGTCTTCAACCAGGGTTTCGGCGCATGGGTATTCCGGTGGACTTGGGCATTGTCGAGCTGATCTGCTCGCGGCTTTGCCACGACATGGTGGGGCCAATCGGCGCCGCCACCAACGGGATCGAGCTGCTGCGGGAAATGGGCAGTACCGCCGACCCCGATATCATCGACCTGACCGATACCAGCGCGCGCACCGCGTGGCGGCGGCTGGAATTCTTTCGCGTCGCCTTCGGAACGGCCGGCGGCCGCGACGGCTGGGGCACGAACGAACTCAGCCAGCTGGCGCAGAACATGCTGCGCGACGGCAAGGTGCGGCTGGACTGGCGGGCTGAGCCGGACGTGACGGCGGTGCAGGGCCGCGGCGCCAAGCTGGTGCTGAACCTGATCCTGCTGGTGGCCGAGGCGATGGCGCGCGGCGGCGTGCTGACCGTGCAACTGAGCCGGGGCGACGGCACGCTGACCCTGTCGCTGATCGGCAGCGGCCAGAATGCGGCGCTGAACCCGCGCGTCGCCTCGACCGTGACCGGCAAGGTGCCGCCCGGCGACCTGGACAGCCGGGTGATCCTGGCCCATCTCGCCTGGTTGCAGGCGGAGGACGCGGGCGCGACGATCCAATGGCGCTTTGCGGACAATATGGTGCTGGCGGACCTCACCCTGCCGCAGCCGGCGGCGCTGGCCGCCGCTGCGGAATAGCGGGCCCGCCCCGTAAGACCCGACCGGCAAGGCCCGGCGGGTTAAGGCCCGGCAGGTGAGGCCCCGCTCAGGCGCCGCCTTCGGCGCGGATCTCGGCGAACACCTCACGCGCCTTCAGCATGGCGCCGCGCACCAGCGGCAGGCCGATATAGCCGGCCAGGTGCAGGATCGCCTCGGTCAGTTCGTCTTCGGTCCAGCCCTGGCGCAGCGCGAAGCGCAGATGGATGGCCAGTTCGTCCTCGCGGCCCATGGTGGTGTCGGAGACGACGCAGATCAGCGAGCGCGTCTTCAGGTCCAGGCCGGGACGCCCCCACAGCCCGCCGAACACCGCTTCCTGGGCATAGTCGATGAACTTGCCCATGATCGGGTCGTCGTAATTGGCGGCGTTGGAGCGCTCCACCGCCGCCTCGCCGTAAAGCTGGCGGCGCATGGCAATGCCTTGATCGAGCCATTCCGAATTGGCCATCGGTCGGTTTCCTTCCCTTGGATACGACGCCACGAAATGCGGCCTGCCTCCATCATCGGGCGCGGACTGCCGCCTGTCCATGGCAGGCGGCGGCCCCGCGGGAAGGACCAACCGGGCGGTCAGCCGGATTTCTGGACCAGGATGCGCTCGATCTCGTGCACCGGGTGCTTGGTCAGGTCCTTGTCGACCTCGGCCAGCACCTTGGCCTGCACCGCCTTGTCCATCTGCTGGCGCAGTTCGCCCAGCACCTGGGGCGGAGCGACGACGATCAGGTGCGTGAACGCGTTGTCGAGCGCGGACTGGCGCAGATGCGCCGCCATCTCGCGCGCGAACCGGTCTTTTTCAACCCGATGCCAGTCGGTGTTTTCGACGGCGCTGCGTTGCACGCTGGGCCCGTCCGGAAAGCGCCCCGGCCGGTCGGTGCCTTGCTCACGGGTCGCCGGATTCTCGTGGCGGATCGCCTCTTGCGTGACGAGGTTCGGAAATTTCTCGTCGCCGTCGTTGCGCAGGATCAGCGCCCGCTCACCATCACCCACCAGAATCCAGGCGTTGTGCGGAATGTTCAGCGTCATCGGATGGCCTTCCTTTCCTTGACCGTTCACCACGCTAGCGCTCGGCCGGGCCGGCGCCATTGACCCAGATCAGATGGGATCGCGATGGCCATGGCGCCGCCCGTACGCACGCGATTTTGACCGCATCAACACCAACAGAAATCCCCGCGCGAGTAAAGGCGGTAAAGGGAGCAAGGACTCGCCAATTATCATATCATATTAGCGGTATTCCGATAAAGATTTCGGCAGGATTTTGTGGTATTTTTCCCAATCATTATCCGAAACACGGGGACGATTTGCAAACGGGAGGAAAATGCCATGGCCAGCATCGCTTGGGACATGCGAGGCGATGCTGGGCTTTCACATCAAGGCCAGCCGCCATGGCGAAGCACCGCTCGACCCGGAGGTCAGCGGGCTGGCCGTCCCGTTCCACACCGGGCCGACCTTCGTGCGGCGGGCGGCCACCATGCAGTTGAGCGACCCCCGGATGCGCTTTGCCCATCCGGGGAAATCGTCGCTGGTCGGCAAGTTCGCCTATAGCGGGCCGTAAGTCGGCACCGGCGGCAAGGGCTCTCAGTCCTCGCGGGGCCCGAGTTTCACGCCGGCGGCCTTTTCGTACAGGGTGACGGTGATGGAACTGTCCTTCTTGTTGAGACCAAGGCCCCGCGCCCACTGGAAAATCTGGCGCGTGGTGTTGGCGAGGAACAGCGGCACGCCCAGCGCGTTGGCAAAATCGGTCTGGAGCGTCTGGTCCTTCCAGGTGATGTCGACGGTACCGCCCGGCTCGAAATCGCCGCTGAGATAGCGCGGCGCCCGCATCTCGAACGCCACCGAATGGCCGGTGGACTGGCGGATCACGTCGATCATCGCCTGCGGCTCCAGCCCGGCCTTGGCGCCCAGCACCATGGCCTCGGCCACCGCCACCGTGCCGACCTGGATCAGCATGTTGTTGACCAGCTTCATGGCGAGCCCCTGGCCCACCTCGCCCATGTGGAACACCTGGCGGGCGCAGGCGCCGAGCAGCGGCTTCACCCGCTCCACCACGTCGGCGTCGCCGCCGCAGATGATGGAGAGGTCGCCGGATTCCGCCCGCTCCTGGCCGCCGGAGACCGGCGCGTCGATCAGGTCGATGCCGCGGGGCTTCAGTTCGGCGTGCCAGCGCTTGACCGCCAGCGGGTCGATGGTGGCCATCGACAGGATGACGTCGCCGGCCCGGGCCTTGGACTGGAAGCCCTCCGGCCCCATGATGACCTCTTCCGACTGGGCCGTGGTCTCTACCATGCTGATGAGCGTCGACGCCTGGCGCGCCACATCCGCCGGGCTGGAGGCGGCATAGGCGCCGAGGCTGGCGAAGTGCTGCACCCGGGCCGGGTTCTGGTCGTAGACGACCAGCTTGGCGCCGCCCTTCAGCAGGTTCGCGGCGATGCCGCCGCCCATGACGCCAACGCCGACAATGCCGAGCGTGTCGTTCCGATCCGGCAGGCTCATAGCTGGCCTCCGTTCACGTCGATGGTGACGCCGGTGACGAAATCCGCATCCGACGAGGCCAGGAAGGCGATGACCTTGGCCTGATCCTCCGCCACGGCGACGCGGCCGAGCGGGAAGCGTTTCAGCTCGTTCGCCTTGTCCTCGGCCGAGCGGCGTTCCCAGTGCGGGGTGATGCGCTCGGTAAGCGTCAGGCTGGGGGCGATGGCGTTGATGCAGATGCCATAGGGGCCGAGTTCGAACGACAGCCGGCGCACCATGGCGATGATACCGCCCTTGGCGACCGCATAGGGCGAGGACGACTCGAAGCTGGTGCCGCGCCCGGCGATGGAGGCGAGGTCGACGATCTTGCCGTACTTGTTCGCCTTCATGTGCGGCACCACCGCGTTGGTGAACAGGAAGGTGGCGGTCAGGTTGAAGTCGAGGATTTTCTGCCAGTCGCTGAGCGGCATCTGGTCGATGTCGACATTCGGCTTCGGAATGATGGTGGAGCCGCCGACCGCGTTCACCAGAATGTCGATGCGGCCGAATTCGTCGATTGCCTGCTGCACGCACTGGCGCGCCTGGACCTCGTCCATGGCGTCGATGCACCGGGGCACGACCCGGCCCGGCTGGTTGTCCAGCGAGGCCACGAGGGCGTCGAGCCGGTCCTGCTGGTTTTCGACCGCGATGACGGTGGCGCCCTCGCGCACCAGGATTTCGGTCGTGGCCTTGCCGATGCCGGCGCCGGCGGCGGTGATGAGCGCGATCTTGTTCTCGAAACGCATGGGCCTAGCCTCCCATCTGCTGGCGGAGCGCCGCCATGGTTTTCAGGGACTGTTCGTGGTCGCCGGCGAAGCGGATGCAAACATGGCTCGCCCCCTGGTCGACATAGGATTTGACGAAGGCCGCCGCTTCCTCCGCCGGGCCGCCGAAGCTGGCCATGCGGCGGCGCAGGATGTGGCCGGGCACGCCGTAATAGGCTTCCAGGAATTTGTCGATGCGGGCGACACCGGCCTCATGGCTGTCGTCGATGGCGAGGGTCAGGTAGACCGCGAAACTCATGGCGCCGTCGGCGCGGCCCTCGGCCTTGGCGTGCTGCTGCACCTCCCGCCATTGCTGGCCGCAGACATCCGCGCCGGGGCCGGTCGGGAACCAGCCGTCGAAATGCCGGGCGGCGCGCTTCAGCGCGTTGGGGTGCGAGCCGCCGATCCAGACCGGCGGGCCGCCCGCCTGCGCCGGGGTCGGGCCGATCTGCTGGCCGGACAGACTCCAGCGGCCGTTCCAGTCGACCTTGTCGCCGCTCCAGAGGGCGCGGCAGAGTTGCAATCCTTCGATCATGCGGCCGATGCGCTTGTCGAACGGCACGCCGGCGCTTTCGAACTCGGCGCGGATGTTGGGCACGTCGCCGGCAATGCCGTAGCCGAGGATCACCCGGCCATCGCTCGCCTGGTCGAGAGTGGCGACGGTGTGGGCGAGCAGGACCGGGTTGCGGAGCGCCGGCAGCAGCACGGCGGTGCCGAGCTTGACCCGCCGGGTGCGGCCGGCGATGGCGGCCAGCAGGGTCAGTGGCTCGTGCCGCGGCCGGGCGGTGAGCGAGTCGCCGATCCAGACCGAGTCATAGCCGAGATCCTCGGCCTGCTCGGCAAGCGCGAGCAGGGGCGCGGCCTGGGGCCGGCCTTCCATGATCGCCTCGCGCGTGGGGATGAGATAGCCGATTTGGGCGGGCATGGGCGGGCGGGTCCTCCGGGGGCGTTTTGGGTTGGCCGGCATTGTCGCCCCATTTTCCCGCCGCTGCCAAGGCCCCCGCCGCCGGCGGCGTCCGGCAGCGGGAGCCCGTCCGAACTGTAACGCTCCGTTAACACATGGCGCCGACTTTACACCCAAGCCGCACCTTGCACCCGCCCGCCGCGTCGAACCCGGCTCCGCACGCCGCCCCGCGACAGAAACGGGTCCGTCGGATTGGTGCGACAGACCATTCGCCTAGCCGAAAGGTTCGAGCGGTTCCGATCTGTGCGCCTGCTCCACCCGCGACACTGGCACACAAATTGCTTCATTGGCCCACATCAGGAGACGGATCGATACCGCGAAAGGACCAACAGAATGATAACTCCGATCATGGACCGACCGATGTGCAGGAGCGCCCTGATCGGCGCGGCCATCGCAATCGGTCTTGCCGCACCGGCACAGGCGATTACGCTGACGAACGGCACCGGCCCCGGAAGCGTGACCGTCGATGTCGACGGCTACGGCTCGTTCGGCCTTGCGGTCGGCGGCAACGGCACGGGCGACGCGTTCTACACGCCGGTCGGCAGCGCCAGCGCCAGCGGCACGACCTTTGAAAGCGGCGTGTATCTGAGCGGCCCCGGAACCTTCCTGACCACGGGCTCCATCCGTAGCAGCGGCGGCCTGCCGGATTTGGTGGTTCAGCAAAGCTCGCCGACCAGCGCCACCAGCAGCTTCCAACTCGGCTCGCTGGACTTTCGGTTGACGCAGACCCTGGTGTCCTCGTTCGACGGCTCCGGCACGCGCATCGGTTCGCAGTTGAATCAGAGCTACCGCATCACCAACACCGCCTCGGTCCCCAACAGCTTCGCGCTGAAGCGCTATCTGGACGGCGATCTGGAATTCGACGAATCCATCGCCGACGGCGGCGGAATCATCACCCTTGGCGGCAACCAGGTCCTGTTCGAGACCGATTCGGCCGACAGCCCCAGCCAGTCCACGACCTTCGTGGGCATCACCGCCAACGGCGGCGACCAGAGCCCGCCCGGCCGGTTCGAGGTTTCCTCCTATTCCGGTCTCGGCAACAAGGTCGCGGTGGGCGGCACCCTGAACGACACGGTCGCCGGCGACACGAACGGCGACGGCTTCATCGACAACGCCTATGACGTCACCCTGGCGTTCAACAACAACTACTCGCTGGCCGCCGGGGAAACGGCCACCTATCTGACCCAGACCCTGTTCGGCAATGCGGTGCCGCCGGCGCCCGGCAGTTCGGAATCCCTGCCGCTATTGCCCGGCAACAACGAACCGCCCTTCGTGTTCGACATCACGGTCGACTCCCCGGATACGCCGCTCTGGCTGGACCCGGTGGTGACCACGGGATTCGACTATGCGATCCAGAACCTGTTGTTCGCGAGTGTCACCATGCCGTCGCTGGCGACGGTGCCGGATATGGACGGCTATGAATTGCTGATCGACGTCGGCGGCACGCTGACCCAGATCGCCACCCTGATGGCGGGCGAGAGCTACACGTTCGGCTCGCCGGTCGATTTCTTCAGCGTTCAGGGCATCGACCCGTCGCTGATGCTGGACCCCAACAATGCCATGGCCTTCCCGGTGGCGGTGACGTTCAACACCATCGGCAGCGGCCAGATCACCATCACGCCGATTGGCACCAACATTCCCGCCTCCGGCGTCCCCGTGCCGGCCACGCTCGTGCTGCTGGTGCCGGGCTTGCTGGGGCTGGGCATGACCCTGCGTCGGCGCCGCCGCGCCTAGCGCGAGTTCCCCCGCGCCTCGGCCTCCACTTGCGGGGCTCCCCTCGAGGCGCGGGCGGTTCCCGCACGCTCCGGCCTGGATACCTTGCGGGTATCCGGGCCGTTTTGCGTAGCGGGGGCATTTTGCGGGCCGGAAAGGGCCCGGTGCGGCCGCGACGCTCTTGCCGAACCGGCTGCGGCAGGGAACGATGCGCCGACCCGCACCAGGAGCAGCCCATGGCCCCGACCTTGACCTATCACACCCTCGCCGGCTTTCCGCGCGTGCAGCCCGGCGACGATCTGGCCCGCCAGATCGCCGACTGTCTCGCCGCCAACCGCCTGGCGCTGCAGCCGGGCGACGTGGTCGCGCTGGCGCAGAAGGTCGTCTCCAAGGCCGAGGGGCGCTATCGCCGCCTGGACGCGGTGACGCCCGGTGCGGCCGCCGAGGACTGGGCGCGGCGCACCGGCAAGGACCCGCGCCTGGTACAGGTGACGCTGGACGAGTCGAACCACGTGCTGCGCTATCGCGACAACCTGCTGGTGGTGGAACAGCGGCTCGGCATGGTCATGGCCAATGCCGGCATCGACCAGAGCAATATCGACGGCGCCGGTGACCAGGTGCTGCTGCTGCCGGAGGACCCGGACCGCTCGGCCGAGGCGCTGGCCGGCGCGCTGGAGCGGCTGACGGGCACCCGGCCGGCGGTGCTGATCACCGACAGCGTCGGCCGGGCCTGGCGCATCGGCACCTGCGGCATCGCCATCGGCTGCGCCGGCATCCGCGCGGTCAACGACATTCGCGGCCAGGCGGACATGATGGGGCGGGAATTGAAAGTCTCCATTGTCGGCCACGCGGACCAGCTGGCCGCCGCCGCCTGCGTCGCCATGGGCGAAGGCGCGGAAGGCACGCCGGCGGTGCTGATCCGCGGCCTGTCCGCAGAGCCCGCGCCGCTGCCGGCGGCGGCCCTGGTGCGGCCCGCCCTGGACGACATGTTCCGGTGAGGGGGCTGGCGACATCTCTGCCTTCCCTCCCCGATGCTTCGCCCCTCGATACGCCGGCATCCCCGACCACTCGCGGTGAAGCCGGGGGGAGGGCCGAGCCCAAACGCTCGAATGAAAGGGAAGCGAACGCATGACCGTGGTGGCACTCTCCGGCGGCGTCGGCGGCGCCAAGCTGGTGGCGGGGCTGGCCGACATCCTGCCGCCGGGCGACCTGGTGGTGGTGGCCAACACCGGCGACGATTTCGAGCATCTGGGCCTGCACATCGCGCCCGACATCGACTCCGTGTTCTATGCGCTGGCCGGCTGGAACGACACCGAACGCGGCTGGGGCCGGGCCGGCGAGACCTGGAACTGCATGGCCGCGCTGGGCGAGATCGGCGCCGAGACCTGGTTCAACCTGGGCGACCGCGACCTGGCGCTGCACCTGGAGCGCACGCGGCGGCTGCGTGCCGGCGAGCCGCTCAGCGCGGTGACGGCGGCGCTCTGCGAGGCGGCGGGGATCGCCACCCGCATCGTGCCGATGAGCGAGACGCCGGTGCCGACCGTGGTGCACACGGCCGGGCATGGCGATCTGGCCTTCCAGCACTATTTCGTGCGCGAGCGCTGCGCGCCGGTGGTGACCGGCTTCACCCACCGTGACGCGGAGCGGGCGGCGGTGCCGGCGGCCCTGCGGGCGTTGCGGGACGTGGAGGCGGTGGTGGTGTGTCCCTCCAACCCGTTCATCTCCATCGGGCCGATCCTGGCGGTGCCGGGCATGGCCGCGTGGCTGACGGGGCTGGGCGCGCCGGTGGTGGCGGTCTCGCCGCTGATCGGCGGCCAGGCGGTGAAAGGGCCGACGGCGAAGATGTTCGCCGAGCTGGGCCTGGACGTCACCAATGCCGGGCTGGTGGCGCAGTATGGCGACCGGCTCGACGGCCTGGTGATCGACGAGGCCGATGCGGCGGACTCCGCCGGGCTGGCGATCGCCACCGCCGTGACCGGGACGCTGATGCAGACCGCCGCCGACCGGCACCGGGTCGCGGAGATCGCCTTGCGCCTCGCCGAGGCGATTGCCGAGCACAAGGGCTAGCGGCGGGCGGCGTCGACCCGGCAGCCGCCCCCAAGCCGCCCCGGCCGGAGTGGAGCCGTCCCTCCCCGCTTTCCCCGGCTGATCCGCTTTCCCGCTGCCTTGCTTTCCGGCCCCGCCCGCTTTCCTGGCCGGACCCCGGACTTGGTCCGGGGAAAGAGCGGGATCTTTCCGGGCCGCGGAAGCGAACCTGGTAGGAGATCCCGGCGCAAGGCCGGGAAAGCTTGAAGGCGCGAGAGGTCCGGGTGCGAGGCCGGAAAGCCGGAAAGGCTGCGGGTCCCGGCCTCCCCGCTTTCCCCTCCCCTTTCTGGACCCCCCGGACTTGATCCGGGGAGAGCCGGGATCTTGGACCTTCCGGCCGGGGGAGCGAACCTGGCAGGAGATCCGGCGCAAGGCCGGGAAAGCTTGGAAGAGGAGAGGTCCCGGCGCGGGGCCGGGAAAGCTTGGAAAGGGCGGGAGACCCCGGCGCGAGGCCGGGAAGGCGAAACGGGTGGGAGGCTCGGTTGTTCGCCATGACGGCGCGCGGGAAGTGTGGCAGGCTCTGGCCAAAACGCCCAGCCTCGAGGAACGCCACGCCATGCAATACGGTCTCTATCTCAACCCGCAATTCCCCAACGACGGCGACCCGCAACGGGCGCTGGACGGGCTGCTGGCGCAGGCGCGGGCGGCGAAGGGGGCCGGTTTCTCGTCGCTCTGGCTGCCGCACCATTTCGCCACCAACCCGGTGCGCATGTTCGACACGCACACGCTGATGGCCCGCCTCACCGCCGAGGTGCCGGACACCACCATCGGGCCGGCGGTGCTGCTGTTGCCGGTGCAGAACCCGGTGTTCGTGGCCGAGCAGGCAGCGACGCTCGACTGGCTGTCCGGCGGCAATTATGTGCTGACCGCAGGCCTCGGCTACCGGCCGGAGGAATTCGCGATCCATGGCGCCCACATCTCCGAACGGGTCGGGCGCATGGTGGAGAGCATCGAGGTGATCCGCCGGCTCTGGACCGAGGAGCGGGTGACGCATCACGGCAAATACTACCATCTGGACGATGTCGGCCTGTCGATGCGGCCGGTGCGGCCGGAGGGCTGCCCGATCTGGGTCGGCGGCAGCGTGCCGGCCTCGGTGCGGCGGGCGGCGCGGATCGGCGACGCCTGGATCACCAGCTTCAGCCAGACCTTCGACGAACTGGCGAGCCTGAAGCGCGACTACGACGCGGCGCGGACCGAGGCGGGCCTGCCGGCGCCGGCGACCCGGCCGGTCTGCCGCGAGTGCTTCATCGGGCCGGACGGGGCCGACGCGCTGGAAATCTGCCGCGCGGCCCTGCTCTACAAATACAAGGCCTATGCCAGCTGGGGGAACAAGAATGTCGGCGGCGATACGCTGGAAGCGAATTTCGACGCCTTCGTCGACAGCCATTTCATCGTCGGCGACCGCGCCAAGGTGAAGGATCAGGTGGCGCGCGTGGTGGAGTCCACCGGCGGCGACCATGTGATCCTGCGCATGCACTGGCCGGGCCTCGATCCGGCCCAGACGCTGAAAAGCATCGAACGGGCGCAGGCGATCACCGCGTGATGCCGGCACCACTGCCCCGCTGTCCCGGCCGGAGTGGAAGGGAGGGCCGGGAGGGCGCGCGGCGCAGGAGCGAATTCGGCGGGAGGTCCCGGCTCGGCACCTGCCAAAGGCAGGCTCCGGCCGGGAAAGCTCGGGCGGGGAATGGGGGCGAAGGGCGGTGAGCGCGCCCGCGCCGTCTCGCTCAGCCGGTGGCCAGCGCGCTGGCGATGCTCTGGAGCGAGGGCAGCAGGCTGACCAGCGCGGGCAGCACCAGCGCCAGCGCCTGGCGCAAATAGTCGATGGGATGGACCGAGAGGAAGGCCAGCACCGCGTCGGCGTCCTCGTCGCCATCGTCGGACGGATCGTCCTCGATCTGCCGGGTCAGCAGGGCGGCGCGGTGGCGCAGCAGCAGGGCCGGCGGCAGGTAGATGGCGGCAACGCCGATGCTGAACGCCACCCCCTGCAACAACAACGCCCCGGTGGCGAGACCGTTATAGGCATCGGTGACCGTCGTGGAGCCGGGCGGGTCTTTCAGGAAAGGGATCGGCCAGTACATCCAGGCCCAAACCGCCAGCAAGGCTAGCACGTACAGCAGGGCAGCGTGCCGCAAAAACGCCTTTTGCTGCTCCGTCGCGCTCGCCAGGGAACGGGCCCGGGCGGCCAGGGTGGCGCCCTCGGCCGGCCGCGACAGCGTCAGCACCAGGCCGACGGCGAGCGGCACCAGGGCCGCGGCGGTGGCGATCTTGATCACCGCCTGGCCGGTCAGGAAGGCCTGCATGGCGGTGGCATGCTCTCCGGTCCGGATATAGGGGAAGATCGACAGGAACAGGTTCTTGCCGAGATACACATACCAGGACGTGACGCTGCCGGAGAGTTCGACGGCGGCAACCGCGCCCAGGACCACGGCCATCAGCAGGAACACCAGCCCCCGGTCCCGCCGCGGCGCGAGCCGCCACACGGACAGCGCCGCCCCCATCGCAATGCCCAGGGCCACCGCGGTCAGCAGGGTGAAGGCGCTCAGCCAGAAATAGCGTTGCCGCGCTTCCTCGCCCGCCACCGTCGGAAACGCGTCCCGGTCGATCACGGGAAAGGTCACCTGCATCGGCCGCGCCGGGTCCAGCACGGCATAGACCAGGGCATAGACCGTCAGCGGCAAAATCAGCAGCAGCAGATAGCGACGGTCGAATGCCACCGTCCAAGCCTCATTCCCGGCAAACGCGATCGGCCAATCTTAGCATAAATTCCTTGCCCTTGGCCAACTGGTCGAGCGCGAGATACTCGTCCGGCTTGTGCGCCTGGGCGATGTTGCCGGGGCCGCAGACCACGGTGGGGATCGCCGCGATCTCCTGGAACAGGCCCGCCTCGGTGCCATAGGCCACCTTGGCGTGGTCGTTGCGGCCGGAGAGTTGCCGGGCCAGGTTCACCACCTCGTGGTCCGGCGCGATCTCCAGGCCGGGGATCTGGCTGATGGTCTCGATGGTGAAGCCGGCGGCGGGGTCCACCGCCTGCATTTCCGGCTCCAGCTCCTCGCGGATGAATTTGAGGAAGCGCTGGTGGATGTCGTCGGGGTTGTCCTGGGCGATGTAGCGGTATTCGAAGACGAAATTCGCCTCCTGCGGCACGATGTTGAGGGCGGTGCCGCCGTTCAGCGTGCCCACATGCACCGTGGTGTGCGCCAGGTCGTAGAGCTCGTCGCGCGTGCCTTCCCGGGCGAAACGCCGGCCCTCGCGGTGCAGCCAGGTGACCGCCTCGGCCGCGTATTCCACCGCGTTGACGCCGGTCGGCGCCAGCGAGGAATGGCATTCCTTGCCGCGCACCCGCACCCGGAACGACCACTTGCCCTTGTGCGCCACCACCGGCTGGAACTCGGTCGGCTCGCCGACAATGCAGAGGCCGGGGCGCTGATCCTGGGCCGCGAGGCGGTGCAGCATGCCGCGCACGCCGATACAGCCGACCTCCTCGTCATAGGAAATGGCCAGATGCACCGGCTTTTTCAGGCCGCGCTTCAGGAATTGCGGCACGGCCCAGAGCGAGAGCGCCACGAACCCCTTCATGTCGCACGAACCGCGGCCATAGAGCTTGCCGTCCCGCTCGGTCAGGGTGAACGGGTCGCTGGTCCAGTCCTGGCCGTCGACCGGCACCACGTCCACATGGCCGGAAAGGACGATGCCGCCCGGCTCGTCCGGCCCGGCGGAAACGAACAGATTGGCCTTCTGCCCGGTCTCGTCATAGACGCGCCAGCCGGAAAGCCCGTGGCTCGCCAGATACGCCTCGACGAAATCGAGCAGCGCCAGGTTGGAGTTGCGGCTGGTGGTGTCGAAGCTCACCAGCTTTTCCAGCAGTTCGCGGGGCGAGAGGTCCATCGGCGCCATGGCGTTACAATCCCAGCAGTTCGGCAGCGGTGCCGCCCAGAATGGCGTCGCGGTCGCCGGCGGACAAGTTGGCCTCGCGGACCACCTTGGCCGGGGTGAAGTCGCCGATGGGGAACGGCCAGTCCGAGCCCAGCATCACCCGCCCGGCGCCGACGCGCCGGCAGAGGAATTCCAGCACGTCCGGCTCGAACACCAGGCTGTCGAACCAGAGCCGCTCGAAGCCGGCGCGCGGGTCGGCGTATTCCGGGTGGTTCTCGTGGTTGCGCAGCAGGCGGCCCAGGCAATAGGGCAGCGCCGCCCCGCCGGTCAGCACCACGAGGCGCATGGCGTCGTACTGGACCAGATGGCCGCTGAACAGCAGGCGGGCGACCGCGGTGGTCAGGTCGTTCAGGCGGGCGACGGCGTTGACCATGTCATAGTCCAGCACCCGCCGGTCGGTCACGTCGAATACCGGATGGACCATGATGACGGCGTTGCGGTCGTGCGCGGCCTGCCAGAACGGCGCCAGGTCCGGGTCGTCGAGATTGCCGCCCAGGCCCTTGGGCTGGGTCCCGATCATGGCGCCGGCAAAGCCGTGCTCGTCCATGGCCTCGGCCAGCACCATGGCGGCCTTCGCGCCATCCTGGAGCGGCACGGTACAGAGCGCCGTGACCTTGCCGGCCTCGCGGGCCGCGCGGGCCAGATGGTGGTTGGTCAGGCGCGACCAGCGCACGCCCTCGTCCGCCGGCAGTTCATAGCCGAAGGCGTCGAGCCAGCCGCCGCAGACCTGGTGTTCCAGCCCTTCCCGCTGCATCCAGTCGAAGCGCTGCTCGGTCTCGCGCAGGCGCGGCATGATCGGCCGGGTCAGCGCGCCGCCGGCAAAGCCGAGTTGCCACTTGCCGTCCGGGCGCTCCACCCGGATCGAGGGGAAGTCGCTCCGCCGGTCGGCCAGTTCTTCCAGCAGGGCTTCCGGCAGCAGGTGGCCGTGGCAATCGATGATCATCGGGGCGGGTGTCTTTCTGCGGGAGTGTGACAGTTGCAGACTCTATCGCGATCGGCGACGGCGGCAACTGTCGTGCCATCCAACGCGCGTCATTGCGAGGCGCCATGGGCGACGAAGCAATCCAGGCCGTCGCCTCAACCAAGCCGGATCGCCGGTTTGGATTGCTTCGCCCGCTCCGCGGACTCGCAATGACGTCAAGACAGATGGCTCGGATTCCGTTGTCGACGCGACGGCGGCCAGCTTAGCGGAACAACTGGTCGGCGACGAAGGGGTTGGTCTGCCGCTCGATCGCAAAGGTGGAGGCGGGGCCGTGGCCGGGAACGAAGGTGATGTCATCGCCCAGCGGCCAAAGCTGGGTGCGGATCGAAGCGATAAGCTGGTCGTGGTCGCCGCCCGGAAGGTCCGTCCGGCCGATGGAGCCGCGGAACAGCACGTCGCCGACGATCGCCACCCGGAACGCCTCGATATTGTAGATGACATGGCCGGGCGAATGACCCGGGCAGTGCTTCACGTCCAGGCGCAGATTGCCGACGCTGACGGTGTCGCCCTGCTCCAGCCAGCGGTCGGGGGTGAAGGGCTCGGCGTCGCCGAAGCCATAGCGCGCCGCCTGCTCCGGCAGGCCGTCGATCAGGAATTTGTCGCCGATATGCGGGCCTTCGATGGGCACGCCCAGGCGTTTGGCCAGCGCACCGGCGGCGGCGGCGTGGTCGACATGGCCGTGGGTCAGCAGCACGCGCTCGACGGTGGCGCCGCTTGCGGCGATGGCCGCCTCGATCTGGTCGAGGTCGCCGCCGGGGTCGACCACGGCGGCCTTCATGGTCTCCTCGCACCAGAACACGCTGCAATTCTGCTGAAAGGGCGTGACGACGACGATGCGGACTTGCATTAAGAACTCCTAACGGGGAACGGCGGCCGGAAGCGGGATATCAGGCCCCCGATATCGGACCCGGCATATCTGGCCCTTCGAATATCAAGATCGGGGGCCGCTGACGACGGCTTTCAGGTCGACGGTGCCGCGCACGCCGATATCGTCGAAATGCTCGGCCAGCCAGCGATCGGCGACCCGGCGCCCGGTTTCGAACAGATAGCGCAGAAAGTCCATCTCGGTGTTCAGCTTCGACGAGGCGCCGAGCGAGCGCAGCGTCTTCCGCGACTCGATCATGTGGATCAGGATCTGGCGATACCGGCCCTCCGCCAGATGGCCGTCCTCCAGCAGGCGATGCACGAATTCGATGGCCCGCATCTCGCCCAGCAGCGAGCTGTTGAAGGTGATCTCGTTCAGGCGGTCGAGGATTTCGCGGGCGGTGCGCGGCACCTCCTCGCGCACGATCGGGTTGATCTGGACGATGACGATGTCGGCGGATTCGCTGCGGTGGAAGAACGGGAACAGCGAGGGATTGCCCATATAGCCGCCGTCCCAATAGGCGTGATCGCCGATCTCGACCGCGTGGAACAGGTGCGGCAGACAGGCGGACGCCATCACCACGTCCGCCGTCACCTCTGCGCGCTGGAACACGCGCACATGGCCGGTCTTCACGTTCGTGGCCGAAAGATAGAGGTCGACCCCCGGCGTCTCGCGCAGCCTGGCGAAATCGACCTGGCGTTCCACCAGGTCGCGCAACGGGTTCAGGTCGAACGGATTGAAATCATAGGGCGAGGTCAGGCGGCTCATCAGGTCGAACAGGATGTAGACCGGCGAGTTGTCGAGCGACCAGTTGCCCATCCAGACGTCGATCGGGCTGCGCTTCAGCGGGCTGGAGCGGCCGGCCTCGGCCACCGCGGTCCAGAAGGCGGCCAGATGGCGGCGCGCGCCGTCGCGCCCGTCCTCGATCAGGCCGCTGGCCGCGACCACCGCGTTCATGGCGCCGGCGCTGGTGCCGCCGATCGCCTCCACCACCAGACGCTCGTCTTCCAGAATGCGATCGAGCACGCCCCAGGTGAAGGCCCCGTGCGAGCCGCCGCCTTGCAGTGCGAGATTGATCGGCTTTGCGGTCGCAGACGTCGAGGCCAAGGGGCTGCTCCATCGAACGGAAACCGACCGCACTCTGCCATGGCGCGCTCCGCCTGCCCAGCGGGGCGATTGCCGCGAGGGCGAAAGACGAATGGTCGGTGCCAATTTTTCGCTTGAAAACAGAACATATATAGAACTTAATGCCCGGCAGGAGGAACAAAATGAGCCGACGCTATCTCTCGCTCTGGCTGCCCCGGTTCGCCACCGACCGGCTGGGCCGAACGGTGGAGCCGCTCGCCACCCTGGCGGAGACGGCCGGCGTGCCGCGCGTGGCCGCCGCCAACGCCGCGGCGGCGGCGTTGGGCATCGCCGCCGGCATGACGCTGGCGGATGCGCGGGCGCTGCACCCCGCGCTGCGAACCCACCCGGCCAACCCGCTGCGGGAGTTGCGCGGCCTTGGCCGGCTCGCCGACTGGTGCGAGCGCTACACGCCGCTGCTGGCGCTGGACGGCGCGGACGGGCTGCTGCTGGACACGACCGGCTGCGACCACCTGTTCGGCGGCGAGGCGGCATTGCGCGACGACCTGCTGGCGCGGCTGGAGGGCTTCGGCTTCGAGGCGCGGGCGGCGATGGCGGAAACGCCGGGCGCGGCCTGGGCCCTGGCCCGCTATGGCCGGGCATGGACTGCACCGGGCGGATCGGCGGCGCTGCGGCAATCCCTGGCACCGCTGCCGCTCGCCGCGCTGCGCCTGCCGGCGGCAACGGTGGCGGACCTGGCGCAGGTGGGCCTGCGGCGCATCGGCGACGTGGCCGGCCTGCCGCGGGCGCCGCTCGCCCGGCGCTTCGGCGCGCAACTGCTGCGCCGGCTGGACCAGGCGCTGGGACGGACGGCGGAATCGCTGGCGGCCCGCCACCCGCCGCCGCCCTTCCGCCTGCGCCGGGACGAGGCCGAACCGCTGATCCGGGCGGAGGATCTGAGCGCCGTCGTCGACCGGCTGCTGGCGGAACTCTGCCGGCAGTTGGAAACGGCGGAGAGCGGCGCGCGACGGCTGGAACTGGCCTGCTATGCCATGGATGGCCGGGTGCACCGGGCCACCGCGCGCACCAGCCGGCCGGTGCGCCAGCCGGCGCGTCTGCTGCGCCTGCTGGAAGGGCAACTGGAGGGCTGCGACCTGGGCTTCGGCATCGAAACCCTGGTGCTGAGCGCGCCGGAAACCGAACGCCTCGCCCCGACGGAATGCGGGTTCTGGCAGGACCGGGCCGCGACGGACGATGCCATGGCGGCGCTGATCGACCGCCTCAGCCAGCGGCTGGGGCCGGAACGGGTGCGGTGGATGGCGCCGGTGACCAGCCACCTGCCGGAACGGCGGGTCGAACCGCTGCCGGCCCTGCACCACGCGGCGGCGGAGGTGGCGGCGCGCTGGGCCGACTGGCAGCCGCCGCCGGGCGAGGTGCTGCCGCTGCGCCTGCTGGCCCGGCCGGAGCCGGTGGAGGCGACGGCGCTGCTGCCGGACTATCCGCCCGCCGCGATCCGCTGGGGCAAGGTGCTGCACCGCATCGTCCGCGGCGAGGGTCCGCAACGGCTGACGCCGGAATGGTGGCGCGAGGCACCGCCGGACGACCCGGCCGCCCCCCTCGCCCGCCGCACCCGCGACTATTACCGGGTGGAGAACGCCGCCGGCCAGCGGCTCTGGGTGTTCCGCCAGGGGCTGTACGACGGCGCGGGAGCGGGCGGAACCGACGGGAAGCCGAAACCCGGCTGGTTCGTGCACGGCATTTTCGGGTGAGCTCGATCATAGGAATAAAGACAAGGGAGCCGAACACCATGGCCACGATCACCATCCGCAACCTGGACGACGCGGTTGCCGAGCGTCTGAGGGCGCAGGCCCGGCGCCACAACCGCTCGCTGGAAGCGGAACTGCGCGCGCTGCTGACCGATGCCGCGGCCGCGCCGCCGCCCGCCGACTTCGCCCGCATCAGCCAGCGCATCCGCGCCCTGGCCGGTCCCCGCCGGTTCGGCGACAGCACCGCCCTGGTCCGGGAGGGCCGCGGACGGTGAGCTTCGTCGTCGACGCCAGCATTGCCGCGAAATGGTTCTTTCCCGAACCGGGCAGCGATCGGGCCATGCGGTTGCTGGAGATCGACCGGCCCCTGTACGCGCCGGACCTGATCGTGCCGGAACTGACCAACCTGCTCTGGAAGCGCTGGCAGCAGGACGACCTGGCCGAGGACTATGCCCGGCAGATCGCCGCCGCCCTGCCGCTGATCCTGCGCCGCCTCGTCGCCGGCGTCGACCTGGCGGAGCCGGCCTGGCAGTGGAGCCGCCGGCTCGCCCATCCGTCCTACGACTGTTTCTACATCGCCTGCGCCCAGCACGTGGCCGGCCGCATGGTGACGGTCGACGCCCGCCTGCTGGCGGCGGTGAAGGGCACGGAGGCCGGGCCGCTGGTCTGCCATCTGCGCGACGTGGTGACGGCATAAGCCGGGACGGGGTGCGATGGCCGCCTATGCCGAACTCGGCGCGCAGAGCAATTTCAGCTTCCTGGAAGGCGCCTCGCACCCGGACGAACTGGCCGTGGCCGCGGCGGCGCTCGGGCTTTCGGCGCTGGCGATCTGCGACCGCAACAGCCTGGCCGGCGTGGTGCGCGGCCATGTGGCGGCCCGGCGGGCGGGGCTGCGCTATGTGGTCGGCGCCCGGCTGGACCTGGTGCGGGACGTGGCGGCTTACGCGGCCAAACCGCTGGGTCCGGACCAGCGGCCGCGACCGCCGGACGGGCCGAGCCTGCTCGCCTGGCCCGAGGACCGCGCCGCCTATGCCCGCCTCTCGCGCCTGATCAGCCGCGGCCGGCGGCGGGCGCCGAAGGGTGCCTGCTGGCTCGACCTCGCCGACATGCTGGAGCAGGCCGAAGGGCTGGCACTCGCCCTGCTGCCGGAGACGATCCCCGCCGCGGACGACGCCGATGCGCTGGCGGCGCGGCTGAAGGGCGAACTGGGCCATAACCTCTATCTCGCCACGCATCCGCGCTTCGACGGCAGCGACGGCTTGGCAGGGGACGCAGCACTGGCGGACCGGCACCGGCTGCCGCTCTTGGCGACCAACCGGCCGCTGATGCATGCCCCCGGCCGCAAGCCACTGGCGGACGTGCTGGCCTGCATCCGCCACCGCACCCCCATCGACCGGGCCGGCTTCCTTCTGGCCGCCCATGCGGAGCGCCACCTGAAACCGCCGGCGGAAATGGCCCGCCTGTTCCGCGAACGGCCGGAGGCGCTCGCCCACACGCGGACGTTGGCGGAGCGCTGTACCTTCTCGCTGGACGAACTGCGCTACGAATACCCGGCGGAAATCCTGGTCGCAGGCGAGACCGCCCAGCAGACCCTGGCCCGCCTGACCCGCGAGGGCGCGGCCCGGCGCTATCCGGCGGGCGTGCCGGCCAAGGTGACGGATGCCATCGCGGGCGAGCTGCGCCTGATCGAGACGCTGGGCTATGCGCCCTATTTCCTGACGGTCACCGACATCGTCCGCTTTGCCCGCAGCCAGGGCATTCTCTGCCAGGGGCGGGGCTCGGCGGCGAATTCGGCCGTGTGCTACTGCCTGGGCGTGACCGCGGTCGATCCGGCGCGCATCGACCTGCTGTTCGAGCGCTTCGTCTCCGCCGCCCGCGACGAGCCGCCGGACATCGACGTCGATTTCGAGCACGAACGGCGCGAGGAGGTGATCCAGTATCTCTATCGCCGCTATGGCCGCGACCGGGCCGGGCTGACGGCGACGGTCGTCACCTATCGCGGCCGCGGCGCGCTGCGCGATGTGGGCAAGGCCATGGGCCTGTCGCCGGACACGGTGGGCGCGATCGGCGGCCGCCTCTGGGGCTCGCACGACACCGACGTGGTGGAACAGCGCGTGGCCGAGGCCGGCCTGGACCCGACCGACCGGCGCATCGCCCTGACCCTGACGCTGGCGCGCGAGCTGATGGGCTTTCCGCGCCATCTCTCGCAGCACACCGGCGGCTTCGTCATCGCCCGCGACAGCCTGGAGGCGCTGGTGCCGGTCGAGAACGCCGCCATGGCCGAGCGCACGGTGATCGAATGGGACAAGGACGACATCGACGCGCTCGGCATTCTGAAGGTGGATGTGCTGGGCCTCGGCATGCTGACCTGCGTGCGCAAGGCGTTCGACCTGTTGCGCACCGACTATGGCCGCGACCTGGGCCTTGCCAGCCTGCCGGAGGGCGACTGGGCCACCTATGAAATGCTGTCGCGCGCCGATTCCCTCGGCACGTTCCAGGTGGAAAGCCGGGCGCAGATGTCGATGCTGGCCCGCCTGAAGCCGCGCAATTTCTACGATCTGGTGATCGAGGTCGCCATCGTCCGGCCCGGGCCGATCCAGGGCGACATGGTCCACCCCTATCTGCGCCGGCGCGAGGGCCGGGAGAAGGTGGAATTCCCCTCGCCGGACCTGGAACGGGTGCTGGGCAAGACCCTGGGCGTGCCGCTGTTCCAGGAACAGGCGATGAAGATCGCCATCGTCGCCGCCGGCTTCACCCCGGACGAGGCCGACCGGCTGCGCCGGGCCATGGCCACGTTCAAACGCGGCGGCGACATCGGCAAATTCTACGACAAGATGGTCGGCGGCATGGTCGCGCGCGGCTATGACCGCGACTTTGCCGAGCGCTGCTTCAAGCAGATCGAGGGCTTCGGCACTTACGGCTTTCCCGAAAGCCATGCGGCCAGTTTCGCCCTGCTGGTCTATGTCTCGTCCTGGCTGAAATGCCATTATCCGGAAGTGTTCGCGGCCGCCCTGCTGAACAGCCAGCCGCTGGGCTTCTACGCCCCGGCGCAGATCGTGCGCGATGCGGCCGAACACGGCGTGCGCGTGCTGCCGGCGGATGCCAACGCCAGCGATTGGGACTGCACGCTGGAGCCCGGCGCCGGGCCGGGGCCGGCACGGGGCTCAATCGGCTGGGGCGTGACCGCGGCCCGGCCGGAGCGCTCGTTGCGGCTGGGGCTGCGGCAGATCAAGGGGCTGCGCGAGGCGGATGCCGCCGCCCTGGTGGCGGCGCGGCCCGCCGGCGGCTATGGCGCGGTCGCGGAGCTGCGGGCGCGGGCGGGGCTCTCCGCCGCCGCGCTGGAACGCCTGGCGGAGGCGGATGCGTTCGGCTCGCTGGGGCTGAACCGCCGGCAGGCGCTCTGGGCCGTGCGGGCGCTGCCGCCGTCGGTCGAGGACCTGCCGCTGTTCGCCGCCGCCGGCGAGGGCCGGGCGGAGCCGGCGGTGCTTCTGCCCGAGGCCAGCCTGGGCGAGCAGGTGGCGGAGGACTATCGCCGCCAGCGCCTGACGCTGCGCCGGCATCCGCTGGCGCTGCTGCGCCCGCGCCTGCCCGAAGCCGCGCCGAGCAACCGCCTGCCGCACCTGCCGGCGGACCGTCCGGTGACCGTCGCCGGCCTGGTGTTGGTGCGGCAGCGGCCGGGCAGCGCCAAGGGCGTGATCTTCGCGACCCTGGAGGACGAAACCGGCATCGCCAACGTCATCGTCTGGCCGAAAGTGTTCGAGGCGCACCGGGCCATCGTCATGGGCGCGCGGCTGCTGTGGGTGCGGGGGCGGTTGCAGCGCGAGGGGCTGGTGATCCACGTGGTGGCCGAGCGCCTGGAGGACCGCTCGCACTGGCTCGGCGACCTGGACGGCCCACCCACCCCCGCCGATACGGCGGTCCGGCCGGAGCAAGGCCGCAAGCGGTTTCCGGTGCCGTCGCGGGATTTTCATTGAAAGGGCCGGCATCGCCACGGCCTTATCCCACGGAACCCGTGGCGATTTTGGCGAAGTCCGCCGACCCGAATCCGGTAACGGGCTGGCCAACGCGGCGCTACCGCATCCGGTTTCGGTCTGATAGGCTGACCACCTGTTCCCACCCCCCCGCGAGGGAGGCCCGCCGCCCCATGGCCCCACCCGCCGACACTCCTCCCGCCGACACCGCGGCCGAGCGCGCCGCGTTCTACGACACGATCCGGCCCCAGTCGCTGACCCCGCTCTGGGAGGTGATGGCCGGCCTGATCACGCCGGAGCCGCAGTCCGGCTGCCGGCCGGTGCACTGGTCCTATCCGGCCGTGCGGCCGCACGTGCTCGCCTCCGGCGCCATCATCTCGGCCGAGGAAGCCGAGCGGCGGGTGCTGGTGCTGGAAAACCCGGGCCTGGCCGGCCTGAGCCGCGCCACCACCTCGCTCTATGCCGGCCTGCAACTGGTGCTGCCGGGCGAGATCGCGCCGGCCCATCGCCACGCCCAGACGGCGCTGCGCTTCCTGATCGAGGGCGAGGGCGGCTACACTACGGTGGCGGGCGAGCGGGTCACGATGCGGCCCGGCGACTTCGTCATCACGCCCACCTGGGGCTGGCACGACCACGGCAATCTGGGCGACGGGCCGGTGGTTTGGCTCGATGGCCTCGACATTCCGATGATCCAGTTGCTGGACACCAGCTTTGCCGAACGCTCGGCCGAGAAGGCGCGCACCCCGACCGAGCCGCCGGGCGCGAGCCTGGCCCGCTATGGCAGCGCCATGCTGCCGGACGAAACCCCGCCGGGCCAGACCTCGCCGGTGTTCCACTACCCTTACGACCGCTCCAAGGCCGCGGTTGCCGCCGCGCCGCTGGATGCCTGCCACGGCCGGCGCCTGCGCTATGTCAACCCGTTGACCGGCGGCCACGCCATGCCAACCATGGCCGCCTATCTCCAGGCCTTCGACGCCGGCTTCGAGACCCGGCCCTATCGCGCCACCGACGCCACCGTGTTCTGCGTGGCCGAGGGCGAGGGCGAGAGCGAGATCGGCGGCGAGACCTTCCGCTGGGGCCCGGGCGACGTCCTGGTCGCGCCCAGCTGGGCCTGGCGCCGCCACCGCGCCCGCACCGACGCCGTCGTCTTCGGCTTCTCCGACCGGGTCGTGCAGGAAAAGCTCGACCTCTGGCGCGAGGACCGCGGCAACACCCCCTGACCCTCCGATCGCAAAGGCGAACCCCCATGCCCCGCATGTCCCTTTATATCTCCCCGACCTCTCCGTTTGCCCGCAAGGCGCGCATCGTTGCCCACGAACAGGGCCTGTCCGGCCAGATCACCGAAGTGCCGTCGCAGCTCCGCACCGCCGAAAACGAGGTGCTGGCCCACAGCGCCACGGGCAAGGTGCCGTGCCTGGTGGTGGAGGACGGACCGCACCAGGGGCTGGTGCTGGTCGAGTCCACGGCGGTGTCGGACTATCTGAACCGGCTGGGCAACCCGTCCCTGTTGCAGCCGGAGGGCGACCCCGCCTACTGGCAGGACAAGGCGCTGGACGGCTTCGCCCACGCCTTTCTCGACTCGATCGCCTGGCGCACCCGCGAAGGGCGGCGGCCGGAAAACGAGCGCTCCCCCGGCTTCGTCGCCCTCGAAACCGAACGGCAGAGCCGCTGCTTCGATGCCCTGGAGGCGCAGGCGGACGCGCTGGAAGCGCGCGAGATCAGCCTCGGCCGCATCCTGGTCGCCGTGGCGCTGGACTTCTACGACCGCCGCATCGGCGAGGACTGGCGCACGGCCCATCCGCGCCTGGCCGCCTGGCAGGCCCGCATGGTGGACCGCCCCTCTTTCCGCGCCACCGACGCCTGAGGCGCCAGGTGTTTCCCGGACGGGGCGGAGCGCCGATCCGGGACCGGCGGCCGTCATCGAACACCCAAGGCGCCGGTGTTCGCTCGCCGCAACCGGCCCCGGATGGCGGCTCCGCCACCTCCGGGGTACAGAAGCCTGTCGGGCGAGGCAGTTCTGCGACCGCCCCTCCTTTCGCGCCACCGACGCCTGAGGCGCCCGGTGTTTCCCGGACGGGGCGGAGCGCCGATCCGGGACCGGTGGCCGTCATCGAACACCCAAGGCGCCAGTGTTCGCTCGCCGCGACCGGCCCCGGATGGCGGCGCCGCCACCTCCGGGGTACAGAAGCCTGTCGGGTTTCCGGTTTTGTCCGGGGCGGTTCGCGTGTATTTCCGTCCCTACGGGTTGTCCGCGCGCCCTCGCCCGGAGACCGTCGTTCGCGATGAAAGGCTCCGATCCCATGTCCCGCCATCCGCTCGTCTGTGTCGGCGAATGCATGCTGGAACTCTCGGAGCGCCCCGACGGCACGGCGGTCCGGGCCTTCGGCGGCGATACGCTCAACACGGCCATTTATGCCGCCCGCAGCGGCGCGGACGTGCGCTATGTCACGGCCTTGGGCGACGACCCGTTCAGCGCCGATATGATCCATGCCTGGCGGGACGAGGGCATCGACTGCCACGCGGTCCGACGCATACCCGGCCGCGTGCCCGGCCTCTACTGGATCGCCACCGACGCCCTGGGCGAGCGCAGCTTCTATTACTGGCGCGACGCCGCCCCCTATCGCGACCTGTTCCGCGGCCGCGACGCGACCGCCGCGCTGGCCGACCTGCGCCAGGCGAAATGGCTCTACCTGACCGGCATTTCGCTGGCGGTGCTGGACGTGGAAAGCCGGCTCGCCGTGTTCGAGGCCATGCGCGAAGTGGTGGAGGCCGGCGGCCAGGTCGCCTTCGACATCAATTACCGCCCGCAATTGTGGGAGGACCTGGCCGAAGCCGCCTCCACCCTGCAGATCGCGCTCGCCTGGAGCACCATCGCCCTGCCGGGACTGGACGACATGCGCACGGTGTTCGGCTCGGCCACCCCGGCCGCAGCACTGCGCCAGTTGCAGAGCTTCGGCGTGCAGGAGGCAGCGGTGAAGGACGGTGCGCGCGGCGTCCACCTGTCCGATGGCACGGTGCTGGCGGCCGAGCCGGTGGCGGCGGTCGTGGACACCACCGCGGCCGGCGACGCCTTCAACGGCGCCTATCTCGCCGCCCGCCTGGCGGGAGAGCCGGCGGAGGCCGCCGCCATGGCCGGCCAGCGCCTCGCCGCGCGGGTGATCCAGGCGCCCGGCGCCATCATCCCCCGCGCGTGACGCGGCGTTCCGGCAACCCGCCCGACCTCCGCCCGGCCCCCACCCCGCCCCTTGCCCTCCCGAAAGGTTGACGGGTGGAGGACTTGGGGGCTTCCCCTGGCGCGGCGCCCTGGTAGGCTCTCGGGCGGTTCACTCCTGCGGAAGGTCCGTCGGCGCCCATGCGGCCCATTCTCCTTGTGCTGCTCGCCTGCGCCTTCTTCGCCGCGACCAACGTGGTCGCGCGGCTGGTGGCGGAAACCCAGGCCGAAAACCCGATCCACCCGCTGCTGATCACCTTCGGCCGCTATCTGGCCGGGTTCCTGCTGGTGGCGCCGCTGCTGGCAACCCGGCATGCGGAGGCGCGTTCGGCGGTGCCGGCCATGTACCTGCTGCGCGCCGGCGGCGGCGTGATCTCGGCCACGTGCATCTTCATCGGCGTCGCGCATCTGCCGGTCGCCGACGTCACCGCGATCTCCTACGCGAGCCCGTTCTTCGCCCTGCTGCTGGCGGCGCTCTTTCTCGGCGAGCGGGTGCGCGGCGCGCGCTGGGGCGCGGTCGCACTGGGCTTTGCCGGCGCGCTGCTGATCACGCGACCGACGCCGGAGACGTTCCAGGCCATGGCGCTGGTGCCGTTCGCCGCCGCGCTCGCCATGGGCGTGGAAGTGACCTGCGCCCGCTTCGTCGCCCAGCGCGACGCCGTCGGCACGGCCATGGTCTACACCAATGGCGGCGGCCTGCTGATCACCGCCGCCATCCTGCCCTTCGTCTGGGCCGTGCCCACCTGGGAGCAGGCCGGCCTGATCGCGCTGATCGGCGCCATCACGGTCACCGGCCAGGTGTTGATGATCGCCGCCATGCGCGAGGGCGAGGCCAGCCTGCTGGCGCCGCTGTTCTATTCCACCCTGGTCTATGCCGCCGTGTTTGCCTTGCTGGCCTTCGGCGAGGTGCCGGCGGTCTGGACCTTGGGCGGCTCTGCCCTCATCATTGCCAGTGGCTTATGGCTCGCCCGGAGCAATTCGTGATGCAAGACCTCGCTTCCGCCCTCGCCCGTTTCCCGCAAGCCCCGCTCGGCCAGGCCATGGCAACGCCGCTGGAGCGGGCGCAGCGCCTGTCGGACCGGCTGGGGCTGGACCTCTGGCTGAAACGCGACGATATCGGCGGCCTCGGCATGGGCGGCAACAAGGTGCGCCAACTGGCCGTCTATCTAGGCGAGGCCATAGCCGAAGGCGCGGACACAGTGCTGATCACCGGCGCCGTGCAGTCGAACGTGCTGCGCACCATCGCCGCGGCCGGCGCGCGGCTGGGCCTGCGCGTCTGCCTGCAACTGGAAGAGCGCGTCGCGACCGACGATCCGCTCTACCACACGGGCGGCAACGTGTTCCTGGACCGGCTGTTCGGTGCGGAACTGCGCGCCTATCCGCACGGCGAGGACGAGGCCGGCGCCGACCGGGCGCTGGCCGCCTGGGCCGAGGAGTTGCGTGCGGCGGGCCGCAAACCCTATGTGATCCCGCTCGGCCCCGGCCACCGGCCGCTGGGTGCGCTCGGCTATTGCCAGGCGGCGATCGAGTATCGCGCGCAGTGCCGGGCGCACACGGTGCATGTGATCGCGTCGGGCAGCGGCGCCAGCCATGGCGGCCTGCTGTTCGGCCTGCGCGCGCTGGGCTGCCAGGACCCGGTGCTGGGGCTGTGCGTGCGCCGCGACGCCGGCGCCCAGATCCCGCGCCTGTTCGACCGCTGCCGCGAGATCGGCGAGTTGCTGGGGATGGAAAACCCGGTACACGAGGACGACATCGCCGTGTTCGACGACGCGCTCGCCCCCGGCTATGGCCGCCTGAGCCCGGCCCTGGTGGACGCCATCACCCTGATGGCGCGGACGGAAGGGGTGGTGCTGGACCCGGTCTATACCGGCAAGGTGTTCGCCGGCCTGCTGGCGCTGCGCCGCCGCCATGTCCTGCCCGATGGCGAGCGGGTGTGTTTCTGGCACACCGGCGGGGCGCCGGCGCTGTTCGCCTATCAGGGGCTGTGGGACGCCGGGCCGGCCGCCTGAGCCCAGAATCGCTCCGTCTCTGCTGTTCCCCATGCGTCATTGACACCCGACGGGTCCGGCCACCGGGTCCGAGGCCGACCCACGGCCGGAGAGTGGCATTTCGCCTCGCCCAGCGCCGCCACAGGCGTTGGGCATGCATTGCCGACAACCCGTACGTGTCGACTGAAATTATTCGCTTTCGGACCAAAACTTGTCCGGAGCGCACCGTCACCTGCGGTCGTACCGGAATTTCGTCGCCCGTTTTGTCGGGAACCGGCCCGCATCATCCGTCGCGCTACGCTCTTTCCCTTATTCTATACACAACCATACGTATGATAGAAGGCCCATTGGCAATCGGCTGCCCATCCCTATGATCAAGCCGCCGATACCCCAAAACGCACAAAAGCGGCGAATAACCTGGAGAAGGGTTCCCTAATGACCAAGCCTGATGGCGAACAATATTCGCTCGCGCATACGGGATCTTACGGATGCGGTTGTAGCGCCTGTAATGAAGCGAAGGGGCATTTTTCGCTCGACGATCTCGCCGCGCCCGGCCGCGATGGCACGCCGCCCGACGGTATGGACCCAATCGCGTGGCAGAAGCTGCACGATTTGAATATTTCCATATTCAACTTTGACGCGAACCTTCCGACCTATGACTCGCAACAGGCGACCGGCGGCAGCTTTCCGTACGACACCAACACCGGCGATGCGGACCAGGGCGTCGATGCCCTGATCAGCGGCAGCTACTGGCAGCAAACCGCGCTGACCTTCGGCTTCGCCTCCAGCGCCGCCGACTATGAGGCGAACTATTACGACAGCACCGCCATCGCCAGCGTCAGCGGCTTCAACGCGACCCAGATGGGCGTCACCTATGATGCGCTCGGCCAGTATGCCGCCATCAGCGGCCTGACATTCGAGGAATTGGGCGACAATGCCGGCGAACGGGTGATCGACGCGGACCTGCGCCTCGCCCGCTCGGACGCGCCCGGCACCGCCTATGCCTATTATCCCAGCACCAACCCGGTCGGCGGCGACGCCTTCTTCAACACCTCGGGCTATAACAGCCCGCAGATCGGCAACTACCAGTACCACACCTTCCTGCACGAGCTGGGCCACGCGCTCGGCCTGAAGCACGGCCAGGATACCAGCGGCCCGGGCGCGATTCCGTACGAGTTCGACTCGATGGAATACAGCGTCATGACCTACCGGTCCTGGGTCGGCAAGCCGCTGACCTACGGCTATGCCAACGAGACCTGGGGCTATTCGCAGAGCCTGATGATGCTGGACGTCGCCGCGATCCAGCGCATGTACGGCGCCAATTTCGCCACCAATGCCGGCGACACGGTCTACTCGTTCTCCACCACCACCGGCGAGATGTTCGTCGACGGCATCGGCACCGGCACGCCCGGCGGCAACCGCGTGTTCCGCACCGTCTGGGACGGCAACGGCAACGACACCTACGACTTCTCGAACTACACCACGTCGCTGAATGTCGACCTGACGCCCGGCGGCTATGTCGACCTGGACGCCAACGGCAACTTCCAGCGGGCCATGCTGGATTTCGGCTATGCCGGCAACCCGGTCACCTATGCCCGCGGCCACCTGTTCAATGCCCTGCAGTATCAGGGCGACGCGCGCTCGCTGATCGAGAACGCCAAGGGCGGCAGCGGCGACGACGTCTTCACCGGCAATGCCGCCGACAACACGTTCACCGGCAATGGCGGCAACGACATCTTCCTGGAAAGCGCCGGCAACGACACCTATCTGGGCGGCACCGGCCTCGACCAGCTGGTGCTGACCGCGAACTACTCTGCCTACTCCTTCGGCCTGTTCGGCGAATTCCTGGAAGTCACCGCCGCCGACACCGACCGGGTGGAAAGCAGCGTCGAGACCCTGGTGTTCGCCGACGTGACCGTCTCCTGGACCGACATCGCCGCGACCTTCGCCCCGAATATCGCGCCGACGGCGAGCGACGACGCCTACCGCGTCACGGAAGACGTGGTGCTGACGGGCGGCAATGTGCTGGCGAACGACAGCGACCCCGACGCCGCGCCGCTGGCGCTGAGCGTCGCCGCGGTCAACGGCTCGGCCGCGAATGTCGGCAGCACGATTGCCCTCGCCTCGGGCGCGCTGCTGACGGTCGCGAGCGACGGCAGCTTCGTCTACGACCAGAACGGCGCCTTCGACGCCCTGAATGTGGGGCAGACCGGCACCGACAGCTTCACCTACACCGCGAGCGACGGCAGCGATACCGCCTCGGCCACGGTGACCATCACCATCGACGGCGCCTTCGACAGCCTGCCGCCGGTGGCCGTGAACGACACCGTGACGGTGGACGAGGACGTGGTGCTGTCGGGCTTGGCGGTGCTGGCGAACGACAGCGACCCCGAAGGCGACCCGCTCAGCATCACCATGCTGGACGGCCAGGCCGTGATCGCCGGGGATACGGTGATGCTGGCCTCCGGCGCGCGGGTCACGCTGAATGCCGACGGCACCGTCGCCTATGACCAGAACGGCGCCTTCAACGCGCTGGACGTGGGCCAGACCGGCGCCGACAGCTTCACCTACACCATCACCGACGGCAACAAGAGCGACCAGGCGACCGTTTCCATCACCATCAACGGCGCCTTCGACAACCAGGCCCCGGTCGCGGTCAACGACGCGTTTTCCGGCGACGAGGCCGGCCCGATTGCCGGCAATGTGCTGGCGAACGACAGCGACGCCGATGGCGGCGTTCTCGCCGTGGCGGCGGTGAACGGCAGTGCGGCGGCCGTCGGCAGCACCATCGCCCTCGCGTCCGGCGCGCTGCTGACCGTGAACGCGGACGGCACGTTCAGCTACGACACCAACGGCGCGTTCGATGCGCTGGTAACCGGCCAGAGCGCCAGCGACGGCTTCACCTACACCGTGGTGGACGGCCAGGGCGGCAGCGACAGCGCCACGGTCGCCCTGACCATCGCCGGTGTCTCGCCCCAGACGGTCGCGGAGCCCGTGCTGATCGATTTCGAGGGCGTGCCCGCCGGCGGCTATGCCGGCGAACACAATCTGATCTTCGCCGGCCTGACCGTGGTTGCCGGCACGGCGCTCTCGGGCGCGGCCTATGGCGCGACCGGTGCCGACGGCCAGTTCGTCATCACCGCCGGCGGCGCCGACTTCGACTTCGACGCGGCGTCCTTCATCTCCGCCGGCGGCCGGGTGCGCGTCGACATTGCTGCCTATGACGACGGCGTTCTGGTGGGCACCGACAGCTTCAACGCGTTCGGCAACCGCAGTGCCGACCGCGCATTCTCGACCGCGTTCGATTCCATCGACCGGGTCGAGATCAGCGCCAGGGGCGAGATCTACGCGGACAACCTGGCCTTCACCACCCACACGGAGATCCTGCCCGGCGGCAACACGCCCCCGGTCGCCCACAGCGACGCCTTCACCACGACCGAAACCGCGACGGTCTCCGGCAACCTGCTGGCCGACAACGGCTTCGGTGCGGACAGCGATCCGGACGGCGACCCGCTCGCCCTGGTCTCGGTCGAGGGCGACACCGACGGCAGCGTCACCCTGGCCTCCGGCGCGCTGGTGCTGTTCGACCCCAGCGGCAGCTTCAGCTACGACCCGAACGGCGCCTTCGACAGCCTCTATGACGGCCAGACCGCAACCGACAGCTTCACCTACCAGATCAGCGACGGCCATGGCGGCAGCGACATGGCGACGGTCACCGTCGACATTGCCGGCGCCGGCACCCCGCCGCCGGCGCCGATCGCCACGGTGATCGACTTCGAGGGCGGCAGCGCCGACCAGGACGGGTTCGTCTTCACGAACCTGGTGCTGACCAACCGCCAGACCGGCGTGGTCAGCGGCTCGTTCGCCGGCGAAAGCGTCGGCGACAGTTTCAGCTTCGCCCGCAGCGATAGCGCCCATTTCGACTTCGACAGCGGCTTCTTCACCGCCGTCAGCGGCAAGAGGGTCGACCTGCTGATCGAAGGCTATGACAACGGCACGCTGGTCGGCTCGGAAACCGTGCGCATCCAGGACCACAAGGAAACCGGCCTGCACCTGAGCGATGCGATGTTCGACAATGTCGACCATGTCGTGATCACGGCCTCGGGCGGCGTCATCGTCGACGATCTGGGCCTGTTTCATTAACGCCGCGCCGGCCTGAAACACGGCAAGGCAAAACGCCCGCCCCTGGTGCCAGGGGCGGGCGTTTTCGTTGCGATGACCGCGCTCGGACGGGGGAAAGAGCCGGTCAGGCCCCGCCCATGGCGGCAGCGATAGCAGCCAGCGCATCGTCCGCCTTGGCGCCATCCGGGCCGCCGGCCTGGGCCAGGTCGGGACGGCCGCCGCCGCCCTTGCCGCCCATGGCGGCCGCGCCGGCCCGCACCAGGTCGACCGCGCTGACCGTGTCCTTCAGGTCGTCGGTGACGCCGACCACCAGCGAGCCCTTGCCCTCGACCACGGTGACGATGGCGACGACGCCGGAGCCCAGTTGCTTCTTCACCTCGTCGGCCATGCCGCGCAGATCCTTGGCCGGCACGTCCGCCAGCTTGCGGGCGGCGAACTTCATGCCGGCGACCTCCTGCACCTCCGGCTTGGCGCCGCCGCCACCGGTGGCGAGCTGGCGACGCAGGTCGCCGATTTCGCGTTCCAGCTTGCGGCGCTCGTCCAGCAGGGCCGCGATGCGCTCGGCAACATGGTCCGGCGTGGTGCGCAGTTGCTGCGCCGCCTGCTCCAGCAGGCGCAGCCGCTCCGCCGTATAGGCCTGGGCGGCCTGGCCGGTCAGCGCTTCCAACCGGCGCACGCCGGCGGCCACCGCCCCCTCGTTCACCACCAGGAACGCACCGATGTCGCCGGTCTGGTGCACATGGGTGCCGCCGCAGAGTTCCACCGAATAGGGCCGGTCGGCGTCGTCCGGGTCGTCGCCGCCCATGGTGACCACCCGCACCTCGTCGCCGTATTTCTCGCCGAACAGCGCCATGGCGCCGGCCTCGATCGCCTGCTCCGTCGGCAACAGGCGGGTGGTGACCGGCGCGTTCAGGCGCACGCGCTCGTTCACCTCCGCCTCGATCCGGGCGAGTTCGTCGGCGTCGACCGGCTTGGGGTGGGAGATGTCGAAGCGCAGCCGATCCGGCGTCACCAGCGAGCCGCGCTGGGCGACATGATCGCCGAGGGCGCGGCGCAGCGCTGCGTGCAGCAGGTGGGTGGCCGAGTGGTTGCGGCGGATGGCGTTGCGCCGGGCCGTATCCACGCTGAGCGCGACCGCATCGCCGACGGCCAGCGTCCCCTCCTCCACCGTCGCGAGGTGAACGAACAGGTCGCCCAGCCTTTTCTGGGTCTCGCGCACGGTGGCGCGCCCATCCTCGCCGACAATGCGGCCGGTGTCGCCGACCTGGCCGCCGGACTCGCCATAGAACGGGGTCTGGTTGGTGAGGATCGCCACCTGCCGGCCCGCCTCCGCCCGCTCGACCCGCTGGCCGTCGGCCACCAGGGCGACCACCACGCCCTCGGCCTCGGTCGTGCCATAGCCGAGAAAGTCGGTCGCGCCCAGTTCCTGGCGCAGGTCGAACCAGATCGCCTCGTCCGCCGCCTCGCCGGAGCCGGCCCAGGCGGCCCGTGCCTCGGCCCGCTGCCGTTCCATGGCGGCGTCGAACCCATCGGTGTCGACCGCGATCTCGCGCGCGCGCAGCACGTCCTGGGTCAGGTCGAGCGGAAAGCCATAGGTGTCGTACAGGCGGAAGGCGACATCGCCGGAGAGCCGGTCGCCGGCGCCGAGGCTGTCGGTCTCCTGCTCCAGCAGGCGCAGGCCGCGGCCGAGCGTCTGCTTGAAGCGCTCTTCCTCCAGCTTCAGCGTTTCGGTGATGAGCGGCCGGGCGCGAACCAGTTCCGGGAAGGCGGTACCCATCTGGCGCACCAGTTCCGGCACCAGCCGGTACAATAGCGGGTCCTGCGCGCCCAGCAGATGGGCGTGGCGCATGCCGCGGCGCATGATGCGGCGCAGCACATAGCCCCGGCCCTCGTTCGAGGGCAGGACGCCGTCGGCAATCAGAAAGCTCGCGGCGCGCAGATGGTCGGCGATAACCCGGTGCGAGGCCGCCTGCGGCCCGTCCGGATCGACGCCGGTCGCCTCGGCCGAGGCCAGGATCAGGGCGCGGAACAGGTCGATGTCGTAATTGTTGTGCTTGCCCTGCAGCACGGCGGCGATGCGTTCCAGACCCATGCCGGTGTCGATGGACGGTCGCGGCAGGTCGACCCGCTGCTCCTTGGTCACCTGCTCGTACTGCATGAAGACCAGGTTCCAGATCTCGATGAAACGGTCGCCGTCTTCCTCCGGCGAGCCGGGCGGGCCGCCCCAGATCTCCGGCCCGTGGTCATAGAAGATTTCGGAGCACGGACCGCAGGGGCCGGTGTCGCCCATGGCCCAGAAATTGTCGCTGGTGGGAATGCGGATGATGCGGTCTTCGGAGAGGCCGGCAATCCGCTTCCAGAGCCGCGCCGCCTCTTCGTCCTCGGAATAAACGGTGACCAGCAGCTTCTGCTTGGGCAGGCCGAATTCGCCGGTCACCAGGTTCCAGGCGAACTCGATCGCGGCATCCTTGAAATAGTCGCCGAACGAGAAATTGCCCAGCATCTCGAAAAAGGTGTGATGGCGGGCGGTGTAGCCGACATTTTCCAGGTCGTTGTGCTTGCCGCCCGCGCGCACGCATTTCTGGGAGGTGGTAGCGCGGGCATAGGGCCGATGTTCGACGCCGGTGAACACGTTCTTGAACTGCACCATGCCGGCATTGGTGAACAGCAGGGTTGGATCGTTGCGCGGCACCAGCGGGCTCGAATCCACGATTTCGTGCCCGTTCTTGGCAAAATAGTTGAGGAAGGTCGCGCGGATGTCGCTGGTCGTCGCCATGGGTGCCTGGGCCTGTTGTTCGAAATTGCTGGCAGCGCGTCACACCGTCGCCGACGGGGTGCCGTGCCGCAAGCCTTCCCTTATCGCGCAAGCGGGTTTGTGTCCAGGCGACCACTGGCGCAGGCGCAGGCCGGACCGCCGCCGGCTCGCGCTCGCGCGCCCCTTACGACCGCCGGCGCCGCCCCTCAGACCAGGGAGCCACCCGCCGCCGCCTCGGCACCGTCGCCGTCGCCCTCGTCGCCTTCGGGCTCGCCGGTCAGCATTTTGTCGACCACCAGGCCGGCATTGGCGCGGATGCGCTTTTCAATCAGGCCGGCGATATCGGGATTCTCACGCAGGAAGTTCTTGGCGTTTTCCCGCCCCTGGCCGAGCCGCTTGCCCTCGCAGGAGAACCAGGCGCCCGACTTCTCGACAATGCCGGCGGACACGCCCAGATCCAGCAGTTCGCCGGTCTTGGAGATGCCTTCGCCATACATGATGTCGAACTCGACCACCTTGAACGGCGGCGCCATCTTGTTCTTCACCACCTTGACCCGGGTCTGGTTGCCGACGACCTCGTCCCGGTCCTTGATCTGGCCGATGCGGCGGATATCGAGGCGGACCGAGGCATAGAATTTCAGCGCATTGCCGCCGGTGGTCGTTTCGGGATTGCCGAACATGACGCCGATCTTCATGCGGATCTGATTGATGAAGACGACGATGGTGCGCGACTTGTTGATCGAGGCGGTCAGTTTGCGCAGCGCCTGGCTCATGAGCCGGGCCTGGAGGCCGGGCAGGGAATCGCCCATCTCGCCTTCCAGTTCCGCCCGCGGCACCAGGGCGGCGACGCTGTCGATCACCACCACGTCCAGCGCGCCGGAGCGCACCAGCGTATCGGCGATTTCCAGCGCCTGTTCGCCCGTATCCGGTTGCGAGATCAGCAATTCGCCGAGATTGACGCCCAGCTTCCGGGCGTAGCCGGGGTCCAGCGCGTGCTCCGCATCGACAAAGGCCGCCGACCCGCCGGCCTTCTGCGCCTCCGCCACCAGATGCAGGGCGAGCGTGGTCTTGCCGGAGCTTTCCGGCCCGAAAATCTCGACCACGCGACCACGGGGAAAGCCGCCGATGCCAAGCCCGATGTCAAGGCCGATCGAGCCGGAAGACACCGCTTCGATCTCGATCTTCTTGTCGTTGTCGCCGAGGCGCATGATCGAGCCCTTGCCGAAGGCCCGCTCGATCTGGCTCAGCGCGGCATCCAATGCCTTTTTCTTATCCATGTCGCGGCTCTCAACCAAACGTAGAACTGTATCGGTCATCCACTACCTCCATCATCGCACGCGCCGCGGCGCGTTGGCAACGCCCCATTGTGCACATTTTGTTCTTTCGCGCAATGTTCTTTGTATACACCATTTTCACACCAGAAATTAGGATTTAATAGCAATATATTGGCCTATTCCGGGATGAAACGGGAATGAAACGGCGTGCGCCGAAGACCCGCCAAATCACCGCCGGCGAATCGCAATCGCCGTGGCCGACGTCACGCGGCCAGCACGTCCTTCACCTTGCCCGCCAGTTCCTGGAGGCTGAACGGCTTTGCCAGGAAACGCACATCGTCGAATTCGCTCAGCTTGTCGCGGAACGCGCCCTCGGCATAGCCGCTGATGCAGATCACGCGCGTTTGCGGCCAGTTCGCGCGCACCCGCTCGATCAGGGCCGGGCCGTCCATTTCGGGCATGACCACGTCGGTGATGAGCAGGTCGAACGGCTCCGTCGCCTGCTCCAACAGCGCGACGGCGGCCAGCCCCGTCCGCGCCTCGGTGACGCGATAGCCCTTGCTGCGCAGCGCGCGGGCCGCGAACAGGCGCACCGGGTCCTCGTCCTCCACCAACAGCACCGCGCCCTGGCCGGTGAGGTCGGACGGGTTCGACGCGGCCGCATCGACCGCTTCGGCCGCGCCGTCATGGGCCGGCAGGTAGACGCTGACGACCGCACCGCCCTCCGGCGCGTTCTCCGCATAGATATAGCCGTCGGTCTGCTTGACGATGCCATAGACGGTCGACAGGCCGAGCCCGGTGCCCTCCCCCACCGGCTTGGTGGTGAAGAAGGGCTCGAATATGCGGTCGAGATGCCGGGCCGGAATGCCGGTGCCGCTGTCCCGCACCTCGATCAGGACCCAGCGTCCGGCCGGTAGCGGCGGCTGGCGCGGAGGGTCGTTGACCTGGTCAGGCCGGACGTCGCGGCTGCTGATGGTGAGTTCGCCCTGCCCCGCCATCGCATCGCGGGCGTTGACGGCGAGATTGATCAGCACCTGTTCGAGCTGAACCCGGTCGACGCGGACCGGCGCGACCGAAGCCCCGTGCTCGACCCGCAGCGTGATGCCGGCCCCGATCAGGCGGCGCAACAAGCTGGAAAGGTCGGCGATCACGTCCGCCAGGGTCAGCACCCGCGGTTGCAGGGTCTGCTGGCGCGAGAACGCCAGGAGCTGGCGCACCAGATTGGCGGCCCGGTTGGCGTTCTGCTTGATCTGCATGATGTCGGCAAACGACGGGTCGCCCGGCGTGTGCCGCAACAGCAGAAGATCGCAAAACCCGGTCATCGCGGTCAGCAGGTTGTTGAAATCGTGGGCAATACCGCCCGCAAGCTTGCCCACGGCCAGCATGCGCTGCGACTGGGCGAACTGCACTTCCAGCTTTTTCTGGTGGGTGGTCTCGATCAGGTGCAGCACCCGGCGCCCGCTTTCCGGCGGGCCGAGAAACAGGGTGCCGCAGCGTTCGTCCTCCCGACCAAAGGTCACGTCGAGACTGCCGGGAGCGGGATCGGTCAGGCGCTCGGCCAGGCCCTCACCCGACTGCGCGGCCATGCGGTCGCAGATCGCGCCGCCGCTGCGGCCGTCCGCCTTGCCGGCCTCATTTCCCGGGCTCCGGTCCATGGCGAGGTCGCGGAAGGCGGCATTGCTCTCGACCACCCGCCCGTCGTCGGCCAGGACCGCGATGCCGATCGGGCCGTCCTCGAACAGGCCGCGCAGTGCCGGCGGCGACAATTGGGGCGAGGACGGGGGAAGCGAGGACGGGGAAAGCGAGGGGATCGGCTGGGAGGGTCCGGTGCCCGGCGCCAAGCGGTTCGGGGCCGGCGGGCGGGGAATGACCGGCGCATGGCCGTCAACCGGCGGGGCAGGCGGCGGGCGGTCGCCGACGCGCTTCCAGGCCCGGCCGCCGCCAAGCAGCGCCAGGACGACACCGGCCGCACCGCCGGCGGCACCGACCGCAACAGGTCCACCGGCCGCAAGCGCGGCGGCCGAAAGACCGGCCAGCACCGCGCCGGCCATCCCGGCCGTCAGGGCGCGGCGAACCGCCCGGGTCGCTTCCAGCGAGCCGGGCGCCGATCGTGCGGAAAGAGGCGTTTGCGGCATGGCGATGGCGCAACCTTCGGGCAGGGAAAGGTGCGTAACACCTTAATCATACCCGTTTTGGTTGACAAACCGTGAAGACCCACACCGCAAAAATGCCGGCCGCCTCGGGCTGACCGGCATCAATCGTTGCGGTGCGAGCGCTCCATCCGTTCGTGCCGTTCCTGCGCCTCGATGCTGAGCGTCGCGATCGGCCGCGCCATCAGCCGTTTGATGCCGATGGGCTGTGCGGTTTCCTCGCAAAAGCCGTAAGACCCATCCTCGACCCGGTTCAGCGCCTCGTTGATCTTGACGATCAACTTGCGCGCCCGATCCCGGGTGCGCAGTTCCAGCGCCCGGTCGGTTTCCATCGACGCCCGATCGGTCCAGTCCGGCTGGGCCAGGCTGTCCGATTGCAGCGAATTCAGCGTCTGCTCGGCTTCCTCAAGCAGTTGGTCGCGCCATTCCTGAAGCTTCTGTCGGAAATACTCCACCTGTAGCGGGTTCATGAACTCTTCCTGCTCGGACGGTTGATAGTCCGGCGGTAGGACGACTTCCATGCGGCCTCCCCTAGCCGAAAGTACAATGCCTAGGCGGGGCTGTTACCGCGTTCCGGGCGGCGGGTCAACGCTTTGATTGTGGCAGTTTTGGTCGGTTTGTGCCCACGAAATCAGCAACATGCACCGCCGTACGCATACACGGAGAAAGCGCAATCCGCCGGACCCTTTTCTTAACAGTAACATAATACGACATCCGCACCCAATATCTCATCGCAAATCCGCCGACATTAGGCGTTTGGCAACCCTGCGGCGTTAGAGTCCGGCCAAAGCGGAGGGAGCCAGGACGGCATGGCACCGTCAATCGGGTTCTGACCAACCATGCAGCACGAAGCCACCAAAACGCCACGCCGCGTCATCGGGCCGACCGGCGAACCGCTCACCCTGGAAACCCTGCCGCCGCCGGACACCAAACGCTGGGTCGTCCGCCGCAAGGCAGAGGTCGTGGCGGCGGTTCGCGGCGGGCTGTTGACCCTCGACGAGGCGTGCACGCGCTACAATCTGAGCCAGGAGGAAATCGCGTCCTGGCAACGCCTGGTCGAGGCCTACGGTCTGGCCGGATTGCGCACGACGCGGGCCGGCCAGTACCGCCAAGCCAACGACGGTTAACCGATTCGCCACAACCTATGCGGGTAGTACCCTCTGTCGCTTCGACCAACCGGCCGAAATGACAACAAAATCGCGCACCTCGGTCGTTCGCTGTATATCCAGAAATACAACCAAAAATTTAGTTCTTGTTAAGAATGCAAAGATAAGGTGATATTAAGCATGACACTTTGAGAACCGAATCGAACCGAGGTAAGGCGAATGCGTGTCTTAATTGTGGAAGACGACAACGCGACAGCGCGAACCGTCGAAGCCATCCTGAAGGCGGATGGTTTCGTGTGCGACACGACCGATCTTGGCGAAGACGGTCTCGAAATCGGCAAGCTCTACGATTACGACCTGATCATTCTCGACATTCTGCTGCCGGATATCGACGGCTATGAGGTGTTGCGCCGGCTGCGGTCGGCCAAGGTGGACACACCGACCCTCATCCTGTCGGGTCTGGCCGAGCCGGACAGCAAGATCAAGGGTTTCGGCATCGGTGCCGACGACTATCTGACCAAGCCGTTCGACCGGCGGGAACTGGTGGCGCGCGTGCACGCCATCATCCGCCGGGCCCGCGGCCACTCGGAATCGGTGATCCGCACCGGCCGGCTCGCCGTCAATCTCGACACCCGCACCTCCGAGGTGGACGACCAGCCGCTGCATCTGACCGGCAAGGAATACCAGATCCTGGAACTGCTCTCGATCCGCAAGGGCACGACCCTGACCAAGGAGATGTTCCTGAACCATCTCTATGGCGGCATCGACGAGCCGGAGGTGAAGATCATCGACGTCTTCATCTGCAAGCTGCGCAAGAAGCTAAACATGGCGACCGGCGGCGAGAACTATATCGAAACCGTCTGGGGACGGGGTTATGTGCTGCGCGATCCGCCGCCGCAGACGGACAAGGCCGACGCCAAGGCCACCGCGCGCGCGGCCGCCTGACGCGGTTTCCGGGTCGCAGGAGCGCCCGAAATTCGCGGGGCCGGGAAAGACCCCGGCGGCGAGGCGCCGCCGGGGGTTCGGGTCAGAACAGGATCCGGGTTCCGACGACGAAGTAGACAGTGCCGGAATCCTCGCCGGCGGCCCGGGCCAGGTTTGCGGTTTCGCCGAACTTCTGTTCGTAGTGAACGCCGACATAGGGCGAGACCAGGCGGTCGATCAGGTCGTAGCTGAGCCTGGCCCCCACCTCGATCCTGGGGCCGAAGGCGCCGATATCCCGCTTGTGGTCGTCCGTGAACGGCAGGTCCACCTCGACGCTGGGCGTCAGGGTGATGCGGTTGGTGATCAGGGCCTCATAGTCCGCCTCGAACCGCAGCGACGGCTTGTCGGACACGAACAGGTCCAGGTCGATCTCAAACCATTGCGGCGCGAGGCCGTGAAGGCCGATCACGCCGGAATAGCGGTCCGGCCCGGCCGGCGTATCCGCCCGGAACCCCGCCACCGCGTCGAAAAAGGTCGAGATCGGGGTTTGCAGACGGATCTGGTTTTCCAGCTTCTCGAACCGGTCGTCCGCGGTCGCGTATTCGGCCTCGCTGCGCCAGACCAGCTTGAGTTCGTCCGTGCCATAGAGCGCGTCGAAATCCCAGGCGAGGACATCGGACCCTTCCGTCAGCCGGGCCTCCAATTGCTCGGCCTGGACCCCCCAGAACGGCTCCTCGGCCATGGCGGGCAGGGCCGTGGCCATGGCGACGGCCAGGGCCCCGGCGGCAGTGCACAAGATTTTCCGCATGGCTTCAGCCTCCGGTGACCGGCGCGGCCGAGGCGGTGGAACGGGCCTTGCCCGGACCGCCCTCGACGACGACCTTTCGGAACATGCCGCTGTCGGCGTGGTAGGAAAGATGGCAGTGGAAGGCCCATTGGCCGGGCGCATCCACCTCGGTCTCGGTGGTGACGGTCGTGCCGGGCGCGACGCTGATGACGTGCTTGACCGGGTTCCACGCGCCGTTGCCGTTGTCGAGGATCGACCACATGCCGTGCAGGTGCATCGGGTGGGTCATCATGGTTTCGTTGACGAATTTGAAGCGCACGCGCTCGCCGTATTGCAGGCGGATCGGCTCGGCGTCCTCGTATTTCACGCCGTTGATCGACCAGATATAGCGCTCCATGTTGCCGGTCAGGCGGAGTTCGATCTCGCGCGTCGCCTCGCGGTAGGCATAGAGCGGGCGCTGCGCCTTCAGGTCGGCATAGGACAGCATCTTGCCACCGGCCTGCGCCGCCTGCGGGGCGAGGCCGCTGCCCGGCGCATAAAACGGGTCCGGCCTGGCGGCGGCCGCCATCCCGGCATGGCCCGAATGGTCCATCCCCGGCATCTGGCTGCCGTCCGGCATGGCGTGCGTCTGGGCGTCCGAGCCTTGGCCCATGTCGCCATGGTCCATTCCGGCCATGCTGCCATGGTCCATGCCCGCCATGTCGCCATGGTCCATTCCGGCCATGCTGCCATGGTCCATGCCCGCCATGTCGCCATGAGCCATGCCCATATCGGCCATGGTCAGGAGCCCCGGCGGGCGCAGTGCCGGCACGGCGGCGCGCATGCCCGGCCGCGGCGCGAGCGTGCCGCGGGCAAAGGCCGTCCGGCCCATGGATTCGGCAAAGATCGTGTAGGCCTTCTCGTCCGAGGGCTGGACGACCACGTCATAGGTCTCGGCCACGGCGATGCGGAACTCGTCGACGGGCACGGGCTCGACAGCGTTGCCGTCCGCCTGCACCACCGTCATTTTCAGGCCGGGAATGCGGATGTCGAAATAGGTCATGGCCGAGGAGTTGATGAAGCGCAGCCGCACCCGCTCGCCCGGCTTGAACAGGCCGGTCCAGTTCTGGTCCGGCCCCTTGCCGTTGATCAGCGGCGTGAAGCCCTGGAGATCCTCGATATCCGTCGGCATCATCCGCATTTCGCCCCAGGCGCGGCGGTCGGCGAGCGCGGGCCCCAGCCCCTTCTCCTCCGAGTCGCGCAGGAAGTCGAACAGCGTGCGCTGGCGGCGGTTGTAATAGTCCGGCATCATTTTCAGGTTGCGCATGATGCGGTTGCCCGGGTGCGGATGCGCGTCGGCCAGTTGCACCACATAATCCCGGTCATAGCGGACCGGCTCGCCCTCCTTCGGCGCGATGACGATGGCGCCATAGGCCCCGTCCGGTTCCTGGTAGCCGCTATGGCTGTGGAACCAGTAGGTGCCGGCCTGGCGGATCGGAAAACGGTAGGTGAAGGTCTGGCCCGGCGCGATGCCGGGATAGCTGATCTTCGGCACGCCGTCCTGGTCGAACGGCAGGATCAAGCCGTGCCAGTGGACCGAGGTATCCTCGGACAGGTTGTTGGTGACGTTGATCGTGACCGCCTCGCCCTCGTGGAAGCGCAGGACGGTCGGCGTCGCGCGGCCATTGAAGCCGACGCCGGTCTTGGTGAAGTCGCCGGTGTCGACCGTCACCCGGTCGACCGTGAGATTGTACGTGTCGGCGGAAGCGCTGCCCATGGGGAGCGCAACCAGGCCGAGACCGAGCGCACAGGCCCGGACAAAGCCGATGGTCTCCATCGTCTATCCTCTGTTGGAAGCTTGGATCGGAGAGGGGGCACCCGGCGCAATGCACCGAATGCCTCGCCCGGCGGTCAGGAACCGCCGCTCGTGTGGGGTTGGCCCGGCATCCGGAATTGGCCGTGCATGCCGGACTGGTAGTGGCCCGGCACGTTGCAGCCGAATTCGATCTCGGCCGCGGCCTGCTTCGGGAAGGTCCAGATCACCTCCCCGGACTGGCCCGGCTCCAGCAGCACGCTGTTCGGATCGTTGTGCATGCCGTGGCCCATGGTCTTCTGCATGTGCCGGGCCGCCATCCGGTCGATATGGTCCGGCATGAGCACGCCCTGCTGCATCATCATCATCATTTCTTCCTGATGATCGGCGTGCATGGCGGCGGTGCCGATATTGAACTCGTGCACCAGTTCGCCGGCATTGCGGATCTTGAAGCGGACCGTCTCGCCCGGCTTAACCGAGATGCTGCCCGGCTCGTAGGAATTGTCGTGCATGACGACATTCACGGTGCGCGAGACATTGGCCGCCTCGCCGGGCTGGCCTTGCATGGCCATGCCGCCCCCATGCCCGCCGCCGTGTCCGTCGCCATGCCCGCCGGCATGGGAGCCGGACGCCAGAGCCGGCAGCGAAAGGAGGGAGGCGACCGCCGCTACGGCCAGGATGCGCGGCGCACAAAATATCGGGGATTTGCCCATAAGTGGGTCCTCGTATCGAAACATTTGCAGAATGGGTGACGAATACCGCGAATGAAGGCGCGGCCGGCGGCCGGCAGCCCTCATCTGCAAACGCTAGACGCGAGGGGGCGGTGTCTCGACGTCCAGGACACGCGAGGCCGCGGGGCCATCGCCGGCCGGCGCCACTTTCGCCTTGCCGATCGGGCAGTGGGACGCCGCAACGGAGCCCGCGCCGAGGGCCGGGCCGCCGCAATGGCCGGCCAGAGCGCCGCACTCGTGCGCGCGGCCCTTATCATGTTCGGAAACCGGCGCCTTGACCTCCCAGTGTCCCGCCCGGTGCATACCGCCGCGATCACAACCGCCATTGGCGCCCTGGCCATCGCAACAGTCCGCGGCCTGGTGGACCGGACCGAAGGCAACGGCGCTGCCGCCCAGGGTCGCAACGCACAGAGCCAAGGCCATCGCAATGACCAGGGTCAGCCGCCTGAGACTGGGCAGGGACCACAAGGGGGCGAACCATTTTGTTCGGGGGGACGGATTGGACACCGGAATTGGATAGGCGATTCCCGCCGCCCTGTCCACCGCCCGCAACGGGGCCGTACCGGCCGTGGCATCCCGCCCCCTCCCCCGCCTAGCCGATTGACGGCCCGGCCCGCATCCGGCACATCCCGCCGTCATGCTGCGCATCACCAACCTCAATTTCGCCATCGAAGGCCGCCCGCTGTTCCAGGACGCGTCGGCCACGATCCCGACCGGCCACAAGGTCGGCCTGATCGGCCGCAACGGCGCCGGCAAGACCACCCTGTTTCGCCTGATCCGCGGCGAGTTGCAGCCGGATGGCGGCGAGATCGCCATCCCGGCCCGCGCCCGCATCGGCGGCGTCGACCAGGAGGTTCCCTCCAACGAGGTCTCGCTGCTGGACACCGTGCTGGCGGCCGACACCGAACGCGCCGCCCTGCTGGCGGAGGCGGAAACCGCCAGCGACCCGGCCCGCATCGCCGAAATCCAGACCCGCCTCGCCGACATCGGCGCCTGGTCGGCCGAAAGCCGGGCCGCCACCATCCTCGCCGGCATGGGCTTCAGCCACGACGAGCAGCAAATGCCCTGCTCCGCCTTTTCCGGCGGCTGGCGCATGCGGGTGGCGCTGGCGGCGGTGCTGTTCTCGGCCCCCGATTATCTGCTGCTGGACGAGCCGACCAACTATCTGGACCTGGAAGGCGCGCTCTGGCTGGAGACCTATCTGGCCCGCTACGAGCACACGGTCCTGATCATCAGCCACGACCGGCAATTGCTGAACCGGGCGGTCGGCTCGATCCTGCATCTGGAAAACCGCAGCCTCACCTATTACTCCGGCCCCTATGACCAGTTCGCCCGCCAGCGTGCCGCCCAGCGGGCGTTGCAGGCGGCCCAGGCGAAAAAGCAGGAGGCGCGGCGCGCCCACCTGCAAAGCTTTGTCGACCGCTTCCGCGCCAAGGCCACCAAGGCGAAGCAGGCGCAGGCCCGCGTCAAGATGCTGGAAAAGATGGAGATCATCCGCGCGCCGGAAGACGAGGCGCGCACCCGCTTCACCTTTCCGGAGCCGGAGGAACTGGCCTCGCCGATCCTGACGCTGGACGGCGTCGCCGTCGGCTATGACGGCCGGCCGGTGCTGTCGGGCCTGAACCTGCGCCTGGACCAGGACGACCGCATCGCGCTGCTCGGCCGCAACGGCGAGGGCAAGACCACGCTCGCCAAGCTGCTGTCGGACCGGCTGAAGCCGATGGCGGGCGAGATCACGGCGGCGCGCAAGCTGCGGGTCGGCTTTTTCGCCCAGCACCAGGTGGAGGAGCTGGACGTCCGCGAGACGTCGTTGCAGCACCTGATGCGCGAACAGCCGGGCCAGCACGAAAGCCGCCTGCGCGCGCGCCTCGCCGGCTTCGGCCTGGGGCCGGACCAGGCGGAAACGCCGGTCGGCCGGTTGTCCGGCGGCCAGAAGGCGCGGCTGTCGCTGCTGCTCGCCACGCTGCCGGCGCCGCACCTGCTGATCCTGGACGAGCCCACCAACCACCTCGACATCGAAAGCCGCGAGGCGCTGGTGGAGGCGCTGAACGCCTATAGCGGCGCCGTGATCCTGGTCAGCCATGACATGCACCTGCTCTCGGCCGTCGCCGACCGGCTCTGGCTGGTGCACAAGGGCCGCGTCCGCCCGTACGAGGACGACCTCGAAGCCTATCGCGACCTGTATCTGAAGGGCGTCGCCACGGCGAAAGAGGAGGCAAAGCCGGCCAAACCCGCCGAACCCGCCCGCGGTGCGAAACGGCCGAGCCGGGAGGAAACCCTGGCCCTGCGCAAGACCGTGCGCGCCTGGGAAGAGCGGGTCGAAAAGCTTACCGGAATCAAGGATAAGATCGTCGCCACCCTGGCCGACCCGGACTTCTACACCAAGGCCAGTTCCGAGCAGGCGGAGACGCTGCAAAAGAAGTTTGCCGAGGTGACGGAGGCGCTCGACCGGGCCGAGGCGCAATGGCTGCTGCACATGGAAAAGCTGGAAGCCTACTCCGCCGCGTGACCGCCGCGGTGCGGCCGAAGCGTCGTCTGCGGCGCTGCGGCCCGCCCGGAACCCGCCGCGGCGCCGAGAATGCCCGTGACGATGGCCGTGACGAACACGCCGATGACGAACACGACCAGCCCGCTCGCCACCGCGCGGTTCTTGGGGGCCGCGCGCTCGATCACCGCCTGACGGGTCCGCGGATAGAGCAGGGCGTCGGAATTCGACAACGGCCGCGCGACGCGGAGCCGGTCCATCCGGGTTTCGTACAGCCCCCAGAGATGGATCACGATCAGCACGGCGATCAGGCACATCATGCTGCTGGGAATCCAGATGACGAAGCCACCCAGCATCTCGTCCGCATGGGCCGTGTAGCCGAACAGACGCCCCAGCGCCGCATACGCCGTATAGAGCGGGGCCATTTTGAGCGTGGTGTAGGCGCCGAGCAGAATGTTGGAGAGAACGACGATCCACACCATCATCAGCCGAACGCCGTAATTCAGGCCATGGCCGGCACGGCGCCTTGCGAACGGGCGCCACCAGGGCACGAAATCGTCGTCCAGGTCGATGGGCGTTCGCGGCGGACGCCGGTCGAAAACCCGCCACCAGAACAGCAGGCCCGCCACCAGCATGGTGACATGCATCAGGTAGTGAACCGGCTCGTTCAGCAGCGCGAAATTGTGGAAGCGCGGGATTTCCCAGAAATACAGGGACAGGATGAACAACACGGTCACGATGGCCGGATGGGTCAGGAAGCCGAACACCCGCCGCAGCGTGACATTGGTCAGGGTCGGCGCCAGCACCCCGGTCTTGACCGCACCGGGCAGGCCGGCGGTCAACGTCGCCTGCGGCCAGGACAGCGCCAGCAGCATCGGCCCCACCATATGCAACAGCAGGTGCTGGATCTGGTGCACGAAAAACAGGTGCTCCGCGATCGGGTCGATCGGCGATTCCAGGGCGAGGAAGACCGCCGCCACACCGGCCAGGAACAACGCGTGCCGCCACCAATGGGTCGTCACCTTGCTGCCATGCCGCCGGACCAGGCCGGCCATGTAGATCGCCACCGCCAACCCGGTGAGCAGGACCACATCCGGCGTGAAATCCCAGGCGGCCCAGGCCGTGCGCGCCGTGATCGCCTCGGCCAGGTGCGCCAGGGCCGGATCGAGCGGGGCGACGAGCAGGGCTGCGACGACCGGGATGACGGTGATGCAGCCGCGAACCGAATGGCGGATCATGGCCGCGCCCCCCGGCCCGCGCCCGGCGGGGCGGCTGCGGGGTCGTGCGTGTGATGGCGATCGTGTGCGTAGCGGTGCGCCATGGCCTCGCTCCTCAATCTCGCGCCCTGCGCATCCGTCGCCGCTCAAGTCGGCCTCGTCCGTCTGCCCCCGACGCCCGGCGAGATAGGATCGATTGCGGTAAGCGGTTCAATGGCCCTTTTTGACGCGAGACCGGGACCGCAATTCCGCCCCGAGCGGCGGCAAGGGCGCGGAAGCCCCGCCGTCCGCCGCACACCGCCGGGTTCGGCCCGCCGGGGCCTCGCAACGCGATGGGGTGCGAGCGCGCCGGAAAACCGTAGCCGCCGCGCAGCGCCGAGAGCGGCCAACCGCGCACATCGCGCCTCGGATACGGCCTCGGACACGACGCAGCCATCGGATACCGCCGGAACCCGGCCTCACGCACGCATTGCTTTTGTCACTGCCATCGCCTTTGCAATCACACTTGCGAATTCATCAATATCTTGACGGAAAGGATCGCGGCGGAGGTTCGGTTCTCCACGCCCAGTTTTTCCAGGATTTTCTCGATATGCTTGGTCACCGTCCGCGGGCTCAGGTGCAGGATGGTGGCGATGTCCTTGTTCGATTTCCCTTTCGCAAGCCAGGACAGCACCTCCCCTTCCCGCTGCGACAGGCCCAGCTTGCGGCTGAGCACTTCGCTGTCCTTGCTGTTCTCCTGCAAGGCAACGCCGACCAGGGTATCGCCGCTGGCCGGGCGGCCGATAACCTGGAGACGGGCGAGCTTGCCGTCCTCAAGGCGGATATCCAAGGGCCGGCATTCGGACAGCGGCTGCCCCGCGGTCTCGGCCAACCAGAGGGATATGGTGCTGCGGCCATTCTCGGACACGTTCTCCAGGCCGCTGCCAAGCCGCTCCTCCGCCCGGCGGGACAGCCATTGCGTCGAGCCATCGCGGGCGATGGCCAGCACACCCGGCCCCGCCGCATCCAATGCCGCGCGCGCATCCTGGACGAAACCGGCATTGGTCAGGTGAATGCGGATGCGCGCCAGCATTTCCTGCTGGTCGATGGGCTTGGTCACATAGTCGACCCCGCCCGCCTCCAGACCGGCGAGCACATGCTCGCGCTCGGTCAGCCCGGTCATGAAGATGATCGGCGTCAGCGAGAATTCGGGCCGCTTTTTGATCCGCCGGCAGGTCTCGAACCCATCGATGCCGGGCATCGCGGCATCCATCAGGATCAAATCGGGACGCACCCGGTCGAGCAGGGCCAGGGCGGAAAGCCCGTCGCGGGCCACCAACGCGGTCAGGGCGGCATCCTCCAGCGCCTCGACCAGGGCCGTCAGGGCCTCCGGGCTGTCATCGACCAAAAGCACCAGCCGGCGCGGCTCCATGGGGGACTCAGGCGGCATGGCGGGTTTCCCTTATCAGGACAGCGAGACCTTCCAGATCGACCGCCTCGACGAGCGCCGCGGCCCGATGCCGGAAGGACCCGGTGCGCGGGTCGGTGGCGTCCATGCCGGCCAGGAGCGTCTGCAAGCCGCGCAGATGGGCGATTGCCAGCTTCTCCTCCAGGGCCGCCAGCGTCTCAGAGGGCGCCCAGAGCGGCAGGTCGGCGGCCGGCGCGGGGGCGTCATGGGTCCAGGCGAGTTGGAGCGCCTCGCCGATCCGGTCCAGCAAGGCCGGGATATTGACCGGCTTGGCGATGAATCCGTCATGGGTGGGATTGCCGCCGAGGCCGTGCAACTGGTCGCCGGCATGGGCGGAGACCAGGATCAACGGCGCCTTGAGCCCGCATTCGTGGCGCAGGCGTTCGGCCAGCTCCACCCCTGTCATGCCCGGCATGGCCACGTCGATCAGGGCCAGATCCGGCGGCTTGGTGCGGGCGACGGTGAGCGCCACGTCACCCGACTCCGCCATGGACAGCAGGAAGCCGAGCGGGCCGAGCGCATCGGCCAGCAACTGGCGATGACTGTGATTGTCGTCGACGATCAGAATATGCCGGCGCGGCCCCAGATAGCCGCAACGCGGCCGCACCTGCGCGGCCGGCGCCACACGCCCGCTGCGGTTCAGGAACAGGCGCACGCGGAAACTCGACCCCTTGCCGACGGCGCTCTCGAACGTCAGTTCGCCGCCCAGCATCTCCACCAGCAGCTTGGTGATGGTCAGCCCAAGCCCCGTGCCCGGGACGACATTGTTCGGATCGACGATGCGCTCGAACGGCGTGAAAATCCGGTCCCAGTCGGCACGGGGAATGCCGCGGCCGGTATCGGACACGGCGATATGCGCGATGTCGTTGCGGAAGAACACCGACAGGCGGACCGATCCCCTGTCGGTGTAGCGGACCGCGTTCGCCAGCAGATTGATCAGGATCTGCCGCAGCCGGCGCTCGTCGGCAAAGACGAAGGCCGGCGTGTCCGGGGCGATTTCGGCCACGAATTCCAGCCCCTTGGCCCGGGCCTCGATGGCGAAGATGGCGCAAATCTGGTCGAGCAGTTCGCGCAGATTGACCTCCATCCGGTAGACGTCGATCCGCCCCGCCTCGATCTTGGAAATGTCGAGCAGCCCTTCGATCAGGTCGGCCAGGTGTTCGGAGGAATGGCGGATGGTGCGCACGCTCGGGCGGCGATGTTCGGGAATGGTCTGGTCGTTTTCCAGCAACTGCGCATAGCCGAGAATCGCGTTCAGAGGCGTGCGCAATTCGTGCGTGATGCCCACCAGATACCGGCTCTTGGCGCGATTGGCGGCCTCCGCCGCCTCCTTCGCTTCCTGCAATTCCGCATCCGTGCGCCGGTGGGCCTCGATCTCGGCCACCAGGCGCTGCGTCTGCTGCTCCCGCTCGCGATTGGCGAGAATGCGGCTTTCCTCGGACAGCGTGTAGAGCCAGGCGGTAACGCCCACCAGGATCACCAGGATCATGAAGGACAGGGCCAGGGCGCGCCCGACCGCATCGGCCGCATCGGGCGAGACCACGCGAAAATTCTGGTAGACGATCAGCAAAAGCACGCCGACGACCAACGCCATGGCGCCGAAGATCGGGGCGAAGGCGCCATAGCGGGTCAGCACGGTTTTCTGCATCCCGGCCGGCAGCACCCGGCCGGCCAGCACCGCCGCCTGGCGATGCAGCCGGGCCGCCGGCTTGCACGCATCCTCGCATTGCGATTCCAGCGTGCAGCAGAGCGAGCAGACCGCGCCGCCGTGAAACGGGCAGTCGACCATGTCCTGGCCGTCGAACTTGTGTTCACAGATGATGCACGTGCGCTCCCCCGCGCGGCTCTGCGGCGGCGGCGTCCGGGCCAGGTAGAACCGGCCTTTCGTGGCGATGGCGATCGCCGGCGCCGCGATCATGGCGGTGCCGAACGCGATCCAGCTGGAAAACGCCGCGACATTGCCGCCGAGAAAACCCAGCGATGCGACCAGGGAAAGGCCCGTCGCCAGCACCGCCGCGCCCACACCGACCGGGTTGATGTCGAAGAGATAGGCCCGGCGGAATTCGATCCGTCGGGGGCGCAATCCGAGCGGCAGGTTGATCATCAGGTCCGCCGTGATCGCCCCGATCCAGGCCAGCGCCACGTGGGAGTAGAATGCCAGCGTGTTCTCCAGCGCCCCGAACACACCGAACTGCATCAGCATCAGCGCGATGGCGACATTGAACACGAGCCAGACCACGCGGCCCGGATGGCTGTGGGTCACGCGGGCGAAAAAGTTCGACCAGGCGATGGAGCCGGCATAGGCGTTGGTTACGTTGATCTTGAGCTGCGCCAGGATCACAAAGCCGATGGTGAAGACGAGCGCGGCCTCCGGCGGCAGGAACCGCTCATAGGCCGCGAGATACATGATGGTCGGCTCGATCGCGGCTTCCACCGGCACGTCCGCATTCAGGATCAACACGGTCAGGATCGAGCCGGCCAGCATTTTCAGCGTGCCGATCACGGCCCAGCCCGGCCCGGCCGCCAGCAGGGCGAGCCACCAGGAAAGCCGCTCGCGCCGGTTTTCGGGTTGGGGCAGAAAGCGCAGGAAGTCGACCTGCTCGCCGATTTGCGCGATCAATGCGAACGCGATGCCCGTTGCTGCGGCAACCATGATCGGGTCCAGGCTCGCGCCCACCTGCCCTTGCGGCAGGCCCTGGTGGCGCACCCACGGCAGGGCCTCGCTGCCGACCCAGGCCAGGGCCACGAACGGCAGCACCTGCAAGACGATCCAGAGCGGTTGCGTCCATTTCTGAAAGACGCCGATGCGGGCGAAGCCGTGGGTGACCAGCGGAATAACCAGCAACGCATTGAGAAGATAGGCCGATCGGCAAGCGAATCCGAGGCACATTCCAGGCGCTGCGCCGAGGATCGCGGCTTCGAGGGCAAAGAAGATGAAGGTGAAGCTGGCATAGACCAACGAGGTGATCGTCGACCGAGATAGCCAAAGCCGGCGCCGCGGGTCAGCAGGTCGATATCCACCCCGGCCCTGGCCGAGTGATAGGCGATGGGCACCCCGGTGATGAACAAAACGGCGCCGACGATTAAAATTGCTGCAACTGCGTTGTTAAAGCCGTAGGTCAGGGTCATCGCCCCACCGATGGCCTCCAGCGCCAGGAATGAAATAGAACCGATGGCGGTGTTCGCCACGCGCAGTGACGACCATTTCCGCGCCCGGAACGCGGTGAAACGCAGGGCAAAATCTTCAAGCGTCTCGTTGGCAACCCATTGATTATAGGTGCGCCTCAAGCGGGAAACCGAAATGTCGCCGGCCATCGGGCCTCTCAATCGCGGTGTTCGGACAGACGACGCCTGGCCGGGATTGCAGGAAAGCTAAGCCGCACTTTTGCCGAGGGCACTACGCATTTCTGCCCATTGTTGCAATGCAACATCACATCGATCCTTCGTCAAGTCGGCGGTTCATCCGCCCCGGTCATGAAACGAAGGAGCGCGCTATGTCCGACAAGGATCCCACATCGCCCATTCTCGGCCCCCTGAGCCGCCGCAGCGTCCTGGCGGGCGGTGCGGCGCTGACCGCCGGCCTGTTCGCGCCGAAATTCCTGCGGGCGGCGGACTTCCCGACCGCGGCGGTCAACACCACGGGCCTGGCCGTGACCGACACCACGGCGACCGTCGGCATTCTGCACTCGATCACCGGCACGATGGCGATTTCCGAGACCGGGTCGGTCCAGGCGGAAAAGCTGGCCATCGCGCAGATCAACGCCATGGGCGGCGTGCTGGGCCGCAAGATCGAATTCATCCAGGAAGACGGCGCCTCCGACTGGCCGACCTTCGCCGAAAAGGCGAAGAAGCTGCTGGTCAACGACAAGGTTGCCTCGGTCATGGGCTGCTGGACGTCGGCCAGCCGCAAGGCGGTGCTGCCGGTATTCGAGCAGTATAACGGCTTCCTCTACTATCCGACCTTCTATGAGGGCCTGGAACAGTCGCCGAACGTGATCTACACCGGCCAGGAGGCGACGCAGCAGATCATTGCCGGCCTGAACTGGGTGGCCGAGACCAAGGGCGCCAAGTCGTTTTATCTGCTGGGCTCCGACTATATCTGGCCGCGCACCTCGAACAAGATCGCGCGCAAGCACATCGAAAGCCAGCTGGGCCTGAAAGTGGTGGGCGAGGAGTATTATCCGCTCGGCCACACCCAGTTCAACTCGGTCATCAACAAGATCCGCCTGAAAAAGCCGGACGTGATCTATGCCATCGTCGTCGGCGGGTCCAACGTCGCCTTCTACAAGCAGTTGAAGGCGGCCGGCATCGATCGACCAAGCAAAACCGCTGCTGCTCACCATTTCGGTGACTGAAGACGAAATCGCGGCATCGGCGGCGAGAACATCGTCGGCGCATGCGCCTGCATGAAGTACTTCCAGAGCGCTGGACAACCCGAACAACAAGGCGCGTTCGTCGCCGCCTTTCAAGAAGATGTGGGGCGAGAACATGGTGATCGGCGACGTGACGCCAGGCCGCCTATCTCGGGCCGTGGCTGTGGAAATGGCGGTCGGAAAAGGCCGGCCTCCTTCGATATCGACAAGATCGCGGCGGCGTCGCCGGGCATCGAGTTCACCAAGGCGCCGGAAGGCTTACGTCCGCATCCACGAAAACCATCACCTCTGGTCCAAGACGCGCGTCGGCAAGGCCCGCAGCGACGGCCAGTACGAGGTGGTGTACGAGACCGCCGACCTGGTCGAGCCCGATCCGTTCCCGGAGGGCTACCAGTAAGCCTCTGCCCCCCGCCGCGCACAGCACTCCGCGACCGGGACCGCCGGCGTCGCGCGCCCGCGACGCGGGCGGCGTCCGGGCCGCCGACGGAGAACGGAATCCCATGTTCGCCGACTATTCGATTGGCGAATTGGCGCCATCTTTGCGATGCAGGGCTTTGCGGGCCTGATCCTGTTTTTCGGTCTTTGTGTTGATGGCGCTCGGCCTGGCGATCATCTTCGGCCAGATGGGCGTCATCAACATGGCCCACGGCGAATTCATGATCCTGGGCGCCTATGTCACCTACCTGCTGTCGCACGTCTTCGCCGATTACCTGCCGGGCCTGTTCGGCATCTATTTCTTCATCGCGATGATTGCGGCCTTCTTCGTCTCCGGCGGGCTGGGAATGCTGGTGGAGTGGGCGCTGATCCGCCACCTCTACAAACGGCCGCTGGATACGCTGCTGGCCACCTGGGGCCTCAGCCTGATCCTGCAACAGGTCTATCGCTCGGTGTTCGGCGCGCGCGAGGTGGGCGTCACCATTCCCGACTGGATGATGGGCGCGCTCCAGGTGACCGACCTGATCGAGGTGCCGATCAACGGCCTGTTCGTGATGATGCTGGCGCTGGGCATTTCGCTGGCGGTCTATTTCCTGCTGTTCCGCTCCGGCTGGGGCAAGCAGGTCCGCGCCGTCACCCAGAACCGGACCATGGCGGGCGCGGTCGGCATCAACACCGAACGCACGGACCGCCTGACCTTCGGCATCGGCTGCGGCGTCGCCGGGGTCGCCGGCGCGGCCTTCACCATGATCGGCTCGACCGGGCCGACGGCGGGCCAGCTCTATATCGTCGACACCTTCCTGGTGGTGGTGTTCGGCGGCGCGGCCAGCCTGCTCGGCACCATCGCCTCGGCGTTTTCCATCAGCCAGGCGCAATCGATCATGGAGTTCTTCCTGTCCGGCTCCATGGCCAAGGTGCTCACGCTGATGACGGTGGTCGGCATTCTGATGCTGCGCCCGCAGGGCCTGTTCGCCCTGAAGCTGCGGAAATAGGGGAAAGACCGTCATGCTTGCGCGCAACCGCTATTTCACCCTGTCGGAGATGGTCGGCTTCGCCGTCCTCGCCGCCGTCATTTTCCTGGTGCTGCCGGCCGCCCTCGACTCCTTCCGCCTCAACCTGTTCGGCAAGTACCTGACCTATGCCTTCGTCGCGGTCGGCCTGGTGCTGTGCTGGGGCGCGGGCGGCATTCTGAGCCTGGGCCAGGGCATTTTCTTCGGCCTGGGCGGCTATTGCATGGCCATGTTCCTGAAGCTGGAAGCCTCCACGCCCGAGGCCACCAAGATCCAGTCCACGCCGGGCATCCCCGACTTCATGGACTGGAACCAGCTCACGGCCTTGCCGTCCTGGTGGCAGCCCTTCTACAGCCTGCACTTCACCCTGTTCGCGGTCGTGGCCGTGCCGACCCTCTTCGCCTTCGTCATCGGCGTCGCCATGTTCAAGCGGCGGGTGGGCGGCGTCTATTTCGCCATCATCACCCAGGCCGTGGCCGCGATCCTCACCATCCTGATCATCGGCCAGCAGGGCTATACCGGCGGCGTCAACGGCATCACCGACCTGCGCACGCTGCAAGGCTGGGACATCCGCACGGACGAGGCCAAGACCGTCCTCTATTTCGTCAACGGCGCGCTGCTGTTCGCCTGCCTGTTCGCCGCCCACTTCATCGCCAAGTCGAAGCTGGGCCGCATCCTGATCGCCATGCGCGACCAGGAGGACCGGGTGCGCTTTTCCGGCTATGACGTGGCCAATTTCAAGATCTTCGTCTTCTGCGTCGGCGCCGCCTTCGCCGCCATCGGCGGGGCGATGTTCACGTTGCAGGTCGGCTTCATGTCGCCGAGCTTCGTCGGCATCGTGCCCTCGATCGAGATGGTGATCTTCTGCGCCGTCGGTGGACGGCTTTCGATCTTCGGCGCGGTCTATGGCGCGCTGCTGGTGAACTGGGCCAAGACCACCTTCTCCGAGAGTTTTCCCGAAATCTGGCTCCTGGGCCTCGGCGGGTTGTTCATCGCCGTGGTGCTGGTGTTCCCGAACGGCCTGGCCGGCATCTACGACCAGTATATCGCCCCCAATCTGCGCAAGCTGCTGCCGCAACGCGCCGCCGACAAGGCGTCCGCGCCCACCGTCCGCGCGCCGGCCGAGTAGGAGGGAGTTCCCATGGCAGACGCATCCGAATTCCTGCTGGCGGTGGAAGGGCTCACGGTCTCGTTCGACGGCTTCAAGGCGGTGGACGATCTCAGCCTCTATATCGACCCGAACGAGTGCCGGGTCATCATCGGCCCGAACGGTGCGGGCAAGACCACGGTTCTGGACCTGATCTGCGGCCGCACCAAGGCCACCGCCGGCTCGGTCAAGTTCAAGGGCCAGGAATTGCTGACCCTGCGCGAGGACCAGATCGTCCATGCCGGCGTCGGCCGCAAATTCCAGACGCCGTCGGTCTATGAGGACCTGACCGTGTTCGAAAACCTGGAGATTTCATACCCCAAGGGCCACGGCGTCTTCGGCGCGCTGTTCTTCCAGCGCGACGCGGCGGTGATCGAGCGCATCCGCGAGGTGGCCGAGACCATCTTCCTGGACAGCGCCCTGAACGAAAAGGCCGCTTTTCTCAGCCATGGCCAGAAGCAATGGCTCGAAATCGGCATGTTGCTGATCCAGGACCCGCAATTGCTGATGCTAGACGAGCCGGTGGCCGGCATGTCGGTGGCCGAGCGGGTCAAGACCGCGGAGTTGCTACAGCGCATTGTCCGCGACCGCTCGGTGATCGTGATCGAGCATGACATGAAGTTCGCCGAGGACATCGCCACCCGCGTCACCGTTCTGCATCAGGGCAAGGTGCTGTCCGAGGGCTCGATGGAGCACGTGCAGGCCGACCCGAAGGTCGTCGAAGTCTATCTGGGACACTAAAGGAGACCGCCATGCTTTCCATCGCCAACCTGCGCGCGGCCTATGGCGAATCCGAGGTGCTGCACGGCCTCGACTTCCAGGTGGAGCCGGGCGAGATCGTCGCCATCATGGGCCGCAACGGCATGGGCAAGACCACGCTGATGAAAACCCTGATCGGCATCGTCCCGGCCAAGACCGGCGCGGTCAGCGTCGACGGCACCGAGGTCACCCGGCTGAAGCCCTATCAGCGCGTCGCCAACGGCATCGCCTATGTGCCCCAGGGCCGGCAAATCTTCTCCACCATGACGGTGCAGGAGAATGTGGAGACCGGCCTGACCGCCACCGGCAAGTCCGCGGTCAGCCCGAGGAGCATCTACGAGCTGTTCCCGGTGCTGCTGGAGATGAAGTCCCGCCGCGGCGGCAATCTCTCGGCGGCCAGCAGCAGCAGCTCGCCATCGCCGCGCGCGCTGGCGTCCGACCCCAAGGTGTTGCTGCTCGACGAGCCGACCGAGGGCATCCAGCCGTCGATCATCAAGGAAATGGCGCGCACCTTGAAGCGCATCCGCGACCAGCGCGGCCTCGCCGATCGTCGTCTCGGAGCAGGTGCTGCGCTTCGCGCTCGACGTCGCCGACCGCGTGCTCGTGATCGAAAACGGCGAATTCGTGCACGAAGCGCCGCGCGCGCCGCATCGACGAGGCGCAAGGTCTCCCGCTTCCTGTCCGTCTGACCCTTCCCGCAAATCCCCGCGCAAAAGCCAGCACCGGCCGAAAGGGAGCCAGACTGACACGCCGATCATTGAAGTCAATCTGAGCGAAACCCGCACACCAACGAGAATGTGCACAATCGCTGGCACCCGGACATCCCGATCGGCGTCTGGGTCGCGCCGGGCGATGATTTCAAGGTCGAAACCTACGACTGGACCGGCGGCCAGATCGCCAACAACGACGATGCGGCCGACGTCCGCGACGTGGAATTGGAGCAGGTGCACTATCTCTCCGGCCCGATCGGCGTGAAGGGCGCCAAGCCGGGCGACCTGTTGGTGGTCGAAATCCTGGACATCGGCGCCAAGGACGAGAGCCTTTGGGGCTTCAACGGTTTCTTTTCGAAGCAGAACGGCGGCGGCTTCCTGACCGAGCATTTTCCGCTGGCGCAGAAGTCGATCTGGGATTTCCACGGCATGTTCACCACCTCGCGCCACGTGCCGGGCGTGAAATATGCCGGCCTGATCCATCCGGGCCTGATCGGCTGCCTGCCGGATCGCAAAATGCTCGACCTGTGGAACGCGCGCGAAAAGGCGCTGTTCGACACCGACCCAGGCCGCGTGCCGCCGCTCGCCGCCCTGCCCGACGGCGGCCCGACCGCGCATATGGGCCGCCTCAAGGGCGACGCCAAGGCGGCGGCCGCCGCCGAGGGCGCGCGCACCGTGCCGCCGCGCGAGCATGGCGGCAACTGCGATATCAAGGACCTGTCGCGCGGCTCCAAGGTGTATTTTCCGGTCTATGTCGACGGCGCCGGCCTCTCCATGGGCGATCTGCATTTCAGCCAGGGCGACGGCGAGATCACGTTTTGCGGCGCCATCGAAATGGCCGGCTGGCTGCACCTGAAGGTGGACCTGATCAAGGACGGCATGGCCAAATACGGCGTGAAGAACCCGATCTTCAAACCGTCGCCGATCACGCCGAAATACGACGATTTCCTGATCTTCGAAGGCATTTCCGTCGACGAAAGCGGCACCCAACACTATCTGGACGTCCACGTCGCCTATCGCCAAGCCTGCCTGAATGCCATCGAGTATCTGAAGAAGTTCGGCTATTCCGGCGCCCAGGCCTATGCCATTCTCGGCACCGCGCCGTGCCAAGGGCATATCTCGGGCGTGGTCGACATTCCCAACGCCTGCGCCACGCTCTGGCTGCCGACCGACATCTTCGAATGGGACCTGATGCCGAACGCGAACGGCCCGGTGAAATATCTCGACGGCTCCGTCGACGTGCCGCTCGCCCCGGACCTGTAAGGAGAGCCATCGCCCATGCCCCTCTACGAATATCGGTGCGAGCAGGACGGCGTGTTCTCGGCCATGCGCCCCATGGCCGAGTACGACCGCCCCTGCGCCTGCCCCGACTGCGGCGCCGACGCGCCGCGGGTCATGCTGACGGTGCCGCGGGTGCTGCGCATGGACGCTGTCCAGCGCCAGGCCCACGCCACCAACGAGCGCGCGGCGGACAGTCCGAAACGCCTTTCCAGTCATGGCCCCGGCTGCGCCTGTTGCAGCGGCGGCCGGACCGCGTCCCGCAAGACGCTCAGCCGGCCGGACGGCTCCAAATCCTTCCCGACGGCCAGACCGTGGATGATCTCGCACTGATGGCCGGGTGCGGCGGACCGCCTGCGCCCGATCCTGCCCCCGGTCCCGACCACGCCGGCCCGGCACCCCGGCGCCGGGACGATCGGGACCGGTTCGGGCGGCTCAACCGGGCGATTTGATGTCCAGTTCCAGCGTGACCGGCACCGGTTGCCTGATGATGTCCAGCACCGGGCAGTGCGCGTTCACCGCCTGGCGCAGGGCCAGGAGCGTCTCCTCGTCGGCACTCGATTCCAGACGGACCGTGCCCGTGATCCGCTGATAGCCCGCGCGCACGCTGTCATCGACGCCAAAGAAGCCGCGCAGATCCAGATCCCCCGCCAGCGTGACGGAGACGTTTTCCAACGGGATGCCGAGCGCGGTTGCGTAAGCCCGGTAGGTGATTTCCTGGCAGGTGCCGAGTGCCGCCAGGATCAGTTCGACCGGGTTCGGCCCCGCATCCTCGCCGCCGAGCGCCGGCGGTTCGTCGACGGTCACCTCGTGCTGGCGGATCTTGGCGACGGTCCGCAGGCCATCCTGCAAGCGCGACTGGGATTGAAACGTCGCCTTGGCACTGTCGGGCCTGACCCGCAGATTCGCCTGCATGTTCGCAATGATGGATTTCAGATCGCTCATAATGGCCTCTTCTGCTTCCCGAGAACCGGACAGACGGCACCTCGCGGAACCGTCGACCCGGATTGGATACGCTATGCTGTTGCAGCCGACGCGGACCGCGACGGCATCGGGGGTGGTGGGGCTGGTGCCATGGGGGGCAGCGGCTTCCTCACGCGTGCAAGCGCTGCGCGATGGACTGGACCAAGGCCGCCGACGCCTGCTCGTCGCGCCGCCGGGATCGGGGAATGGTCACGGGAATATCGGCGGCAATGCCCGCCGGCGCGCCGGCCAGGACCACGACGCGATCGCCCAGAAACACCGCTTCGGCGATATCGTGCGTGACAAACACAACGGACGTGCCGCTCGCCTGCCAAATGCGGACCAACTCGTCCTGCAAATGGGTGCGGGTGATGGCGTCAACGGCGCTGAAGGGCTCGTCCATCAGCAGGATGGCGGGCCGCACCGCCAGCGCCCGGGCAATGCCGACCCGCTGGGCCTGCCCCCCGGAAAGCTGGTGCGGCCAGCGGCCGGCAAAATCCGCCAGCCCGGTGAGCGCCAGCGCATCGCGCACCCGCGCCTCCGCCTCTCCCTGGTCCAGCCGCAGGCCCGTCAGGCCGAGCGCGACATTGGCCGCGACCCGGCGCCAGGGCAGCAGGCGGCTGTCCTGGAACACCACGGACCGGTCGCGGCGGTCCGGCGCCGACGGCACGTTCACCCGCACATCCCCCCGCTCCGTTTCCAGCAGGCCCGCAATGGCGCGCAACAGGGTGGATTTGCCGACGCCGGACCCGCCGACCACACAGACGAACTCGCCATCGCCGACGGCCAGCGAGGCGTCGCGCAAGACCGGTGCCGCGGCTTTCGGGTGGCGCAGCGTAACCCGGTCGATTTCGACCACCGGCAGGCTCAGGGACGCCATTGCAGGATCCAATTCTCCAGACGGACGAAGGCGAAGTCGCAAATCGCATAGACCGCCGAAATCGCGAACATGTAGATCACCACGGCCTCGTAGGCGCCGACACCGGCGGCCGAGTTCATTTCCTGGCCCATACCGGGCACGCCCAGCAGTTCGGCGGCAATCAACGCCATCCAGGCCTGGCCGACTCCGGTGCGGAAGCCGGACAGCATCCCCGGCGCGGCGGCGGGCAAGGTGACGGTGACGCTCCGGCGGACCGCCCCGCCCTGGCCGAACACCCGTGCCAGCTCGTAATAGCGCGGGTCGACACCGCGCACGGCGGCGTGGGTGGCGAAATAGTTGACCCAGAACACGCCGATGGCGATGACGAAGGCGGCGCCCGCATGGCTTACCTGGAACCAGGCAATGGCGAACACCACCCAGGCGAGCGGCGGGATCGGCCGCAGCAGCCGGGCGATATAGGCATGGGCGGCCTCGAACGTGTCGTTGGCAGCGGCCGCGAAGCCAACGGCCATGCCCAGCACGGCGCCGATGCCCAGCCCCCAGACGTAATGGATCAGACTGGAGCCGATGGCCGGCAGCAGGCGCCCGCTGGTCCACTCGTCCCACAGCGCCCGGGGCAGCTTGAACGGGTCCGGCATGGTGCCCGCACCGGTCCAGGCGTAATCGTGCGAGAGTTTCCAGAGCGCGACAAAGGCCAGCACGCCGGCAAGCCCCAGCAGTGCGCGACGGGGCAGGCGCAGTGGGCGCAGCGGTGCGCTGCGCCGGACCGCGTGCCCTCGGGGTTCCGCAAGCGTCCCCATGGCCCTAGTTCGCCGCGGCCTTTGCGGCCTTGTAGAACCGGGTGTCGAACAGCGCGTCCAGATCGACCTTCGCCTTCAACGTGCCGACCTCGGCCTGATAGTCGTGCATGGTGCGGGTGCCGGGGATGATGTAGTCCGGGTCGTCGACGAACGCCTGCTGGCTGTTCTGGAGCGCCTGGACCACCACGGGCTTCGGCATGCGGCCGCCACCGACATATTTGCCGACAGCCGCGGCGGCTCCCTCCGGGTCGTTGCGGAGCGTTTCGGTGGCGCGGATCTGGGCCGCGACCAGGGCCTGGACCAGTTGCGGCGCGCGTGCGATCAGCGCCTCGCGCACGGCCAGCACGGCGCCGGGCTGGCCGGGAAAAAGCTCGGAACCCTTCGCCACCACCTTCGCGCCATCGACCCGGTCGAGCGTCAGCGCCACCACCGGCTCCAGAATGGCCGCACCGTCGACCGCGCCGGTCAGCAGCGCCTGTTGCACCTGGGCCGCGCCCTGGTAAACGACGGTCATGGTATCGCGCGAAATGCCGAGTTGGCGTTCGACCCAGTAGTGCAGCACCGTCTCCGGCACCGAGCCGAGCGGGAAGGTGGCGATCACCGGCTTGCGGCCATGGGTTTCGGCGAATCGGGCGAACGCGGTTTCGGGCGGGCCGGCATCGAAAGCCGCCGCCAGGTCCGGCAGGGCGACAATGCTGATCTGTTCGACCGTGCTGGACGCCACCACCTTCAGGTCGACGCCCTTGGCGCGGGCGACCATGGCCGGGCCGATGCCGAAATGGGCCACGTCGAGCTGGCCGGCCAGCAGCGCCTGGACCATGGCGGGCCCGTTCTGGAACTGGATCAACTTCGGCTCGATGCCGGCATCCGCCAGCCACCCTTCCTCGAGCGCGACGAACACCTGGGAAACCGGCAGGATCGGCATATAGCCGATTTCCAACGTCTCGGCGGCGGCGGGACGGATGGTGGTGAAAAGCAACAGGGCGGCGGCCGCGAAGCCACTCATCCAGCGGGTCATGGCCGAGTCCTTGTGTTCGGTCGGGAAGAGATTTCGGGAATATAGAAAATTTTCCCGATTTCCGCCACTATCCGCGATAAATAGAGATGTGTTTCCTCAATAGATTGGATAATTAACGAATTATCCCAAATTCCGGGCGCGCAAGGGCAAACCGTCGAGTGTTGTCGGGAGAGTCGGAAATTCCTTCACCCGCCGCCTGGGGCCCGGCTCCGCCAGCCCCTTACGCGAAAGGCGGCACCGGCGAACGAACGGACCTCTCAGCGGTCACCCTGCTGCCGGATCGCCGACGAAGACGTATCCAGACGGAAGCGGTGTTCGGGAATCTCCAGAAACAGGTCGGCGAAACGGTGCGGGACGGGAATGTCCCGCAGGGTCATGAGACGGCCGCCGGAATCAACGCGCACCGCCACCAGGAAACTTCCCCCGGACCCGCCGATTTCCTCCAGGGCCGCGTGCATGCGGTCCTCGTCGTCGTCATAGTATTTTGCCGCCACCAGGCGTTCCGCCGTATCGGCACCAATAACGAATGTCGCGCCGGCGAACAGCCGCGACTTTTCCAGAAAGGTGGGCGCCCGGGTCAGTTCGACCGGCGATTTCCAGGCGAATTGCCGGAGACGGTGGCGGACCACGTCGCCCGTCAGCGGCGGCTTGTCGACATTGGTCACCGAAATTTCGAACGTCGTGGGCTGCTGCTGAATGTCCGACGCCGCCTGGGCCAGTCGAACATGCCCGGCATGCACCGGATTGAACGAGCCCGGCATCACCATCGCCGGCGGCGCCGAGGCCAGAAGCAATTGCCCGTCGGGCAAAGCCGTCACCCGATCGACACTGCCGGCCAAGAGCGCGTCGATCCTATCCGCGGCGGCAACCTCCGCCTGGGCGAAGCGTTCGTCCGGGTCGAGCAGACTTTGCGGCGACGGCGCGGCGACGCCGCAGGCCCGCGCCAGCCAGAGAATGATCGCGCGGGCGACCAGCGCCTCTTCCGCCGGCCGATCGCGCCGGCCCTTCGCCAGCACGACCGTGCAATGGGCAATGCTGTCGGCTCCGACGCAGGCGATATGAAATCGGTGTTCGCCGCGGCGCGGCCGGTCGCTCACAAGCGCCGCCGTCGCCCCGAGCCCGACGAGGTCGGCATCCCTCGCCACCATCCCCGATGCCCGCAACCGCGCCTTCTGCGCCATGGCGATCGCCGTATCGGCGCTGCACGCCTGGCCGGGCGCAAACCCCAGGAACGTCTCCAGCGCCTGTTCGCTGTAGGGAACCTGCACCTCGATCAACAACTGCGACCCGCCGGGAATCCGCAACAATTCCCCCACCGCACCGGTGCCGCCGCCGGTTATGGCCAGCGCCGCCTTGCGACCGGAGGTGTGGGCGGCGGAAATCAACTGCGTCCAGGCAGCGTCTGACAGGCTCATGCGAAGCGCACATCTCGACGGAATGATTGGGTGACGATCACCGTATGGGGCGGCGCCTGACGTGTCAATTGCCGCGGCGTCCGGGTTTTCGGCGGCCGATACCCCGGAATATCACGCAATTTCAAGTCACTAGGGTAAATTGGGTTGAGGGCGGCGCGCCCCGAGGACGCGCCGCGGAATCAGACCGTGAACACCGTCGAGCCGGTGGTCTTGCGGCTTTCCAGGTCGCGATGGGCCTGGGCGGCCTCGGCCAGCGGGTAGGTCTGGTTGATCTTGATCCCGACCTTGCCGCCCGCGACCATGTCGAACAGCCGGCCGGCGGACAATTCCAGGTCCGCACGGGTGCCCGTGTAGGCCATCAGCGACGGGCGGGTGACGTAAAGCGAGCCCTTGGCCCCCAGAATGCCCAGATTGACGCCGTCGACCGGACCGGAGGCGTTGCCGAAGCTCACCATCAGGCCGCGGGGGCTCAGGCAGTCCAGCGAGCCTTCCCAGGTCGACTTGCCGACGGAGTCGTAGACCACCGGCACGCCCTTGCCGCCGGTCAGTTCGCGCACGCGCTCGGGCACGCTTTCCTTGGTGTAGTCAATGACATGAGCGTAGCCATGCGCCTTGGCGAGCGCGCATTTCTCGGCGCCGCCGGCGGTACCGATGGCGGTGACGCCCAGCGCCTTCAGCCACTGGCCGGCGATCAGGCCGACGCCGCCCGCCGCCGCCTGGAACAGCACGGTCTGGCCGGCCTTCACCTCATAGGTGCGGTGCAGCAGGTATTCGACGGTCATGCCCTTCAGCATCATCGCCGCCCCCGCCTCGAACGGGATGGCGTCCGGCAGTTTCAGCAGGCTGGCCGCCGGCATGACGCGGGCCTCGGCATAGGCGCCGATTGCGCCGGTGCCATAGGAAACGCGGTCGCCCGCCTGCACATTGGTGACCCCCTCGCCCACGGCCTCGACCACGCCGGCGCCTTCCAGGCCGATGCCGGAGGGCAGCGGCAGCGGATACAGGCCGGAACGGTGATAGGTGTCGATATAGTTCAGGCCGACGGCCTTGTTGCGCACCAGCGCCTCGCCCGGTCCCGGCTGGCCGAGTTCGACCTCCTGCCATTCCAGAACCTCGGGGCCGCCGGTCTTGGCGAAGCGGATTGCATGGACCTTCATGAGACAAGAAGCCTTTGTTCGAATGGGAATTGCCCTGGATTGCGAAGGCCCGACCCTAGAGCAAAACCCGGAGAGACGGAATGCCTTCGGCTCGCCGCGACCGACAAAGCTTTATTGCGCCGCGGTGGCGGGATCGGCCGGCGCGGCGGCGGGCGGCGCGGCCGACGGTCCACGCCGGCGCGGCAGGTGGCAGACCAGCCGCGCCCGGTCGGCCTCGCGGTCGATGGCCAGCGTGCCGCCGTGCAGGACCGCGAGACGCTGCACCAGGGTCAGGGCCAGCTCCTTCTCGAACAGGTGACGATCCGGGCCCACGGGCGGCAGCTGGATGCCGGCGGCGATCTCGACGCCGTCGTCCGTCCCCCGGCAGGTCACGGCGATGCCGGACGCGCCGCGATTGTGGCGGGCGGCGCTGGTCATCAGGTTGAACACCAGTTGCCGCAGCCGCCGTTCGTCCGCCTGGATCGAGGCCAGGCCCGGCGCCGTGACCACGGTCAGTTCCAGCCCCTGCGCCTCGATCTGGGGTCGCACCACCGCGGCAACGGAGCGGATAATCGGGGCGACGGCGATGTCCGCGGCGCCCGCATCCCATTGCCCCGCCTCCCCCAGGGACACGTCGAGCACGCTGTCGATCAGCGCGGCCAGCGCATCCGAAGCCTTGGTGATCCCGGCCAGATACTCCCGCTGGCGCGGGCCGAGCGGGCTATCGGGTTCGGATTGCAACAATTCCGCGAACCCGGCAATGGTGGTGAGCGGCGTGCGCAGTTCGTAGCTGGCATTGGCGAGAAAGTCGGTTTTGAGGCGGTTCGCCTCCTCCAGCGCGGCATTGCGCTCCAGCAGCACCCGCTCGACATTGTAGGTGTCGGAGATGTCACGCACCCGCATCAGCACCCGGCCGTCCGAGAGCGGCGTGCAACTGATATCGAGCACGCGCCCGTCGACCAGGAACAGGCGGCGGGTCTGGGGCTCGCGGTTGGTGACGGCGATGGCCAGCGCCGCGCGCGCGGCCGGCCACGCGTCGGCATCGGCGATCTGCGGCGTCAAGCGGTCCAGCAGATCGGTGATATGCGAGCCGGTGTCGAACCGCACGGCGGCCAGGCCCAGGACGTTCAGGAAGGCCGGGTTGGCGACCGAAAGCCGGCCATCGGTGCCGAACGCGGCGACGCCATCCGCCAGCTGGTCGAGAATGCCCCGTTGCACGGCAATCAGCGTGTTGTAGCCGCTTTCCAGGGCCAACCGGTCCGTCACATCCTCCAGCACGAACAGCAGGCCGCCCAGGGGGTGCGGCGCCACCACCTCGCGCAGCGTGCGGCCGTCGGGCAGGTGCAACAACTGGTCTTCGGGCTGTAGCAGCGTCTGAAACCGGCGTTCGGACCGGCGGCGAAATTCGGCGAAGTCGACAACCTCCGGCAGCCGGCGCTTCTGGCGCAGCGATTCCAGCACCTCGCTCAGCAGCGGGCCGTTTGCCAGCCAGTCCGGATCCAAACCCCAGATGGCGGCATAGGCCCGGTTGAAGAAGCGCAGCCGGCGGTCGCCGTCGAACACGGCGATCCCGGCCCGCAGCTGCTCCAGCACGTCCTGGTGGGCCTCGATATGCGAGGTCAGGTCGGTCTGCAGGGCGTCGATGGCGGACATGTCCTGAGCCGCGCCCACAACCCAACCGTCCGCCAGGGGCCGTTCCGAAAACTGGTAGAGCCGGCGCATACCGGCCACCACCACCGTCGCGCTCTGGGTCTGTTCGACGCCGGTGCGCCGGGCCGAAACCGCGAGGGAGCGGCCGTCATGGCCCAGGTCGCCCCGCCCCAGTTCCCGCCCGCCCACGACCGCCGCGACGGGGTCGGGCGCGCAAACCGCACGGGCGTAGGCGGCGTTGGCCGCGATCATGGTCAGGTCGGGCGCGCGCAGCCAGGCGGGATGGGGCAGACCGTCCAGCAGGGCGCGAAGATGACGGCGCTCCCGCGCCCGGATCGCGGCACCGCCCAACGGGCCGCGCGTCGGCCCAGCGGCTGCGCCCGACCCAGCGGCTGCGCCCGGCCGATGGCCGCGCGACGGCGCGTTGGCGGCGCTGTCGGAGGATCGGCGCCCGCGCAGCCACACCACCGCCAGGGCACCGCCGGCCGCGATCAGCAACGACCAGGCAATGGCCCGCACCGCCCAGTCCTGCAATATCGGGTCCAGCACGCAAGCCCTCGGGCAACGACAACCTTAAGGCGATACCGTAAAACAGGAAAACGCCGGCTGACAAGCGTCAACCGGCGTCTCCGGACACCAATTCCCACCGCGCCCGGCCGTTGCGGAAGCCGCCGCTGCCACCGGGAATTTCCAGGGCAGGCGGCCTTGGCCTTGCGGCTTCCGACCAGGCGCGCGCAGGATCAGTAGCGGTAATGCTCGGGCTTGAACGGGCCGTGATCGCCAATGCCGAGATAGGCCGCCTGCTCGTTCGACAACTGGGTCAGGTGAACGCCCAGCTTCTCCAGATGCAGGGCCGCCACCTTTTCGTCCAGATGCTTCGGCAGCACATAGACCTGCTTGCTGTACTTGTCGTTGTTGTTCCAGAGCTCGATCTGGGCCAGCACCTGATTGGTGAAGCTGGCGGACATGACGAAGCTGGGATGGCCGGTGGCGCAGCCCAGATTCACCAGCCGGCCCTCGGCCAGCAGGATCATGCGCTTGCCGTCGGGGAATTCGACCTCGTCCACCTGCGGCTTGACGTTGTGCCACTTGAAGTTGCGCAGGCCGGCCACCTGAATCTCGGTGTCGAAATGGCCGATATTGCAGACGATGGCCCGGTCCTTCATCCGCCGCATGTGGTCGACGGTGATGACATCCTTGTTGCCGGTGGCGGTGACGAAAATGTCGGCGTAGTCGACCACGTCCTCGACCCGCTTGACCTCATAGCCGGCCATGGCCGCCTGGAGCGCGCAGATCGGGTCGATCTCGGTCACGACCACGCGGGCGCCCTGGCTGCGCAGGCTCTCGGCCGAGCCCTTGCCGACATCGCCATAGCCGCAGACCACGGCCACCTTGCCGGCCAGCATCACGTCGGTCGCGCGCTTGATGCCGTCGACCAGGCTTTCGCGGCAGCCATAGAGGTTGTCGAATTTCGACTTGGTCACCGAGTCGTTGACGTTGATCGCCGGCACTTTCAGCGTGCCCGCCTTCGCCATCTCGTAGAGACGGTGCACGCCGGTGGTGGTCTCTTCCGAGACGCCCTTCACCGCTTCGATCAACTGCGGAAAACGCTCGTGCATGATCAGGGTGAGGTCGCCGCCGTCATCCAGGATCATGTTCGGGTGCCAGCCGTTCGGGCCGTTGATGGTCTGGTCGATGCACCACTCGTATTCTTCCTCGGTCTCGCCCTTCCAGGCGAACACCGGCACGCCGGTGGCGGCGATGGCCGCGGCGGCCTGGTCCTGGGTCGAGAAGATGTTGCAGGACGACCAGCGCACCTCGGCGCCCAGCGCCGTCAGCGTCTCGATCAACACCGCGGTCTGAATGGTCATGTGCAGGCAGCCGGCAATGCGCGCGCCCTTCAGGGGCTGGCTGGCACCATATTCCGCACGCAGAGCCATCAGACCGGGCATTTCGGTCTCGGCGATGGCGATTTCCTTGCGACCCCAATCGGCCAGGCCGATATCGGCGACTTTGTAATCCGACATGTGCGGACACCTCCTATGCTCACGAAAAAAACGACCAGGGAGCCCCTGGCCGCATAAGGATATCTTTATATAGTTTCTTATCGCACCCATCGCCCCGACGCAAGGGGTGGACGCAAGAGGGTGGAGCCAGCCGGGCCGTCCGCACCCCGGCATGGTGCCGGGGTGCGGACGGGAACGGCGCCGATGCGGCGCGTCAGCCGGCGACGTTCGCCAGCATCAGATGCGGCAGATAGAGCACGATGCCGGGGAAGGCGATCAGCACGGCCACGGTGATGATGTCGGCCACCACGAACGGCCAGATGCCCTTGAACACCTGCTCCAGCGGGATGTCCGGCCGCACGCCGTTGACGACGAAACAGTTCAGGCCGATGGGCGGCGTCACCAGGCCGATCTCCACCATCTTGACGACGATGATGCCGAACCAGATCGGATCATAGCCCAGCGCCAGCACCGCCGGGTGCACCACCGGCAGCGTCAGCAGCAGCATGCCGATGCCGTCCATGAACATGCCGAGGACGATGTAGACGCACAGGATCAGGATCACCACCACCACCGGCGCCACGTCCAGATGGACGATCCAGTCGGCAAAGGCGGTGGTCAGGCCGGTGAAGCCCAGGAAGCGGACGAAGATCAGGATGCTCCAGATGATCGTGAAGATCATCACGGTGAGTTTCGAGGTCTCCATCATCGCGTCCCGGAAATCGGTCCGGGTCATGCCCTGCCCCGTCGCCAGCCGGCGGGCGAGCGCCATGCAGAACACGATGAACGCGCCCACCGCGCCGGTTTCGGTCGGCGTCATCCAGCCGGTATAGATGCCGCCCAGAATGATCGCGATCACGCCGACAATCGGCATCATGCCGGGCAGGGAGTTGATCCGCTCCCCCCAGTTCAGGCCGGCGACCGGCCGGCCCAGGTCCGGGCTGATCTTGCAGCGGATGACGATAATGGCCGCATAGACGATGGCCGAGACCGCACCGGGGATGAAACCCGCCAGCAACAGCGAGCCGACGCTTTCCTCGACGATGATGGCATAGATCACCAGGATGGCGCTGGGCGGGATCAGCGAGGCGAGCGTGCCGCCGGCCGCGACGACACCGGCCGCCAGCCTCGGATCGTAGCCGTATTTCAACATTTCCGGGATCGCGACCCGGCTGAACACCGCCGCCGTCGCGGTCGAGGCGCCGGAAACCGCGGCGAAGCCGGCGGTGGCGAACACGGTGGCGACCGCCAGGCCGCCCGGCAACCAGCCGAGCCAGGCCCGGGCACACCGGAACGCCCCCTGAGTCAGGCCGGCGTAATAGGCCAGAAAGCCGATGAGAATGAACATCGGCAACACCGACAGCGAGTAATGGCTGACCTCCGAATGGGCCAGCGTGCCGGCGAGGCCGGCGCCGGCGCTCCAGCCGGCATCGATCCAGTCGAGCACGCCGCCGTCCCGCGCCTTGCGGCTGCCGATCAGCAGGACGAGGCCGAACAGGCCGGTGATGCCGGCGGCATAGGCGACGCGCACGCCCAGCACCACCAGCGAAATGATCACGAACAGCGAGACGATGCCGGCGACAAACGGATCCATGACGCGATTTCCTTCCGAGTCAGACGCGCCGTTCAGCGCGCATCGTGGGCGTCATGGCCCATGGCGTGTTCGATTTCCTCCCGCGCTTCCGCCACGGCGTCATGGCGTTCGGGCACCGCGACCGGGCGGCGCTCCGGGTCCATCGCCAGGCGGACATAGGCCCAGACCTGCAACGCCAGCCGCAGCGCCAGCAGGGTCAGCGCCACCGGCACGATCAGCTTGGAGGGCCAGAGTTCCAGGCGGATGTCGATGGTGCTGTCGCCCCGCTCCCACGCCCGCTGGAAATGGTGGAAGGACTGGACCGCGATGATGGAGACATAGACGAAGCCGACGAACACGGCGAAGCACTCGGCCCAATAGAGCAGCCGCCCTTTCAGCCGGTCGATCACCAGTTCCATGCGCACATGCGCGCCCTTGCGCTGGCAATAGGCCGCGCCGAGAAAGGCGAAGGTCGCCATCCAGACCTCGACCCAGTCGATGGCGCCGGGAATCGGGCTGTTGAACAGCTTCCGCCCCAGCACTTCGGCCACCATGAACAGCATCATGATGAGGATGAACAGGGCGGCGAGCGCGTTGAACACGTTCTCCATAACCGCCACCGCCCGGTCGATCCGGCCGAGCAGACCGCCGCCACTGTCGGGCGCAGAGGGGGAATTCGTCGTCATCATGGGGGATCCCGCAGCAGGATTCGGGGGGCGGCGGCGTGCGCGCGAGAGCGGCCGAACCGCATCCGATCCGGCCGCCCCGGCATCCGACCCCGGCGGCGGCCGGCTGCGGGCGAATGCCCGGCTCCGGCCGCCAGCGCCTTACATTTTGGCCTGTTTGGCCTGGTCGAGCACGAAGTCGAGGACGGCCTGCGAGTCGAACTCTTTCTTATGCTCGTTCACCCAGTCGCCCCAGACCGGCTTGGCGCCGATCTCGCGGAAATGGGCCATCTGCTCCGGAGAGTAGGTGACGCGTTCCATGCGGCTCGCAAAAATCGGACGCCACTTGTCGTCAGCTTCCTTGTAGACCACGCGATAGGCGTCGTAGGCGACGGCCTTGGCCTCCTCCAGCAACTGCTTGTACTCGTCCGGAAGCGCGTTGTAGGTGTCGATATTGATCACCGACGGGCAGTGGGCCGAGCCGATGGCCATGCCTTCGGTGTACCATTTCGAGATTTCGTGCAGGCGATAGGCGCCGAACGCATAGCTGTAGGGCCAGGAGGCCGCCTGCACCACGCCCCGCTCCACCGTCTGATAGACGTCCGGGGCCGGCACGGTGGTCGGCACCGCGCCCAGCTTGCGCATGGCGTCGCCCATGCCGCCGCCGGCACGCACGCGCATGCCCTTCCAGTCCTCCAGCTTTTTCGGCGGGTTGCCGACGCCCATGAACTCGTAGGTCGGCAGCACGCCGGCGAACCAGGGCCGGGCGTGCCAGCCGGCCATTTCCTTCATCCAGGGCTCATAGGACTCGAACGCGTCCTGGACCTTGATCAGCTGGTCGATGTTCTCCACCGGCAGGAAGGGCAGGTCGAGCACGGTGCCGACCGGGTTCTTGCCGGGATGGTAGAAGGTGCAGAGATGCGCCGCTTCCAGCGCGCCAAGCGAGACGTTGTCGAGATTTTCCTTCGGCGGCGAAATGGTGCCGCCATAGTGAATGGTAATCTCGAAATTGCCGCCGCTCTTTTCCTTGATGTAGTCGACCGCGGCTTCCACGCCTTTGGTGAAGGCGCGCGGATTGCCCCACATCGAGTAATTCCACTGCACCTTCTCGGCCGCGACCGCCTGGCCGGCGACCAGCACGGCCGCGGCCGCAATCAGAACGCTTCGCATGATCGGATCCTTCTCCCATTCGCTCATCGGTGTTGCCGAAACCGAGCAGGTCGCCTCTTTGCTGTTCGTTATCCTGCCGATTGCGGCGCGCACCATACGAAGGCATGCAATTTTGCGCAAGAGGTATGCCGAATTTGCAGGGCTTGTCTCTGACGCCTTGACAAAGCCCGTGGCCGCCAGCCATGCAGCGCGCATCATGGCCCCTCCCGTCATCACCTTTCGCGACGTCACCATCGGCTTCGGCACCACGCCGCTGTTCGAGGACCTGTCGTTCAGCATCACGCCCGGCGACCGCATCTGCCTGATCGGGCGCAATGGCTGCGGCAAGTCCACCCTCATGAAGCTGATCATGGGCGATCTGGAACCGGACCTGGGCGACACCTTCTTCCTGCCGGGCCTGCGTCTCACCTGGCTGCCGCAGGAGCCACAATTGCGCGCCGGCATCACCGTGCGCCAGCACATCGCCGAAGCCGGCCCGCCGGACGACCGGCCCGAGCCCTATGAGGTCGACGCGGTGCTGGACCGGATGGCGCTGGACGGCGACCGGGCCATGGACACGCTTTCGGGCGGCGAGGCGCGGCGTGCCTCGCTGGCGCGCGCGCTGGTGCGGCCGCCGGACGTGCTGCTGCTGGACGAGCCCACCAACCACCTGGACCTGCCCACCATCGAATGGCTGGAACAGTTCATCCAGGATTTCCGCGGCGCGACCCTGATCGTCAGCCACGACCGCGCCTTCCTGAACCGGGTGACCAAAAAAATCTGGTGGCTCGACCGCGGCCGGCTGCGCCAGAGCGAGCGGCCGTTCAGCGAGTTCGAGAAATGGCAGGAAGACGTCTATAACGAGGACGCGCGCGAACTGGAGCGCATGAACACCGTCATCGCCCAGGAATTGCGCTATCTGCAACGGGGCGTCACCGCCCGGCGCAGCCGCAACCAGCTGCGCCTGCGCCGGCTGGCCGACATGCGCGACGAGCGCTCGGCCCTGCTGGGCCAGAAACGCGGCAAGGTGCGGATCGTCCTGGACGAGGGCGACGTGCGCAGCCGCATGGTGATCGAGGCCAAGGAAATCTCGAAGTCGGTCACGCTTCCCAACGGCCAGGAACGGGTCATCGTCCACGATTTCACCACCCGCATCCTGCGCGGCGAGCGCATCGGCGTGTTGGGGCCGAACGGCGCCGGCAAGACCACGCTGCTGCGCATGCTGACGGGCCAGCTCCAACCGGATAGTGGCCGGGTGCGCGTCGCCAAGAGCGCCCAGCCCGCCTATTTCGACCAGCACCGCGCCCAGCTCGACCCCACCAAGACGCTGTGGGAAACGCTCTGCCCCGATGGCGGCGACACGGTCTATGTCCAGGGCAACCCCCGCCATGTGGTCGGCTATCTGAAGGATTTCCTGTTTCCGTTCGACCAGGCGAAATCGCCGGTCGGCACCCTCTCCGGCGGCGAGCGCAACCGCTTGCTGCTGGCCAAGATCCTGGCGCAGTCCAGCGACCTGCTGGTCCTCGACGAGCCGACCAACGACCTGGACATGGACACGCTCGACCTGCTGGAGGATGCGCTGGGCGAGTATGAGGGCACGTTGTTGCTGGTCAGCCACGACCGCGAATTCCTCGACCGCACCGTCGCCAGCGTGATCGCGCTGGAGGGCGACGGCGAGGCCCGGGAATATGTGGGCGGCTATTACGACTATGTCCGCCAGCGGATCGCGCCGCGCAAGACCGGCAGCGGCTTCGCCGGCGGCCCCGCCATGATGGCCAAAAAGCCGACCGCGCCGAAACCGTTGCCGCCGAAGCCCGAAGCGAAAGCCGAGCGCAACCAGCACCGCCTCACCTTCAAGGAACAGCGCGAACTGGACGACCTGCCGGAGCGGATCGCCAAGCTGGAAGAGTACATTGCCAAGGCCAATGCCTTCCTCGCCGACCCGGACGTCTACCAGAAAGACCCGGCCAAGTTCGAAAAGGCCGTTGACCGGCTGGCCGAGGCCAAGGAGGCCCTGACCGCCGCCGAGGAACGCTGGCTGGCGCTGGAGACGAAGCGGGAAGAGATCGAGGCACAGGCGTCGTGACCGCCCCACCGCCCGCGCTGGTCTGGCACCCCTCGCCCAACCATGGCGAGCGGCGCGGCGCGGTCGACCTGCTGGTGCTGCACTATACCGGCATGCCGACGACCGCAGGCGCGCTGGCGCGGCTCTCGGACCCGGACGCCCAGGTGAGTGCCCATTATCTGGTCGGCACGGACGGGACGGTCTGGCAGTTGGTCGCCGAACACCGCCGCGCCTGGCACGCGGGCCTCGCCTGCTGGCGCGGCGAGCACGACGTCAACAGCCATTCCATCGGCGTGGAGATCGCCCATCCCGGTCACGCCTTCGGCTATCGCCCGTTTCCGGCGGCCCAGATCGCGGCCGTGCAGGCGCTCTGCCGGGGGATCGTCGCGCGCCATGGCATCCCGGCCCGCAATGTCGTCGGCCACAGCGATGTCGCGCCGAATCGCAAGGAAGATCCGGGCGAGGGGTTTCCCTGGCCGGCCTTCGCCGCGGCGGGGATCGGGCTCTCGCCGCGTTCCTGCGCCCCCCTGCCCGTGCCGCCGCTGGTGCGGGTGCAGGCCGCGCTGGCGGCGTTCGGCTACGACCTGGCCCCCAACGGCTCCTGCGACCTGGCCACCCGCAACGCCGTGCTGGCGTTCCAGCGCCATTTCCGGCCCGCCTGCCTGGACGGCGTGTTCGACGGCGACTGCGCCGGCCGGCTCGCCGACCTGCTCCGCCAATGCGGTTGCGAGCCGGCCGCGGCCGGCTTATCTATCCCCTAGGTCAGGCGGTCGGGCGACCGCTCTCCGTTCGCGGAGGGAGGAAAGTCCGGGCTCCACGGAGACACGGTGCCGGCTAACGGCCGGCGAGGGTGACCTCAGGGACAGTGCCACAGAAAGCAAACCGCCCCGGTTCCGACCGGGGTAAGGGTGAAAGGGTGGGGTAAGAGCCCACCGCGGGGCTGGCAACAGCACCGGCACGGTAAACCCCACCGGGAGCAAGACCATATAGGGACGACCGTCGCAGCCTGCGTATGCGGGTATGCAACAGGCCCTGTCTTCGGGTCGTCGTCCGGGTCGGTCGCACCGAGGCAGACGGGCAACCGCTGCCCCAGATGAATGGTCGCCATCCCACGATTTCCCATCCCATGGGATTTTTTGGGACACAGAACCCGGCTTACAGACCGCCTGACCCTTTATCCCCAAACAGGCGCAAAAGCGCAAATTTTGTGCCAAATATCCTGTTTTGTTCTCTTAATATCCCATTAAACCAGAACTGTCCGCGAACAATTAATCGTAATTGTTTCTATTGCCAATCCGCGAATTCTTTCAACTCATCCACCGACTAGGGGCGATTTTCACTTGGCGTTAATCTCGATGTCCCATATTATCCCGCATTAACCCATTCAACGCCGTCCAGCGCCATCCCACCCCGGCGCCCGAAGACGGCACGGACGAGAGGTCGGGCGAAGAGCGCCATGCCGGTATTCTACGGCACATTCGAGAGCGGCCTGGACGCGAAACGGCGGGTCTCGATCCCCGCGCCGTTCCGCAACCGCATCGAATCCGACCCGGATGCCGGCCGCGAGAAGATGATCGCGCTTTTCGCCTCGCCCGAAGCCGACTACCCGACCGTGTTCGGCTGCACCTTCTCCATGGTCGAGGTTCTGCCGCAGGTTCAGGTGAAATTGGCGAGCGAAAGCGTCGACATCCGCCGCGCCGCCTCGAAGATTTTCCGCTCGATCCTGGAACACAAGATCGACGACACCGGCCGGATCGTTCTCAACCCCAAGCTGGTGGCGGCGGCGAACCTGGAAAAGAAGGTGTTCTTCCACGGCCAGGGCCATTTTTTCGAGATCTGGCCGACCGAAGACGTCGACGAGTATTTCGAGGCGGAAGAACGCAGCCTCGCGCGCCGCATCCTGATGCTGATGACCGAGCAGGCCGCCAGCGAGGGCCGGACATGAGCGCGTCGCCGCACATCCCCGTCCTGGCGCCCGAAGTGGTCGAGTTGCTGCAGGTGCGCGCGGACGGCCTCTATATCGACGGCACGTTCGGCGCCGGCGGCTATACCGCGGCCCTGCTGGCCGCCGGTGCCGGCCGGGTGATCGCCATCGACCGGGACCCCAATGCGATTCGCGACGGCGCCCCCCTCGCCGCCCGCTATCCCGACCGGCTGCGTCTGGTCCACGGCACCTTCGGCAGTCTGGACAGCGTGCTCGACCGGCCGGCCAGCGCCGACGGCATCGCGCTGGACCTGGGCGTGTCCTCCATGCAGTTGGACCAGCCGGACCGGGGCTTCTCGTTCCAGCAGGACGGCCCGCTCGACATGCGCATGAGCGGCGAAGGGCCGACCGCCGCCGATCTCGTCGCCACCACCGACGAGGCCATCCTGGCGGACTGGCTCTGGCGGTTCGGCGAGGAGCGGTATTCGCGCCGCGTCGCCCGCGCCATCGTCGCCACCCGTCACGACCGTCCGTTGCAGCGCACCGCCGATCTGGCGGCCGTGGTGGCCAAGGCCATCCCCCGGCCCGATCCGCACCATCACCCGGCGACGCGAACCTTTCAGGCGCTGCGCATCGTCGTCAACGACGAGCTGGGCGAGTTGGAGCGCGGCCTCGCCGCCTCGGAGCGTGCGCTGAAGGCCGGCGGCCGCTGTGCCGTCGTCTCGTTTCATTCGCTGGAAGACCGGATCGTGAAGGCCTTCTTCCGCGACCGGTCCGCCGCCAAGCCGCGGGGCTCGCGCCATTTGCCGGATGCCGGCGCGACCGAGGCCGCCGCCTGGCGCCTGCTGACCCGCCGGCCGGTCGTGCCCGGTGCGGCGGAGATCGCCGCCAATCCCCGCGCCCGCTCGGCCCGGCTGCGCGCGGCCGAACGACTGGCGGAGCCGGAGACGGAGGATCGCCCATGATGTCTCGCGTCACGATTTTCTGGCTGGTCGCCCTGGCCGGCATGGTGCTGATGACGGTCACGGTTTCGCTGGAAGTCGACCGCATCAACAGCCGCATCGACGCCGTTTCCGCCCGCAAGAGCGCGGTGCAGGAACGGATCGCGCTGCTGGATGCCAGCTATCAGCTTCTGACCTCGCCCGAGCGCCTGCGGCCGCTGGCGGACCGGCACCTGAAGCTACAGGAAATCCGCGGCGACCAGTTGATCGCCCTGGACCGGTTGCCGGCCCGGATCCCGCTGCCGACCGCGCGCCGGCCGGAGCCGAAGCCGCCGACCGAACAGTTCGGCCAGACCGCCCCGGAACCGCCGGCCAAGGCGCCCAGCCTGCCGCCGGCGCTGCCCGGCGGGCCGGCCACCCCGCCCTGGCTGGAGGCGCAAAGCCCCACCGCCTTGCAGCCCGTCACCCTCATCATTCCGCGCAGGAGGCCACAATGACCGGGACGCTCCCGTTCCTCGACGAGCCCGCGCCACACGCAGCCGCATCGTCCGCTGGCGCCACCACACCCGTGTTCGTGCCGGAACGCGCGCCCCGCGCCGCCGGCGGCTGGCGGCTGGCCGTGGTCGGCGCCGGCATTGCCGCCGCCATGCTGGCGGTGGTGGGCAAGCTGGTGGTTACCGCTGCCCCCGGCACCGTGCCCGCCGCCAACGCTTCGGCCCTGATGGCCGCGGCCAAGCCCGCGAGTCTGGCGCCGGCGCCGCAGGAACGGGCGCTCTATCCGCGCGCGAAAATCTTCGACCGCAACGGCGTGTTGCTGGCGTTCAGCGCGCCGACGCACTCGCTTTATGCCCACCCCGATGACGTGCCGGACCCGGTCGGCACGGCGGAGGCGCTGGTCCGGGCCTTCCCCGATCTGGACCGGGACCTTCTGGTCCGCCGGCTCTCCAGCAAGGAAGAGTTCGTCTATGTCGCCCGGCATCTGACGCCGGAGCAGTATTTCAAGGCGCTGCAACTGGGCCTGCCGGGCATCCGCGCCAAGCAGGAATACCGGCGGATCTATCCGCAGGGCCCGCTCGCCGTGCATGTCGTCGGCCTGACCCGCGCGGACCAGACCGCGCTTTCGGGGATCGAGGCCTATTACGACGCCGACCTGGCCGGCGTCCCGGATGCGCCGCTCTCGCTGAGCCTGGACATGCGCCTGCAGGCCGTGGTGCGCGAGGAGTTGCAGCAGCGAATCGACACCTATGCCGCCGCTGCCGGCGCCGGCGTGGTGCTGGACACCCATACCGGAGAAATGCTGGCCTCGGTCTCGCTGCCGGACTTCGACCCGAACATCATCGGCAAGCGCGACCCGAAGGTGGAAGAAAACCGCGTCAGCAATGGCGTGTTCGAGCTGGGCTCGGTGTTCAAGCCGATCGTCGCGGCGGTCGCGCTCGACACCAGGGTGGCCAAGCGGGACACCATGTTCGACGCCACGCATCCGATCTATGCCCATGGCTATACCATCAAGGACTTCCACGGCCGCAACAAATGGCTGTCGATGCAGGATGTGCTGGTGCACTCGTCCAATATCGGCGCCGCGCGCATGGCGATGGACGTCGGGGCCGACCGGCTGGTCCGTTATTTCGACCGGTTCGGGCTGCTGACCGTTCCGGGGCTGGAAGTCTATGAGGTGCGCGCGCCGCAAATGCCGGACAAATGGCAGGAACTGAACGCCATGACCGCGGCCTATGGCTATGCGCTGTCGGTGTCGCCGGCGCAATTCGCGGCCACGTTCGCGGCCCTGGTCAACGGTGGCGTGCTGCACCGGCCGACCTATATCCGCCTGAACAACGCCGAAACCGCGCAAGGCCGTCGGGTGATCCGGCCGGAGACGTCGGCCACCGTGCGCGCCATGCTGCGCCAGGTCGTGCTGAAGGGCACGGGCCGCAACGCCGGCACGCATCTCTATCCGGTCGGCGGCAAGACCGGCACGGCCATGAAACCCAGCAAGCATGGCGGCTACAGCAGCGACAAACGCATCTCGTCCTTTATAGGGGCTTTTCCCATCGCCGATCCGCGCTATGTGGTGTTCGTCATGGTCGACGAGCCGAAAGAGCGGAAGGTGACCGGCCGCTATGCCACCGGCGGCAAGGTGGCAGCGCCGGCGGTCGGTCGGATTATCGACCGCATCGCGCCGATGCTGGGCGTCAAGCCGACCACGGCGGAGCCCGAAGGCGACGTGCGACAGGCCAAGGACGTGCGGCAGGCCAAGACCGGCGGCGTGATCACCGCGGCCATGCAGGTACAAAACTGATTCGACACCGGCGGGAGATGCGATGGCGGACCAAAGTGACTCGGCGATCCTGACAGGCGTTTCCGGCCTGACTGCCGACTCACGCGCCGTCAAACCCGGCTATCTGTTCGCCGCCCTGCAAGGCGAGACGTCCGATGGCCGCCGTTTTATCGACCGCGCGGTCGAGGCCGGCGCCGTCGCCATCCTGACCGACCGCCTGCCGGACGATCAGGCGGCCGGCCTTGCCGGCCGGGTGCGGCTGTGGCTGGACCCGAATCCGCGCCGCCGGCTGGCCGAACTCGCCGCGGCGTTTTTCGGCCGGCAACCGGACTGGATCGCCCTCGTGACCGGCACGAACGGAAAAACCTCGACCGTGGAATTTGCCCGCCAGATCTGGGCCGCCAATGGCCGGCCGGCCGCCAGCATCGGCACGCTGGGCATCACGCTGCCGGGCGGCCGCGAGGGCGGCAGCCTCACCACGCCGGACCCGGTCAGCCTCGCCCGGCTGCTGGCGCAACTGGCTGCGGGCGGGATCGAACACGCCGCCGCGGAAGCCTCCAGCCATGGCCTGGAGCAGGAGCGGATGTCGGGCGTGGCCGCGCGGATCGGCGCCTTCACCTCGTTCAGCCGCGACCATCTCGACTATCACAAGACCGAGCGCGCCTATCTGGACGCCAAGCTGCGGCTGTTCCGCGAGCGCCTGCCGGAGGGCGGGGCCGCGGTGATCTGCGCCGACGACGGGTTCTCCGCCCAGGCGGTGCGGGTCGCGAAGCAACGCCGCCTGGAACTCTGGACCTATGGCCGCAAGGGCGAGCGCATCCGCCTCGACCGCCGCACCGACACGCCCGAGGGCCAGCGCCTCGCGCTGACCGTGGACGGCGAGCCGTTCGACGTGCTGCTGCCACTCGCCGGCGACTTCCAGGCGGAAAACGCGCTGGCGGCACTCGGCATCGCGCTGGCGAGCGGCGTGCCGCGGGCCGATGCCGTCGCGGCCCTGGCGACATTGCAGACCGTGCCGGGACGCCTGGAGCCCGCCGGCCGCCATGCGAGCGGCGCGGCGGTCTATGTCGATTACGCCCACACGCCCGGCGCGCTGGAAGCCGCGCTGAAGGCGCTCCGGGGCGCGACCCGGGGCCGGCTGGTGGTGGTGTTCGGCGCCGGCGGCGACCGCGACACCGGCAAGCGGCCGGAAATGGGCCGGATGGCGGCAAGTCTCGCCGATCTGGCCGTGGTCACCGACGACAATCCGCGCTCGGAAGACCCGGCGGCGATCCGGGCGGCGATCCTGGAGGGTTGCCCCGATGCGGTCGAGATCGGCAGCCGCGCCGAGGCCATTGCCTGGGCGGTGGGCCAGTTGCAGGCGGGCGACACGCTGCTGATCGCCGGCAAGGGCCACGAGCAAGGCCAGACCGTCGCCGGCACCGTGCTGCCGTTCGACGACCGGGCCGAGGCGCGCAAGGCGCTGGCGGAGGCCGGGGCATGAGCACGCTCTGGACCGCAGACGAGGCCCGGCAGGCGACGGGCGGCACGGGCGCGGCGACCTGGGCGGCGCGGGGTGTCGGCATCGACTCGCGCACGGTGCGGGCGGGCGACCTGTTCGTGGCCCTGAAAGGCCCGACGCACGACGGCCACGACCATGTGGCGGCCGCCCTGGCCGCAGGGGCGGCGGCCGCCCTGGTCGACCATGCGCCGGCCGGCATCGCCGGCGACGCCCCGCTGCTGCGGGTCGGCGATACGCAGCAAGGGCTGGAGGCGCTGGCGCGGGCCGCACGGGCGCGCTTTGCGGGGCAGGTGGTGGCGCTGACCGGCAGCGTCGGCAAGACCGGCACCAAGGAAATGCTGGCGCGCCTGCTGGCGAGCGTGGGTCCAACCGCGGCGACCGAGGGCAATCTCAACAACCATATCGGCGCCCCCCTCACCCTGGCGCGCCTGCCGCGCGACGCCGCCTTCGCGGTGCTGGAACTCGGCATGAACCATGCGGGCGAAATCTCGCCCCTCAGCCGCATGGCCCGGCCCGACTGCGCCCTGGTCACGCGCATTGCGCCGGCGCACAGCGCGTTTTTCGCCTCGGTCGAGGCGATCGCGGAGGCGAAGGCGGAAATCTTCGAGGGCCTGGCCCCAGGCGGCACCGCCATCGTCAATGCCGACGACGGCCATGCCGAGCGACTCGCCGCCGCTGCCCGCCGGCACGGTGCGGCGCGCGTGCTGCGCTTCGGCGAGGCACGGGACGCCGACGCCCGCCTGCTGGCCTGCGACCTGGCGGCGAACGGCTCCACCGTCGAGGCGGACATTCTGGGCCAGCGGTTGCGCTACCGGCTGGGCGCGCCGGGCCGGCACTGGGTGCTGAACAGCCTGGGCGCGCTGGCGGCGGTGGCCGCGCTCGGCGTGGAACCCGACCGTGCCGCGGCATTGCTGGCCGACCAGCGCCCGCCCGCCGGCCGCGGCGCGACCGAGCGGCTGGTGCTCCCCCAGGGCCCCGTCACCCTGATCGACGAGAGCTACAATGCCAGCCCCGCCGCCATGCGCGCGGCCTTCGCCGTTCTGGCGCACCATGCGCCGCCGGCGCCGGGGCGACGGGTCGCGGTGCTGGGCGACATGCTGGAACTGGGCGCCACCGCGGCCCGCGAGCATGCCGCGCTCGGCGCAGCTCTGGCCGCGCTGCCGGTCGACGCGGTGTTCGCGGCCGGCCCGGAAATGGCCACACTTGTCGCGCAATTACGCGCCGATCAACGCACGGGCCACGCGCCGGACACGGCCGCGCTGGCAAAGACAATCGTGCCCGCCTTGCGCGCGGGCGATGTGATTTTGGTGAAAGGGTCGCTGGGCATCGGCATGGCGCGCATCGTCCGCGCGCTGCGAGAAGCTGCGGCCCCCGAAGGACTGGCCGATGCTCTATAACCTGTTGTCGCCGCTGGGCGACGAATTCCAGTTGTTCAACCTGTTCCGCTATCTGACCTTCCGGTCCGGCGGCGCCGTCATCACCGCGCTGTTCCTCAGCTTCGTGTTCGGCCCCGCGGTCATCCGCTGGCTGAAGGCGAAACAGGGCGAGGGCCAGCCGATCCGCGAGGACGGCCCGGCCAGCCATTTGCTGACCAAGCGCGGCACGCCGACCATGGGCGGCAGCCTGATCCTGCTGGCGATCACGGTCAGCACGCTGCTGTGGGCGGATATCACCAACGGCTATGTCTGGTGCGTGCTGATGGTGACGGCCGGCTTCGGCCTGATCGGCTTTGCCGACGACTATCGCAAGCTCACCCGCCGCTCGCATCACGGCGTCAGCGGTCGGGTGCGGCTGCTGCTGGAATTCGCCATCGTCGCGGTCGCCTTCGTCTGGATCCAGCACCTGACCGGCCGGCCGCTCGCCACCTCGCTGGCGGTGCCGGTGTTCAAGGATTTGCTGGTCGATTTCGGCTGGTTCTACCTGCCGTTCGCCTGTTTCGTCGTGGTCGGAACGTCGAACGCCGTCAACCTGACCGACGGGCTGGACGGCCTCGCCATCGTGCCGATGATGATCGCCGCCGGCTGCTTCGCCTTCATCGCCTATCTGGTCGGCAATGTGATTTTCGCCGAATACCTGCAAATCCACTATGTGGCCGGCACCGGCGAACTGTCGGTGCTGTGCGGCGCGGTGGTGGGCGCGGCGCTGGGCTTTCTCTGGTTCAACGCGCCGCCGGCCATGGTGTTCATGGGCGACACCGGCTCGCTCTCCATGGGCGCGGCGCTGGGCACGATCGCGGTCATCACCAAGCACGAGATCGTGCTGGCGGTGATCGGCGGCCTGTTCGTGCTGGAGGCCGTCAGCGTCATCGTGCAGGTGGCGAGCTTCAAGCTGACCGGCAAGCGCGTCTTCCGCATGGCGCCGCTGCACCACCATTTCGAGCAAAAGGGCTGGGCCGAACCGACCATCGTCATCCGGTTCTGGATCATCGCGTCGATCCTGGCGCTGGCGGGCCTCGCCACGCTGAAACTGCGGTAGGGAGCGCGAAACGCCAATGATCCCGCTGCCGCAAACCAGGGGCAAACGCTTCGGCGTCATGGGCCTCGGCAAGTCCGGCCGGGCCGCCGCACGGGCGCTCGCCGCCAGCGGTGCCGAGGTGCTGGCCTGGGACGACAAGGCCGATACGGTGCCGGAAGGCAGCCAGCGCCACGACTTCGCGCAAGGCCCCTGGCCCGCCCTGGAGGGCATGGTCTGGAGCCCCGGCATTCCGTTCGAGCATCCGGCCCCGCACGCGGTGGCCGTGCGCGCCGTCCGGGAAGGCTGCCCGCTGGTCTGCGACATCGACCTGCTGGCCGAGGCCGGCACCGGCGCGACCCTGGTGGGCGTCACCGGCACCAACGGCAAGTCGACCACGACCGCGCTGCTGGCCCATGTGTTGCAGACGGCCGGACGCCCCGCCATTGCCGGCGGCAATATCGGCGCCGCGGCCCTCGACCTGCCGCCGCTGGGCGGTGACGGCGTCTATGTGCTGGAACTGTCCTCCTATCAGTTGGAACTCTGCCGAAGCGCCCATTTCCGCATCGGCCTCTGGCTGAACCTGACGCCGGATCATCTGGACCGCCATGGCGGCCTGCACGGCTATGCGAGCGCGAAGGCACGGTTGTGGCGCCACACCCGGCCGGGCGATGTGGCGGTGATCGGCACCGACGGCGCCTTCGGCCGGGCCGAAGCGGCGCGTGCCGCGGCCGAAGGCCGGCGCGTGATCCCGGTGTCCGGCACCCGTCTGCCGGAGGGCGGCGTCGGCGTCGCCGACGGGCACCTGGTCTCCGCCATCGACGGGGAACCCCGGACGGTGGCGCGCCTTGCCGACTGCCGCGCCCTGCCCGGCGACCACAATGCCGAGAACGCGGCGGCGGTGGCCGCGGCCGCGCTGACGCTGGGATTGCCGGCCGAAGCCATCGCGGCCGGCCTCGCCGCGTTTCCGGGTCTGGCGCACCGTCAGGAAAGGGTGCGGCGAATCGGTCATGTGGACTATGTCAACGACTCGAAGGCGACCAACGCCGAATCAACCGCCAAGGCGCTGGTTTGCTATCCCAGAATCTACTGGATTATCGGGGGGTTGGCAAAAGCGGGCGGCATCGTCCCCTTGACATCTCTATTCGGACGAGTCGCGCACGCATTTCTGATCGGAGAGTCCGCCCGCGCGTTTGCGACAACCCTGGAGGCTGCAGCCATCCCCCATTCCCTGGAAGGTGACCTGATCCCGGCGCTGGCGGCGGCCCATGCGGCGGCACAGGCGGACCCGCAGCCCAGCACGGTGCTGCTGTCGCCGGCCTGCGCCTCGTTCGACCAGTGGCCGAATTTCGAGGCCCGGGGCGATGCCTTTCGCGCCGCCGTTCTCGCGTTGGAGGAGCACCGGCCATGACCCCGTTCGCCCGCACCGACCGTAGCATTGTCGGCCGTTGGTGGTGGACGGTCGACCGCTGGACCCTGGCCGCCCTGCTGTCGCTGATCGGCATCGGCGTGGTGCTGATCGTCTCCGGCAGCCCCGGCGTGTCGGATACCATCGGCTATGATCCGTTCCATTTCGTCCGCCGGCATCTGGTGTATGCGCCGTTGGCGGTGATGATCCTGGTCTCGGCGTCGCTGCTGGGTCCGCGCGAGGTGCGATGGTGCGCGGCCGGGCTGGTGGCGCTGACCCTGTTGCTGCTGGTGATGGTGCTGCTGGTCGGCGTCGAGGCCAAGGGCGCCCGGCGCTGGGTCAGCCTTGCCGGCCTCACGCTCCAGCCCTCCGAGTTCATGAAACCGGCCCTGGCGGTGGCCGGCGCCTGGCTGTTCGCGCTCTTTCAGCAAACCAAGCAATGGCGCTATCTGCTGGCGAATATCGCCCTGCTGGTCGTGACCGTGCTGCTGATGGTGAGCCAGCCCGATATCGGCATGACCGTGGTGATCGTCACCGTCTGGATGGCGCAATTCTTCCTGGCCGGCCTGCCCGTCGCAGCGACCGCGGCGCTGGGCAGCCTGGGGCTGGCCGGGTTCGTGTTCGCCTATTTCACCTTCGATCACGTGCAAAGCCGCATCGACCGTTTCCTGAACCCCGCCGCCGGCGACACCTACCAGATCGACAAGTCCATCGCCGCGTTCGAAAGCGGCGGCTGGTTCGGGGTCGGGCCCGGCAACGGCGCCCTCAAAACCCAGTTGCCGGACGCCCATGCGGACTTCGTGCTGGCGGTGGCCGGCGAGGAGTTCGGCGCGGCGCTCTGTCTGGTGCTGGTGGCGTTGATCGCCGTCGTGGTGTTCCGCGGCCTGTTGCGGGTGGCGCACACGCGCAGCCTGTTCGTGAGCGTCGCCGCCGCCGGCCTGCTGGTGAGCTTTGCCATGCAGGCGATGATCAACATGGCCTCCGCCCTGGAACTGATCCCCGCCAAGGGCATGACCCTGCCCTTTGTCAGCTATGGCGGCAGCTCCATGCTGGCGGTGGCGGTCAGTATGGGCTTTCTGCTGGCGCTGACCCGCCGGCGCATCGGCTATGAGCCGGAGGACCGCGTATGACGGCGCCGACCTCCAACATCGCGCTGGCCGCCGGCGGCACCGGCGGGCACCTGTTCGCGGCGGTGGCGCTAGCCGATGCGCTGGTGCAGCGCGGCCATCGGGTGAGCGTGCTGACCGACGCCCGCGGCGCCCGGTTCCAGAGCGGCGTCGACGTCCGTGCCGTGCCCGCGACGCGCCTCAGCGGCGGGCCGGTCGCCCGGGCGCTGGGCGCGGTCCGGTTGGGCATGGGCGTGCTGGCGGCCGCCTGGCACCTGAAGCGCGACCGGGTGCGCCTGCTGGTGGGCTTCGGCGGCTATCCGAGCGTGCCGCCGGTGCTGGCGGCCCGGCTGCTGGGCGTGCCGGTGGTGCTGGTCGAGCAGAACGCCGTGCTGGGCCGGGCCAACCGGCGCCTGGCCGGCATGGCGCGGGTGGTGGCCACCGCCTTTCCCGAGGTCGAGGCGCTGGGCAGCGCCGCCCACCGCTTCACCGGCATTCCGGTGCGCCCGGCCGTGGTCGCGGCGCGCGCCCGTCCCTATCGCCCGTCGGCGGATGAGGAACCGTTCCATCTGCTGGTGTTCGGCGGCAGCCAGGGGGCGCATGCGTTCGCGGAAACCGTCCCTGCCGCCTGCGCCCTGTTGCCGGCCAATCTGCGCCGGCGCCTGCGGATCGTGCAGCAGGCCCGGCCGGAGGACGAGACTGCGGTGCGCGCCGCCTATGGCGATCTCGCCATGGATGTGGAGGTTGCGCCCTTCTTCGACGACCTGCCGGCGCGCATGGCCGCGAGCCAGTTGGTGATCGCCCGCGCCGGCGCCTCCACCATCGCCGAACTGCTGACCATTGGCCGGCCGGCGGTGCTGGTCCCCTACCCGCACGCCATGGACGACCACCAGACCGCCAATGCCCGCGCCATCGATGCGGCCGGCGCGGCCTGGCTGATGCCGCAACCGGCCTTCACCGCCGAAGCGCTGGCCCGACGCCTGGAAACCGTGCTGACCCTGCCGGACTGCATCGCCGCGCGGGCGGAACTTGCCCACAGCCTGGGACGGACCGACGCAGCCGAACGGCTGGCGGACCTGGCCGAATCGCTGTTGGTTCCGGCAAAAACAGCGCCCGGAGCGGCGCTGCGGAGCCTTGCGCCATGACCCTTTCCCCCTCCGCTTCCCCCTCTCCATCGAGCGACGCGCCCCAGGCGGTGGCCCGCCTGCCGTTCGAAATCGGCGTGCTGCATTTCGTCGGCATTGGCGGCATCGGCATGAGCGGCATTGCCGAGATCATGCACAATCTGGGCTATCGGGTGCAGGGCAGCGACATCGCCGCCGGCGCCAACACCGAACGCCTGGAAGCGCTGGGCGTTCCGGTCTGCATCGGCCATGCGGCGGAGAATCTGGGCGAGGCCGCCGTGCTGGTGGTCTCGTCGGCCATCGACCCGCGCAATCCGGAGGTGATCGCCGCCCGCGAGCGCCGCCTGCCGGTGGTGCGCCGCGCCGACATGCTGGCCGAGTTGATGCGCCTGAAATGGTCCATTGCCATCGCCGGCACCCACGGCAAGACCACCACCACCTCGCTGGTCGCCAGCCTGCTGGCCGCCGGCGGGTTCGACCCGACGGTGATCAATGGCGGCATCCTCAACGCCTATGGCACCAACGCGCATCTCGGCTCCGGCGACTGGATGGTGGTGGAGGCGGACGAGAGCGACGGCACCTTCCTGCGCCTGCCCGCCACCGCCGCCATCGTCACCAATATCGACCCGGAGCATATGGAGCATTACGGCAGCTTCGATGCCGTGCGCGAGGCCTTTCACAGCTTTGTCGAGAACATCCCCTTCTACGGCTTTGCCGCGCTCTGCCTGGACCATCCGGAGGTGCAGGCGCTGGCGGCGCGGGTGCAGGACCGGCGCATCGTCACCTATGGCTTCAACCGCCAGGCGGACGTCTATGGCGTGATCCGGTCGGTTTCGGCCGATGGCGTGCGCTTCGACGTCGAATACCGGCCGACGCCGGACGCAGAGCCGCAGCATCTGGACGGGCTGAGCCTGCCGATGGTCGGCAACCACAATGTCCAGAACGCCATGGCCGCGGTCGCGGTCGCGCTGCGCCTGGAGATCGGCGCCGACGCGATCCGGGCGGGGCTGGCGGGCTTTGCCGGCGTGAAACGCCGCTTCACCCGCGTCGGCGAGGCCGGCGGCATCACCGTCATCGACGACTACGGCCACCACCCGGTGGAAATCGCCGCCGTGCTGCAGGCGGCGCGCAGCGCCAGCGCGGGCCAGGTGATCGCCGTGGTGCAGCCGCACCGCTATTCGCGGCTCGCCGACCTGTTCGAGGACTTCTGCACCTGTTTCAACGATGCCGAGCACGTGCTGGTGGCCCCGGTCTATGCCGCCGGCGAACAGCCGCGCGACGGCATCAGCCACGAAACGCTGGTCGAAGGGCTGCGGGCCCATGGCCATCGCGGCGCCGACACGATCGACGGGCCGACCGATCTGGCGGCGCGGGTGCTGGACCTGGCCGGGCCGGGCGACATGGTCATCTGCCTGGGCGCCGGCAGCATCACCCGCTGGGCCGCCGCGCTGCCGGGCGAGTTGCAGGCCCTGCTGGACGCGGGAGGCTCGCCATGAGCGCCCTGCTCGACCGCCTGCCGCCGGTGCGCGGCCGTCTGCGCGCGGACGCACCGCTGGCGCCGTCGACCTGGTTCAAGGTCGGCGGCCCGGCCGAGGTGCTGTTCCGGCCGGACGATCTGGACGACCTGCGGGATTTCCTGCGGCACAAGCCGGCCGATGTGCCGGTGACGGTGCTGGGCGTCGCCTCCAACACGCTGGTGCGCGACGGCGGCATTCGCGGCGTGGTGGTGCGGCTCGGCCGCGGGTTCGCGGGCATTGCGCGGGACGGCGCGGACGGCTTGGTTGCCGGTGCGGGCGCACTCTGCGCCAACCTGGCCCGGCAGGCGCAAATGGCCGGCCTGGGACGGCTGGCCTTTCTCTCCGGCATTCCGGGAACGGTCGGCGGCGCGCTGCGGATGAATGCGGGCGCCTATGGCGGCGAGACCAAGGACGTGCTGGACTGGGCCGAGGCGCTGGACCCGGCGGGCCGCCTGCATCGCCTCGTCCCGGCCGACCTGGGCTATGCCTACCGCCATTGCGACCTGCCGGCCGACTGGATCTTCGTGCGCGCCCGTTTCCGCGGCGAACCCGGCGCCGCCGACATCGACGCGGACATGGAGCGGATCGCCGCCGCGCGTGCCGACAGCCAGCCCATCGGCTCGGCCACCGGCGGCAGCACCTTCCGCAACCCGCCCGCGCACAAGGCGTGGGAGTTGATCGACGCCGCCGGCGGGCGCGGCCTGCGGATCGGCGGGGCGCAAATGAGCGAAAAACACTGCAATTTCATGATCAACACCGGCTCCGCATCGGCGGCCGACCTGGAACGCCTGGGCGAGACGGTGCGCGAACGGGTGCGGGCGGCCACGGGCATCGACCTCACCTGGGAGATCAAGCGCATCGGCGAGCCGGCCACGATGGCGGTGCGGGAGGCGTGCGCATGAGCCAGCGGTTCCGGCATATCGCCGTGCTGATGGGCGGCACCTCGGCCGAACGCGAAGTCTCGCTGTCCAGCGGCCGCGGCTGCGCCGACGCGCTCGGCCAGCGCTATCGTGTGACCGAGATCGACTTCACCGGCGATGTCGCCGCCCTGGTGGCGGCGCTGAGCGGGCCGGAGGCACCCGAAGCCGTGTTCAACGCCCTGCACGGCCGCCATGGCGAGGATGGCACGGTCCAGGGCCTGCTCGACCTGCTGGGCGTGCCCTACAGCCATTCCGGCGTGCGGGCGTCGGCCACCGCCATCGACAAGGCGGCGAGCCGGGACCTGTTCGAGCGGATCGGCCTGCGCGTGCCGGCGGGCCGGGTCGCCCCCCTGGACCAGGCCCTGACGGCCCTGCCCGCACCGTTCGTCATCAAGCCGGTGGCGGAGGGCTCCAGCGTCGGCGTGCACATTGTCCGCGCCGGCGACAACCGCGCCCTGCCGGCCGACTGGCCGTTCGGCGGCGACGTGCTGGTGGAAGCCTATATTCCCGGCCGGGAACTGACCTGCGCGGTGCTGGAAGACGCGGACGGCATGGCCGCCGCCCTGCCGCCGCTGGAAATCCGCCCGCGCGACGCCTTCTACACCTATGACAGCAAATACGCCGACGGCGGCAGCGTGCATCTGGTGCCGGCGCCGGTGCCGGCGGCGGTGGCGACGGAGGTGCGGGCCGCCTCGCTGGCCGCGCATCGGGCGCTGGGCTGCCGGGGCGTTTCGCGGTCCGACTTCCGCTATGACGACACGGCCATGCCGGGCGCACCGGACGGACGGATCTATATCCTCGAAACCAACACCCAGCCGGGCATGACGCCCACCTCGCTGGTGCCGGAAATCGCGGCCCATGCCGGCGTCGACTTCCCGACCCTGGTCGCCCGCCTGATGGAGGGAGCCCGATGCGCCGCCTGCTGACCCTGCTTCGCCTGCGCCCGTCGCGCCAGCGGGCGGCCCTGCCCCGCTGGGCCCGCCGCGCCGTGTTCGCCCTGCTTGCGGTCGGGCTGGTGGCCGGGTATCTGGCCACGGTCTCGCACCTGTCCCGCTCCGGCTGGCTGGACGGTCAGTGGGCGCGGCTCGATGCCTGGGCGGACCGCCAGGTGGCCGATGCCGGCTTCCGGGTTGCCGGCGTCACCGCCTACGGCCGGCACGAAACCGAAGCCGCGGCGCTGCGCGCGGCCCTGAAGGTCGAGCCGGGCACGCCGTTGCTGGACCTGGATCTGGGCGCGTTGCGCCAGCGGGTGGAGGCCCTGCCCTGGGTCCGTGTCGCCTCGGTCGAACGCGCGCTGCCGGACCATCTGATCGTGCGCGTGGTGGAGCGGGAGCCGGCCGTGCTGCTCCAGCGCAGCGGCAGGCTCAGCCTGATCGACACCACGGGCCGGGAGATTCCCGGCGCCGCCCTCTCCCCGTTCGCCGAACTGCCGACCGTGACCGGGCCGGGCGCCGCCGCCGCCGCCCCCGCCTTGTTGCGGACGCTGAACACGGAACCGGCGCTGGCCGCGCGGGTGACCGCCGCCACCTATCTGGGCCAGCGGCGCTGGGACGTGCGCATCGACGACCGGGTCTGGGTCCGCCTGCCGGAGCGGCAGCCCGATGCCGCCTGGACCCGGCTCGCCGCGCTCGATGCCGAGCACGGGCTGCTGCGCCGCAACATCCTGGCCGTCGACACCCGCAATCCCCGGCAATGGGCGTTCCGCCTGCCGCCGGGCATGCGCCTGCGCATGGCCATCGAAAACGCCGGGTCTTAAGGGAGACCGTGCCCGTCATGTCCGTCACCCCGCCGCTCGGCCTCATGGCCGCCCTGGATATCGGCACCGCCAAGACCAGTTGCATCATTGCCCGCGCCGACGCGCAGGGGCGGCTCCGGGTGCTGGGTACGGCGACCCGCGCCAGCAAGGGCGTGCGCAATGGCGCGATCATCGACCTGGAAGCGGCGGGGCTCTGCGCCGGCAGCGTGGTCGAGGCGGCCGAGGCGATGGCGCGCGAATCCATCGACCGGGTGATCGTCAACCTTTCGTGCGGCGGCATCGCCTCGGAGCAACGCCAGGCCGTCGTGCTGCTCGGCACCCAGGCCATCGGTACGGCGGAACTGAACCGGGTCATCGGCAAAAGCCGCGAAGCCCTGCCGGGCGCGGGGCGGGCCGAACTGCACTTCCTGCCGCTCGGCTATACGGTGGACGGCAATCGCGGCATTCCCGATCCGCGCGGGCTGTTCGGCCAGAGGCTGGCGCTGGACACGGTGGCGGTCACCTGCCACGAATCCGCCATCCGCACCCTGCGCACCGCGGTGGCCCGCACCCATCTGGAAGCGCAGAGCATCGTCGCCTCAGGCTTCGCCGCCGGCCTCGCGGTCCTGCATGCGGACGAGCGCGAGCTGGGCATCACCGTCATCGACATGGGCGCTGGCAGCACCGACATCGCGGTGTTTTACGACAACGAACTGATTTTCTGCGACAGCCTGCCGGTCGGCGGCGGCCACGTCACCCAGGATATCGCCCAGGGCCTTAGCACGCCACTGGCCCAGGCGGAGCGGCTCAAAACCCTGCAGGGCTCCTGCCTTTCGGCCGCCAGCGACGCGCGGGATTTCCTCGACATCCAGCCGCTGGGTGACGAGGGCGAGGTTGGAACCATGCAGGCGCCGCGCGCCCTGCTGGTGCGCATCATCCAGGCCCGGATCGAGGAAATTCTGGAGCTGGCGCACGACCGGATCGCCAAAAGCGGCGCGGCCCGATTCTCCGGCGGCGCCCTGGTGCTGACGGGCGGCGGCAGCCAATTGCACGGCCTGCGGGAGCTTGCGGGCCAGATGCTGGACAAGCGCGTTCGAATCGGTCGCCCTTCAGGGGTCGCCGGCCTGGCGGATATGGCTGACAATCCCGCCTTTGCCGGCGCCGTGGGATTGATCCTGTTTGCGCAACGCCGCCGCGCGAGCCTTCTGGCCGCCGGCGCCAGCCACGGGGAGAAAACCGGCATGCTCGATCGCGTCACTGGCTGGATGCGGAGCCTGCGCTAGACCATGCCACATCGCCGCCTTTCTCTCCTGCTTCCCTTTCGCCCGGCCGCGAATCCCGTCCCCTTCGCGGTCGCCGGTCCACCCCTTGCCCACCTGGGAGATTGCCCATGACACTCGACCTCTCCTTGCCCGACCAGATCGATGATCTGCGCCCGAATATCACCGTGATCGGAGTCGGTGGCGCAGGCGGCAATGCGGTCAACAACATGATCCGCAGCCACCTCACCGGCGTCGAGTTCATGGCGGCCAACACCGACAGCCAGGCGCTGCGCGCGAACCAGGCCGACCACAAGATCCAGCTGGGCCTGAACATCACCCACGGCCTCGGTGCCGGCTCGCGCCCCGATGTGGGCCGCGCCGCGGCGGAAGAGGTGCTGGACGAGATCATGGCGCACCTGGAAGGCACGCACATGGTCTTCATCACCGCCGGCATGGGCGGCGGCACCGGCACCGGTGCGGCCCCGGTGATCGCCCGGGCCGCGCGCGAGCACGGCATCCTGACCGTGGGCGTGGTGACCAAGCCGTTCCATTTCGAAGGCCGCCACCGCATGCGCACGGCCGACGCCGGGATCGACGAATTGTCCAGCTATGTGGACACGCTGATCGTCATCCCGAACCAGAACCTGTTCCGCATCGCCAACGACAAGACCACCTTTGCCGATGCCTTCCAACTGGCGGACGACGTGCTGCATTCCGGTGTGCGCGGCGTCACCGACCTGATGGTCAAGCCGGGCCTGATCAATCTGGACTTCGCCGACATTCGCGCGGTCATGCGCGAAATGGGCAAGGCCATGATGGGCACCGGCGAGGCCACCGGCGAGCACCGGGCGGTGCAGGCGGCCGAGGCCGCGATCTCCAACCCGCTGCTGGACGACGCCTCCATGAAGGGCGCGCGCGGCGTGCTGATCAACATCACCGGCGGCAGCGACATGACGCTGTTCGAGGTCGACGAGGCCGCGAACCGCATCCGCGACGAGGTCGACCCGGAGGCGAATATCATTTTCGGCGCCACCTTCGACGAACAGGCCGAAGGCACGGTGCGGGTGAGCGTGGTCGCGACCGGGATCGACGGCATTCCGGCGCCGCTCGACCTGCCGAAGCCGACTGCGCAGGCGGAAGCCGCGCCGGCGCCCCAGGCGGAAGCGCCCGCTCCCGCCGCGCCGGCCGCACCCGAGGCGCCGGCCACGTCCGACGACGTGATCGTCCTGCCGCGCGGCGCCCAGATTCCCCCGGCCGCTCCGCCGCAGCCCATGGCACAGCCAACGGCTCAGCCCGCGGCACAACCCATGGCTCCGGCCGCGGCTCCGCCGGCCGCCGCCGCGGCGGAACCGAACGACCGGCCGGGGCGCTGGTCCCTGTTCGGCGGCAAGCTCAAGCCACGGCCGATGCCGGCAACCAGACCGGGCGAATCCTTCGTCGCCGCCTCGCCGGCGCGGCCGCCGCAAGGCCAGGACGCCCCGATGCGGACCGCTGTCCACGCCCCGGCTGCGGCAGGCTCCGGCGGCGAATCGGCCCCGGCCAACCGTCCGGGGCTCGGCGGATTGTTCGGGCGCAAGGCCGAAGCCCCGCCGGCGCCGGCCCAACCGCGCCCGGCCGCGGACGACGCCACGGTTCATGTCCTGCCGAAGCAGGCACCGGCGCCGGCTTCGCCCAATCCGGTGCATTCCTCACAGCCGCCCGAGGATATGCTTGAAATTCCAGCATTTCTGCGCCGTCAGGCCCGATAGCCGGACGATTGTCGGACCGCCTCCGGCGACGGGCCCGTCGCCGGAGGCGGTTTGCGTTTAACTCCGCAGAATCCCTGTGATTCTCCGCAACATTGCGTAACAAACCGTGATTTGTTCCCTTCCCGAAAACCCCGTAGAGCAACAGGAAGAAGAAATACGCGGTGATACAGTCCCCAAGGGACGACGCGACTGGGTTTGCAGTCGGCTTCCTACCCCGTCACCGCACTGTGTTCGCCTGCCGGCGACCGGAGCATCGGAGCCCGGCCCGTTGCGAGGGGCGACACGGAAGTTACCGAGCGAAGTGAAACGCGTCCGTCGAGGGAAAGCCGGCGCCGTTTCAATGAAAGCGAGTGATGATGATGGACGGTTTGGCAACGAACAGCATGGTTTTCGGCGGCAGCGATGCCTGCGCCGAGGCGGACTGCCTGTCCGTGGATTTCGCCGTCGCAACGCACGCCTTCGCGCCGGGCCATCAGACCACGCTCCGCCACCCGGTGCACTGCTCGGGCACGGGCCTGCATAGCGGGCAGGTGGTCAACCTGACCCTGAAGCCGGGCCCGGTCGACAGCGGCATCCGCTTTTTCCGCACCGACGTGGCGCCCGAGACCGCCTGGGTCGAGGGGCGCTGGGACGCCGTGTCCGACACGACGCTTTGCACCGCGGTCAGCAACCGCCACGGCGTCCGCGTGGCGACGGTGGAGCATCTGGTTGCGGCCCTGGCCGCCGCCGGGGTCGACAATGTCGTGGTCGAACTGGACGCGGCCGAACCGCCGGCCATGGACGGCAGCTCCGGCCCCTTCCTGTTCCTGATCGAGTGCGCCGGCATCGCGTTCCAGCCGAAGCCCCGCCCCTTGTTGCGCATTCGCAAGCCGGTCCGGGTCGAGGACGGCCCGAAATTCGCGGCCTTCCTGCCGGCGTCGCGGACCAGCATGGACGTGACAATCGACTTCGAAAGCCCCGCGATCGGCCACCAGCGGATCGCCCTGCCGCTCTCCGGCATGCGGTTCAAGACGGACCTGGCGCGGGCCCGCACCTTCGGCTTCGCGCACGAGGTCGCCTATTTGCAGAGCCAGGGGCTGGCGCGCGGCGGCTCGCTCGACAATGCGGTGGTGATCCAGGACGACGCGATTCTGAACCCCGGCGGCCTGCGGTTTGCGGACGAATTCGTGCGTCACAAGGCGCTGGATGCGGTCGGCGACCTGTATCTGGCCGGCGGCCCGTTCCTCGGTCGCTATGTCGGCAATCAGCCCGGCCACAAGCTGAACAACCAGCTGCTGCGGGCGTTGATGGCCGACCCGGCCGCCTTCGAATGGACGGCCACGCCGGACCGTCCCGCAGCCCGGTCGCTCTGACGCGCACCGGACGGCGGTCGGCGGTTGCCCGCCAGCCGGAATCCGCGCTAAACAAGCGGTTCGCTTCTGCCCTGTCCTCCGGGCCCCGTAGCAATGGGATTGAACAGGAACCGTGTCCGACCGGCGCTCCCCACTTGGCGTTCTGCAATCCTGCCGGCGCTATGCCGTCGTGTTTGGCCTGAGCGCCGCCCTCCTTGCTGGCTGCAGCAGTGACGAAAAACCGGTGTATCAGGAAAAACCGGTCACCTCGCTCTACAATGCCGGCCTCGATGACATGGCCCAGGGCAATTACAAGGACGCGGCCAAGCAATTCGAGGAAGTGGAGCGGCAGCACCCGTTCTCGATCTGGGCGCCGCGAGCCCAGATCATGGGCGCCTATGCCCATTTCGAGGCGGACGAGTACGACGACGCGATCATCAATATCGACCGCTTCATCCAACTCCACCCGAACCACGAAGACGCGCCCTACGCCTATTATCTGAAGGCCCTGGCCTATTACGAACAGATCGTCGACGTGCAGCGGGACCAGGCCATCACCGCCAAGGCGCTGCAGGCGCTGAACGACGTCTATCGCCGCTTCCCCGACTCGGTCTATGCCCGCGACGCCCAGCTCAAGCGCGACCTGGCGTTCGACCACCTGGCCGGCAAGGATATGTCCATCGGCCGGTTCTATCTGCGCAGCGGCGAGCCGCTGGCGGCGATCAACCGCTTCCGCAGCGTGCTGCGCGACTACCAGACCACCAGCCATGTGCCCGAAGCCCTGCACCGGTTGGTCGAGGCCTACACGTCGCTCGGCCTGCACGAGGAGGCCGAGAAAACCGCCGCCGTGCTGGGATACAATTTCCCCGGATCGCAATGGTATTCCGACAGCTATTTCCTGCTGACCGGCAAGCGGGTCAGGGTCAAGGCGGAGTACGACGACCGCGGCTTCCTGGACCGCACCTGGGATTATCTGGTGGTCCCCTCGCACACGATCGGCGTCGTCGATCTGGATGCCGAGCCCGAACGCAAGCAGGACCTGACCACGCCGCTGGAATCGACCGGCCCGACCTTCGCCACGCTGGGCGGCGGTGACGCCCAGGCCGAGCAGGACGACACGGCGAAGGCCGCCGCTGCCGGCGCGGCGGACGCCGCCAATGCTGCTGGCGTTGCCGGTGCCGCGGGTGCCGCAGGTGTCGCCGGCGCGGCAGGTGCCGCCGCGGATGCGGCCTTGCCGACGCCGGGGACGCAACCGGCACAGCCGGCGCAAGCCGCCGAAACCCTGGCGTCGCCTGCGGTGCACCAGAAGGTTCAGAGCCAGTTGGACGCCGCAAACGGCCATGTGCAGACCGCGAAAACGGCGGCCGCCGCCTGGCAGAAGGCAGCCGACGGGGCCACGAACGACCAGGAGCGTGAGCGCGCGGCCAACAATGCCGAAATCGCCAGCAAGGCCGGTGACTACTGGCAGGCGCGCGCCGATCTGCTGGATCTGGCGCTGAACGAGCCCGACAACGCCGACAGCAAACGCCAGTTGGAGCGCCAACTGGCGGAAACGGCGCTGACCTATTGGCGCACGGTGGAGCGGCTGGGCGAGACCCAGACCGAGCGCGACCTGGCCGCCAAGAACGCCAACGACGCGGAACAGGCCCTGACCTACTGGAACGATCAGGGCCGCGGCTGGCTCGGCCGGCTGTTCGGCGGCAGTTCCTGAGCGGTCGGGCGGCCATGCTGCGACAGCTGGCCATCAAGCGGATCGCGTTGATCGACGATCTGACCCTCGATTTTGCCGACGGGCTGGGCGTGCTGACCGGCGAGACCGGCGCCGGCAAGTCCATCCTGCTCGATTCCCTGGGCCTGGTACTGGGTGCCCGCGCCGATGCGGGCCTGGTGCAGGCGGGGGCCGACCGCGCCATCGTCACCGCGGTGTTCGGCGACCGGGCGCTGGCGCTGGTGGAGCCGCTGCTGGCCGAGACCGGCGTGGAACTGGAGCCCGGCGAGGACCGGCTGGTGCTGCGCCGCGTGCTGTCCGCCGAGGGCCGCAGCCGCGCCTTCGTCAACGACCAGCCCGTGTCGGCCGGCCTGCTGCGCCGGATCGGCGAGCGGCTGGTGGAGGTGCAGGGCCAGTTCGACTCCGGCGGCCTCACCGACCCCGCCGGCCATCGCGACCTGCTGGACGCCTTCGGCGGCCTGGAGGCGGAGAGCGGCGCCGTTGCCGCCGCCTGGCGCGACTGGCAGGCGCAGGTCAAGGCGTGGCAGGACCAGCAGGCGGCGCTGGCCGCCTCGCACGGCGATGCCGACTGGCTGCGCCACGCCCTGGAGGAACTCGACAAGCTTGGCCCCGAAGCGGACGAGGCCAGCAAGCTGGCGGAGGAACGGCGCTTCCTGCAAGCCCAGGAACGCATTCTGGAGGCCATTCAGGGCGCCCGCGGCGCCGTTTCCGGCAAGACCGACGTCGCCAACGCCCTGCGCGCGGCCATGCGGGCGCTGGAGCGCTCGGCCGACAAGGTGGGCGACCGGTTCGACCCGGCGCTGCAAGCCCTGGACCGGGCGGCCATCGAATTCGACGAGGCGCTGAACGCCATCGACGAACTGGCGCACGGGGTCGACCTGGACGGCTCGCGCCTGGATGCGGTGGAAACCCGGCTGTTCGCCCTGCGCGACCTGGCCCGCAAGCACCGCTGCGAGCCGGACCAGTTGGCGGCGGTGCAGGCGCAACTGGCGGCCAATCTGGAGGCCCTGGAGCGGGCCGACCAGGCCCTGGCCGAGGCCGAACAGGCCGCCGCCGCGGCCCGCGCTGCGTTCGAAGCCCGCGCCGCGGCTCTCTCCGACGCCCGTCGCGAGGCGGCCGGCCGGCTGGACGCCGCCGTTGCCGGCGAACTGGCGCCGCTCAGGCTCGAAAAGGCCGCCTTCCGCACCGATATCGAAGATCTGGCGCCGGAACAGTGGAGCACGCACGGCCGCGACCGGGTGCGGTTTGCCGTCCGCACCAATCCGGGCATGCCCTTCGGCCCGATCGAGCGCATCGCCTCCGGCGGCGAGCGCGCCCGCTTCCTGCTGGCGCTGAAGGTCGTGCTGGCCGCCGCCGACCCGGTCGGCACCTTGGTATTCGACGAGGTCGATGCCGGCATCGGCGGCGCCACCGCCGCCGCCGTCGGCGAGCGCCTGGCCCGCCTGGGCGAGGAGGTTCAGGTGCTGGTGGTCACCCACTCGCCCCAGGTGGCCGCGCGCGGCCGCCATCACCTCCATGTGCGCAAGGCGGAGCAGGACGGCCGCAGCCGCACCCAGGTCGACCGGCTGGCCGACTCCGACCGGCATGAGGAAATCGCCCGCATGCTGGCGGGCGAGACGGTGACCGAGGAAGCGAGGGCCGCGGCCCTGCGCCTGCTGCATCCCGGCCGCCGCGGAACCGCCGCCTGAATCCCGGCCGCTGCGGAGCGGCGGGCCGGGACCGGCGTCTGCATTCGAACACCGCCGCCGTCCGTGTTCGCACGCCGCGAGCGGCCCCGGATCGGCGCTCCGCACCGTCCGGGGAACACGGGCGCGCCGCGCCGGCCGGGGAACACAGACCGGGCTTGCGCTACCCCCGCCCGCCGGCGAGACTATCGGTTGCACAGGAAGGAGACTCCGCCATGGTCGATCTGGACCGTTTCGTTGCCGATTGCCGCGCCGCCCTGCGGTCCCGCGATCCGGCCGGTGCCGTCGAAGTGTTGGTGAAAGACGCCATCGCCGATCCCGCCGGCCTCGATGCCGCGTTCGCCCAGCGGGTGCGCGGGCCGTCGCTGCAAGACCGGATGATCTACAACGACGAAGAGCTGACCGTGGTGCAGATCGCGACGCCGCCCGGCCTGCGCTCGCCGATCCACAATCACTGCATGTGGGCGGTGATCGGCGTCTATGACGGCCAGGAGCACAACCGGTTTTTCAGCGATGCCGGCGGCAAGCCCGAGCCGGTCGCCGAGCGGCTGCTGCGCGCCGGCGATATCTGCCGCCTCAGTGCCGACGACATTCACGCGATCCACAACCCGCTGCCGACCCGCTCGTCGGCGATCCATGTCTATGGCGGCAATCTGGTCAACCGCGAGGGCCGCAGCCTCTGGAACCCGAAGACGCTGGCGCGCGAGGACTACGAGATCGACCGGCTGCAAACCTATGTGCGGGAGCTCAGCGGGCTGGCTTGATCGGGCTGGCTTGATCGGCGGCGGCTGTGCTACGCACGACGGCGAATTTCCCCCAGCGCCAGAGCACCGCCCGTGAGCCCCAACCGCAAGCCCGTCGAGGACCTGACCGAGCCCGAAGCCGCGGAGGAACTGCGCCGGCTGGCCGATGAGATCGCGCATCACGACCGGCGCTATTATGCGGACTCCGCCCCGGAAATCGAGGATGCGGCCTATGATGCGCTGCGCCTGCGCAACCAGGCCATCGAGGATCGTTTTCCCGCTCTGAAGCGCGCGGACAGCCCCAGCGAGCGGGTGGGATCGGCGCCGGTGGAAGGCTTCGCCAAGGTGCGGCACGCCCGGCCGATGCTGTCGCTCGCCAACGCCTTCGACGAGGAAGACGTGCGCGACTTCCTCGCCCGCATCCGCCGCTTTTTGGGCCTGGCGGAGGCGGAAGAACTGGCGGTGGTGGCCGAGCCGAAGATCGACGGCCTGTCGCTCTCGCTGCGCTACGAGCGCGGCCGGCTGGTGCAGGCCGCCACCCGCGGCGACGGCACCGAGGGCGAGGACATCACCGCCAACGCCCGCACGCTCGCCGACATTCCCGGCGAGATCGACGGCGCGCCGGACGTGCTGGAGGTGCGCGGCGAGGCCTATATGAGCCACGGCGCCTTCGCCCGCCTGAACGAGCGCCGGGCCAAGGCGGAGTTGCCGCTCTACGTGAACCCGCGCAACGCCGCCTCGGGCTCGCTGCGCCAGCTCGACCCCAGCATCACCGCCGAGCGGGAGTTGAGCTTCCTCGCCTATTCGCTGGGGGAGGTCACGGCGCCGATTGCCGACACGCACACCGGCCTGCTCGACCGGCTCGCCGCCTGGGGGCTGCCGGTGAACGAGCATTCGCGGCGTTGCGAGAGCGCCGAGGAATTGCTGGCGGCCTATGACAGCCTGCTGGACCGGCGCCCGCGCCTCGACCACGACATCGACGGCATTGTCTACAAGGTCGACCGGCTGGACTGGCAGGAGCGGTTGGGCCAGGTCAGCCGCGCGCCGCGCTGGGCCATCGCGCACAAATTTCCCGCCGAACAGGCCGAAACCAAACTGGAAAAGATCGACATCCAGGTGGGCCGCACCGGCGCGCTGACCCCGGTGGCGCGCCTGGCGCCCGTGTTCGTCGGCGGCGTCACCGTCACCAACGCCACCCTGCACAACGAGGACGAAATCGCCCGCAAGGATATCCGCCCCGGCGACACGGTGGTGATCCAGCGCGCCGGCGACGTCATCCCGCAGGTGGTGCGCGTGGTGCTGGAGAAGCGGCCGGAGGGTCTGGAGCCCTACGCATTCCCGCACACCTGCCCTGTCTGCAAAAGCGAGGCCGTGCGGCCGGAGGGCGAGGCGATCCGGCGCTGCACCGGCGGCCTGATCTGCCCGGCCCAGGCGGTGGAGCGGCTGAAGCATTTCGTCTCGCGCAACGCCTTCGATATCGAGGGATTGGGCACCAAGCGGATCGAGGAATTGTGGGCGGACGGCATCGTGCGCTCGCCGGCCGACATTTTCCGCCTGAAGGACCGCCGCGCCGATCTGATCCAGCGCGAGCGCTGGGGCGAACAGTCGGTCGACAACCTGCTCGCCGCCGTCGAGGACCGGCGGGTGTGGCCGCTGGAGCGGTTCCTGTTCGCGCTCGGCATTCGCCAGATCGGCCAGGCGACCTCGCGCCTGCTGGCCCGGCACTATGGCTCGCTGGAGGCGCTGACGCAGGCGATGGAGGCCGCACAGGACCCGGAAAGCGAGGCCTATGCCGACCTGATCGCCATCGACCAGATGGGCGCGGATATGGCGACGGACCTGCTGGCGTTTTTCGCGGAACGGCACAACCGGGACGTGATCGCCGACCTGGCCCGGTATGTCACCCTGGAGGCGCCGGAAGCGGTGCAGGAGTCGGCGGTGAGCGGCAAGACCGTCGTCTTCACCGGCACGCTGGAACGCATGACCAGGGCCGAGGCCAAGGCCACGGCGGAATCCCTGGGCGCCAAAGTGGCCGGCAGCGTCTCGAAAAAGACCGACTATGTGGTGGTCGGCGCCGACGCCGGCAGCAAGGCCAAGAAGGCCGCCGATCTGGGCCTCGCCCTGCTGAGCGAGGAGGAATGGCTCGCACTGATCGGGCGGGAGGCCAGCGCACCATGAGCGACCATCCCGTCGATCTGGCCATGATCGAGGCCGCGGCCCAACGCATCCGGGGCCGGGTGCGCGAAACGCCGGTGCTGGACCCGCAGCCGATGCGCGGGCCGGTGCTGGATGCGGGCCGGCTGCTGCTGAAGCTGGAATGCCTGCAAGTCACCGGCAGCTTCAAGGCGCGCGGCGCCAGCAACAAGCTCGCCACCCTCGACGCGAACGCCCGCCGGCGCGGCCTGGTGACGGCGTCCGGCGGCAATCACGGCCTGGCCGTCGCCTATGCCGCCGCCAGCGCCGGCGTGCCGGCGGCGATTTTCGTGCCGGAAAGCACGCCGGCGGCCAAGGTGCAGAAACTCCGCCAGTGGGGCGCGGAGGTGACGGTGACCGGCCGGGTCTGGGACGAGGCCCAGGAAGCCGCGCTGGCGGCGCAACAGGCGCGCGGCCTCGCCTATGTGCACCCGTTCGCCGACCCGGAAGTCATCGCCGGCCAGGGCACGCTGGGCCTGGAAATCCTGCGCCAGGTGCCGCACGCGGACACGCTGGTGGTGGCCATCGGCGGTGGCGGCCTGATCGCCGGCATTGCCGCGGCCGCCAAGGCGATCCGCCCCGGCATCCGCATTGTCGGGGTCGAGCCCACCGGCGCGCCGACGCTCTATGAGAGCCTGAAGGCCGGGGCGTTGGTCACGTTGGATGCGATTGAGACCGCCTCGGGCTCGCTGGCGCCGCGGCGCTCCATGCCGATCAACCTGGACCTGATCGCCGCCCATGTGGACCGGATGGTGCTGGTCACGGACGAGGAAATGCGCCGGGCGGCCGAATGGCTGTGGTTCGAGACCGGCGTCGCGGCGGAACTGGCGGGCGCCGCCTCCCTGGCCGCACTCATGACCGGCCGCCACCGGCCCGCCGCCGACGAGACGGTGGTGGCCGTCATTTGCGGCGCGGGGACGGACGGGCTCGGCCTGGCGGCATAGCAGCATAGCGGCATAGCCTGCCGCCGCCGCCGCCGAACGCGGCCGAGCCGGGCCCTACCCGTTCGAGGCCGCCCGTTGCGGCAGGGATTCGGTCCGCCGGGTGCGCACATCCGGGCTCGGCAGTTCGATCTCGATTTCCAGGGTCGAGACGTCTTCGCCCCGGTCGAGCTTCACCAGCGCCTTCTTCTGGTCGACCGCCACATAGCGGGCGATCACATCCATCAGCTCTTTTTGCAGGCGCGGCAGGAAGTCGTCGCCGTCCCGGCTGATGCGTTCGTGCGCCAGCACGATTTGCAGGCGGTCGCGGGCCATGTCGGCGGACGGCTTGGCCCGCTTGTTGGCGCGGAAGATATCCAGCAGGCTCATGCGGCACCTCGGAACAAGCGGCTGAACAAGCCCTTTTTCTCGGGCGACAGGAAACGGTGCGGAATGTCCTCGCCCAGAAAGCGGCCGACCGCGTCGGCATAGGCGCGCCCGGCGGTCGAGGCGTCTTCGAGAATGACCGGCACGCCCTGGTTCGAGGCCTGGAGCACGCTCGAACTCTCGGGCACGATGCCCAGCAGCGGGATCGCCAGGATATCCTGCACGTCCTCGACCTTCAGCATCTCGCCGCGCTCGACTCGGGCCGCGTCGTAGCGGGTCAGCAAAAGGTGTTCCTTGACGGGGTCCAGACCGTCCTCCGCGCGCTTCGAGCGGCTGGCGAGCACGCCCAGAATGCGGTCGCTATCGCGCACGCTGGAGACTTCCGGATTGGTGACGACAATCGCCCGGTCCGCGAAATACAGCGCCAGATGCGCGCCGCGCTCGATCCCCGCCGGGCTGTCGCAGACGATATAGTCGAAGGTCTCGCGCAGTTCGTTCAGGATGGCCTCGACCCCTTCCCGCGTCAGGGCATCCTTGTCGCGGGTCTGGGAGGCGGGGAGGATCCAGAGATTTTCGACCCGCTTGTCGCGGATCAGGGCCTGCTTCAGGTTCGCTTCGCCCTGGATCACGTTGATGATGTCGAACACCACCCGGCGTTCGCAGCCCATGATCAGGTCGAGATTGCGCAGGCCGACATCGAAATCGACCACCACGGTCTTGTGACCGCGCATGGCCAGGCCGGTGGCCAAGGCCGCGCTGGTGGTCGTCTTGCCGACCCCGCCTTTGCCCGATGTGACGACGACGACTTCAGACATCGTGCCTTTCTCCTTCAACGTGCGTTATCCTGCGGCATCCGTCAGCCGAGGGGCGTCAACCGCATCTCGTCGCCCTGCAGGCTGACCAGAAGACGCTGGCCGATCATGGCCGGGTCGAGATCGTCCCGCACCCGATAGAGTCCTGCAATAGAGACCAGTTCCGGATCGAAATTGAGTGCGAAAATTCGCGCCCCCTCAAAGCCGGCAGCCCCGGCAATGGCCCGGCCGCGAAGGGTGCCATAGACGTGCACATGGCCGTCGGCGATGATCTCCGCCCCGGGATTGACGGTGGCGATGCAGATCACGTCGCGGCCCTTGGCATAGACGCGCGCACCGGCCCGCAGGGGCTGGGTGATGACAAGGGCGGTCTGCCCCGGTTCCGCCGACGGCTCGCTCTCCGCGGCCGGCAAGGCGGTCGGTTGGGGCTCGGGCTCCGGGACAGCAACCGGAGGCGGGGCCGCCACGACCGGCGCAACCGGCGCGGCCGGCGCGGCCGGCGGCGGCGTCTCGGCCGCTGCGGCGGCATTGCCCTTGGGCCGGAACAGTTGCTGCCCCTTGCTGAGCTGGGCCAGACCGGCCGCAGCCGCCGCCTGGCGCAAGATGCCGGAGCCGCCAGTGGTGCCGACGGGCACGAGACGCAGGCCGCGCAACCCTTCCGCCAGGCCGGCGAAATCGGGCTGTCGCCCCTCCGCCTTCAAATCGTCGAGGCCCAGCACGACGGGCGAGTCGCGCAGGAAGGCCGGCGACTGCTGGATCAGCCGCTCCAACGCCGGCAACACCACATCCGGCGCACCGTCGCGCAGTTGCAGCACCACCATGTTGAAATTCGTACCGCGGATTGCAAAAGGTTGACTGGACGCCATCGTTCGGGTTGGTTCCGCCTGCAGCATGTCGTTTGAGACTGCCACGCTAAAAGGGCCATTTGTAAGGCAGAAGATGTAAACGGCACCGGCGCGCAAGTCGATCCGTCACGAACGCACGCCTCGTGGGATAACTTCGGCAACCGCTTGAAACCGCAAGGCCCTTGCCGCTCTGCGATCGGGCCTCGCCACCATCCTATGACATGCGCGCCGCCGCAGCGAATCCGGTGGCCCGGAATCGCTGCGACAAATCACGCCCTGCTCTCGCGCCTTTGGTCCTGCTACGGCCCGCCGCATAGGTGTTGCGGTGCACCATGTTGATATTTCGGCAAGCCCCTTCTAGGGTTCGCCGCATTCCGCGATACGGAACTCTCTGACCGCGCAACCGCGGTGACCGTGAACGGTCCCTCCAAAAAAGGTTTGGCATTATGCAGCAGCCTTCGATCAAGCCTGCCAACCCGAACTTTTCCTCCGGCCCCTGCGCCAAGCGCCCCGGTTGGTCCCCGTCCGCCCTGGCCGGCGCCCTGGTCGGCCGGTCCCATCGCTCCGGTCCCGGCAAGGCCAAGCTGGCCGCGGTGATCGACAAGACCCGCGCGATTCTGGGCATTCCCGACGACTACCGCATCGGCATCGTCCCCGCCTCCGACACCGGCGCGGTCGAGATCGCGCTCTGGTCCATGCTGGGCGCCCGCGGCGTCGACGTGCTGGTCTGGGAGAGCTTCTCCAAGGACTGGATGGGCGACATTCAGGAGCAACTGCATCTGGACGACGTGCGCGTGTTGCAGGCCGGCTATGGCGACCTGCCGGACCTGGCCCAGGTGGACCCGAAGCGCGATACCGTGTTCGTCTGGAACGGCACCACCTCCGGCGTGCGCGTGCCGAACGGCGACTGGATCGCCGCCGACCGCGAGGGGCTGACCATTTGCGACGCCACGTCGGCCGCCTTCTCCATGGACCTGCCGTGGGACAAGCTGGATGTCGTGACCTGGTCCTGGCAGAAGGCCATGGGCGGCGAGGCCGCGCACGGCATGCTGGTGCTGAGCCCGCGCGCCGTGGAGCGGCTGGAAACCTTCACGCCGCCGCGGCCGCTGCCGAAAGTGTTCCGCCTGACCAAGGGCGCGAAGCTGACCGAGGGCATTTTCCGCGGCGAGACCATGAACACGCCCTCCATGCTCTGCGTCGAGGATGCGCTGGACGCGCTCGACTGGATGGAAGCGATCGGCGGCCAGCCGGCCTGTCAGGCCCGGTCCGAACAGTCGCTCGCGCATATCGCGGCCTGGGTCGAGCGGACCCAATGGGCGGCCTTCCTGCCGAAACTGGCCGCGACCCGGTCCTGCACCTCGGTCTGCCTGACGGTCAACGACCCGGAGCTGGGCGACAAGGCCGCCGAGGTGCCGGGTCTGATGGCCAAGCGCCTGGACGCCGCCGGCATCGCCTATGACATCAACGGCTATCGCGCCGCCCCGCCCGGCCTCCGCATCTGGTGCGGCAGCACGGTGGAGCCCGACGACGTGGCCGCGCTGCTGCCCTGGCTGGACTGGGCCTTCGCCGCCGTCAAAGCCGATCTGTTGAAGGGATAAATCCCCCATGCCCAAAGTTCTGATTTCCGACGATCTGAGCCCGCGCGCCACCGAGATTTTCCGGGAGCGCGGCATCGAGGTCGACCGCAAGGTCGGCCTGAAGCCGGACGAACTGGCCGCCATCATCGGCGATTATGACGGCCTCGCCATCCGGTCCGCCACCAAGGTCACCGCCGATCTGCTGGCAAAGGCGACCAATCTGAAAGTGGTCGGCCGCGCCGGCATCGGCGTCGACAATGTCGACCAGGCGGCGGCGACCGCCCGCGGCATCGTCGTGATGAACACGCCCTATGGCAACACCATCACCACCGCCGAGCACGCCATCGCCATGATGTTCGCGCTGGCGCGCCAGATTCCCGCCGCCGACCGCTCCACCCAGGCGGGCAAGTGGGAAAAATCGAAATTCATGGGCGTCGAACTGTACGCCAAGACCCTGGGCGTGGTCGGCTGCGGCAATATCGGCACCATCGTCGCCGAGCGCGCGCTGGGCCTGCGCATGCGCGTCATCGCGTTCGACCCCTTCCTCTCGCCGGAGCGCGCCGCCGATCTGGGCGTGGAAAAGGTCGAGTTCGAGGAGTTGCTGCGCCGGGCCGATTTCATCACCCTGCACACGCCCATGACCGAGCAGACCCGCGGCCTGCTCAACACCGAAACCCTGTCCCGGTGCAAGCCGGGCGTGCGCATCATCAACTGCGCCCGCGGCGGCCTGGTGGTGGAAGAGGACCTGGCGGCCGCGTTGAAGGATGGCCATGTGGCCGGCGCCGCCTTCGACGTGTTCGTGCAGGAGCCGGCGCGCGAGAACGTGCTGTTCGGCCTCGACAATGTCGTGACCACGCCGCATCTGGGCGCCAGCACGGAAGAGGCGCAGGAGAACGTCGCCCTCCAGGTGGCCGAGCAGATCAGCGACTATCTGCTGACCGGCGCGGTGTCGAACGCGCTCAACATGCCGTCGATCAGCGCCGAGGAAGCGCCGCGCCTGAAGCCCTTCATGGGCCTGGCCGAGCAGCTGGGCAGCTTTGCCGGCCAGTTGACCGAAAGCGGCCTGCGCAAGCTGACCATCGAATACCGCGGCCATGTGGCGGAGCTGAACACCCGGCCGCTGTCGGCCCTGGTGCTGATGGGCCTGCTGCGGCCGCTGCTGGACAGCGTCAACATGGTCAACGCGCCGGTGATCGCGCGCGAGCGCAATATCGACGTGACCGAGGTCAAGAACGACCAGTCCGGCGACTTCCAGTCGCTGATCCGCGTCACGGTCGAGACCGAGCGCCAGACCCGCGCCGTCGCCGGCGCCCTGTTCGGCACCATGCCGCGGGTGGTCGAGGTGCAGGACATCAATTTCGACGCCCAGCTCGGCTCGCACATGCTGTTCATCCGCAACGAGGACAAGCCCGGCTTCATCGGCAAGCTCGGCACCATTCTCGGCAATGCCAACGTCAATATCGCCAACTTCCACCTGGGGCGCTCGCCGGCCAACGGCCACGCCCTGGCCCTGGTCGAGATCGACGAGCCGTGCTCCGATGCGGTGGCGGCGGAGATCGCCGGCGTGGATGGCGTGATCCAGGCCAAGGTGCTGCGGTTCTGAAGCGCTTGCCAGCGCCGTCCTAGCGCCGTTTATTGCCGCAATTTCGGGGTCGCGCGGCGATTCCGCCTCGCTGGAAATTGCTGTAGCCGTTAGAACGGCGGCCAACGCCCGGAAGCCGGAACATCTCCGCCATGACCGAAAGCACCGCCCTGCTGCCCAGCGGCCTGCGCGACACCCTGCCGCCCGAAGCCGAGCACGAGGCCTTCGTCACCGAAAGCCTGCTGTCCCGGTTTCGCCAGAACGGCTATCGCCAGGTGTCGACGCCGCTGGTGGAGTTCGAAGCCTCGCTGCTGACCGGCCCCGGCGCGGCGATGGTCGACAAGACCTTCCGCCTGGTCGACCCGGTCTCGCAGCGAACCATGGCCGTGCGCGCCGACATCACCCCGCAAATCGCGCGGATCGCGGCCACCCGCCTGAGCGGCTGGCCCCGACCGCTGCGCCTTTGCTACAATGGCACCGTGTTGCGCGTCACCGGCGACCAGTTGCGGGCGGACCGGCAGTTTCGCCAGGCCGGCCTGGAACTGATCGGCTGCGAGAGCGTGGCGGCGGACGCCGAGGCGATCACCGTGGCGGTCGAAGCCCTGACCGCCCTCGGCGTCAAGGGCCTGACCGTGGACCTGAGCCTGCCTGTGCTCGCCCCTGCCCTGCTGCCGGCCTTGGTGGCGGGCGATGCGGTTTCGCACGACCTGCGCGAGGCCCTCAACCGCAAGGACCAGGCCTCGGTCGAGCGCCTGACCGGCACGGCGGCCCCGCTGCTGGCCGCGGTCATGGCGACGGCAGGCCCGGCGGCGGCCGCTCTGAAGGCGCTGAAGGCGCTGGACCTGCCGGCCGCGGCACGGGAGGCCCTGGCGCCGGCGGAGGCGCTGCTGCCGCTGCTGGCCGAAAGCCTGCCGGACCTGGAAGTGACCCTCGACCCGGTGGAGCATCGCGGCTTCGAGTATCACAGCGGCATCAGCTTTTCGCTGTTCGCCCGCGGCCTCAACGGCGAACTGGGCCGCGGCGGCCGCTATTGGGCGACGGCGCCCGGCCATGCGGGGGAAACCGCGACCGGCGCCACGCTCTATCTGGACAAGGTGATGCGCGCGCTCGATCCGCCGGCGCCGACCCGCCGGCTGTATCTGCCGGCGGGAACCACCAGCGCCGACCGTCGCGCGCGGCAGGCAGAGGGCTGGTGGACCGTCATCGGCCTGGAGCCGGCGACAGACGCCGCCCATGAGGCCCGCCGCCTCGGGTGCAGCCATGTCTGGCAGGATGGCGCCGCAGTGCCGCTCGGCTGAGCCTCCTGTTTCCCGGCCGAGCCGGAGGCGAGGGCCGGGATCGGCGTCATCCTTCGAACACCGTCCCCGCCCGTGTTCGCACGCAGCGAGCGGCCCCGGATCGGCGCTCCGCACCGTCCGGGGAACAAGTGGCCCGATCAGTCGAAATCGGTTGCCAGTGCGGCGCGGGTGGCTTCCGGCATGACGGCGATATGGCCGTAATTCTCGTGCGCGACGCCGACCAGAACCTGGGTGCCGGCCGTCTTGAACGCCGCGATCTGCGCCGGCGAGAAATCGAAATGCACGAACTGGACCGAGGACGCCTTGCCCTCCGCCGTGGTGCGGTCCGCATCGACCTCGGCCCGGCTCATGACCCGTTCGCCGCCGAGCTCGATGAACATGGTGTCCTCGACACCGCCGAGGCGGTTCAGCACATTCTTGCGCCGCACCTCGTCGTCGATCTCGAACATCACCGTCGCCACCAGTTCCGAGCCCTGGGGGATCAGCGGGTTGTAGGCGTCGAGTTCGTCGGCAATCTGCGCCTCGCCGCCCTTTTCGATCGCCAGCATCTCGTGGATCTGGTGCCACATCGTGGCGAAGCTCTCGAAATAAAAGGTGCAGAACGGGCCGACTTCCATGCGCCGCGTCTTCTTCAGCGCCGCCATTTCCTTGCGCTTCGGCTTGCGGATGGCCTCGTAGTCCGCCAACGGCATCACGTCGGCGCGCGTGATCTGTTTCTGTGGCATCGCGCTTGTTGACCTTCTCTGTCCAATCGGTTCAGGCGAGCCCATAGGCACGGGCGAACAACTCAACCGGGTGCGGCGCATCCTCGACGCGGGCCCCGGCTTCGATCAGGCCCATGCCCTGGGCGATGTGCATGCCGGCCAGCGGGCATTCGGAGACGACATAGTGCCGTCCCGGCGCCTCCTTGGCGTTCTTCACCGCCTGCCGCGCCACCGGCTTCCCCACTTTCAGCGCCACCTCGAAATGCTGTTTCATGATGCCCCACGAGCCGCCATGGCCGGAGCACCGCTCGATCACCTTCAGGTCGATCTCGGGGATCAGCCGCAGCAGCTCGGCCGCCTTCTGGCCCATATTCTGGGCGCGGGCATGGCAGGCGATGTGAACGGTGACGCTGCCATCCAGCGGCGCCAGCCCCGCGGCCAGCCCTTCGGTCTTGGCGATGTCGACGATGTATTCGCTGATATCCTTGGTCGCCGCCGACAGCGCCTGGACGTTGTCGTCGTCCGGCACCAGCAGCGGCCACTCGAATTTCAGCATCAGCGTGCAGGACGGCACCAGGCCGATCACCGGCAGGCCGGCATCGACCTGCGGCCGCAACTGCGCCGCCACCTTGCGGGCGCGGTCCGCCACATTGGCGATGTCGCCATGCTCCAGCTGGGGCATGCCGCAGCACATGGGATAGATCAGTTCCGCCTCGACGCCGTTCTTGGCCAGGATGGCCAGCGCCGCCGTGCCGGTTTCGGTGCGGTTGTGCTCGGCAAAGCAGGTGGCGAACACCAGAGCCTTGCGGCCGGCGGCCGGCGCCGACCCGTCGCGCACCGGCGGCTTCGCCTTGGCCTGGGCGGTCAGCGGCTTGGCGGCGTATTCCGGCAGTGCCGCGTCGCGGTGCACGCCCATGGTGCTTTCCAGCAGGGGCCGGGTCAGCCCGTTGCCCTCGCGGCTGGCCCAGTTGCAGATGCCGGGCGCGATCCGCGCCAGCGCGGCGTTGCGGTCGGTTTCGGTCAGTTGCTTCTCGCCGAACGGCACGCCGCTTTTCTGGAACTCCGCATAGCGATAGCGCAGCATCAGGTGCGGGAAATCGATGTTGAACTCGTGCGGCGGCACATACGGGCACTTGGTCAGGAAACACATGTCGCAGAGCGTGCAACCGTCGACCACGCCCTTGAAATCCTTGCTGTCGACCGTGTCCAATTCCATCGACGGCGCCTCGTCGACCAGGTCGAACAGGGTCGGGAACGAGTCGCACAGATTGAAACACCGCCGGCAGCCATGGCAGATGTCGAACACCCGACGCAATTCCGCATCGATCGCCGCGGGGTCGGTGAAATCGGCGTCCTGCCACGGCACCGGGTGACGGACGGGGGCTTCCAAACTGCCTTCAGCCATTGCTCGCTCCTGCCGGACACGCCAGAGGGTGCCGGCTCCCTACCTGCTGTTCACGATTCCAACGGATGCAAAACAAGAGTGGCGGGGCACGCACGCCGCGGCCCCGCCAGGGGTCTTTCGACCGGCGCCGTCTTAGGCGAGGTCGTCCAGAGCCTTCTGGAAACGGCCGGCGTGGCTGCGCTCGGCCTTCGCCAGGGTTTCGAACCAATCGGCGATCTCGTCGAAGCCCTCTTCGCGGGCCGTGCGCGCCATGCCCGGATACATGTCGGTGTATTCGTGCGTTTCGCCGGCGACGGCGGCCTTCAGGTTCTTGTCGGTGCCGCCGATCGGCAGGCCGGTGGCCGGATCGCCCACTTCCTCCAGGAATTCCAGATGGCCGTGCGCGTGGCCGGTCTCGCCTTCGGCGGTGGAGCGGAACACGGCGGCGACATCGTTGTAGCCTTCGACGTCAGCCTTCTGGGCGAAATAGAGATAGCGGCGGTTGGCCTGCGATTCCCCGGCAAACGCCTCTTTCAGATTACCTTCGGTCTTTGTGCCCTTCAACGACATGGGTGACGTTCCTTATGCGATAGTGGACCAATTCCCGCGTGGACCGAGCCACAGACTGGCCCACACTCAATCAATTTGGTCGCTTCCCGCGGGAATGTCAATATAGAATTGTTCTAAATATTTCTGCAACTTATTGAAAATCTATGTGAGATTGCGAACCCGAATGACGATATCCACCCGGTCGACCCCCATGCCATCCGGCGGAACCGGTAGCGAAGGCAGGTCGACATCCGCTGCCGGAATGTCGATCAGCGCCCCTTCGGACACATTGAAGAAATGATGATGCGCCTCGGTGTTGGTGTCGAAATACGAGCGCCCCGGCTCGGCCACCACCTCGCGCAGCAGGCCAGCATTCCGGAACTGGTGCAGCGTGTTGTACACCGTGGCAAGCGACACCGAGAGGCCCGAACGCTCCGCCTCAATATGCAATTGGTCGGCGGTCACATGCCGATGCTCGCCGGCGAACAGCAGTTTGCCCAGTCCGATCCGCTGCCGTGTCGGCCGCAACCCCGCCTGACGCAAACGATCGATGACCTCGCTATAGCTTTTCGCCGTCATTTTTCATCCCCACCGTCTGACTCTCGGTCGGACGCCCATACGCCAAACCTCAACAATGTATACACATTGTTGAGGTTGTTGTCCAACGACGAAAATAAGAATAATGCCATTTTGGCCGGCCGCAGCCAGGCTAGGCGCCGGTTTTTATCCGCTCAACCAACGACCTAACGGTCGGGATATAGCCGTTCGCATAAAACGGATCGGTCGAGAACCGATAGGCGTTGTGGCCGGCAAACATTAACTGCATATCCGGCTCGCCGCCATGGGCGATGGTCTGCAACGTCTTCTGAATACAATAGGAGCGGGGGTCGGTCTTGCGCCCGGTGGTTCCGGCCTCGTTCTCCGCCCAGTTCGAAAACCGGCAGGCGGACAAGCAGCCCATGCATTCGATCTGGTCGGTCAAGATCTGGTTGCGGGTTTCCAGATCGACGAACATCAGGGTCGAATCCGGCGTGCGCATCCCCTCGGTAAAGCCCTGCTCCTGCCAGGCCTCGGCCCGTTGCAGGTCTTCGGCGGTGACATAGACCTTGCGGCCGCGCGGCCCCATGGCAAACGCCGTGTCGTGGTCGCCGACCGGCTCGCTGGAGAACGCGATCTGGCGGTCGTTGCGCTCGCGCAATTCCTCCAGAAACTCGTTGTGGACCGCCGAGGAATAGAAGCCGGTGGGGCTGAACCGGTTCAGATAGACGTCGCCTTCGTTCAAGGTCAGCAGGCGCTGCTTCCACAGGTCCGAAATCGGGCTTTCCTGGGTCAGCAGCGGCCGGGTGCCGAACTGGAAGGCCACCGGCGCGATCTCCGGGTCATCCATCCAGTCGGCCCATTCGTCGAGCCGCCAGACCCCGCCGGCCATGATCACCGGCGTGTCGTGCAGGCCGGCCTCGTTCATGACCTTGCGCAATTCGCGCACCCGGGGCTTCGGGTCTTCCGGCGCCTCTGGATCCTCGCTGTTCGAGAGGCCGTTATGGCCGCCCGCCCGCCAGGGATCCTCGTAGACCACACCGCCCAGCAGATCGGGGAAGCGGTGATAGGCCCGCTTCCACAACGCGCGGAAGGCGCGAGCCGACGACACGATCGGGTAGTAGTAAACGCCGTAGGACGCAGCGATCTCCGCCACGCGATAGGGCATGCCGGCGCCGCAGGTCACGCCGTCGATCAGACCGGCCGCCCCCTGCAATGCGCCATGCAACACCCGCTCGGCGCCGCCCATCTCCCACAGCACGTTCATGTGGATCGGACCGGCGCCCGCCGCCCGCTCGTAAGCGACGCGGGCCTGGTACACGGCCCCGCGCACGGCGTGGGCCACCAGTTCGTCATGCCGGTCGCGCCGGGTCTTGCCCAGATAGTCCTGGGACATCAGGTTGCCGGCGTCGTCGCGGGAATCCGCATTGACGCCGGAGAAGGTGCCGACGCCGCCGGTGGCGGCCCAGGCGCCGGAACTTTCCCCGTTGGAGACCGCGATCCCCTTGCCGCCTTCGACCAGCGGCAGGGCATCGCGTCCCGAGAGACGAACCTGTTTCAACTCAAAGCCCACAGGGCAGACCCTTTCAACGACGGTCGTGACCGGGGATCAGGCGTCGGCCGGCGCGGCGGTCAGATCCTCGCCGGTATCCTGATCCACCGCCTTCATGGACAGCTTGACCTTGCCGCGGTCATCGATGCCGAGGCATTTGACCTTCACCATTTGGCCTTCGCTGACGACATCCGCAACCGACTTCACGCGCTCGTTCTTCAACTCGCTGATATGAACGAGGCCGTCGCGCGGTCCGAGGAAGTTCACGAACGCGCCGAAGTCCATGATCTTCACGACCTTGCCGTCATAGATCACGCCCACTTCCGGCTCCGCAACGATGCCGCGGATCCAGTCGATGGCGCGCTGGGCGGCATCGGAATCGACGCTGGCGATCTTGATCGTGCCGTCGTCCTCGATATCCACCTTGGCGCCGGTTTCCTGGACGATCTCGCGGATCACCTTGCCACCGGTGCCGATCACGTCGCGGATCTTGTCCTTGCTGATCTTCATGGTGGTGATGCGCGGTGCGTTCTGGCTGACCTCGGTCCGGGCATCGCCGATGGCCCGGGCCATTTCGCCCAGAATGTGCATGCGGCCGTCACGCGCCTGGTTCAGCGCCACCTGCATGATCTCCTCGGTGATCGAGGTGATCTTGATGTCCATCTGCAGCGAGGTCACGCCCGTCTCGGTGCCGGCGACCTTGAAGTCCATGTCGCCCAGATGATCCTCGTCGCCGAGAATATCCGAGAGCACGGCGAACCGGTCGCCTTCCTTGATCAGGCCCATGGCGATGCCGGCCACCGGCCGCTTCAGCGGCACGCCCGCATCCATCAGCGCCAGCGAGGTGCCGCAAACCGTGGCCATGGAGGACGAGCCGTTCGACTCGGTGATTTCCGAGACGACGCGCAGCGTGTAGGGGAAGTCTTCCTTCTTCGGCAGCAGCGGCCGCACCGCCCGCCAGGCAAGCTTGCCATGGCCGATTTCGCGGCGACCCGGCGCGCCGAAACGGCCCGCCTCGCCCACCGAGAAGGGCGGGAAGTTGTAGTGCAGCAGGAAGTGCTCGCGGTATTCGCCCGCCAGCGCATCCATGATCTGCTCGTCCTGGGCGGTGCCGAGCGTGGCGATCACCAGCGCCTGGGTCTCGCCGCGGGTGAACAGCGCCGAACCGTGGGCCCGGGGCAGCACGCCCACTTCCGGCACGATCGGCCGGATGTCGACCGTGGTGCGGCCGTCGATCCGCTTGCCGGTGTCGAGAATGCCGCCGCGAACGATGTCGCTTTCCAGCTCCTTGAACAGGCCGGCGGCCACTTCCGCATCGCCGTCTTCGGCGGCAATCGTCTGCATTGCGGCGGACTTGGTCGCCGCCACCGCATCCTGCCGCTCGGTCTTGCCGGCGATCTGGTAGGCGTTGCGCAGGCCGTCGCCGGCCAGTTCGGCCAGACGGGTGCGCAGGGCCGCGGTGCCGTCGGCCTCCGCCGGCGCTTCCCACGGCTCCTTCGCCGATTCCTCGGCCAGGTCGATGATGGCGTCGATCACCGGCTGGAAGCCGCGGTGGCCGAACATCACGGCCTCCAGCATGCGGGCTTCCGAGAGTTCCTGCGCTTCCGACTCGACCATCAGCACGCCGGCATTGGTGCCGGCCACGACCAGGTCGAGGGCGCTTTCCTTCACCTGGTCCAGGGTCGGGTTCAGCACCAGCTCGCCGCCGATCTCCGCCACGCGGGCGCCGCCGATCGGGCCCAGGAACGGAATGCCGGAAATGGTGAGCGCGGCACTGGTGCCGACCATGGCGACGATGTCGGGATCGTTCTCCATGTCGTGCGCCAGCACGGTGCAGATGACCTGGGTCTCGTTGCGGAAACCCTTGGCAAACAGGGGGCGGATCGGCCGGTCGATCAGGCGGGAGGTGAGCACCTCCTTCTCGCTCGGCCGGGCCTCACGCTTGAAAAAGCCGCCGGGAATCTTGCCGGCCGCATAGGCTTTTTCCTGGTAGTGAACGCTCAAAGGGAAAAAATCGATCCCGGGGCGCTGCTTCGTTTCCGCCACCGCGGTGCACAGGACCGTGGTGCCGCCATAGGTCGCCAAAACGGCCCCATCGGCCTGGCGGGCCATGCGGCCCGTTTCCAGGGTGAGGGTGCGCCCCGCCCAGTTTATTTCTTTGCGGACAATATCAAACATCGGGTCTTCATCCTTACATCATGCGGCGCCGGACCCTTGCCCGGCGCCGTTTTCCGGGGTTACCGGCGCAAACCGAGACGTTGAATCAAACTGCGGTAGCGAGCCTCTTCCTTGCGGCGGACATAGTCCAGCATGCTGCGACGCTGGCCAACCAGCATCAGCAGGCCGCGCCGCGAGTGCACGTCCTTCTTGTGCTCTTTCAGGTGCTCGGTCAGGTTCTTGATCCGCTCGGTCAGGATCGCGACCTGGACTTCCGGCGAACCGGTGTCCCCTTCGACGCGGCCGTATTCCTGGATCAGTTCCTGCTTACGCTCAGGCGTGATCGACATCGTCTTGTCCTTCCATCGTTGTACCGGCCGCGATATCCTTTCGTCGCGGCTGGTGGATGATCCGCATGGGCTGGGCCTGCCCTTCCTCGAGACGCACGAGCGCAACCGTGACCCCGTCGCAGACGGCGCGGAGGATGTCGCCATCCTCGAAATCCGCCACCCGGTCGAGATCGCTTCTGCGGAACAGCGCCACGGGGCGGCCTTGCCTCAACCCGGCGGCTTCGCTTCCGGAAACGGCCAGCGCCGGGATGTCGGCCAGCGCGGTCTCCACCGGAAGCAATTCTGGTGAATCTTGGTCTATATGACCCACGGCCTCGAATTTGGCCAGAGGGTGGGCGGTGTCTTCGTGGAACGGTCCAACGGCGATTCGACGCAGCGCCGTCACATGACCGACCGTGCCCAGCGCCAGCGCGATGTCGCGGGCCAGGCTGCGCATATAGGTGCCCTTGCCGCATTCGGCCAAAAACACCGCATGATCGGCGTCGGGAATCGACTCGAGTTCGAGCCGGTCGATCTCCACCACGCGCGCCGCCAGTTCCACCGCCTGGTTCTCGCGCGCCAGGTCATAGGCCCGCTGGCCGCCCACCTTGATCGCGGAATAGGCCGGCGGCACCTGTTCGACCTCGCCGACGAAGCGCGGCAGCACCGCCTCGATCGCCGCCTGGTCCGGGCGGACCTCGCTGGTCGCGGTCACCTGGCCTTCCGCGTCGTCGGTGTCGCGCGCCTCGCCCCAGCGCACGGCAAATCGGTAGATTTTGCGCCCGTCCATGACATAGGGCACCGTCTTGGTCGCCTCGCCAAAGGCAATCGGCAACACGCCGGTCGCCAGCGGGTCGAGCGTGCCGCCATGGCCGGTCTTGGCGCCCTTCGCCAGGCGCTTGACCACGTTGCACACCCCGGTCGAGGTGATCCCCGACGGCTTGTCGACGATCAGCCAGCCGTTGACGTGCGATTTCTGTTTGCGCCGCCGGCCGGCCATCAGTCGCGCTCCTTCGCCAGCAGGGATTCGATGCGCTCGGCCGCCGCGAACGACGTGTCCGGCTTGAACGAGAGGTTGGGCGTGAACTTGGCCTCGATCATGCCGGCGATCTGGGCGCGCAGATAGCCGCGGGCATGCTGCAACGCCGCCACGACCGCCGCCGTGTCGCCGCCGCCCAGGGGCGTGACGAACACGGTCGCGTTCTTCAGGTCCGGCGAGGGGCGAACCTCGGTCACGGTGATGTGGGTGTGGGCCAGGACCGGGTCGCGGAACTCGCCGCGCGCCATGATCTCCGACAGCGCATGGCGCAACAGCTCGCCCATGCGCAACTGCCGCTGCGAGGGGCCCGGTGCGCCCACACCGGCGCGTTTGGCGCGGCTCATGCGCTTGGTCCCCTCGAAACGGAGGCCCGCCGGCGCTGCCGGCTAGATCGTGCGGGCAACCTCTTCCACCTCAAAGCATTCGATCACGTCGCCGACCTGGATATCCTGGTAGTTCTCGAACGACATGCCGCATTCATAGCCTTCGCGCACCTCTGCCACGTCATCCTTGAAGTGTTTGAGGGTTGCAAGCCGGCCTTCGTGGATCACCACATCGTCGCGCAGCAGGCGGACGCCGGAGCCACGGCGGACAATGCCGTCGATGACCCGGCAACCGGCGATCTTGCCGACCTTGGTGATGGAGAACACCTCGCGGATTTCCGCATTGCCGATCTGGCGCTCGCGGATCATCGGGGCCAGCATGTCGCTGAGCGCCGCTTTGATGTCGTCGATCAACTCGTAGATGATCGAGTAGTAGCGAACCTCGACGCCGTCGCGGCTGGCCAGGTCGCGCGCCTGTTTGCTGGCGCGGACATTGAAGCCAACGATGAAGCCTTCGGACGCCGCCGCCAGGGTCACGTCGGATTCGTTGATGCCGCCGACGCCGGCGTGCAGCACGCGCACGCTGACCTCGTCATTGCCCATCTTCTCCAGCGCGCCGACAATGGCTTCCTGCGAGCCCTGCACGTCGGCCTTGATCACGACCGACAATTCCTTGGTCTCGCCGGCCTTCAGCTTGTCGAACATCTGGTTCAGCGAACCGCGCGCCGCCGCGGCGGTGCGCTTGTCGCGGTCGAGCCGCTGCCGGTATTCGGCAATCTCGCGCGCCCGCGCCTCGTTCTCGACCACGACGGCCTCGTCGCCGGCCATGGGCGTGCCCTGCAGGCCCAGAACCTCCACCGGCATGGACGGGCCGGCCTCTTTCAACTGCTGGCCGCGCTCGTCGACCATGGCACGCACCCGGCCCCACTCGCTGCCGACGACGATGGAGTCGCCGATGCGCATCGTGCCGCGCTGCACCAGAATGGTGGCGACCGAGCCGCGGCCGCGATCCAGCTTCGCCTCGACGACGATGCCGTTGGCGGGCCGGTCGGGGTTGGCCGTCAGTTCCAGGAATTCCGACTGGAGCAGGATCGCCTCTTCCAGCGCGTCCAGGCCGATTTTCTTCAAGGCCGACACGTTGACGAACTGGACGTCGCCGCCGAAGTCCTCGGCCACGACCTCGTGCTGCAACAGGTCCTGTTTCACCCGCTCCGGATTGACGTCGGGCCGGTCGATCTTGTTGACCGCGACGATCATCGGCACGCCCGCGGCCTTGGCGTGGGCGATCGCCTCCACCGTCTGCGGCTGCACGCTGTCATCGGCGGCCACCACCAGGATGACCAAATCGGTGACGCTGGCACCGCGCGAGCGCATCGCACTGAACGCGGCGTGGCCGGGGGTATCGAGGAAGGTGATGCGGTCGCCGGAGGCCAGCTGCACCTGATAGGCGCCGATATGCTGGGTGATGCCACCGGCCTCGCCGCCGGCAACGTCGGTGGACCGCAGCGCGTCCAGCAGCGAGGTCTTGCCGTGGTCGACATGGCCCATAATGGTCACGACCGGCGGGCGCGGCCGCAGATCGGCCGCATCGTCCGCCGGGCCGGCCAGGCCTTCCTCCACGTCGGAATCCGCGACACGGCGCAGATTGTGGCCGAACTCCGCCACCACCAGTTCCGCGGTGTCCGCGTCGATGGTCTGGCTGAGCGAGGCCATCACGCCCATGCGCATCAGGGTCTTGACGACGTCGGCGCCGCGCTCGGCCATGCGGTTGGCGAGGTCCTGCACGGTGATCAACTCGGGAATGACGACGTCGCGCACGATCTTCTGCTGCTCTCCACCAGACTGGCGCTGGCGCTGGCGTTCGCGCTCGCGGGCCCGGCGGACGGAGGCCAGGCTGCGCTGCCGCTCCTCCACCGTTCCCTCGTCGAGCGCCTGGGTGATGGTCAGGCGACCGGTGCGGCGCCGCGGCTCGCCACGGGTGCGCGCGGCGGCGGGGCGCTTGGCATCGCGACGACCGCGCCCGTCTTCCTCCTCCGTCGGGGCGGCACGGCCACCGGCAAAGCGGAGATTGGCGGCGGGCTCCGGCGGCATGGCATCGGCGGGCGACACCGCCTCGGCGGCCCCGTCCTCTTCGCGGCGGCCGGACCGGCTCTTGCGCTTGGGCGCGGCCTCGGCCTCGTGCCGCGCGGCCTCCTGCGCCCGGCGGGCGGCATCGGCTTCCTGCTTGCGCCGCTCTTCGGCCTCGGCCTCCTGCAGGGCGCGCAATTCGCGTTCTTCGTCCGTCAGCTCCGCCGGCGCCTTCGCCTCTTCCGGCTCCGGCGCGGCGGTCTCGGCTTCCGGCGCGGCAGCGGCGACCGGCTCCTCCGCCGTGGCGGGCGCGGCCTCGACCGGCTCCTCGGCCATGACGGGCTCTGCGGCCGCGGTCGTCTCGGCCGCTTCGGCCTCCCCGACGGGCTTGGCCTCGGCCGTCACCTCTTCCGTCTTGGCCGGCTCGACCGGCGGGGCCGGGGCACGGGCCGCGGCCTCGGCGGCATCGATGGCGGCCGCCTCTTCGGCTTCGCGCCGCGCACGCTCTTCCGCCAGCTGGCGCCGGCGTTCGGCAGCGTCATCGGACGGGCGGGGCCCCGGCTCGGCCTTGGCCGGCGCCGCCTTCTCGCTGGCCTCGCCGCTTTTCTGCAACGAGCGCAGGGCGCGGATACGGGCCGCGCGCTCTTCGTCGCTCAGCCCGCCGGCGCCGCGGCCGCCTTTGCCGCCGCTATCGCCCGCGGCCCGCTTGCGCTTGACCTCGACGGTCACGGTCTTGGTGCGGCCGTGCGAGAAGCTCTGCCGGATCTTGCCGCCATCGCCACCCTTGGAGAGGCCCAACTTCCCCTTCGAAAGGGACAGTTTGCCAGATTCGCGCTCGATCGTCTTGTCTGCCATGATCTGCTTATTGCTCTCCGCCGGCGCCTTGAAGGTGACCGCCTAACATGCCTGAGTACCGAAGCGCATCGTGCACGAAGCGCTCACTCAATTTGCCTGGCGCCAACGCCAGATGAACCAGATGGTCCCGGCCCAGGGCATTGCCCAGTTCCACGGCCGTGAACCAATCCACGAGAGGCAGGCCACGCGCGGCGCCCGCCAGTTTTGCCTTGCCGTTCGCCGCGCCGTCCACGGCTTCGATTAGCACCGCAACCCCTTCGTGCGCCAGGGCCTCGCGCACCTGGAAAAACCCGGACTGCAACTGGCCGGCCCCCCGCGCCTGGCCAAGCCAGGCGAGACAGCGCGCGCGCAACAGGTCCGTCACGGTCGCGACCAACCCGTCCGGCACCGTGGCCGGGCCGCGGGCCGCTTTCGCGAAGGTGTTATTCTTGCAGGCTTTTTCCAGGATTGCACGATCCGCGGAAACCCAGAGGCCACGCCCGGGCAGCACTTCCGCCAGATCGGGAACAACGGTCCGGTCCGGATCGAGGACGAACCGGATCAGACCGTAGCGCGGCCGCGGTTGCCGGCTGACGATGCAGCGACGCGTCGGCGCATCGCCGCCCGTCGTCGGGCGCCGCTCACGCTGCGCATCGTTTTGCTGCTGCACTGCCGCTGTCATATCCGCGAGTGCCCACCTTTCTATTCCGCTGCCGGCTCGGACTCGGCCGAACCGTCGCCTTCCGGCGCATCCTCGCCATCGCCTTCCGGCGCATCCTCGTCGTCGAACCAATGGGCGCGGGCCGCCATGATGATGGCATCAGCCTCCGCGGCTCCGATCGGGCTGGTATCGGCACCCAATCTCTGCGCCGTTTCATCCAAAAGCGCAATCTGATCGACCGTCGCGGTTTCCGTTGCCGGATTGACGATATAGCGCAGTTCGTCGCTCGCCAGATCCGCCAGATCATCCAGACAGTTCACGCCCGCCTCGCCGAGCCTCACCAGCATGGCCAGCGAAAGCCCCTCGACCTCCAGCAGGTCGTCGGCAATTTGCAGTTCCTGGATGCGCTGGGTCAGCCGCTCCTGCTCGGCCAGGACGAAATCCTGGGCGCGGCGGCGCAACTCCTCGGCGATTTCCTCGTCGAAGCCTTCGATCTCGGTCAGTTCGTCCAGTTCGACGAACGCGATTTCCTCGACCGAACTGAAGCCCTCGGCCACCAACAAATGGGCAATGACATCGTCCACGTCCAGGTCTTCGATGAAGGCCTGGGTGCGCAGACGCACCTCTTCCTGCCGGCGCTCGGATTCCTGCGCCTCGGTCATAATATCGATCGACCAGCCGGTGAGCTGGCTCGCCAGGCGGACATTCTGGCCGCGCCGGCCGATGGCCAGGCTCAACTGGTCGTCCGGCACCACCACTTCGATGCGGTTGTCGTCCTCGTCGATCACCACCTTGGCCGCCTCGGCCGGGGCCAGGGCGTTGACGACGAAGGTGGCCGGGTTCTCCGACCAGGGAATGATGTCGATGCGCTCGCCCTGCAACTCGTTCACGACCGCATGGACGCGGCTGCCGCGCATGCCGACGCAGGCGCCGACCGGGTCGATGGAGGAGTCGTAGGAGATGACGGCGATCTTCGCCCGGCTGCCCGGATCGCGGGCGGCGGCCTTGATCTCGATAATGCCGTCATAGACCTCCGGCACTTCCTGCGCGAACAGGCGGCGGACGAAGTCCGGCTTGGTGCGCGAGAGAAAAATCTGCGGCCCGCGGGTTTCCTCGCGCACGTCGTAGATCAGGGCGCGCACCCGGTCGTTGCGGCGAAAATGCTCGCGCGGGATGATCTCGTCGCGGCGCAGAATGGCTTCGGCCCGGCCCAGGTCGACGATGACATTGCCGAACTCGACCCGCTTGACGACGCCGTTCACGATCTCGCCGACGCGGTCGATATATTCCTGATACTGGCGCAGGCGCTCGGCCTCACGCACCTTCTGCACGATCACCTGCTTGGCGGTCTGCGCGGCGATGCGCCCGAAATCCACCGGCGGCAGGCGGTCGATGAGCTCGTCGCCGATGGCCGCGTCCTTTTTCTCGCGCCGGGCGGCCGAGAGCGGGATCTGCATGGCCTCGTTTTCGATTTCCGCCCCGTCCTCCACCACTTCGCGGTGGCGGGTCAGGCGGATGTCGCCGCTCTTGCGGTCGATTTCCGCGCGGATGTCGTGCTCCAGGCCGTATTTGAACCGACCGGCGCGCTGGATCGCCTGCTCCATGGCCTCCAGCACTTCCTCGCGGTCGATGCCCTTTTCGCGCGCGGCGGCATCGGCCACTTGCAGCAGTTCGGCGCCGAGAATTTGCACCATGGTTATTGAACTCCCTCATCCGCCGGCGCGACGTCCGACCGGGCCGCTTGATGCGCGGCGATCAGAGCATCGGTCAATACCAGCTTGGCCGATTGGATCTCGTCCAACGGCAAATCCACGGTTTCCCCATCCACGTCAAGGCGGACGATATCATCGGGCACGAGCCCCACCAACAGCCCTTTGAACCGGCGGCGCCCGCCCCGGCTTTCCGCCAGTTCGACCTTGGCCTCGAATCCGGCAAAGCGGTCGAAATCCGTCGGGCGGGTCAGCGGCCGGTCGATTCCGGGCGAGGAGACTTCCAGCGCATAGGCGCCGTCCACCGGGTCGAACACGTCGAGAATCGGCGAGACGGCCCGGCTGACCGCGGCACAATCGTCCACGGTGACATCGCTGCCGTCCGCGCGCTCGATCATGATCTGCAACACCTGGCGCCGGCCGGCGAAAAACCGCACGCGCACCAGCGCGAAGCCCAGGGCTTCCACCTGCGGCGCGAGAGCGTCTTCGATGTGTCTGGGTCCCCGTTCCACTCGGACTCCTGGGTGGTTTGGCCTCTGCCGGCGCCGTCACGCGACCGAAAGCACTGGCCCGATAACAAAACAGGGCGGGCCCATGGGGACCCACCCTCTCCATAGGGTTGGTATAGAGAGCGTCAGCGTCGGTTCGCTGTCCTGCATCTTGTATAGCGTTGCAGCCGGCCAATTTCAAGGTTAATCGGCTTTCAAGGTTCATCGGCCGGCCGGCCGTTGCGCCGCAGCGAAAGATAGGTGGGCGGCCTTCCCGCGGCCCGGCCCTTTTCCTCGAACCGGGTCTGCGGCCAATCGGCCGGAGCCCGGCGCCAGTCGTCGGCGGACCGGGGCGCCCAGGCAAAGCCCGGATGCCGCCGCAACACAAGCAGCATCCAGACCAGATAGCCGACATCGTCGGTCGAGACGCGCAACTCCGCCCCCGCAGGCATCAGCCGCGTCAGTTGGTCCAGAACCGGCCCGCAGACCATGCGGCGGCGCCAGTGCCGGCGCTTCGGCCAGGGGTCGGGATGCAGGATGAAGGTTCGGGCGATGCTGGCCTCCGGCAGGCGCGCCAGCAGCAGCCGGGCGTCGTCGTCCAGCACCCGGATATTGTCGAGCCCCTGCTCCGCGGCCGCCGCCACCAGCGCCGCGACGCCGTTCAGGAACGGCTCGACCGCGATCACGCCGACATCGGGGTTCCGGGCCGCCTGCCAGACCGCATGGCTGCCATTGCCGGCGCCGATCTCCAGCCAAACCGCCCGCACCGGCCGGCCGAAGGCGGCGGCAGGGTCGAAACCACCGGTCTGCGGAAGCGAAAGGCGCAGCCGCGGCAGAACATCTTCCACCGCATGCTGCGCCCGTTTGCGCAAGGGCCGCCCGATGCGGCGGCCGTGAACGCTTCGCCTGGAACCGGTCAGAGCGCCTTCAGCAGGCGATCCACCAAGTCCGTCTTTTCCCACGAGAAATGGCCCTTATCGGTCGGCTGACGGCCGAAATGTCCATAGGACGAGCTCGGCGTGTAAATCGGACGGTTCAGGTTCAGGTGCTGACGAATGCCGCGCGGCGACAGGTCGAACAGCGTCGGCAGAACCTCTTCCAGCCGCGCTTCGGTGGCGCCGCCCTTGATGGTGCCGTGGGTGTCGACATAGAGCGACAGCGGCTTGGCGACGCCGATCGCATAGGCGACCTGGATCGTGCACTTCTCGGCCAGACCGGCGGCCACGACATTCTTGGCCAGATAGCGGGTCGCATAGGCCGCAGACCGGTCCACCTTCGACGGGTCCTTGCCGCTGAACGCGCCGCCGCCATGGGGCGCCGCACCGCCATAGGTGTCGACGATGATCTTGCGCCCGGTCAGGCCCGCGTCGCTGTCCGGGCCGCCGATGACGAACCGGCCGGTCGGGTTCACATAGAACTCGTCTTCCGGGCACATCCAGCTGGCGTCGGGCAGCACGTCCATTACGAACGGCCGCACGATCTCGCGCACATCGCTGGTGCTGAGCGCCTCGTCATGCTGGGTGGAGACGACGATGGAGGTCGCCCGCACCGGCTTGCCGTCGCGGTATTCCAGCGTAAACTGGCTCTTGCTGTCCGGCCCCAGCCCCTTGACCGCGCCGGACTTGCGCGCATCGGCCATGCGGCGCAGCACTTCGTGGCTGAAATGGATCGGCGCCGGCATCAGGTGCTCGGTCTCGTTGCAGGCATAGCCGAACATCAGGCCCTGGTCGCCCGCGCCCTCGTCCTTGTTGCCCGAGGAGTCGACGCCCTGGGCAATGTCGGCGGACTGGTTGTGCACCAGCACATCGACCTTGGCGTTTTCCCAGTGGAAGTTGTCCTGGTCATAGCCGATGTCGCGGATCGCCTGGCGCGCCAGCTTTTCCATCAGTGCATGATCGACACTGGCGGGACCGCGGGTTTCGCCTGCGATGCAGACATAGTTGGTGGTTACCAGCGTTTCCACGCCGCAGCGCACGGAATCCGCCTGATCGGTGCTCAGATAGGCATCGACGATCGAGTCCGAAATCCGGTCGCAGATCTTGTCCGGATGGCCTTCGGAAACGGATTCGCTGGTGAAAAGATAGGAAGATCGGGCCACAGAATATCCCCTTGCGTCATATCGGCAACTCGGATGCGCACTCCGTCCCGGAGGTCACGCATCGCTCGTGCGGCGCCTGTTCTGCCTAAAGTGGTTGCCCGCCGTCAAGTGCACGCGCCTCGAACCGCGGTCAAACCGCAGGCCGCGATGGCTTAATCCATCACCGCGCCCAGGCCCGCCCGGCCCGCCGACAATCGCCCGCGGCCTCAATCTTCGCGCGGCGGACCACCCGCCATCGACCGCATCAGGTCCAGCATGCGCCGCCGCACGGCGGGATCGGGAATGGCGTAATAGGCGCGCACCAGCAGCAGGGTCTCGCGCTGCGACATCGGATCGGCCTCGTAGGACGGCCCCGCCCCCTCGTGCAAGGCTGACGGCGGATAGCTGGCGTCGTCCATGTCTTCGAAGAAATACGTGACCGGCACGTCGAGGGCCCGCGCCAGTTGGTAAAGGCGCCCCGCGCCAATGCGATTCGCACCGCGTTCGTATTTCTGAACCTGCTGGAAGGTCAGATCCAGCGCCGAGGCCAGCCGTTCCTGACTCAGTCCCAGCAAGGTCCGACGCTGCCGAACCCTGTTTCCGACATGGACATCGACCGAATTCGGTTTTCCCCTTGTCTTTCTTTGCACTTTTGGTTCGCGCGCTTCGGCTACCGCCATTGCCCTAACACTCCTCCTCGACGACCTAAAGACCGATTGTCTACACCCGGAGATATAGGGTGAATCCAATTCGGGCGATATACGGTTGAATACATATTGTCAGTATACGCTTGTATGGGTCAAGCGTCATTCTCTTAAAACGCGAACTTTCCCTCACAAATCGACCGCAGAGTGTTAGGGTTACCGCCTCATCTGGGCAATTTTGTGCCGAATTGCGGCAAAACATGGTTCAATCTACTTAGTCCTTATGAGGTAATTTCTTAAGTAGATCTCATACGATGATAAGATGTCGCAACCATATATTTTAAGATAGCCGATTCCTACCACCGAAGTTGAGACAAAACGTATGTCGGATTCGCCCCAATTTGGCGCGCGACGGCCTGCACCGCGTGAGGGTCGTTCTGCGACGGCCCGATGTCGTCGATATGAATGCCAGCGGTCAGGAACAGCGAGTCGATTCCCATCAGGTTCGCGCCCTTGATATCGGTCCGCAGGCCGTCGCCCATGGCCAGCAGCCGGCGCCGGTCGGCAATCCCCGTCAGGCGGAAACACTGGTGATAGACGGACGGATACGGTTTGCCGTGATAGCTGACCGCTCCCCCAAGCTCCTGATAACGTTGGGCCAGGGCGCCGGCGCAAATCGTCAGCTGGTCGCCGATATGCACCACGAGGTCCGGATTGGCGCAGACCATCGGCAGGTTGTGCGCCAGTGCCTGCCGCAGCGCCGGCGTGTAATCCTCCACGGTCTCGTCATTGTCGATAATGCCGGTACACAGGACGAAATCCGCCTCGGCCAGGGATTCGACCAGCGTCAGGCCGTTGTCGGTGTGCACGCTGGCGTCGCGCTCCGGCCCCATGCGGTAGCACCGCGCCCCCAACGCGGCGTGGAACGGATCGGCCCGCTCGGCGAGCGCCATCCAGGCCGCCTCGCCGGAGGACATGACGTGGTGGTAGGCCGCGCGCGGCACGCCCATCTCGTCCAGGCGCCTGACCAGAACCGACCCGCGCCGCGGCCCGTTCGAGAGCAGGCACACCTGCTTGCCCCGCTCGGCCGCGCGCAACAGGGCGTCGACCGCCGCCGGAAACGGGGCGATGCCGTTGTGCACGCAGCCCCAGAGGTCGACCAACAGGCCGTCATAGGCGTCGATCACCTCGGCCAGGCCGGAAAGGATTTGCGGGATGGCGGCGGAGGGCTCGGTCATGGCAATGAGAAATCCTGATGGAGAGGCGGCGAACGGGCGGGGCGATCCGGGGCGGTCCGGGACGGTCCGGGACGATCAGCGATGGTCGGCGGCCACCGCGTCGGCGACACGGGCAAAGCCATCGCGGGCCAGCAAGGCCGCGAGTTCGGCATGAATCCTACCGATAACGCCCGGCCCGTCATAGACCATGGCGGTGTAGAGTTGCAGCAGCGAGGCACCGGCGCGGATCTTGGCCAGCGCGGTGGCGCCGTCGCTGACACCGCCCGCGCCAATGACGAAGCCGCCGCCGCTCGCCTGCCAGACCACGCGCAGCAGCTCGGTCGAGCGTTGGAACACCGGCGGCCCACTCAGCCCGCCGGTTTCCCGGGCGTTCGGGCTGCGCAGGGAATCGGGGCGGGCGATGGTGGTGTTGCTGACGATCCAGCCGTCGACCAGCCCGGCCTCCGTCATGCGCCGGACCAGGCTCGCCGCGGCCTCGTCGGAGAGGTCGGGGGCCAGCTTCACCATCAGGCGACACGGGCCCGGCATCGCCGCCAGCGCCGCGCGTGCCCGCCCGGCAATGGCCAGCAGGCTGTCTTCCTGTTGCAGGTCGCGCAGGCCGGCGGTGTTGGGCGAGGAGACGTTGACGGTCACGAAGTCCGCATGGGGCGCGAACGCCCGCACGCCGGCCTCGTAGTCCGCGGCCGGATCGGTGCTGTCCTTGTTCATGCCGAGATTGACGCCGACCACCCCCGCGGCCTGGCGCGAATAGCGGCGGAAGGCGGCCAGCCGCTCGGCCACGACCGCATGGCCGGCGCTGTTGAAGCCGAACCGGTTGATCACGGCCCGGTCGGCGGTCAGGCGGAACAGTCGGGGCTTGGGATTGCCCGGCTGCGGCCGCGGCGTCACCGCCCCGATCTCGACGAAGCCGGCCCCCAGCGCCAGCAGGGGCGCCATCGCCTCGCCGTCCTTGTCGAGGCCGGCGGCGATGCCGACCGGCGAGGCCAGCCGGCGGCCGAACGCCTCCGTCGCCAGACTGTCCGGCGCGGGCGGCAAGGGCGGGACGAGCCCCAGGCGCAACGCGCAGAGAGCCCCGCGGTGCGCCGTTTCCGGGTCGCAGAGCCGAAACGCCCGCATCGCCCAGTCCTGAATGATTTGGTCCGCCATCGGTCCGCCCAGTGTCGAGAGATTCCGCCCCGTGTATCAGCCGCCTCTCCCCGCCGCCAGCCGGTCCAGCGCCGCACGGTAGAACACGATCTCTCCCAACTGCACCACCGGCTTCTGCCCGGTGGCCCAGGCAGGCAGGTCGCCCAGGCGGTGAAAGCGCGTCGCGCCGCGGCTCGGGTCGGCGATGGCGCCGGCCAGCGCGCGCCGCGCCGTGCGCTCGGCCATGTGCGGTGGCTGGCGCTGCCCGCAACCGGCAGCCGGCGGGTGCGGGCCCGGCCGTCGAGCGCGTCGTCCGCCAGCATCCGCATGCGGGCTCCGGCCCGCACCAGCACCGCGGCCACCCCTTCCATGGCCCGGACATTGCCGTCGAGAACGATGGCGTCGAGCAGGTCGGCCAGATGCCCGGCGGGGCTGCGGTGGGCGTCGGCGATGGCGAGCGTAGGGGCGAGCGTGCGGCCGTGGCGGTCGGTTGCCGGCTGCAGGGTGGCGGCCAGGGTCATGGGCGGGTTTCCTTTTGTCCGAAGGGGTTGGGAGGGTGGGAAACGGGTCAGAGGGAAAAGTCGCTCGGCGCCTGAACCGGGCCGTGGCCCCACCAGGGCGCGGTCTGTCCCGCCATGGCGTGCACCGGCAGGCGCACCGGTGCGGCGGCGATGGCGCCGGCGACGGCGTCCAGGCCGTCGTCGCGCTGGTTGCGACCCGGCCGCCACTCCCGCATTTCGCGGGGAAACGGCGTCTCCAGCACCGAGCGATGAACGCGCAGCAGCCGGGCGGCGAGCGGCACTTCCAACGCCGCCAGAATGCGCGTGTCCTTGGCCTGACGGGCGGTGGCGCTCTGAACGCTGACGCCCAGGCGCCGGCGCGCCAGTTCGCGGCGCAACAGGCCCGGCAGGAAGGCGCCGATGCCGTTGGTCTCGATGGTGAGGCCGGGCAGGTAGAGGTCGGCCGCCAGCTCCGCCACCTGCCGGCATTGCTGGCCGGCGGGGTCGAGCGGATCGGCCGGATCGACGCGCAGATAGGCGACGCGGTGCAGCCAGAGCCCGCCGTCCGCATCGCTGAACACGACGGCGAACACGCTGCCGTCGCCCCGCTCGCCCTGACCGAAGGCCGGGTCCCACCAGCCGCTGGCAGCGACCAGGCGCGTATCCCCCAGCGACAATTCCGAGCGGCCGTTGCGCACCGTCAGCACCAGGTCCGCGTCGTAGGCGCGCATCCGGTCCGGGTCGAGCCGGGCGGCATCGGGGGCCTCCGGCTGCAACAGCATCTGGCTGGCAAAGGCGGAAGGGCCGATCCGCGCCCGCATCGCCGCCACGGCGTCCGGCGGGAACCGCTCCGGCCAGGCACTGCTGCCGTCGCGCGCCAGGATCGGCACGGTGCAGCGGCGATAGCCCGCCAGGAATGGCGCGTCCTCGCCCATCTCCGCGCGCGGCGCATCCGCATAGATCGAGTAATAGGTGTGCGGCGTGCCGGCATAGATCTGGAGCCCGTCCGGCGAGACGATGTGCTCGATCTCGCCCAGCCGCTCGCGCAGCCAGGCGCGGCGCGCGGCGGTGGCAGCGGTGTTCGGCACCTCGACATCGTCGCAGATCACCGTGTCCGCATGGGCGCCGGTGATATTGCCGCCGATGCCGCGGGCCAGCAGCGACGGATCGCGCCAGGTGGCCGTGCGGGCGACGGTAAACGCCTCGTCGGTCCAGAGCCCGGCGCCCTTGCCGCGCAACGGCGCGCAGAGCGGATGGCGCTCCACCACCTGCCGGGCATAGCGGCTGAGCTTGGTCGCCAGCGCCTGTTCCGCCGCCAGCACCAGCACGCGATGGTCCGGGTGGCGGTACAGCAGCCAGGCCGCCAGCAGCCCCAGGAGGGTGGACTTGCCGCAATTGCGGAAGGCGAGCAGCAGCAGCCGTTGCTCGCCCTCCATCAACCGCGCGGCCAGCCAGCGCAGGATGCGCCGGTGCACGGCCGGCGTGGCCTGCCCCTGCCAGCGCTGCCAGAGCAGGGCGAATTCGGGGAAGGACAGCGGGGTCATGGCTCCGGCTCCCCCTCCCCGTCCCGGCTTTCCGCCAGTTCCTCGCGGATGCCGGCCAGCATCCGGTCGAGATCGGGCGGCTCCGAGCCGCCGGTGGCGGTGAGACGGGCCTGCACCAGGTCGTGCACGCGGATCAGCGCCTGCAAATGGGCGAGCGCGGCCTTGCGGGCGTTCTCCCAGGCGGTGACCTCGCGCGGGCCGTCGTCCTCCGCGGTTTCGAGGCGCATCAGCCGGCGATAGAGCGCGAACTGGCCGTGAACCAGGGTCGGCAACCGCGCGGCCAAGGACTGCCACGGCTGTTCCGGGTCGGGATCGGCCATGCGGATTACGCCGGATCCGCCGGCGGTGCCGCGGGCGGCGGGCGCACGTCCAGCCGCTCGCCGACCGCGACGAGGCAGGTCAGGCCCGACGGCAGCGTTGCCAGCAACGTCCAGCCGCCGGCGGGGCCGGCCCACAACTCCATCACCTGCCCGCTTCGGGCCAGGCCGAACGCCACCTGGCGTTCGTCATGACGGCCGGCGAGTTGCGCAACCACCTCGGGTCGCGGTCCGCAAGGCACGGTCACCGTGGCCGTCGCCGCCGCGGCGGACGCCCCGGCCGGGCCTGCGGCAGAGGCGAAGAATCCTATCAGGGTCAGGGCAAACAGGCTCGATTGCATTCCACCATTCTCCCCAGGGTCGGGACGGGATCTCAGGCGCCGGCAGCGGCGCAGAAGGCGGCCAGTTGCGAGCGGATGACGAGAAAGTCCTGGGCCGCGCCGGGCATCCGGCTGAGATGCAGCAACACCGGCTCGGCAATGCTGGCGCCGATCACCGGCACCAGGCTGGCGGCCAGGGCCGACTGGTAGGCGACGGAGGCCGCCTCCATGTCGCCGCCGTCGGCAGCCGCGGCGTACATCCCGGCCACCGCCGCCGTGAGCGTATCGTTGGCCACGGACGGGTAGCGGGCCAGCACCCGTTCCGTCAGCAATTCCGCCCGCTTTGCCCGGCTCTCCGGCCCGCAATCCGGCCCCAGCAATCCGTCGCCCACGGTATCGCCCAGTCCGGAGCAGGCACCCAGCAGCACGGCCAGACCGATCGCCGCCAGACCGACCCAGACCGGGCTGCGGAGCGTCGCCTCCGGCTTGGCCGTCGCCGGGTCCGCGGGCCGGTTTGGCACCAGCAACACGATGGCTGCGGTCAGCACCACGCCCAGCGCCTGTTCCAGCTCGGGATCGAACGGCACGAAGGCGGCGGCGATCTGAATCGCCGCCTGGGCGATTCCGGCCGCCCAGGCCTTGTTGTATCGCGACATGATTGTTCCCTTTTTGTTCATGTGAAAAGCGAACGGCTCAGCAGGTCGGTCATCAGCCCCAGCAGGCTGACGACCAGCAGGCAAAGCACGCTGATGATCCAGCGCCAGATCGAGAGGAGGCGCATGTTGATGCGTTCGGTCTGGCGCTGGATATGGGCCATGAAATCGCGCAGATTGGCGTGGCGCTCGTCGCAATGGCGCTCGTGCGCCGCCAGCCGGCCGGCGACTTCCGCGATGCGCTCCCGCGCCTCGGTGTCGACGTCACCCATTCGCCGCCCCCACTTTCTGGACCACGAGCGAGCGCCCCGGCACCTTGCTTTCCAGCGTGTGGGTGTCGGCCTCGGCCCGCCATTCCAGAGCGAACGTGTTGCTGCCCTGGACCAGGGCCACCGGCACCGTCGCCATGGACACGACGACACCGGCGTCGTCCGTCGGCGGCAGATACTGGGTCGTCTCGGCGATCTGAGCGCCGTTCAGGGTCAGGCGGGCCAGGTTGGCCTTGGTGGCCGGCGCCTGGTTCACCACGTGCAGGTTGAAACTCACCAGCGCCAACTCGCCCGCCTCTCCCTGCACGCTCACCTGTTCGCCGGTGGAGACGAAGGTGGGGGCCGTGGTGGCGATCGCCGCGGTCGACGCCGCATGGCGGATCACCGATGGCGCCGGCAGCGCGCGCAGCAGGGCGATGAAGGCGCCGAAGGCCGGGGCGTACATCAGATAATGCCCGGCGGTGCTGGGATGGTTCACGCCATTGCCGCCGGCGCTGTCGGCATTGCCGGCCCAGTCGCCGAGCCCGACCAGGTCGTCCTCGTGCAGCAGCGGCCGGGCATAGCGGGCGGGATAGCCCACTTTCAGCGTACAGCCGATCTGCGGCGAGCCCGCCCCGCCCCGATAGGCGCGGTAGGCGCAGCCGCCCTCGCGGAGGCTCTCATGGTCCAGCGCGTCGAGCTTCAGGACGCCGTCGATCCAGACCCGATGCCGGGCGCCATCGCAGCGCAGGCGCACATGGTTGTCCGCGCCGACGGTGGCGGCACCGGCGATCACCTGGGCCTTGGAACCGCCCTTCCAGTAGAGGCGAAGATTGCCGCCGGACCACTGGAACTCGTAGCGTTCGAGGGGGGTATCCGGGTCGATGCGGTAGTTGAAGGCCAGCACGTCGCCGCTCTGGGCCGGCCGCCAGGTCAGATCGGCCTGGAAATCCGCCGCCGCCAGCTTGCGCCACGGCCGAGCCGTGCCACCGAACACCAGCCGGCCGCTGTTCAGGCTGACGCCTGCGGCGCTGCCTTCCAGATAGTCCCACCAATCGGTGCCGAAGGCGCGGAAAGCGTCCTCCCGAAACCACAGGCGACGCCCCTCGTCCAGGCCGTCGCGCAGGAAATGGTGCACGCGATTGGCGTCGATCAGGGACAGGCGATGCTGGCGGGCCAGCGCGCGCAGGATGCGGTAATGGCTGTCGAGCGCCACCTGCTGCGCCCGGTAGGCCGGGTCCAGGCGGGTGGGCAGGAAGGTCGCGACCACGGCCATGCTCGGCGGCTTCGCCCAGGTCCGGGTGAAGGCATGGAAGCCGGCGACCGCGTCGGCATACTCCTGGCCGGTCATGGTGAAATTGTTCATGCCATGGGCCCAGACCACCAGGTCCGGCGCGGCATTCGCCACGTGCTGCCGCCAGGAAACGCCGGTCTCGGAGCCGGTGCTCCAGGAATCCGCCGGAAACGGCCCGGGCGGGGCGCGGTAAAAGCCCAGATCCCGGTCCGACGGCTCCGCCGCCAGCGCCAGATAGTTCGGATCCGCCAGATGCTGGGCGTCGCGCTGGCCCAGCGACAGGTTCTCGAACGTCCAGGCGACGCGGGGGAAGGCGTGCTCCAGCGACTGCTGGAACAGGGCCGCCCAGCGGTTTTCCGGCTCGACGTCATAGACCCCTTCGGTGATGCTGTCGCCGACGAACACCACCTTGACCGCCCCGTCCGCCATCGCCCGCGCCAGGGCCGAAAGGTCGGGCGTCGGCCCGGCCAGATCCGGCAGCAGGCCGGCCAGCATCGCCACGGCCCGGCCGGTGCCCTGAGGGTTGAACAGGGCGTGGCGCGCCTTCAGCGGCGTTTCCGTCGCGGCCGGATCGTGCAGCGCGCCCGCGCCCTCCAGCCGGTAGGGGCGGATGGCCGCCAGGGCGTCGGCCGCGACCGCATAGTCGCCCTTCGGCAGCCCGTGCGGCTCGTCCAGCGCCGCCAGCACCGGGCCGTCGTCGCGGCTGCCGTCGCCGGCCGCGCCGCGGTCCAGCACCGTCGGCATCGCGGCAAAGCGGTCGGCGAGCGTGCGCGGCGTCACCTGGCCCGTGCCGGTGACATAGCGGTCGCTGGCATCGTCCGGCAGCGAGGCGGTGGGCGCCAGCGTCACCGGCGCGCCGGTCGCATCGAAGGCCAGCAGCTTGCCGGCGCGGGCCTGACTGTCCGGCAGGGTGGTGTCGACATCCGGGTCGGCCGGCGGCAGGCGCAGGCCGCGGATCACGTCGGTCTCGATCTGCTGCATCGCGGCGGTCTGGTAGTCCAGTTCGTCGTTCAGGGTCTTGGCGCGGAAGTCGCCGCCTTCCTGAAAGTCGCTGGTGCGCTGCACCGGCAATTGCCGGCGGATGGTGATGCGCGCGCCCGATGCCGGCGGCGTCAGAAACGCGACCGAGCCGCCATGGCTCGCGCCGACGCCGGCGGTGGTGTAGGTGCCCGATTGCAGCAACCCGTCCAGGAACACCTGCAGATTGCCGGCCGTGAAAATCGGAAAGGGGAAGACGAACACGCTCTGCACGCCGTCGGCGACGTATTGCACCCGGGGCGGCGTGGTCGTGATCTGGATATGGCCGCTGTTAGCCATGGGGCCGGTCCTCCGTTCGGATCAAAGCAGGTTGAGCCGGCCGGTCAGGCCGAGCCCGTCCCGCAGGCTGTCGAGTTGCGCGCGGCGGCGCCGGTCGGCGAGCGCCAGCAGGTCCCGCTCGCGCGCACTGTCCGCGCCCTGCAGGATGCCGTCGGCCTTGAGCGCGAATTCCTGGTCGGCAAAGGCCGCATCGCGGGCGGTTTCGGCGGCCAGCCCCTGCAACACGGCCGCACCGGAGCCGGACCCGGTGCCGGCGCCGCGCGCGCCCAGCAGCGCCTGCGCCCGCGCCTGGGCGCGCCGCAGGGCGTCCCGGCGCTGGGCGCTGTCGGCCGCCTGCTGCGCGCGCAGATCGTCGAGCCGCAATTGCGCGTCGGCCTCGGCGGTGCGGGCGCGGCGGCGCGCTTCGGCTTCGGCGGCCTGCAAGTCCTGCGAGCGTTGCAGCAGGTTCAGGCCGACGGAGGCGCCGGACAGCAAAGCCGGTCCGACGGCGGAGGAAAGGGCTGCCATCAGTCGGTCACCTTGAGTTCGGTGGATACGGAAAGGACGGTGCAGGGCACCGGCGCGGCCTGCTCGATCCGCCAGGGCCGGTCGATCCCGGCCCGGCGCCAGCCGAGCGCGCGCAGGCGCTTGTCGCCGCTGAAATTCGGGGTCGGCGCGCCGAAGGTCATGTTGCCGCCGACCTGGCGGAACGGCGTCGGCTTGGCGCCGTCGCCCAGATCGACCACCAGCGCCCCGGTCTCGTGCAGGCGAAACGTCACCTCCACCAGCCGGTAGGCCGCACCCTGGGCCGGGCCGCGCGGGAAATTGGCGGCCACGGGCAGCGCCTCGATCACATGGCGGAAGGGCAGGCCGATGGCGATTTCGGTCGAGCCCGCGCCGACCGGCACGGTGCCCCCCGCAACCACGGCATCGCTGCGCGCCGTTCCGTCGGCGACGATGGTCACGGTCTGGCCTTCCAGCCGGTCGAGATAGTCGACCTGCGTCGCCGGCGCATAAAACCGGCGCACCTCGCCGCTGTCGACGCCCAGCGCCTCGTCGAAGGTTTCGAGGAACAGGCCGTGCTCGCGTTCGACCGCCACATAGGTCTGCTCGCCCACCACGGCGATGTCGCGGAACGCACCCTCGGTCTCCTGCCGGCTCCAGGCGGTCACCTGTTCGGCGCGGTAGACCGTGAGCGTGGCCAGCGAACCGTCGGCCAGCACCACATGCAGCAGGCGGCGCTCCGGATCGAAATCCTGGGCCACCGGCTGGCGGAAGAAGTGGCGGGCCAGCAGCGCCAGGTCCGCGGCCTGGTAGACCTGCTCAATGTCGGCGAACAGGAATTCCCGCAGCTCGCGCCCGGTGCGGCCGATGAACAGGGTCGCGCCGTCGACGTTCTTCGGCGGAATGTGGCGGCTGACCACCGAGCCGATCCGCGTCTGCCGGCGCACCTGCACCGAGGTCGGGGTCAGCGGATCGCCGGTCACCATCCATTCGGCGCCGGAGGTGAACACCTGCAGGTGCCGGCCGCTGAACACGCCGCGAATGGCGTTGACCTGATCGGAGAGGATCGGGAATTCGATGCCCTCGTCGTCCAGCCCCTCGCCCAGGTCGAAATTGAACAGGTCGCCCGCCTTCGAAAGCCAGAGCCGGTTCGGCAGATCGCGGCTGCCGCCGATCACCAGCCGGTCCTGATGGAAGGCCACGGTCACCGGCCAGCCGCGCAGGCTCGAAAACGCCGGCTCCTCGAAATCCGGGGTCGGGTCGGCGGCGGGCAGGTCTTCCAGCACGGTGGCCGTGGCCTCCGTGGCCGAGGCGACGGCGTCGATACGCACCTGCTTGCCGGCAACCCGCCAAGTCTGCCCGGCATGCGCGGCGTCGAACACCGCCGCCGAGGCCGCAAGCGTGACGACGCCGGTGACATCGCTCGGCGTCAGCGTCACCGCCGCGGCGGCAAACCGGTAATAGGGGTGAAACCGCAGGTCGCCGCCGGCGGCAAACGGCCAGGTGTCGATGCTCCAACTGCCGGGGCCGGTGCGGGTGATCCGCCGCGGCTCCACCTCCGGATGGGTGACCAGCAGGGTGTCGGCGCTCTGGGTCCAGGCCATCTGGGGCAGGTGCGCCGCGGACCAGGGGGTGGCCACCGACGCGGTCAGCACGCCGTCGTCATAGACATCCAGCATGCCGTCGCTGAAGGCCAGCAGATAGGTCTGTTCGGTGTTGAACTCGAAACTGACCAGGCGCCCGGGTCCGCGCGCCGTCGCCACATAGCGCAGGCCCGGCCGGCGCTGCACGCCGCCGGTCGGGTGGATGAAGACATTGCGCAGCGCCGCCGCGCCGTTGTCATAGGCGCGCAGGTCGCCGCGCCCGAACAGCAATGGCGAGATTTCTCCCGCCGTGAAATTCGTCTTCAGCAGGTTGACCCGCGTCATCGGCCGCGCACCCCGACCAGGGGGAAGTCCTCCAGCGCGGCCGGGGTGTCCTGCTGGGCGTCGATCAGGCGGGCGCGGCGGAATTCCGCCTCGGCGATGCGATAGAGCATCTCGGCCCGGGACGAGCTTTCGGTGATCGGGATGCAGAACTCGGCCGCCAGTCGCGCGATCAGCAACTGGTCGAAAAAGGGCGGGAAATCCGTCTCCGCCGGTCGGAAAATGTAGGTCAGATAGGCCTCGCTGCTGGAGGTGTGCAGCCGCCGGTCGATGATGCGGTAGGCAAGACCGCGCCCGCGCGCGCCGACGCCGGCGGAGACCGCGCGCAGAAAGTCGGCGGGCAGTTGAAAGGCCGCGTCGAAGTCGGCCACCGGCGGCGCCTCCAGCCGCGGCAGGCGCGCCTGGGCCGTCGCGAACGACCAGGCATAGGCGGACAGCAGGGCGTCGCGGATCGAGCCGTAAAGATTGGCCGCGACCTCCGCCTCCGCCGTGCCTTCGTCGAAGCTGGCGATGGGGCGCGCGCCCAGTTTCAGGAGCGCGCGCGAACAAAGCGCAATGGCGCTGATCGCCATGGCAAACCTCCTTGGTGGAATGGATGGAACCGGCCGAAACGGACCGACCCCCGTCGCGGGCGGAGACGTGGACGGCACGGCTCCGCAAGCGGCGGGGGTCGGGCTCACGCCACGGGTGCGCGGGTCAGGCGGGCCTCGCCCGCGTGGGTCAGACGGGCCTCGCCCGCGTGGGTCAGGCGAGCGTCGCCCGCGTGGGTCAGGCGAGCGTCGCCCGCGTGGGTCAGGCGAGCGCCGCGGTGTTCACCTGGCCGCCGGAATGCAGCGACACGCACCGCAGCCAGGTCGCGTTGTTGCGGTCCTGGACCAGAACGACGTCCCCCCACCGCAGCAGCGCCGCCGCAGGGTTGAAATAGCCGTTCGCCGCGACCGCCGCGGCGCCATCGACCGAACTGCGGTAGTGCCAGAAGGTGAACCCGTTGCAATAGGCGAGCACACCCAGACCATCATCATCGAAGGCCATGGCGACCGCCTTTCCGGGCCGGCACCGGCCCTAGCTCTCCAGGCACCGCATGGTGACCACGCCCGCGCCCTCGATCATCACCGCGCCCTGGCTCATCATGTTGGCGACGAACCAGGCGGCTCGGTCGCCATGCCAGGTGATATCGGTCTGGACCTCGGCGCCGGACGCGTGGCCGACCGCGGTGCGGTGGAACCAGTGGCAAAGCCGGGTGGAGCCCGAAAGCGTCAGGCCGGAATGGGGAATCCAGGTCGTGCCCAGCCACCGCTTGGCCTGGGTGTCGCGCCAGGGCAACGCATCCGCACCGACATATTCCGCGTTCGCGAATTCCGGGATATCCAGCAGTTCGGCCCACTGCTTCCAGCCGACGACGGCGAAGCGCTGGCCGTCGTCCGGCACGTCGGCCGCGCCCATCATTTCGAAGGCGGCCAGGACCTTGGCCTTGGTCAGGCCATCGGCGGCGGTGCCGGCGAAATTGGCCGACGCATCCAGGGCGGACAGGATCAACTCGTCCGTCTTGCGCCCCAGCGCGAAGGCGCCGGCATTGGCGACGACCTGGCGCTCGTCGATATTGACCTTCATCTCGTCGAGCTTGTCGATCCAGTCGCCGGCATAATAGTCGGTCAGCACGCACTCGATCGCGGTGTGGTCGATGGTCATGACCGGCACCAGGCCATGGCGCGACTTGGTCGAGGCCGCGCCCTGGCCGACCTTCTGGAACGTGGTGGAACTGCCCTTCACGTCGCCCTTGGAGCGCACGGTCTGGCGCAGTTTCGAGCCCATCCGCTGATAGGCCTCGTGCACCTCCGCCTCGAACTGGCGGACGAAGGATTGGTCGATGGATACCGACATGCGGTGGTCATCCTTGCATTGGGAGTGGGTGGAACAACGCCTTGCGCTGCGGTTGTCGCGAGGCTCCGGTTCGGAGCCTTCGCGGCCACGACAAGACAGCGGCCCGCCGGGCTGCGGCGCCGGCGTCGGGGCGCCATCGGCACCCGCGCGTCGCCCGGGCAGTTCCCCGGCGGGCCGACCACCGCGCCGCCGCGTGGCTCACCAAACGGAGCCATGCGGCAGCGCGATTGCGGAGATGGGCCTCAGCCGCCCTGGTAGGCGCGCTCGAAGCCCTCGGTGACCTGACGGACAAAGGCGGGGTCGCGGTCGCGCCAGTAGCGCGGGTCCCGCATCATCGATTTCAACTGGTCGAGCGAGGCCCGATCCGGCCCGGCGTCGCCCCGGTCCAGCGCCGGCTCGCCGGTCTGCATCATGGCGTGCAGCGCCAGACAGCCCTCATAGGTGGTGGACAGCGCCCGCAGCGCCGGGGCCGGCAGGTTGGCCTGGCCCCAGTCCCGCAGCTGGCGGCTCATATCCTGCCATTTGTCCTCGCCGCCGAAATGCCGGGCGAGCCGTTCGGTCTGCCGCTCCGCCTCGAACTCGACCGCGGCCTGCTCGACCAGAGGCGTCACGTATTCGCGCGCCAGATCATAGACCAGCCGGGCCTGGTCGTTGGAGAAGCCGGCCGCGTGCAGCCGCCGGTTCACGTCCGGGTCCGCGGCCAACCCGGACTCGTCCGCGCCGGCGGCAAGGTCATAGGCGTCCGCCGTTTCCGGCACGCCCAGGGCGCGACGGAAGCGTTCGCGCTCGTCCGGCGGGGTGTCGTCCGTGGGCAGGCGAACCATGCCGCTCATATGCTTTTCCAGCTCGCGGTAGGATTTGGCGAGGGCGTCCACCCGCACCGCGCCGGCCTCGGCGTCCCAGAATTTCTCCGGAATGTCCTGCGGCCGCGCGGTGTCGACGGCGGTCGCGGCGGTCGCGGCGGTTTCGTTGCCATTTTGTTCCATACGATAAGCTCCTTACTGCGGCTTGGGAGTGGCCAGCGACTCGATCCGGGCCACCAGGCTGCGCTGGCCTTCGACGAAGCGCAGCAACGATTCCGGCGCGTCCGGCGGCAGCCGACGCTCGATGGTGGCGCGGCGCAGATGGCTCAGCACCTGCCGGCCGGCATCGCTGGCAAAGGCACGGACGAAGACATCCGGCAAGGCCGAATCCCCGCTGGCGTCGACGGCCGGCTCGAACCAGGCCCAACCGTCGGCATCGCTATCCGTCATGGCCCGTCATCCCTGCCTGCACCGGCTCCAGCGCGGCGACCATCGTTTCGAGCCCCAAGGGCGCGACGCCCAGGGCCTGGACGCCCAACGGGTCCGGGGGCGGCAGCGGCTTGATCAGCTCGCCCGGCACCGCCATCTGCTCGCCGAACCAGCGGGCAAAGGCGGGCAGGTCGACCGCGGCCATCGCCTCCGGCCCCAGCGCCGCCACCGTCTGGATCCATTGCAGCGCCGACTGCGCATCGGCCCGGCGCTGCGCCTCGGCCAGCGGCGAGCGGTAGCGCAATGCGATCACCCGGCCATCGACGCGGATATCGCCGATCTCGCCGCGCCGGCGCAGGATCGCCAAGCCCCGGCCGACCAGCGGCTCCAGCAATTCCGCCTGCAAGCGGCCATAGGTGGCGCCCAGCACGCGCGCCATTTCCGCCGCGCGCTCCAGCACCTCGGTCGCGGTCATGCGCGGCCCCTGCACCAGGCCCAGCCGATCCACCAGCAGCGCATGGCGGATGCGGGCGCGCAGGTCCGAGAGCACCAGTTCGGACACGTCGAACCGCCCCGGCGCCTCCAACGGCGCCAACCCCGCGGACCCGACGGCCTTGGGGATGATCGCCCCCGGCACCAGCTTGACCGCGGCGGGGTTGAGCACACCGTCATCGTCCGCCTGCCAGATGCCGGTGACAGCGATGGAGGCGTTTTTCAGCACCAGTTCCACCACCTTGTTGGCGGTCTTGATGTCCGGCAGCGCCTTCATCACCGGCGAGCGGCCATAGCCCTCGCCCGGCGCCTTCATCCAGCGGAAACTGATGAAGGGGCTGGAGGCGAACTGGCCTTCGGCCAGCAAACCGTCGTCGCCATCCGGCAATTCGCGCACGGCAACATAGTGATAGCCGTCGGCGACCGGCTGCACCGATTCGAGCACGGCGATGGGCGGGGCGCCCTCCCCCTTGGCGCTCTCCGGCGGTTCGACGCCATAGCGTGACCGGAAGCGGTCGGCGTCCAGGCGCAGCCGCCGCCAGGTGCGGTCGAGCCGCCCCGCCGGGCCTTCCTCCAGCACCACGTCCAGGATCGGCACCGCGGTGAAGCGAAAGGCGCTGGCCTCGCCCAGCGGCGCTTCCTCGAACAGCAGACAGGCGGTCCCCGCCGTCACCAGGTCGAGGAAGCACTGGTGCACCTCGACGGCGAAGTTGGAGCGGTCGAAATGGGATTGCAGCACGGCGCTGGCCTGATCCAGGGCCGGGGCCACCTCCGCCCGTTCCGCGGCCGGCACGTCGGTGCCGGGGTTCAGTTCCAGCCACCGCACCCAGGGCGGCGTCAGTTCCGACAGCAGGCTGGCGGCCAGCTGGTCGACCGCGTCGGCCGCGGTCGCATCGAACAGCGGGTCGCCGCCGGCCGTTGCCGAGACCTCCCGCTGCGGCAAGGCAAAGCGGTAACAGTCGCGCCAGCGGGATTCCCATGACTGGCGATTCTGGAAGGCCCGGCGGAAGTCCGCGCGGATCCGATCGGCACCGGTCATGCCTAGCCTCCCAGCAGCGAGCGACGCTCGACCGTGGACGGGCCGGGGGCGAGAATCCCCCGCGCGCTGGTCGCGATCGTGCCCAGCCGGCCGCGACGGACCCGGGCCAGCGCCTGCCGCCGCACGGCGGCTTCCGCATCCGCTTCCGCCCGGGCGGCGCTCGCCGCGGCATTGGCGGAGGACGGCGTCGGCGCCGCGGTCGGCGGCGGCACCGCGGGCTGATCGAGCAGCAGAGGACTGAGTACGGCAGCCATGGACACTCCTTTCGATGCGCACCCAACGGGTTACTGGTCGCAGGGCGCAATTCCGGCCTCTTGATTAGCTTTATAATCCTATATTACCACAAGGTCAAGCCTTATTTTCCTATTTTGTTCCCAAATAGCGATAGAGCTGCCAGGGGGTCTGCACCCACAGGGCACGGATGCCGAGGCCGCGTTTCACGGTCTCGACACAGGTCCACAGCCCGGGCGGCGCCGGCCGGTCGGACGGGGGACGGCGTGCGGTCTCGACCACGGTCAGGCCGGCGCGGGTCAATCGCCGCTGCAAATCGACCGACGCCAATCCCAGCCGCCGCACCTGCAAGCGTGTCGCCAGCGGCTCGACCAACAGCCAGTCGCTTCCCTCTTCCAGAATCAGGCTGCAGTGCCGGAATCCCGGGCACAACAGGCGCTGCCAGGCCAGGTCCGTCTGGCCGCTGAACACCACCAATGCCCTGTCAGCCATGGATACCGCCCTCCGCGCCCGCCGCGACGACCCCCTTTTGCACCAGCAATGACTCAAGCACGGCCAGGGCCTTGTCCCAGACCGGCACGGCGGGCCGGTGCTTCGCCCCCAGGGCGTGGGGCGGGACCGCGTGGCGGCCGTACAGGAGCAGCACCCCCAGTTCGTCCGCCGTCAGCCGCCGTTCCCGGCGCAGGCGCGTCGCCCAGTTCAGCACGTCCGAAGCCTCGCAAGGCCGCTCCGCCCTTGCCAGCCCCGGCAGGACATGGGCACCGGCCAGGCGGCACCGCATGCCCTGCACCGCCCAGAGCCAGGCCTCCTCCGCCGAAGAGAACATATTAAGACCCTCTTCTCGGAACTTTCCGGAAACTGTTGTGATATGAGACATTTATCACTCCATATTTCGCCCGATTTCCGCCGTATTATGAATATGTTCTTAGTGTACGTCAAGGGATTTTATGAGATAGTGTTCCCATGCTAAAGCATTCGGATATTTGGGCGGCAATCGATGGTTTGGCGGCACGGCATGGCCTGTCGCCCTCCGGCCTCGCCAAACGGGCGGGGCTCGATGCGACCACCTTCAACAAGAGCAAACGGGTCACACGGGACGGCAAGCTGCGCTGGCCCAGCACCGAGAGCGTGGCCAAGGTGCTGGAGGCCACCGGCGCTTCCATGGCGGAATTTCTGGAAGAATTGCCGAACCAGACGGTGCGCGCGACCCAGCGCATCCCGGTGATCGGCTGCGCGCAGGCGGGGCATGCCGGCTATTTCGACGATGCCGGCTATCCGACCGGCGCCGGCTGGGACGAGGTCGTGTTTCCCGATATCAGCGACCCCAACGCCTACGCCCTGGTGGTCAGCGGCGATTCCATGGAACCGCTCTACCGCGACGGCGACCGCATCATCGTCTCGCCCGCGGCCAATATCCGGCGCGGCGACCGCGTCGTCATCAAAACCCGCGAAGGCGAGGTGATGGCAAAGGAACTGGTGCGCCGCACGGCCCAATGGGTGGAATTGCGCAGCGTCAATCCGGATCACCCGGATCCGGTGCTGCAAACCAGCGAAGTGGAATGGCTCGCCCGCATTCTCTGGGCCAGCCAGTAAGACGACGCCCCTATAGCGGCCGGCGCGCCCGCATGGCGGCGGACAGCGTGCCGTCGTCCAGATATTCCAGCGCGCCCCCCACCGGCACGCCGTGCGCCAGCCGGGTGATGCGCACATCCGTGTGCGCCAGGGCGTCGGACAGATAGTGCGCCGTGGTCTGGCCGTCGACCGTGGCCCCCAGCGCCAGCACCACCTCGGTCACCTCCGCCGCACTGGCCCGTTCGATGAGGGCGCCGATTCCCAGGTCTTCCGGCCCCACCCGGTCCAAGGCGGACAACAGCCCGCCCAGCACGTGATAGCGCCCCCGGAACGAACCGCTGCGCTCCAGCGCCCAGAGGTCGGCCAGCGTCTCCACCACGCAAAGCGCGTGACGGTCGCGGGCCGGGTCCGCGCAGATGGAGCACGGGTCGGTCAGGTCGAGATTGCGGCAGACGCCACAGGGCCGCACCGACCCGGCCACCGCGGTGAGGCTCGCCAGCAGCGGCTGCAACGCGCTTTCGCGCCGCTGGAGCAGATGCAAGGCGATGCGCCGGGCCGACCGCGGTCCCAGCCCCGGCAGCCGCGCCAACTGGCGGATCAGATGCTCGATCGCATTGTCGGCCACGCGCGGCGCGTCCCGCCTCAGAACGGCAGTTTCAGGCCCGGCGGCAGCGGCAAGCCCTCGGTCAGGGCCGCCATTTTTTCCCGGCTGACGGTTTCGGCCTTGCCGCGGGCATCGTTCACCGCGGCGACGATCAGGTCTTCCAGCACCGAGACCTCGTCCTTGTCGACCACCGCGGGGTCGAGTTGCAGGGATCGCATTTCGCCCTTGCCGTTGACCGTCACCCGCACCAGGCCGGCACCGGCCTGGCCTTCGATCTCCAGGTCCTGCAACTCCTCCTGGATCTCGGCCATGCGCGATTGCATGTTCTGGGCCTGCTTCAGGATATTCCCCAGGTTCTTCATTCGGTTAGTCCTCGTCTTCGGGCGGCATCACCGCCTCGTCTGGATCGACTTCAATGGCCCGCGAACGAATAGCGCCGACGGATGCGCCGGGAAAGGCGTCCAATGTCGCCTGCACCAGCGGGTGCTGCAACACCGCCTCGCGCTCCGCCGCCTCGGCCGCCTCGGCCTGTTCCGCCACCGTGGCCGCGTCGGACGACTCCGCCAGCGTCACCCGCCAGCCATTGCCATAAAGGCGTTCGAGCAGCAGCCGCAGCGACTGCACGATTTCGCGGTCGGCCCCCGGCACGAGCGCCACGGTGACCATTCCCGGCGCGAACGCCACCGGCCGCACCTGCGAGCGCAGGCGCGCGGTCAGCAACGGCTCGATCTTGCGCTTTTCCAAATAGCCGACCAGCGCCGCGAAACTCTCCGGCAGCGGATGGACGACCGCGGCCTCCTCCTCTTCCGGCCCCGCCGGCGGCAGGTCCACGATGTCCTCGATCGGAGGCGGCGGCGCGCGATCCCGCGAGACGGCCGCCGCCGCCGGCGCGACAGCCGCCGCGCCTCTCACCGGCCTATTCCTCACCGGCATATCCCCGACTGGCATATGCCCGACCGGCATTTCCCCAACGGGCATTTCCCCAACGGGCATGGCGCCGACCGCTCGCGGACGCGACGGCGGGGCGTCGGACGGCGCAGCGGGCGGGCGCGGCGCCGCGGCGGCACCGCCCTCCTGCAACTGCCGCACCAGATCGGCGGGACTGGGCAGGTTCGCCATATAGGCGACGCGCACCAACAGCATTTCCAGCGCCAGCAAGGGCGACGGCGCCTGGTTCAGCTCGCCCACCCCTTTGAGCAGCGCCTGCCAGAGCCGCGCCAGCACCGGCACGCTCAACGGCTCGGCCATTTGCGCGCCGCGCGCCCGTTCGGCCTCCGGCATCAGCGCATCGCCGCCGGCGGTGGGGTCGATCTTCAGGCGGGTCAGCCAGTGCGCCAGTTCCAGCAGGTCGTTCAGCACCACCGCCGGGTCGGCGCCGACCGCGTGCATGCGCTCGGCAACGGCGATGGCCTCGGCCGCGTCGCCGGCAATGAGCGCGTCGGCCAGATCGAACACGACGCCGCGGTCGGCCAGGCCCAGCATGTCGCGCACCTGGGTTTCGCGCACCGGCCCATCGGCCAGCGCAATCGCCTGGTCCAGAATCGACAGGCCGTCGCGCACCGAGCCATCGGCGGCGCGCGCCACCAGTTCCAGGGCCGGCGCCTCGATCTCGACGCCTTCCTGCCGGGCGATCCCGGCGAAATGGGCGGCCAGTTCCGCGGCCTCGACCCGGCGCAGGTCGAAGCGCTGGCAGCGCGAGAGCACCGTCACCGGCACCTTGCGGATCTCGGTGGTGGCGAAGATGAATTTCAGGTGCGGCGGCGGCTCTTCCAGGGTTTTCAGCAGCGCGTTGAACGCCGCGTTGGAGAGCATATGCACCTCGTCCAGGATATAGATCTTGTAGCGCGCGGAGGCGGGCCGATAGCGCGACGCCTCGACGATTTCGCGGATATTGTCGACGCTGTTGTTGGACGCGGCGTCCATCTCGACCACGTCGACATGGCGGTCCTCGGCAATCGCCCGGCAATGTTCGCAGACGCCGCAGGGCTTCACGGTCGGGCCGCCGGTGCCGTCCGGCCCGATGCAGTTGAAGGCGCGGGCCAGGATACGGGCCGTCGTGGTCTTGCCGACGCCGCGCACGCCCGTCAGCACATAGGCCTGGGCCAGCCGGCCGGCCGCGATGGCGTTGGAGAGTGTCCGAACCAGCACCTCCTGCCCGATCAGGCCGTCGAAATCGACCGGTCGATACTTTCGGGCAAGAACGCGGTAGGCGGGATCAGACATCCAGCACCAGAGGCCATGGACGGGGGAGAGGGTGACTGGCGGACGACCCAGACCGGAGCTCGTTGCGGCTGCTTCCTTCCGGACCTGACCGGGTTGGCGAGGGGTCCGCCCGCCGCCAGTCACCGCTCAATATAGCATCGTCCGCACCAAACGAAAGGGCAGCAATGGCGCTATGGCGTCACAAGGTCGGCCATTTGCGCGCGCACCTGGGTTTCCATCTCGCGATCCAGCGCCACCAGCGCCTGTTGCAGCAGCGCGTCGAGCGCGGCCCGGCGATCGGCCGGCGCCAGCCGCTGGCCGAAGGTGCGGTTGGAGGACGCGCGCGCGTCGGCAGAGGCAATCAGGCTGCCGTCATTGCGCTGGGCCTCCAGGTGAACCGCCAGCCGAATCGTCACCCGCTCGACCTGATCGCGCGTAAACCAGCCGCGGACGCCGGGCGTCGTGTCCAACTGGGTCCGCGCGGCCGAGGCTTCGTTGACATCGACCACAAGCCGGCCGGGCTGACCCGGCGTGCCGTGCAGACGCGCCACGGCCCAGTCGCGAACCACTTGGTGCGGCGGGCGGGAAAAGGCACCGATCAGATCCGGATCGGCCTCGATCCCGTCGGCGGCATCCACCAGCGTCACGCTGCCCAGGCGAAAGGTCAGCGGCTGCCATGCCTTGGTCATGCCGGGCTGCGGCCCGGAATCGGCTCCTGACATGCATCCGGTCAGCTCAAGGGCGGTCAACACGAGGGCGGTCAGCAGCACCGCCACCCTGGCCTGTCTGGCAATGACGACTCGCATGGCTTTTCCCGTCACTCCAATCCCATGGCATCCAACGCCGCATCGTCGAAAACGCGCTCGCGGGTGCAAAACTCGCAGGTCACCTTGACGGCCCCATCGACCTTGAACTCTTCCACCCGAGCGCGCCCGAACTGGCGCAGCACGCTTTCGATCCGGTCGATGCGACAGCGGCACCGATCGACCACCTCGCGCCGATCGTAAACCCGTACCCCGTCCTCATGGAACAGCCGAAACAGCAGATGCTCGGCCGGCAATGTCGCATCGGTCATTTCGGCCGCCGTGGCGCTGCCCATCAGGATCAGCGCCCGGCGAAAGCCCTCGTCCGCCTCCACCAGGTCCGGGATATCTTCCGGTGCGGCCTTACGGATCACGTCGTCCGGCAGTTTCTGCACCAGCAACGCCCCCGCGCGCCAGCGTCCGTCCTCTCCCTGCGTGCAGGCGAGTTTCAGGCCGCTGCCGATCTGCTCGGACTGGCGGAAATACTGGTGGACGGCGTCGGCCAGCGATTCGCCGGCCAGTTCCACAATGCCCTGATACCGTTCGAAATCGGCGCCCTGGTCGACCGTGAAGGCCAGATGGCCGCCGCCGAACAGCCGCGCGGTCGAGACCTCCTCCGCCGGCAGCGCCGCCACGGCCTCCGCATCGAACCCGACATAGCCGCGCAACGCGCCCTCGCTGGTAACGTCCGCCACCAGCAGGCGAACCGGCCCGCCGCCGCCCTTGGCCTGGAGGGTGAACACCCCCTCCTCGATCTTCACGGTGGAGGCGAGACAGGCGGCCAGCGCCAGCGCCTCCCCCAGCAGGGCGGAGACCACGGCCGGGTAGCGGTGCCGCTGCAAGATGCCATCGACACTATCGCCAAGCCGCACCAGTCGGCCGCGCAGGCCGTTGCGTTCGATTTCGAATGGCAACGCAAAATTGTCGGCTATCGCCGTCATCGCCAAGCTCCCAACGGAACAGATCGTCCATGGCCGGGGGCGCCCGCCTGTCCCGGCCGCGCCCCAACGGCGCCCCGGCGGCGCACGCAGGCCTAGGCCCGCAAACGCCCGCCCTCAGAGCGGCCGCGCCCGCACCACGATTGGCACCGCGTGCCGTCCTAGGCCAAACACCAGGCCAGGATGCCCTTTTGCACGTGCAGGCGGTTTTCGGCCTCGTCGAACACGACCGATTGCGGGCCGTCGATCACGGCGGCCTCCACTTCCTCGCCCCGATGCGCCGGCAGGCAGTGCATGAAGATGGCGCCCGGCTTGGCCCTGGCCATCAACGCCGACGAAACCCGATAGGGCATCAGAAGATTGTGACGGCGCCCGGCATCCTCGTCGTGCATGGAAACCCAGGTGTCCGTGACCACGGCATCGGCATCCGCGATGGCGGTCATCGGGTCTTCGGTCACGCGCAGACGGGTCTTGTTCGCCTTGGCCCATTTGCGCACCGCCGATGTCGGCTGGAGCGGCGGCGGCGAGGCGACGTCGAGACGGAAATCGAATTTCGACGCCGCATGCACCCAGGAGGTCAGCACGTTGTTGCTGTCGCCGGCCCAGGCCACCTTGCGGTCGCGGATCGGCCCGCGGTGTTCCTCGAACGTCAGCACGTCCGCCATCACCTGGCAGGGATGCGAGGTGTTGGTCAGGCCGTTCACCACCGGAATCGTGGCGTGTTCCGCCAGTTCCAGCAGCGTCGCATGCTCGCCGGTTCGGATCATGATGATGTCGACATAGCGCGACAGCACGCGCGCCGTGTCGGCAATGGACTCGCCGCGCCCGAGTTGCATCGACGCCGGATCCAGCAGGATCACGTCGCCGCCCAACTGGCGCATCGCCACTTCGAACGACACGCGGGTCCGCGTCGACGGCTTGTCGAAAATCATCGCCAGCGTCTTGCCGGCCAACGGTTTGCCGAACGCGCCGTTCGTGCGCTTCATCTCGACGCTGGCGTCCAGAATCCCGCGCAGAGCCTCGGCCGGGATGTCAGCGAGGTCCAAAAAATGCCGGGTATCGGTCATGGGCAGCCTATGAACTGGAGGCCAAAGCCGACGCGGTCTTGTCGAGAATCGCGATCGCCTCGTCCACTTCCGCCGTGCCGATGGTGAGCGGCGGCAGCATGCGCACGACATTGTCGCCCGCCGGCACCAGCAACAGGCCGTTTTCGGCGGCCGCCGCCACGACCGTCCCGTTCGGCGGGCCGGCGACGAAGCCCAGCATCAAGCCGGCGCCGCGCACGCTCTTCAACACGCCCGGGTGTTTGGCACACAGCGCCTCGGCCTTCTTGCGCAGATCGGCCGCGACCTCCTGCACGTGGTCCATGAAGCCGTCGGCCAGGACCACGTCCAGCACCGCATTGACCGCCGCCGTCGACAGCGGATTGCCGCCAAAGGTCGAGCCATGCGTGCCGGCAACCATGCCGATGGCCGCTTCCTTGGTGGCCAGCACCGCGCCGACCGGCACGCCGCCGCCCAGGCCCTTGGCCGCCGCCAGCACGTCCGGCTCGATGCCCGCCCACTGGTAGGCGAACAGCTTGCCGGTGCGCCCGATGCCGCTCTGGACCTCGTCCAGCGCCATGAGGATGCCGAACTCGTCGCAGGCCTTGCGCACCTGGCGCAGATATTCCAGGTCCATCGGCCGGATGCCGCCCTCGCCCTGAATCGGCTCGATCAGGACGCCCGCGGTTTCCTTGGTGATGGCATCGCGCAGCGCGTTCATATTGCCGAACGGCACCTGGTCGAACCCTTCCACCGGCGGGCCGAAGCCCTCCAGGTGCTTTTTCGAGCCGCCGGCCGCGATGGTCGCCAGGGTCCGGCCATGGAAGGCGCCTTCAACCGTGATGATGCGATAGCGTTCCGGATGGCCGTGATGGGCGTGGTATTTGCGCACCAGCTTGATCAGGCCTTCGTTCGCTTCCGCGCCCGAATTGCCGAAAAACACCACATCGGCGAAAGAGTTGGCGCACAGCCGCTCCGCCGCCTTGATCTGGCCCGGAATCAGATACAGATTCGACGTGTGCAGAACCTTGGCGGCCTGCTCCTGCAACGCCTTCACCATGGTCGGGTGCGAATGACCGATCGAGGTCACCGCAATGCCACCGCCGAAGTCCAGGAATCGTCGCCCAGTGGCATCGAAGAGATAAGCCCCTTCGCCCCGCACAAACGTCATCGTGCGATCGCCATAGGTGGGCATCAATGCCTCGGTCACGACACTTGCTCCGCGGTTGCTAGTGAAAACGGAAGCGACCAATATCGTTCTGGCATGCAAAACTGTCAACGCCCGAACGCAAGTCGAATGCCCCCAGCGCCAAAACTTGATCTGGTGCCCGCGGCACTGGCCTATCTGGCCAAGTATGCGGCCAGCACGGCGCACCTGCGCCAGGTGCTGCGGCGCAAGGCGGAACGGCGGGTCGCGCAGTGGGATACCCCCCCTGCCGAGGCCGTGATGACCGAAGCCGTCGAAACCGCACTGGCCCGAGCGACCGCGCTCGGCCTGCTGAACGATCCGGACTACGCCGCCGCGCATGCCCGCCAACACCGGCGGCGTGGCGAGTCGCTGGCCCGGATCCGCGCCCGCCTGATGGCAAAGGGGTTGGAGCCCGCCGACATCGCCGCCGCGCTGGCCCAGTTCGACGCGGACGAAACGGCCGCCGCGACCCGGTTCGCCCAGCGCAAGCGGCTGGGGCCGTATCGCCTGCGGCCCGGCAAGCCGGACCAGCGCCAACGGGACATCGCGGCCCTGTGCCGGGCCGGGTTTCCCCTGCGGGTGGCCCACGCCGTCATCGACGAAGGATAGCCCCCTCGTCCACCGACCGTTGGCGCCCGGTTAGGGCGATCTTAATCGGCCTTCGGCCAGCATGCCCGCTCCGGCAATCGCGACAATGGACCAGCCGACCCTCCCCGGGCATCGGACAGCGGCAATGGATCGGGCAGCGCACGTGTACACATGGTGGAAGCCATACACCCGGCCACTCGCAGCGGCCGTGGTGCTTGCGGCGGCTGCGTCGCTGGCCTGGCTGGCCCCGTTGTCGCCGACCGGGAGGGCCCTGATCGGCGGTGCCGCCATCGGCGGCCTCGCCATCGGCGGATGGCTGGTGTTTCGGCATCTGCGCCTGGTGGAGCGCCTCCAGGCGATGCACCAGAACGATCTTGGCCAGCTGGCGACCCTGAACCATGGCGCGATCTGGCAATGCGACGACGGCCTGCGCATCGTCCGCGTGGCGGACCGCTCGTATCTGGAGGCGCTCACGCCGCTCGGCCTTTGGGTTGGCCAGAGCCTGCCCGCCATCGCCGCCGACGCCCCGCACCCCGCCAATCTGGCGGTCGCCGAGGCGATGGCGGAGGGCCTGCCGCTGGCCGATGCCGAGTGGTATCTGCCGCAGCCCGACGGCGACCCACTGCACCTGCGCCTGAACGCCTGGCCGAGACTGGGGGCCGATGGCCGCTTGCTCGGCTATGTGGCGCACATGCGCCCGTTCATCGACCGGGCCCGCGCCGACGAGGCGGTGATCCAGAGCGAGCGGGTGCTGCGGGCGATGATCGACAACTTCCCCGGCGCCGTGTGTCTGAAGGACAGCGACGGGACCGTGGTGCTGTTCAACGACCGCTACCAGGGCTTTCGGAAACGCCTGCGCGAAGCCGGAGACCAGACGGACGAAACCGCACAGAGCGATGCGGAGGCCTCTGTTCTGGCCGACGGCCGCCCCGTCTCCTTCGACCTCGCGGTCGGCGACAGCACCTTCTCCATCGTCGACTTCCCGATCCATTCCGGCCACGCCCTGCCGGACGGGGTCGGCACGCTGATTTCCGACGTGACGGCGGAGCGTCAGGCCCAGGCGGAACGGGACCGGTCGCGCGAGCAATTGCGGCGCTTCATCGAAAACCTTCCCTCCGGCGCGGCCCAGGTCGACGGCCAGGGGCGGTTGCAGATCAACCAGGCCCTCGAAACCCTTACCGGCTATTCCCGCGACCGGTTGCGGACCATGGACGACTGGTTCGACCTCGCCTACGAGATCGGGCCCGAGGCCGCGCGCCGTCGCTATGACGAGATTCATGCCGCCCGCCAGTCCACCCGCCTGATCACAAAGGTCAAACGCGCCGACGGCGCCATCCGCGTCTTTGCGCTCTCGGTCGCCTTTGGCGCGGAGGCGGAGGTCTGGCTGTTCGATGACGTGACCGAGCAGCACGAACTGGAACAACAGTTCCAGACGCTGTTCGAAAACGCTGCCGACCCGCATCTGATCATCGAAGCCGACCGGATCGTTGCCTGCAACACCGCCACCGTCGCCTCGCTGCGCGCACCGGATCGCGCGGCGGTGCTGCAACTGCCGCTGGCGCGACTGATGCCGCCGAAGCAGCCCGACGGACGCGACTCGACCGCCGCCATCGCCGCCCTGCTGGAGGCCGGTATCGCGGCGACGCAGCACTGCGAATGGCGGCTGATGCGCTTTGACGGCACCGCCTTTCCGGCGGATGTGGGCGTCACCGCCATCTTCTTCGACGGCCGGCAACGCTGGCTGTTGGAATGGCACGACGTTTCGGCCTTGAAGGCGGTGCAGCGGCAGTTGGAACAGAGCCGCAATGCGGTCGAGCGCGAGCGGCAATTGGCGGAAGACCGCATGTCGGACATGGCCGAAGCCATGGGCGGTTGGGTGTGGGAGACCGATGCCGCCGGCCGCTTCACCTTCAAATCGCGCAGCGTCCAGAAGTTTTCGGGCCTGGCGCCGGAATGGCACTATGGCCGAACCCATCGGGAAATCATGGAGGGGGCAACCATCGAAGCGGAAATTCGCGCGTTCGAAGAGTTGTTCGAACGCCGCCTGCCGATCCGCGGCCTGGAATTCCGCCGGACCCACCAGGACGAAAGCCGGTGGATGCGGATCACCGGCATTCCCTATTATGCCGACGACGGGGCCTTTCTCGGCTATCGCGGCGCCGCGTTCAACATCGATTCGGAAAAGCGGCAACAGGCCGAACGCGAACGCGCCGAGGCCGGCCTGGCGGCGGCGCAGGAGCGCCTGCTCTATGCCATCGCCTCGCTCGATTCCTCGTTCAGCATCTGGGACACCGACGACCGGCTGGTGGTGTTCAACGATCGGTTCCGCGAATTCAACCCGGAACTCCCGGACCCGATTCGCGTCGGCATGACGTTCGAGGAACTTGTGCGTGCGAAAGTGGCGCATGGGTTCCAGCCCAGGGATTGCAGCCCGGAGGAGTGGGCCGAACACCGGCTCGCGGCTCACCGCGCGCCCGGCCGCCCGCTGGAAGTCGTCTCGGCCAGCGGCCAGACGCTCCTCGTGCACGAACGGCGCGCCGGCGACGGCGCCATTGTCGGCATTGCCACCGACGTGACCGATATTCGCAATGCCCATGCCCAGGCCGAAGCGGCAAACCGGGCCAAGTCCGAATTCCTGGCCACCATGTCGCACGAAATCCGCACGCCGCTGAACGGTGTGCTGGGGATGACGCATCTGCTGTCCGACACGGACCTGGACGCAAAGCAACGCTCCTATCTGGCGATCCTGATCCAATCCAGCGAGATCCTGCTCAATATCATCAACGATATCCTCGATTATTCGAAGATCGAGGCCGGCCATCTCGAACTGCTGGAAACGCCGTTCGATTTGCGGGAAACCATCGATGCCGTGGTCGAACCCCTGGGCGTGCGGGCCGCCGACGCCGGCCTGGCCCTGCTCGTCTCCGTCGAACCGGGCCTTGCGGGCACCTGGGTCGGCGACAGCAACCGCATCCGTCAGATCCTGTTCAACCTGATCGGCAACGGGCTCAAATTCACCAAGCGCGGCGGTGTCAGCCTGCGCATCGGCGCTCGCGCCGGGTCGGCGGCAGGCGGCATCCGCGCCGTGATCGCCGACACCGGCATCGGCATTCCCCCGGAGGTCCGGGCGCGCCTGTTCGAGCGTTTCACCCAGGCCGACGCCTCCACCACCCGGGAATTCGGCGGCACGGGCCTCGGCCTCGCCATCTGCCGGCAGTTGGTGGAACTGATGGGCGGCCGGATCGGGGTCGAAAGCCGGGTCGGCGGCGGCAGCGAATTCTGGTTCGAGATTCCCATCGCGCCGGCGGCACCGGCCGCGCCGGCGGCACCGGCCGAACCGCGGCGCATCCCGGCGGCCGACGACCGGGCAACGCCCCGGCCGCTCCGCGTGCTGGCCGGCTCCGCCAATCCCATCGTCCGCCGCTGGTTCGAAACCGAACTGGCGCGGGATGGCTGCGCCGTCACCGCGGTGGCGACGATCCAGGCGCTGCAACGGGCCATTGTCAGCGACCGCAAGGCCGGCCTGGCCGCAAACCTGGTGCTGGTCGACGAGGATCTGCTGGGCAGCGAAGGCCCGGAAGCGGCGGCGTCCGCGCTGCGGGCGTTCCGCTCGCCGCCAATCGTGCTGCTCGCCTCCCACGGCATGTGCCACGGATCGGCTGCGGCGCGCCAATCCGGCTATGCGCAGTGCCTGACCAAACCGCTGCGAAGCTACGAGATCGAACACTTCCTGGCGGATTTCGCCCGGAATGCGGCAAACCCGCCACCCGACCGCGACCGGCCCGCAGAGCCGACCGCTGGCGCCGGCCCCAATTCCCCGGCATCGGCCCACACGCCCGCCGCACCGAAGGCCGACACCCGCACCGCCTCGGAGCCCGCCGGCCGGCCGTTGAACCTTTTGTTGGTCGAGGACAACGCGGTCAACCAGACCGTGGCCCTGGCCATTCTCAATGCGAGCTTCGATTGCAACATCACCGTCGCCGGCAACGGGTTCAGTGCGGTGCGCCATGTCGCCAATGGCGGCTTCGATCTGATCCTGATGGACGTGCAGATGCCGGAACTGGACGGGCTCGAAGCCACGATCCAGATCCGCGACCTGCCAGCGCCGAACCGCGATACGCCGATTGTCGGAATGACCGCCTACGCGTTCGCCGAGGATCGGGAGGCCTGTCTCGGTGCGGGCATGAACGATTATATCAGCAAACCGATTGACCGCGCCGAACTGATCCGCAAGGTTCAGTACTGGACGACGATGAACCCCGCTGCGGACACAGGCAAACGCGCGAGGTTCAACGCAGGCTGAGGTCGAACGGGAGTGGACGGCATGACATTACCGCCCTTTCAGCCCCGCTATACGGGCTTGGCCAGCTTCATGCGCATGCCGCTCTGGCAGCCAGGCGAGGCGGCCGACATCGCCATGGTCGGCGTGCCGTTCGACGGCGGCGTCACCAACCGCCCCGGCGCCCGCCACGGCCCGCGCGAGGTGCGCAACCATTCGTCCCTGATCCGCCGCTTCAGCCAGGCCACCGGTCACAACCCGTTCGAGGCGGCCCGCGTCGTCGACGGCGGCGACGTCCCGATCGAGCGCCCCTACAATCTGCTGGACGCCCATGGCGACATCGAGGCCGCCTTCCATCGCTGGCGGGAAGCGGGCTTGCGCACGCTGGCCGTCGGCGGCGACCATTCCGTCTCGCTGCCGATCCTGCGGGCGGTCGCCCGGGACCGGGGGCCGCTGGGCTTGGTGCATATCGATGCCCATTGCGACACCGGCGACGACTATGCCGGCTCGCGCTTCCACCATGGCTCGCCGTTTCGCCGCGCGGCCGAAGAGGGGCTGATCGACCCGAAACGCACCGTGCAGATCGGCATTCGCGGCAGCCTGACCGTGCCCGACCAGTGGCAGTTCAGCTATGACAGCGGCATGCGCGTGATGCCGATCGAGGAGGTCTACCGGCTCGGCCTCGACGCCACCCTTGCCGAGGCCCGGCAGGTGGTGGGCGACCGCCCCTGCTATGTCACGTTCGACATCGACAGCGTCGATCCCGCTTACGCCCCCGGCACCGGCACGCCGGAAGTCGGCGGCCTGACCGCGCTGGAGGCGCTGCTGCTGGTGCGCGGCCTGTCCGGCCTGGACGTGGTCAGCGCCGACGTGGTCGAGGTGGCGCCGGCCTACGACCCGACCAACAACACCGCCTTCCTCGCCGCCAACGTGATGTTCGAATTGCTGTGCGTCGTCGCTGACCGGGCAGACGCTGCCGACGGCTGGGCAAACCGCCGGCCGCAAACCCCGCTCCCCGCACAATGCCCGCAAAACCCTGTTCCCCGCACGGTGCGGTCCACCGATCATGTTCCCCACCCGCAGCCGCGGTGTTCGCGGAGCGCCGAACTTGCCTCCCCTCGGCCGGGAAACACAGGCGGCTCAGGCGGCCGCCCCCGCACCCTGCTCCCCCGCACGATGCGGAGCGCCGATCTTGTTCCCCGGACGGTGCGGAGCGCCGATCCGGGGCCGGTGTCATCCTTCGAACACCGTCCGCCCCGGTGTTCGCGAGCCGCGGTGTTCGCGGGAAACACCGGCAACTCAGGTCCACCGCCCGCCCCTCCCCCGGACTCGACCGGTCATCCTTCGAACATCACGCGGCGTTCGCGAGGCCGACCACCGCCGCCCGCTCGGCCGGGAAACACCAGCAGCTGTTCCCGCCGCCCGCAAACCCTGCACGATGCGGAGCGCCGATCGTGTTCCCCGGACGGTGCGGAGCGCCGATCCCCCCAGACGGGCAGGGCCGTCCGGAACCGGTGTCATCCTTCGAACACCCGCAGCCGCGGTGTTCGCGAGAGACTCGGTCCTTCTCGGTCCCTCGGCCTCGCCTCCGGCTCGGCAATCCCTGCTCCCCGCACGGGCGGTGCGCCGGCTTTCCCCGACGCCCGCAAAACCCTCGATCGTCCCCGCACGATGCAGAGCGCCGATCTTGTTCCCCGGACGGTGCGGAGCGCCGATCTTGTTCCCCGGACGGTGCGGGCTCGCCCGCCGCCCGCAGCCCGGACGGTGCGGGCGCCGATCTTGTCCGGGGCCGGTGTCATCCTTCGCCCCCCCCCCCAGCCGAGGTGTTCGCGAGAGCAACCGGTCCCGGCACTCGCCTCCGGCTCGGCCGGGAAACACGGGCGGCTGAGGCTTACGGCCCCTTGCGCCGCCGGCCGCGCGGCTTGCCGGACGCTCCGGTCTTCTTGCCACCCCCGCCGCGCCGGGACGAGACCGCGCCGGCGGAAATCTTCTCGATCGCCGTGTTGCCGACGCTGGGTCGGCCGGCCTTTTTCTGGCCGAAGCCCCGGTCCTCCAGCCCCAGGTCCAGCTTGCGCAGCCGCTGGATCTCGTCGCGAAAGCGGGCGGCATCCTCGAATTCCAGGTCGGCGGCGGCGGCGCGCATCTTCTTTTCCAGGTCGGCGATGGTCGCCTCCAGGTTCGAGCCGATGCGCTCGTCCTCGCCCAGCAGGCCGGTGTCGACGTTCAGGTGGTCGCGGCTATACACCCCCTGGAGAATGTCGCTGATACCCTTTTTCACGCTTTCGGGCGTGATGCCGTTGGCGGCGTTGTAGGCCTGCTGCTTCTCGCGTCGCCGCGCGGTCTCGTCCAGCGCCGCGGTGAGCGACTTGGTCATGGTGTCGGCATAGAGGATCACCCGGCCGTCGACATTGCGCGCCGCCCGGCCGATGGTCTGGATCAGCGAGCGCACGGAGCGCAGATAGCCCTCCTTGTCCGCGTCCAGGATCGCCACCAGCTGGCATTCCGGAATGTCGAGCCCCTCGCGCAGCAGGTTGATGCCGACCAGGATGTCGAACGCCCCCAGGCGCAGGTCGCGGATGATCTCGATCCGCTCCAGCGTGTGCACCTCGGAATGCATGTAGCGCACCCGCATGCCCAGCTCGAACAGATAGTCGGTCAGGTCCTCCGCCATTTTCTTGGTGAGCGTCGTCACCAGCACGCGGCCGCCCCGGGCCACCACCTCCCGCGCCTCGGCGATCAGGTCGTCGACCTGGGTCGCCACCGGGCGGACCAGGCAGACCGGGTCGATCAACCCCGTCGGCCGCACCACCTGCTCGGTCACGACGCCCTGCACCCGCTCCAGCTCCCAGTCGCCGGGCGTGGCCGAGACATAGACGGTCTGCGGCCGCATGTCGTTCCACTCCTCGAACTTCAGCGGCCGGTTGTCGACGCAGGACGGCAGGCGGAAGCCGAACTCGGACAGGGTGGACTTGCGCGCATAGTCGCCGCGGAACATGCCGCCCACCTGCGGCACGGTCACATGGCTCTCGTCGATGAACAGGAGGGCGTCGGACGGGATGTATTCGAACAGGGTCGGCGGCGGCGCACCCGGCGGCCGGCCGGTCAGATAGCGGGAATAGTTCTCGATGCCGTTGCAGGAGCCGGTGGTCACCAGCATTTCCAGGTCGAATGTGGTGCGCTGCTCCAGCCGCTGCGCCTCCAGCAGCTTGCCCTGGGCATTGAGTTCCTCCAGCCGCCCTTTCAACTCCTTCTTGATGCCGTCAATGGCCTGCATCAGCGTCGGCTTCGGCGTCACATAGTGGCTGTTCGGATAGAGCCGCACCCGGTCCATGCTGGCGATTTTCTCGCCGGTGAGCGGGTCGAACTCGTGGATGGCATCGACCTCGTCGCCGAACAGCGAGATGCGCCAGGCGCGGTCTTCCAGGTGGGCGGGGTGGATCTCGATCGTGTCGCCGCGCACACGGAACGAGCCGCGATAGAAGCTGGCATCGTTGCGGCGGTATTGCAGTTCCACCAGCCGGCGCAGGAACGCCTCGCGCTCCAGCGGCTTGCCGGCGGTGACATCCACCGTCATCTCCGCATAGGTCTCGACCGCGCCGATGCCGTAAATGCACGAGACCGAGGCGACGATGACCACGTCGCGCCGTTCCAGCAAGGCCCGCGTCGCGGAGTGGCGCATGCGGTCGATCTCCTCGTTGATCGACGCCTCCTTCTCCACATAGGTGTCCGAGCGGGGCACATAGGCTTCCGGCTGGTAATAGTCGTAATAGGAGACGAAATACTCGACCGCATTCTCGGGGAAGAAGCTCTTCATCTCCGCATAAAGTTGGGCCGCCAGCGTCTTGTTCGGCGCCAGGATCACCGCCGGCCGCTGCATCTGCTGGATCACATGGGCGGCGGTGAAGGTCTTGCCGGAGCCGGTGACGCCCAGCAGCACCTGGTCGCGCTCACCCGCCTGAAGGCCCTGCACCAGTTCGGCAATCGCCTGCGGCTGGTCGCCCGCCGGCTGAAACTCGGAGGCCAGCCGGAAGGGCGGCGAATCCCCGGGCTCCGGCCGCGTGACGCCACGGCTCGCCGGATCGTACAGCGCGAGGCGATCGATAATCGCGGTGTCCATGGACGCACGGTCTCCCGGGTTCGGATGCCGCGGCGGCGGGGCGCCACGGGGAATAAGCCAAACGGAATATAGCGCGGCAGACGCCGTTGCCCAACCGCCGGCAATCCTGTTTCCCGGACGACGCCGAGCGCCGACCCGGGGCCATCGGCGTTCCTGGCCCCTTGGCAATGCCGGCCGGTCGCCGCATGATCCCGCGAAACGCCCGCGCCGGAGCCCAGACCATGTCGCAAATCCCGTTCCCCCCGCTGGAAGGCCGGTATGTCCGGCTGGAACCGCTCGCGCCCGAGCACCGCGCCGCGCTCGAAACCATCGGCGCGGACGACCGCATCTGGGCGTTCACGCCCCGCGGCGGCAGCATGGCGCAGTATCTGGACGCGGCCTATGCCGCCGTGAAGCCGGACAACCACCACCCTTATGTCGTGCGCTGGCTGGCCGAGGACCGGGTGATCGGCATGACCCGCTTCTTCGACATCTCCGTGCAGCACCGCGGCGCCGAAATCGGCTACACGTGGTATCATCCGGATTACTGGGCCGGAAAGACCAACCCGGAATGCAAGTTCCTGCTGCTGCGCCATGGGTTCGAGACCTGCGACCTGATCCGCATGCAACTCAAGACCGACGCCCGGAACAAGCGCAGCCAGGCGGCCATCGCCAAGCTGGGCGCCCAGCGCGAGGGCGTGCTGCGCAACCATATGGTGTTGCCCGATGGCCGGTTCCGCGACAGCGTCTATTTCTCGATCCTGCCGGACGAATGGCCGGGCGTGAAACAGGGCCTCGAACGCCGCCTCGCCGCCTGATCGACCGCCTCGCCCTTCCAAGTCGACCGTGCTAAGTTGACCGTGCTAAGTCGCCCGTACTAAGTCGATTGAGCCTCGACGTATTTCTATTTTTGGTTGCGGATCGGTTTTTCCGTGCCTAGATTGCTTGTGTCGGTCGCAACCCTTCCCCTTCGGCCGACGACATGAGCCCCCAGACAAGCCCGGCCTCCCCTGCCGGGCTTGTCCCTTTTGCGGCGAATATTTGCCGCTGGGCCGCAATTGTCGGTCACGGACTGTTGCCCTCCGCAAACAACGCTCTTAGGGTCCGTCGCGGTTTCAACCCAACCCGCTAAGGACCATACGCTATGTCGATCGTCGCCGATCGCCTCTCCGTCATTCGCCCGTCGCCGACGGTGGCCATGAATGCGAAAGCGTTGGAACTGGCCGCCGCCGGCGAAGACGTGATCGGTCTCGCTGCCGGCGAGCCGGATTTCGACACCCCCGACAATGTCAAAGAGGCCGGCATCGACGCGATCCGCAAAGGCGACACCAAATACACCGCCCCGGACGGCCGGCCGGAACTGAAGGCCGCCATCTGCCGCAAGCTGAAGCGCGAGAACGGCCTGGACTACACCAACGCCCAGGTCACCATCGGCAATGGCGGCAAGCACGTGCTCTACAACGCCCTGATGGCGAGCGTGAACCCGGGCGACGAGGTCATCATCCCGGCGCCGTACTGGACCAGCTATCCGGACATGGTGCTGCTGGCCGAAGGCAAGCCGGTCGCGATCCAGTGCCCGGCCGACAAGGGTTTCAAGCTGCAGCCGGCGCAGTTGGAAGCGGCGATCACGCCGAAGACCAAGTGGATCATCCTGAACTCGCCGTCGAACCCGACCGGCGCCGCCTATGGGTGGGACGAGATGAAGGCGCTGACCGACGTGCTGCTGCGCCATCCGCATGTCTGGGTCATGTCGGACGACATGTACGAGCACATCGTCTATGACGAGTTCCGGTTCTGCACGCCGGCCCAGGTGGAGCCCAGGCTCTATGAGCGCACGCTGACCGTGAACGGCGTTTCCAAGGCTTATGCCATGACCGGCTGGCGAATCGGTTACGCGGCTGGGCCGAAGGAACTGATCGATGCGATTCGCAAGGTGCAATCGCAGAGCACCACCAACCCGTCCTCGATCAGCCAGACCGCCGCCGTTCAGGCCCTGGACGGACCGCAGGATTTCATCCCGGAATGGGCCAAGGTGTTCCAGCGCCGGCGCGACCTGATCGTCAGCATGCTGAACCAGGCGACCGGCCTGAAATGCAACACGCCGGAAGGCGCGTTCTATGTCTATCCTTCCTGCGCGGGCGCAATCGGCAAGAAAACCCCGGATGGCAAGGTAATTGAAAACGATGACGATTTCGCCATTTACCTGCTGAATGCCGAAAAGGTCGTCGTCGTACCCGGCTCGGCCTTCGGCCTGTCGCCGCACTTCCGCATCTCGTACGCGACCAGCGACGAAAAGCTGGAAGAAGCCGGCCGCCGCATCCAGCGGGCCTGTGCCGCGCTGACCTGATCGGGGACAACCGACGCGCCCGGCCACGCACCCAAGCGGCGGCCGGGCGCGTCGCGTGCGCGCGTTGCCACACAATCGCCCCTTGGCAAACCGCCCGACGGTTTGCTAACCCTTTCGCAACAAATAGGCAGCCCAATAGGCTCACATAAGGGGGTTGGTTAACGGCGCGACCCACGCGCGCCGCCGAAGAAAAGAGGGTCGGACATAATGGCTGACACGCCGAGCTTAATCAGTCGACGTGCCGTATTGGGCGGCGTACTTGCCGCTCCCTTCATCATCAGACCCGCAGAAGCCGCCGGACGCGCCCGCGCCCTGGCGATGAAGCATCTGCACACCGAGGAAAGCATTGTTGCGACCTACTGGCGCAACGGGCGCTATGACCGCGGTGCCTGGGCTGAACTCAATCACTTCCTGCGCGACTGGCGCACCGATGCCGTGAAGCGGATCGACCTGAAGACCCTGGACATCATCCACGGCGTCTGCGAGCGGATGCGCACCATGGGCCCGGTGGAGATCATCGGCGGCTATCGCTCGCCGCAGACGAATGCCATGCTGCGGCACACGTCCAGCGGCGTCGCGAAAAAGTCCTATCACATGAAGGGGCAGGCGGTGGATTTCCACCTGCCGCGGCAGGACATTCGCGAAACCTACCGCACCGCGCTGGCCATGAACAGCGGCGGGGTCGGGCTCTACACCCATTCGAAGTTCGTCCACGTCGATACGGGCCCCGTGCGCACCTGGGGCCGGTGATGGCCCCCGCAACGCCGGACGAGTTGTTCGAACGCCTGGATGCCCTCGGCATCGCCCACCGAACCCACTGGCACGACCCGGTCTTCACCGTGGCCGAAAGCCGGAGCCTGCGGGGCGCCCTGCCCGGCGGCCATTCCAAGAACCTGTTCCTGAAGAACAAGAAGGGCGATCTCTGGCTGGTGACCGCGGCCGAGGATGCGGCGGTGGACCTGAAAGCCCTGACCAAGACGCTGGCAGCCGGCCGGCTGTCGTTCGGCAAGCCGGACCTGTTGCGGGACGTGCTGGGCGTCGAGCCCGGCTCCGTCACGCCGTTCGGCCTGATCAACGATCCGGACCGGCGGGTGACCTTCGTCCTCGACCAGCGCCTGGCGGCGATGGAGCCGCTGCACTTCCACCCGCTGGTGAACAGCGCCACTACCGCGGTTTCCGCCGCCGACTTCCGGGAATTCGTCCGGGCCTGCGGTCACACGGTGGTGGAGGTCACGTTTCCGGCCGACGGCCCGGCCTAGGCTTATTTCTCCACGCCCAGGATCGACCGGCTGACCGCCCGCGGGTCGCGGCTCGGCCAGCGGCCCGCATCGACCTGGGCCAGGAAATCCAGGACGATCGCGTTGAATTCGTCCGGCTCCTCGATATTGATGGTGTGGCCGCAATTGGCCATCACCACCAGCGCCGCCGACGGAATTGTCTCTTTCATCATCAGGCCCGGCAGCAGGCACGGCCAGTCCTCGTCGCCGGTCAGCACCAGTGTCGGCACGGCGAGGCCGGCCATGGCGTCTTTCAGGTCGAACAGCGACGGCCGCTCCGCCTGGACGCCGCGCATGGTGTTGGCGGAGCCGAGCGCCGAATGGCCGGCCAGCTGGTCGCGGAATTCCTGCCAGCCGCGGCGGTTCTTGTTCTGGAACTGCACCCGCGTCGGCCCCAGGGAATAGGTGTCGGCGAACGCCTCCATGCCCTGGCCCTCGATCAGGTCGGCGGTGGCGTTGGCCTCGGCCTTGAACTGCGCACGCTTGTCCGGCTCGGCGCCATAGCCGCAGCCGGCCACGGTCAGCGACAAGGCCCGGTCGGCGTGGTGCAGGCCGAAATGCAGCGTCGCGAACCCGCCCATGGACAGGCCGACAATGTGCGCCTTGGCGATGCCGAGACCGTCCAGCACCGCCAGAATGTCTTGCCGCGCGCGATCCTGGCTGTAGCTCGCCGGCGTCGGCGGCACATCGGACGGCGGATAGCCGCGTGCGTTGTAGGCGATGGCGCGGTAGCGCTGGCCGAATGTGCGGAGCTGCGGTTCCCAACTGGCCATGTCACCGGCGAATTCGTGCACGAACACGACCGGCGTGCCGGCGCCGGTGTCTTCATAGGCCAGGCAAACGCCATCGTCGGTGGTCAGAACAGGCATGGATTCGAACCCTCTTGTCCGCTCGGAAGATTGTCGGATGAGGCCGAGTGTGCCCGCGGACCGCCAACGATGGCAAGCGGTTAACCGCGCCGGCGCAACGCCGCGATGCCGAGGACCCCGCCAAGCGCCAGGGCCAAGCCCGCCGGCTCCGGCACCGCCGCTGTCGTGTTGATGCTGACATTCAGATTGTCGATGGCCCAGCTTTCGTCACTGCCGCCCTGCCAGCCGGCGCCGTTCGAACGGAATTCCACGGTCAGCGTCGATGCGCTGTGGGCAACGTCCAGGGCCGGGTCGCTGTTGGTGTCGAACGCCCGGTCCGAATAGCTGGAGAAACCGCGATTCACCAAGCCGCTGCCGATGTCGACGCCGAAGCTGGAGGTGTTGCTGCCGCTGGCATTGGCAAAGGTTCGGGCGGTGATCAACGCCCCGTCCACCAGCACCTCGAACCAGTCGGGCGAGACCGATCCATTGTCCGAATCCCAGGAGTCGATGGCGGCGAACAAAAACCCGATATCGACGCTGTCATGGCTCGGCAGGTTGTTCAATTGCAGGGTCAGCGACGAGCCTGGGTGGGAGTTGCTGATATTGCGCGCAAAATCGCCGCTGAACTGGTTGCCCGGCAGGCCCAGGCCGGCAAATCCCTGCACCGACTCGATCACCGTCCCGACGGGGTCCATGAACGACCCGGTGACACCGGCGCCGAACGTCTCGCCGCCATCCATGTCGTTGAAATACACTTGCAGCGGCGCCGCAGACGCCGCACCCGAAAACAGCACCGCAACCGCAGCCAGACTCAAAATGCGCATCATGTACTCTCCTGATTACCGTATCGTTGCTCAACAGAGTACCATAACCGCAGACATTCCAAAAGACTCATCGGCGACCGGAGCGGCCCGGGCCTTTCAGGCGCGGCCCAGCACCGCCATCAACTCGCGCCATTCGCGGGGGCTGAGGCCGCTGCCCTTCTGCTCCGGGGCCTCGCCGGCCAGCAGGCGTTTCACCACCGCCAGCGCCGGCGCCGACAGTTCGACCGCCCCCAGGCGATAGTCGGAAAACGCCTTGTGGGCCAGCGGCACCCAGGCCTCGACCACTTTCAGCATCGCCTCGGCATAGACCCGGATCTCGTACTGGGCGTGCGGGTCGGCCCGCAGCGACAGGAAGTGCAACAGATTGTGCAGGTCGCACTTCCAATACCACTGGGTATAGGTGGACAGCGGCAGGTTCATCCGCGCCAGTTCCCGCGCCAGCCCCTGGCCGTCCGGATCGTGGTCGGCGGCGCTCTCGTCCTCGTTCAGCAGGGCTTCGTAGTGGTCGAAGGCGCGCATGGCGTCCTCGCGCAGCCACCGCAGCGCCCGCGCCGCCTCCTCCCCTTCCAGCACGTCGCCGCGGCCCTGGCGGTTGCTGGTGGACTGCGCCGCCAGGTGCTCCGGCGCCGGCACATAGAATTCCCGGTCCAGCACGCTGTAGCGGGCCGAATACTCGTTCACATTGGCGGTGCGGTGGCGGATCCACTGGCGCGCGACAAAAACCGGCAGCTTGACGTGGAACTTGATCTCGCACATCTCGAACGGCGTCGTGTGCCGGTGCCGCATCAGGTAGCGAATCAGCCCCTCGTCCTCGCGCACCCGCTTGGTGCCGACGCCATAGGACACCCGCGCCGCCTGCACGATGGCCGAGTCGTCGCCCATATAATCCACCACCCGCACGAAGCCGTGGTCGAGCACCGGCAGCGCCTGGAACAGCAGGTCTTCCAGCGCCGGCACGGTGGCGCGGCGGGTTTCGGCACGGGCGCGGCGGGCCTCGGCCAGTTCCTGGGCTTGTTCGGGCTTGAGCGGCACGGGATGACCTTTGGGCTTGTATCGGTGTGAACCGCCTTGTCCTATAGCCCACCGCCGCGAGGACGGAAACCCGCGACGCTAGTTCTCCCCCCTTCCAATCGCAACAAGGCTTTCCTATATAGGCCCTGTCAGGTCGCACCTGACTATGGCGATAAACGGTACGTGGAATAAGCGTTACGGACCCGGGGGCGGTACCCGGCACCTCCACCAAATTCTTCCGCCGGCTCGCCGGCCGGCGGATACTGGGGGTGAAATAGGATCGACGTGCGTGGTAAAGACGTGCTTTTTGCTCGGCATGGTACCACCGTTATCGGGCCAATCTCTATGTGCGAACGATAACGAAATCGCACTCGCTGCTTAGAACCTAGGCAAGCGCGGTTCGGGAGGGCACCGGGCAACAGAAGCCCTCCCACTATCGTTTTTCCGCAGTGCGCGGTATGCTGTCGGTTCCAAGTTTCGTCACGACCCGCAAGAGACGGCAAACCGATGGCTGGCCCGGCTGAGCAGCATTCCCGAGAATATTACGACCAACTGGTGGAGCGCGCGCTGAAAGGCGTGGTGCGCGACGCCATGCAGGAGGTTGCCGAGAAAGGCTTTCTCGGCGACCAGCACTTCTACATCTCGTTCCTGACCGACTTTCCGGGCGTGATGCTGGCCGATGTGCTGCGCGCCCAGTACAACGACCAGATGACGGTCGTGTTGCAGCACCAGTTCTACAATCTGGAAGTCTCCGACGACCATTTCGAGGTCACGCTCAGCTTCAACAAGAAGCTGGAGCGGCTGTCGGTTCCCTTCGATGCCCTGGTGAGCTTTGCCGACCCGTCGGTCGGCTTCGGCCTGCAATTCCAGCCGGGCGAGGCCGCCGCGCCGGCCGGCGACGACCACCAGCCGGAGGACGATCCCGGCGGGCCGCCGGACGCCCCCGACGGCGGCGAGCCGGGCGGCCAGGTCATTCGGCTGGACGCCTTCCGCAAGAAGACCTAAACCCACGGCAAACCGCCATCCCTTACCGACCGGAGCGCCCTGGCCATGGCCGACTTCGCCTATTTTCCCATGTTCGATTCCCCGCACGACGACACGCCGTGGCGCAAGCTGGAGGGCGACTATGTGTCGGTCGATTCCTTCCGCGGCCAGGAAATCGTGACCGTCAAGCCGGACGCGCTGACCGATCTGACGCGCGAGGCGTTCAAGGATATCAGCTTCTATCTGCGCCCCGGCCATCTGGCCCAGCTTCGCGCGATCCTCGACGATCCGGAAGCGAGCGAGAACGACCGCTTCGTGGCGCTGGACCTGCTGAAGAACGCCAACATCGCCGCCGGCGGCGTGCTGCCGATGTGCCAGGACACCGGCACCGCCATCGTCCTGGGCAAGAAGGGCGCCGGCATCTGGACCGGCGCCAATGACGAAGAGGCGATCTCCAAGGGCGTGTTCCGCACCTACGACCGGGAAAACCTGCGCTTCAGCCAGCTGTCGCCGCTGTCCATGTTCGAGGAAAAGAACACCGGCACCAACCTGCCGGTGCAGATGGACCTCTACGCCACCCCGGGCGCCGAGTACGAGTTCCTGTTCATGGCCAAGGGCGGCGGCTCGGCCAACAAGGCCTTCCTCTATCAGGCGACGCCGTCGCAATTGCACCCGGAACGCCTGGTACAGTTCCTGGACGAGAAGATCCGCACGCTCGGCACCGCCGCCTGCCCGCCCTATCACCTGGCCATCGTCATCGGCGGCACCTCGGCCGAGATGAATCTCAAGACCGTCAAGCTGGCTTCGGCGCGCTATTACGACCATCTGCCCACGGTCGGCGGCCTGAACGGCCAGGCGATCCGCGACGTGGAGATGGAGCAGACCATTCTCGGCCTCACCCGCCAGATGGGCATCGGCGCCCAGTTCGGCGGCAAGTATTTCTGCCATGACGTTCGCGTCATCCGCCTGCCGCGCCACGGCGCCTCGCTGCCCATCGGCCTGGGCGTTTCGTGCTCGGCCGACCGGCAGGCGCTCGGCAGGATCACCCGCGACGGCGTGTTCCTGGAGCAGTTGGAGCACAACCCGGCCCAGTACCTGCCCGAGCCCAGCCAGCAGGAGTTGGGGGGCGAGGTCGTTTCCATCGACCTGAACCAGCCGATGGAGCAGATCCGGGCCCAGCTCACCCGGCACCCGATCAAGACCCGCCTGGCGCTGAGCGGTCCGATGATCGTCGCCCGCGATCTGGCCCACGCCCGCATCCAGCGCGAAATGGCCGAGGGCAAACCGATGCCCGACTATTTCAAGAACCACCCGATCTACTATGCCGGCCCGGCCAAGACCCCGGCGGGCTATGCCAGCGGCTCGTTCGGCCCGACCACGGCCGGCCGCATGGACTCCTTCGTCGACGAGTTCCAGGGCAAGGGCGGCAGCATGGTCATGCTGGCCAAGGGCAACCGTTCGCGCCAGGTGGTCGACGCCTGCCACAAGCATGGCGGCTTCTATCTCGGCTCCATCGGCGGCTCGGCGGCGCGTCTGGCGCAGGACCATATCCGCAAGGTCGAATGCCTGGACTTCCCCGAATTCGGCATGGAAGCGGTCTGGCGGATCGAGGTCGAGAACTTCCCGGCCTTCATCGTCACCGACGACAAGGGCCACGACTTCTTCGGCACCTGAGCCGTTGCAATAAGCCACATTCGGCCGATGGTACGGTGGGGTAAGGTAATCGCCAACCATGGCCTCCCCGCCGCCCAAGCGCCCGCCACCGAGGAAACACCCGCATCATGGATGCCGCAAAGCGGAATGTGCTGATTCTGGCTGCCTGCCAGACGCTCTATATGAGCGGTACCTCGCTCATGATCACCACCAGCCCGCTGATCGGCGCCATGATGGCGCCGGACAAGGGGCTGGCGACACTGCCGCTGGCCTGCCACCATGCCGGCGTCATGGCGGCAACCATTCCCGCCTCGCACCTGATGCGGGCCATCGGCCGGCGCAACGGCTTCATGCTGGCCACCCTGTTCGGCATGACCGGCGCCACCATTGCCGGCCTCGCCGTCATGGATGCGGCCTTCTGGATGTTCTGCCTCGGCGTGTTCATCGTCGGCTGGTTCAACGGCTTTGCCGTGTTCTACCGCTTCGCCGCCGCCGACAGCGCCTCGCCCGAATTCCGGCCCAAGGCCATTAGCTGGGTGCTGACCGGCGGCCTGTTCGCGGCGATCCTGGGGCCGGAACTGGCCAAGCACACCATCCACCTGCTGGACCCGATCCTCTATGCGGGCAGTTATTTCTCGCTGATCGGCCTATATGTGGCGAACCTGTTGCTGGTCAGCCGGGTCAAAATCCCGCCCATGACCGCGGAAGAGCGCGCCATGCGCGGCCGGCCGCTGTTGCAGATCCTGAAGCAACCGAAATGCCTGATGGCGGTCTCGTCCGCCATCGTCGCCTATGGCGTCATGAGCCTGCTCATGACCTCCACCCCCCTGGCGATGCAGGCTTGCGGCTTCGCGTTCAACGACTCGGCGACCGTGATCCAGTTGCACATTCTCGGCATGTTCGTGCCGTCCTTTTTCACCGGCAGTCTGGTCAGACGGTTCGGCAGCATTCGCATCATCCTGGTCGGGATCCTCATCAACATCGCCTGCGTCGGCGTCGATCTGGCGGGAATCCACTTCCTGAATTTCGGCATCGGGCTGTTCCTGCTGGGCGTCGGCTGGAACTTCATGTTCATCGGCGCGACCGCCCTGCTGACCGAGACCCACGACGCCAGCGAACGGGCAAAGGTGCAGGGTTTCAACGACTTCGCGATCTTTGCCGTCATCGCCTCGTCCGCGTTCTCGTCGGGCAATCTGCTGCACTATTTCGGCTGGGACATGGTCAATTACGGCGTGCTGCCGTTGCTGGCGGGCATCCTGGTGTTCGTCCTCTGGCAGGCCCGGGCGGACAGGCGACGGGTCTCTGCGGCTTAACGGCGCGCACACCCATCGCCGAACTTGGCGCCGGCCCACGGCCACACTAAGGTCCGCGCCTACTTGCGACGGACCGCCTCCCTCCATTTCTGCAAAGGGTGGGAGGCGGTGCGTTGTTCTTTTATGCGCGGGCCGATCGCCCGCGGACCCCTTCCACCCGCGTTAACACCAGGGAGCACAACCGATGTGGTTCGCGTATCTCTTTGTTCTCGCATGCGGCCTGGCTGCGGTGCTGTACGGCGCCCTGGCCTCGAAAAAGGTGCTGGCGGCCAGTGCCGGCACCGCGCGCATGCAGGAAATCGCCGCCGCCATTCAGGAGGGCGCCAGCGCCTATCTGAGGCGGCAATACACCACCATCGGCATTGTCGGTGCGGTGATGTTCGTCATTATCATCATCTTCCTGGGCTTCGCAGCGGCGGTGGGTTTCCTGCTCGGCGCGGTGCTCTCGGGCGCGGCCGGCTATACCGGCATGCTGATTTCGGTTCGCGCCAATGTGCGCACCACCGAAGCCGCGCGCAGCAGCCTGGCGGCAGGCCTGGACATCTCGTTCCGCTCCGGCGCGGTCACGGGCATGCTGGTGGCGGGCCTGGCACTGCTGGGCGTGGTCGTCTACTACATGATCCTGCAGGCGGTCGGCCTTGAGGGCCGCGAACTGGTGTTCCCGCTGGTGGCGCTGGGCTTCGGCGCCTCGCTGATCTCCATCTTCGCCCGTCTGGGCGGCGGCATCTTCACCAAGGGTGCGGACGTCGGCGCGGACCTGGTCGGCAAGGTCGAGGCCGGCATTCCGGAGGACGACCCCCGCAACCCCGCCGTGATCGCCGATAACGTGGGCGACAATGTCGGCGACTGCGCCGGCATGGCCGCGGACCTGTTCGAGACCTATGCGGTGACCGTGGTCGCGACCATGGTGCTGGGCTCGATCTTCTTCGCAGACGTCGCCGCCCATGCCAGCGCCTCGATGATGTACCCGCTGGTCATCGGCGCGGTCAGCATTCTGGGCTCGATCGCCGGCACCTTCTTCGTCAAGCTGGGGCCGTCCAACAACATCATGGGCGCGCTCTACAAGGGCTTCATCGCCAGCGCCGTGATCTCGCTCGTCGGCATTTTCTTCGTGACCTGGTTCGTGATGGGCCTGGGCGAGACCTATGTCGCCAAGGACGGCAGTTTCACCGGCTTCAGCCTGTTCCTCTGCGCCGTGGTCGGCGTGGCGGTGACCGGCCTGATCATCTGGGTGACCGAATACTACACCGGCACCGGCTACCGGCCGGTGCGCAGCGTCGCCCAGTCGTCGACGACGGGCCACGGCACCAACGTGATCCAGGGCCTCGCCATTTCCATGGAGGCGACCGCCGGCCCGGCCATCATCATCTGCGCCGCGATCATCATCGCCTATGGCCTGGCGGGCCTGTTCGGCATCGCCATCGCCGTGACGGCCATGCTGGCCCTGGCGGGCATGGTGGTGGCGCTCGACGCCTACGGCCCGGTGACGGACAATGCCGGCGGCATCGCCGAAATGGCGGAGCTGGAAAGCGACGTGCGCAACACGACGGACGCGCTGGACGCGGTCGGCAACACGACCAAGGCCGTGACCAAGGGCTATGCCATCGGCTCGGCCGGCCTGGGCGCGCTGATCCTGTTCGCCGCGTATTTCTATGATCTGGACTACTTCCTCAGCGACACCGCGGCCTATCCGTTCTTCGCCGATGTGAAGCTGAACTTCTCGCTGTCGAACCCGTATGTGGTCGTCGGCCTGTTCATCGGCGGCCTGCTGCCCTACCTGTTCGGCGCCATGAGCATGACCGCGGTCGGCCGGGCGGCCGGCAGCGTCGTCGAGGAAGTGCGTCGCCAGTTCCGCAGCATTCCGGGCATCATGGAAGGCACCGGCAAGCCGGAATACGGCTCCTGCGTCGACATGCTGACCAAGGCGGCGATCCGCGAGATGATCATCCCGTCGCTGCTGCCGGTGCTGGCGCCGATCGTGGTGTTCTTCCTGGTCTGGTGGATCGGCGGCAAGTCCGCGGCGTTCTCCTCGCTGGGTGCGTTGCTGCTGGGCGTGATCGTCACCGGCCTGTTCGTGGCGCTGTCCATGACCGCCGGCGGCGGCGCGTGGGACAACGCCAAGAAGTACATCGAGGACGGCAATCACGGCGGCAAGGGCTCCGAGGCGCACAAGGCCGCGGTGACCGGCGACACCGTCGGCGACCCCTACAAGGACACCGCCGGCCCGGCCGTGAACCCGATGATCAAGATCACCAACATCGTGGCGCTGTTGCTGCTGGCCATGCTGGCACACTGACCCGCGAAGCGTGGGATCGCAAAGCGAGGGGCGCCGGAAACGGCGCCCCTTTTTTCATGGGCCAGATCCCCAGCGCGTTGCGCCCGGCAGGCCCCCTGTGGGCGCCAGAACGCCTTGCGAGCCATGGGACGCATCGGCGCCGCACAAGGAATCCCTCAGGGCCACCCGTCAAGGCACACGAAGCCCGTGGCGCCATCCGGGCGCAAGCATTCGCATTTCGATTGGAAGGGGGGAATGGTCGGAGCGGCGGGATTTGAACCCACGACCTCCAGCTCCCCATGCTGGCGCGCTACCAAGCTGCGCTACGCTCCGACGAAGGCCGGCACCATAGACGCGCCGGGCAGTTCTGGCAATCAGTCCTGGGGCATGGGCGGCGAATTTCCCGCCGCCACGCTGGCGCATTCTGCCGCAAGCGTATCGAGAAGCCTCCCGACCCGCTCCAGCGCCGGCCCATGGCCCCCGAACCCGGTCGGGGCCTCCCCCATATCGGCCGCCTCGGCGACGGTCTCTACCGTCCCCTTGTCGGAATTCTGATCCGCATTCCGATCCGAACCCCGATCCAAATCCTGGGCCGAACCGCTGCCCGGGTCGTTCCCGCTGCGCAGGGCCTTGGAGGCGCCTTTGATCGTATAGCCTTCCTCGTGCAGCAGGCGCTTGATCCGGTGCAGCAATTCGATATCGCGCGGGCGATAATACCGCCGGCTGCCGCCCCGCTTCAGCGGACGCAATGTCGGGAATTTGGTTTCCCAGAACCGCAAGACATGCGGGGCGACGCCGACTTCCTGCGCCGCCTCGCTAATGGTCCGAAACGCATCCGCGCCTTTTGCCCGAGCCGGCCGTTCCATCATTCACTGTCGGCGGCATCGCCGGATGGTTCGAGGCCGTTCATGCGGTCCTTCAGCACGTGCGACGGCCGAAACACCAACACCTTGCGGGGATCGATACGGGCCGGCTCTCCGGTCTTCGGATTCCGGCCCCACCGTTCGCCCTTCTCGCGCACGGAAAAACTGCCAAACGAGGATATTTTGACCGTCTCTCCGCGTGTCAGTGCGCCGGACACTTCCTCCAGCACCGATTCAACCAGTTCTGCAGCATCGACGCGCGACAAGCCCACTTCCTGGCAGACCGCGTCGCTCAAATCTGCACGCGTAATCGTTCGTCCAGCCATTTTGGCGTTACTCCCCATCCACATACAGGAGTGTAAACGTACCGACCGACGCCGTTGGGCGTCAAGCAACAAACGCTTGAATCATCCATCAAAAACCGAAAGGCAAACGGCGGCTACCAGCGGACCAGACTGGCGCCCCAGGTGAAGCCGCCGCCCATCGCTTCCAGGATCAGCAACTGACCGCGCCGAATGCGCCCGTCCTGCACCGCCTCGGTCAGCGCCAGCGGCACCGAAGCGGCGGAGGTATTGGCGTGATGGTCCACGGTGCTGATGACCCGGGCCGGGTCCAGATGCAGCTTACGGGCCGTGGCGTCCAGAATCCGTTGATTGGCCTGGTGCGGCACCACCCAGTCGATATCCGCCGCCGTCACGTGATTGGCGGCCAGCGCTTCCTGAACCACGCTGGCGAGATTGGTGACCGCATGCCGGAACACCTCCTTGCCCGCCATGCGCAGATAGCCGGTGCTCTGGGTCGACGACGGGCCGCCATCCACATAGAGATGGTCCTTGTAGCGGCCGTCCGAATGCAGATGGGTGGAGATCACCCCCTGCTTCGATACGTCCGACGGACCGTCCTCGCGCCGCAGAATGACGGCGCCGGCGCCATCGCCGAACAGCACGCAGGTGGTCCGGTCCTTCCAGTCCAGAATGCGCGAGAACGTCTCCGCGCCGATTACCAGGGCCGTCCGGGCCTGGCCGGCCCGCAGGAAGTTGTCCGCGACCGCCAGGGCATAGAGAAAGCCGGAACAGACCGCATGCACGTCGAAGGCCGCGCCGTGCGTCAGCCCCAGGCGCGCCTGCACCTCGGTCGCCGTCGCCGGAAAGGTGTTGTCCGGCGTCGCCGTCGCCAGGATGATCAGGTCCAGCGCATCCGCCTGCAGGTCGGCATTGCGCAGTGCCGCGCAGGCCGCCGCATAGGCCAGATCGCAGGTGGTCTCGCCCTCGGCCGCGATGTGGCGCCGGCGGATGCCGGTGCGCTCGATGATCCATTCGTCGGTGGTGTCGACGCTCTCCGCCAATTCCTGGTTCGTGACCACCCGTTCCGGCAGATACGAACCGCAACCAACGATAACAGAATGATACGCCATTCCAGCTCCTATGCCGTCGCCGCCTGGGCGGCGGTGCTGGTGTCCCAGTGCAACCGCTCGCATTCCTTGCGAATGTCTTCCATGAAATCCTGCTGCACCATGTCCGCGGCCACGCCGATGGCATTGGCAAACCCGAACGCGTCGGTGCTGCCATGGCTTTTCACCACGACGCCGTTGAGGCCCGCAAACACGGCCCCGTTGTAGCGGCGCGGATCGACCCGCCGGCGCAATTGCGTCAGGGTGCGTCGTGCCAGCAGATAGCCGATCTTCGCCATCCAGGAGGCGTTGAACGCCTCCCGCAGAAAGTGGCTGTAGAGTTCCGAGGTGCCCTCGGCCATTTTCAGCGCCACATTGCCGGTGAAGCCGTCGGAGACGACCACGTCGACCGCGCCGCGACCGATCTCGTTGGCCTCGACAAAGCCGTGAAACTGAAACGGATATTCGCCGTTGCGCAGGCGCTGGGCAGCCGCGCGGATCTCGTCATTGCCCTTCATATCCTCGACGCCGACATTCAACAGGCCGACAGTCGGGTGGGGCAAGCCCAGCACGCTGCGCGCGAACAGGCCGCCCATCACCGCGAACTGGACCAGCTGTTCCGCATCGCAGTCGATATTGGCGCCCAGGTCCAGCATCGCGGTTTCGCCGCGCGCGGTGGGGAAAAACGAGATGATCGCGGGCCGGGCGATGCCGGGCGGCGAGCGCAGGATAAAACGGGCAATCGCCATCAGGGCGCCGGTATTGCCGCCGGAGACCACCGCCTGCGCCCGGCCCTCGCGCACCGCCTGGATGGCCAGCCACATGGACGACTGCCGACCGGAGCGGAGCGCCACCGACGGCCGCTCGGTATCGGCCACCCGGCTCTCCGTGTGCACCACCTCCACGCGATCCTTCAGGCGGGGCAATTGCCGCAGCAAGGGGTCGATCTGCGCCTGGTCGCCCACCACCAGCCAGTTCAGGTCGGGGAAGCGCTCGGCCGCGGTGTTGGCGCCATGGAGCACGCTGGCCGGCGCGTTATCGCCGCCCATGGCATCCAATGCGATTACACCCTTGCTTGCCATGCGTTCGGTCAAACCTTTTTCGGATAGCGGCCCGGGGCCGAAACGATTGCGACCCATTCCAGCCGCTTTGATAGCGCCTGCCAGACCCGGCGGCAACGGCCTACGAGTTCGACTGCCATTTCCGGAGGGCCGCAAAGGGATGGACGGGCTCGTCCGGCGCCTCCGCCGGGGCTTCCAACTGGGTCAAATCGGCACCGGGCGCGCGGGGGTGCGGATCGATCTCCAACGCCAAGCATTGGACGACCAGTTCGCCCAGGTCCAGCGCATCCTCGGTCAACGGTTCCGGCGTCTCCAGGTCGATATCGATCTCCAGATCGTCGGCCGCATCCGCCTGCTCGCTGAAATCCTCGTCCACCTCGCCTTCGAGAGCGGTGGTGAACGGGTCGAGCGTCACGACGCAGACCTGATCCATCACCGCCGCGAAGGAACCGGTCACGTGGATGGCGCCGCGGCGCTTCGCCACCGTCAGATCGGCGGTCAGCCGGCCCAGCGCCGACACGCCCAAACGCTTGGCCAACGCCGCCCGCTCGGACGGGGAGGCTTCGATTCGCTTGCGCACCGGATGGCGATCCACATCCGCCAGGGCCACGGGGCGGGAAAACTCGATCATACGTCCGCTTCCCGCGCCGCCATGCCCGCTTCCCCGTCCGCCGGGGCGAGCGGTTCCGGATACAACGCCACACCGGCCAGAACCGCGTCGTGGGGCCGGGTCGCCAGATGGCGCTCCGCGGCCCGCATATAGGCCGCCACCGCCTGCACCCGGGAAGCGTCCGCGTCCGGCGCGGTGCCATAGACGTTGCGGCGAACCACGTCCTCCAGCCCGTCCGGCCCTTCGCTGTCCAGCCCCGCATCATAGGCGGCCAAACGCCCGTAAACGCCGCTCGCCATCGTTTTCATGCGCTTGCCGACCGACATGTCCCCCACCCCGATCTCCCGCAGCGCCTCGTCGAAATGGCCGATCAGCGCATCGAATAGGTTCTGGGCCGTTTCGGCTCCGACATCCCCGTCCTGGCGCAGGCGGCGGATCATCAAATGGCCATGCAACACCAGCAGCTCGAACCGACCGTCAAAGGTATCGGGGACGCCCAGAGTGGTGTAAAAGACGGGGCGACGCGCCGCGGCATGGACCGCCAGCGTCAAAGCCGTTACATCCGGCCCACGTCGTTTGAACCAAGAGCGAAACACGTTATCCGTCACTTCCCGTTGAAGGTTGGCCCAGGAATTTAGGATGCAACACCGCTTCCCGCTGCGTGACACGTGCGCACGATGGTTGATCGCCCTGGTGGCGCTTGCCGCCGTCGGCGCCTGCACGGTCAAGGAATCCCATCACGGCCACCAGTTGCCGCAAGGCGTGGTCGCCGAACTGCAACGCCCCAATGTCAGCGATACGCGCGTGATCGAGCTCCTGGGCACGCCGTCGACGCAGTCGGCCTTCGACCCCGGCACGTGGTATTACATTTCCGAGGTTCAACAAGGCGTGGCGTTTTTCCAGCCCGAGGTGGTGGACCGCAAGGTCCTGATCCTGCATTTCGATCAGAACCGCGTGCTGAAGAGCGTGGCCACGCTGTCGAAGGAAGACGGCTCGGAAGTGACGCTGGTCGACCGGGAAACGCCGACCGAAGGCCACAAGCTGACCCTGCTGGAGCAGTTGATCGGCAATATCGGTCGGTTCAATTCCTCCGGCAACTGACGACGCCTTCCGGCGATCCTCGTTGCGCTCACGCCCCATGTCGCTCAACCGTCTCACCGCATTCTGGGTCGGCCACGGACAGGGTCGATGGCTCTACGCCGTGGTCTGGCTGTTGGTCGCGGCGCTGTGGCCGGTGCATGCGTATTTGCGCAGCCAGGGCGTCGGACCGGACGGCGGCGACGGCAGCGAGACCTCGCTCACGCTGCTGATGCTGATCGCGCTCGCCTGGATGATCGTGGGCGCCGTCAACGCCATTCGCCTGGCCCGACGCCTGCGCATGCCCGGTTGGATCGCCGGCCTGCTGGCGCCGCTCTCCGGCGTCGCGACCATGGCGCTGGCCTTCATCCTGACCCTGGCCTGGCCGCCCGACACCTTTGGCGGCTTCCTGCTGGTGACCGCCCTGTTCGCCGGGCCCAACCTGCTGGCGATGGCGCTGATCCGGCGTCTCTGACGGCGGCGCCCCAACGCGAAAGAGGCCGCCGGATGGCGACCTCTCGCACGGCAACCACGCGCCCCGTTCAGAGCCGCAGCATGCCCTTGCTGACAATGTTGCGCTGGATCTCGTTCGAGCCGGAATAGATCGAGGCCGCGCGCAGGAAGGCGTAGTTCGGCGTCAGGCCGTTGAAATACTCCGCGCCCACCGGCTCCTCGTTCCAGCCGAAGCGCAGGGCTTCCAGGCTGTAGGGCTGGCAATAATAGGCGCCGGCCTCGGTGCCGATCTCGGTCACCAGTTGCTGCACCTCCGAGCGACGCACCTTGATCATGTTCGCCGCCGCGCCGATTTCCTTGTTCGAGCGATAGGCCGAGAGCGTGCGCAGCACGTATTGCTCGACGCTCATCAACTGGGCTTCCGCATCCATCAGCTTGCGCCGGAAATCCGGCTCGTCGATCAGGCGGGTGCCGTCGCCGTCGCGCTCCTGCTCCGCGATTTCCTTGACCCGCTGCAACGCCACCTTGACCTCGGCACAGGAGCCGCCGCCCATGCGCTCGTGCCCCAGCAGGAATTTGGCGATGGTCCAGCCGCGGCCTTCCTCGCCCACCAGCGAGCCGTCGACCGGCACGCGCACGTCGGTGTAGAAGGTCTCGTTGGTGTGGTGCAGGCCGTTCATGGTGATAATCGGCCGGATTTCGACGCCCGGCGTCTTCATGTCGAAGACCAGGAAGCTGATGCCGTCCTGCTTCTTCGCCTCGACCGAGGTGCGCACCAGGCAGAAAATCCAATCGGCGTGGTGGGCGAGCGAGGTCCAGATTTTCTGGCCGTTGATGACGTAGTGGTCGCCGTCGCGCACCGCCCGGGTTTTCAGCGACGCCAGGTCCGAGCCCGAGCCCGGCTCGGAATAGCCCTGGCAGAACACCCGCTCGCCGGAGAGGATTTTCGGCAGGTGCTCTTTCTTCTGCTCCGGCGTGCCGAAGGCCATGATCACCGGCCCGGCCATGTTCAGGCCAAAGCCGGATAGCCGCGGCGCACCGGCCAGGCCCGCTTCCTCATCGAAGATATAGCGCTGCACCGCATCCCACTCGCAGCCGCCATATTCCTTCGGCCAGTTGGGCGCCACCCAGCCCTTGGCATAGAGGATTTTATGCCAGCGCATATAATCCTCTTTCTGCATCTCCATGCCGGCCAGATGCTTCTGGGCGATATCCTGGGGCAGGCTTTCCTGGATGAAGGCGCGCACTTCCTGGCGGAAGGCTTCTTCGGCGGGACCGAACGGCATGGGGCATGTTCCTTCTGCAAGCCGCGCCTTTTCGGCGCTGAGATTGCCGCAAAGCTTACGCCAGTTTCCCCGGCTGGCCCAAGCGGAAATGGGCCGCTATGCTCGCCGCCGGATTTCCCTGCACAATAGGAGCCCTGGCCCGATGGCCTTGCGAGTCGGCGTCGAAATCGGCGGTACGTTTACGGATCTGGTGGCGTTTCGGGACGGCGGCGTCCAGGTGGCCAAGGTCCCCTCCACCCCCGCCAGCCCCGATATCGGCGCCTTCGACGCCATCCAGGCCGCCGGCCTCTCCCCGGCGGACATGGCCGATCTCGGCCACGGCTCGACGGTCGCGACCAACGCGGTGCTGGAGCGCAAGGGCGCCCGCGTTGCCTTCGTCACCACGGCGGGTTTCCGGGACATTCTGTTCCTGCAACGCCACGACCGCCGCAACATCTACGACCTGCACTATCGGAAACCGGCCCCGGTGGTGCGCCGCGCCGACTGTTTCGAGGTGGCCGAGCGCGTGCTGGCCGACGGCGCGGTCGAAACGCCGCTGGACGAAGCGGCCGTCACCGGCCGGCTGCTGCCCGCCCTGCAACAGGGCCGCTATGACGCGGTCGCCATCTGCCTGCTCAACGCCTATGCCAACGACGCGCACGAACGCCGCGTCATCGAGCTGATCCACGCCGCCCTGCCGGACGTGTTCATCACCGGGTCCGCCGACGTGATCCGCGAGTTCCGGGAGTTCGAGCGCGCGTCGACCACCACGCTCGCCGCCTTCGTGCAGCCGGTGATCGACCGCTATCTGTCGCGCATCGAGGACCGGCTGGCCGAGGGGCGGTTCGGCGGGCGCTTCACCGTCATGCAGTCGAATGGCGGCCGGCTGCCGGCGGCCGGCATGCGCCGCAACGCCATCACCGCGCTCTTCAGCGGCCCCGCCGCCGGCGTGGTCGGCGCGGTGCGGCAGGCGGAGCGCTCCGGCTATCGCAACCTCATCACCTTCGACATGGGCGGCACCTCGACCGATGTCTGCCTGGTGGACGAGGGCCAGCCCGCCACCACGCCGGAAACCGAGATCGACGGCCTGCCGATCCGCACGCCGGTGCTCGACATCGTCTCGGTCGGCTCCGGCGGCGGCTCCATCGTCTGGGTCGACGATGGCGGCCTGCTGCGCGTCGGCCCGGAGAGCGCCGGCGCCGACCCCGGCCCGGCCTGCTATGGCAAGGGCGGCCGGCGACCAACCATCACCGACGCCCAGGTCATCGTCGGCGCGGTGCGGCCGGAGGGCTTTCTCGGCGGCAAGATGGCCATCGACGTCGCCGCGGCCCGCACCGCCTTCCAGCCGGTCGCCGACCATTTCGCCATGACCATCGAACAGGCCGCCGACGCCGCCATCCGGCTCGCCAACAACGCGGTGGTGCGCGCGATCCAGCTGGTCTCGACCGAGCGCGGCCGCGACCCGCGCGACTATGTGCTGGTGCCCTTCGGCGGCGGCGGCCCGCTGCACGCCGCCAAGATCGCCCAGGAACTGGGCGTCGGGCGGCTGGTGGTGCCACCCAATCCCGGCGTCCTCTCCGCCTATGGCCTGCTGGCGAGCGACTTCACCAAGCACGATTCGCTGACCCGCAAGATGGATGCGGCCCGGGCCGCCGCCGACGCACCGGCGGTGCTGGCCGGCCTTGCCCGGGGCCTGGCCGACGAATTCCGCACCCTGGGGCTGGAGGGCGAGCCGACTTTCGCCTATTCCGCCGACATGCGCTGTGTCGGCCAGGCGTTCGAACTGCCGGTGCCCCTGCCCGCCACCGCCGCCCAGGGGCTGAGCGAGGCGGAACTGCGGGAGGGCTTCGACCGCGCCCATCGCCAGGTGTATTTCCAGCCCGCCGACCCGCGCCGGGCGGTGGAGGTGGTGGCGCTGCGCGTTGCCGCCACCCTGCCCGCCGGCGATCTGCCCTCCCTGGCCATCGCCCGCGACGAGGCGCGCGCCGCCATCGCCGCCCGCCTGTTCGACGACGGCGACTGGCACGAGGGCTCGTTGCAGGACATCGCCGCGGTCGCGCCCGGCGTGCGGCTCGCCGGCCCGACCATCCTGGCCGGCCCGACCTCGACCACCTATGTGCCCGTCGGCTGGCAGGCCGAACTGGACGCCCACGACAATCTGATCCTCTCGCGGGAGCGCTGAGACCCATGGCCCTCGACCCCATCGACTATGCCGTCATCTCCCAGGCGCTCCAGGCCGCGGCCGACGAGGCCGGCGCCAAGCTGATCCGTTCCGCCTACACGCCGATCCTGCGCGAGGCGCGGGACGGCTCCGCCGCCATTCTCGACGCCCGGGGCAATGTCATCGCCCAGGCGGACCTGATCCCGATGCAGCTGGGCGGCATCTCCGCCACCTGCAAACCCTGCCTGGAAGCCCACCCGCCGGAGACGCTGAAGCCCGGCGACTTCCTGATCAACAACGATCCGTTCCAGGGCGGCCAGCACCTCCAGGACATTTTCATCTTCACGCCGGTGTTCCACGACGGCCGCGTCATCGCCTTCGCCGCCAGCGTCGCCCACCATCTCGACCTGGGCGGCGGCGCGCCCGGCCTGAACATGGAAGCGCCGGACGTCTATGCCGAGGGCCTGCGCCTGCCGCCCTCGAAGTGGAACTGGGCCGAGGACTGGAACAGCGGCCGTCTGGAAGCGCTCATGCGCCTGAACGTGCGCGTGCCGGACCTGACCATGGGCGACATGAACGCCCAGTTCGCCGCCAACGCCATCGCCGAGAACCGCCTGCAACAACTCGCCGCCAAATACGGCGCGGCCAAGGTCGAAGCGGCCATGGGCGAACTGCTCGACTATGCCGAGCGCCGGGTCCGCGCCGGCATCGCCGCCGCACCGGACGGCGTCTATCACGGTCAGGCGGCCATGGACGACGACGGCGTCGGCCAGGAGCCGGTCTGGATCCGCTGCACCGTCACCATTGCCGGCGACTCCCTGACCGTCGACTTCGACGGCACCGATCCGCAGGTGGCGACCAACATCAACTGCCCGTTCGCCTCGACCCTGGCGACGGCGCTGTCCTGCGTGAAATCGGTGCTGACGGCACCGGACATCCCGTTCAACGAGGGCGTGAAGCGGCCGATCACTGTCACAGCGCCGTTCGGCAGCATCCTGAACCCGCGCCCGCCGGCGCCGGTGCGCGCGCGGCTGCTGCCGGCCTATCGCGCCTACAACGCCGTCATGGACGCGCTGTCGAAAGCCGTGCCCGACCTGGTGATCGCGCCCGGCTTCGATGCCACCACCAGCTTCTGCCTCAGCCATCTGGGCGAGGCCGGCTATAGCGTCTATCTGGAAATCTTCGGCGGCGGCTATGGCGGCGGCAAGGGCTCGGACGGCTGCGACGCGGTGGATTCGCCGCTCTCCAACTGCTCGAACACGCCGGTGGAGGCGCTGGACGCCGACTACGATTTCTTCCGCGTCGTCGACTATGCGCTGGCGCCGGACAGTTTCGGCGACGGCGAGCATCGCGGCGGCGCCGGCTTCCGCCGGCGCTACCGCATCCTGAAGGACGGCGCCAAGCTGCAAACCTATTCCGACCGCCACCGGCTCGCTCCCGCAGGCCTGTTCGGCGGCGGCAGCGGCCAGGCCGGCCGGACGGTGCTCTATCGCGACGGCGAGGCGCGCGTGCTGCCGCCCAAGGCCAGCCTGACCTTCCGCGCCGGCGACGAGATCGAAATCGCCCCCGGTGGCGGCGGCGGCTACGGCCTGCCCGCCAAGCGCCAGCCGCAGGCGCGGGAGGACGACCTCGCCAACGGCCTGGCCACGCCCGGCACCCAACGGGCCGCCGCGGAATAGACCTCACGCAAGCATCCCCGCCGGCGGCCGGCATCAGGGGGTTTCGACCGGACATCTTTGCCATTGTGTCCGGTCCGGGAGGACGATACACTTGGGTATCACGTAGCGTCGCTTGAGGATGTTTCCGGACGGTGCGGAGCGCCGGGATGTTTCCAGACGGTGCGGAGCGCCGATCCGGGATCGGTCGCGCGCTCGCGAACACCTATGGCGCCGGTGTTCACGAACCGGGCCGCTCGTTCTACCTGCGGCTCAGCGCCAAGTTCTGACCGAAACCCGTCTGCGCGCGGCAGGCCTTGCGGTCTGGCCGCGCGCGCCTCAGACCGGGTTTCGCTGGATCAACTGGCGGGCGATGATGATGCGTTGCAACTCGTTCGTGCCCTCGCCGATGCAGAGCAAGGGCGCGTCGCGGTAGAGCCGCTCCACGTCGAATTCCTTGGAATAGCCGTAGCCGCCGTGGATGCGCATGCTCTCGGTCGCGTTGAAGAGCGCGGTCTCGGTGGCGAACAGCTTCGCCATGCCCGCCTCCATGTCGCAGCGCTCGCCGGCGTCATAGGCCTGGGCCGCCGCCCGCACCAGATGGCGCGAGGCCTCCAGGCGGGTGGCCATGTCGGCCAGCTTGATCGCAATCGCCTGGTGGTTGGCGATCGGCTGGCCGAAGGTCTCGCGCTGCTGGCTGTACTTGACCGCCAGATCCAGCGCCGCCTGCGCCACGCCAACGCCGCGGGCCGCCACGTTGATCCGCCCCAGTTCCAGGCCGCCCAGCGCGTGCGGCAGGCCCCTGCCCTCTTCCAGGCCGATCAGCCGGTCGGTGGGAATGCGGTAATTGTCGAAGATCAGTTCGGCCGAATCGATGCCCTTGTAGCCCAGCTTTTCCAGCTTGCGGCTGACGGTGAAGCCCTCGCCCTTCTCGGCCAGGAACAGGCTGGTGCCCTTGTGCCGCGGCTGCGCCGTCGGGTCGGTTTTCACCAGCAAGGCGAAGCAGGTGCCGTGAATGCCGTTGGAAATCCAGGTCTTGGTGCCGTTCACCACATAATGGTCGCCGTCGCGGCGCGCGGTGGTACGGATCGCCTGCAGGTCTGTGCCGCAGTTCGGCTCGGTCAGGGCCAGGCCGCCGCGAATCTCGCCCGATGCGAATTTCGGCAGCCAGCGCCGCTTCTGCTCCTCGGTGCCGAAGCGCACCACGGCGGACGCCATGATCAGGTGCGAGTTGAAAATGCCGGAGAGCGACATCCACACCGCCGAGACCTTTTCGACGATCTTGGCATACGTGGTCGCCGGCAGGCCGAGGCCGCCATATTCCTCCGGAATGATCGCGCCGAACAGGCCCAGCTCCTTCATGCCCTCGACGATGGCGTGCGGGTATTCGTCGGCATGCTCCAGGCGCAGCACGTGCTGGCGCACGTCGCGCTCCAGGAATTTGTCGAGCGCGTCGAGAATCTGGGCTTCGGTCTCGGCGGAAATGGCGGAATGCGGCTGGGTCATGACGACAAAGCCCTTTCTCAAGGCGGTTTTTGGCGGGTCTCGGCCGGCAGGAATGGGCGTAGGGTCGCGCCCTGTCAAGCAAGGGCGGAGAAGCGGTTGCATTTCTCGTTCGAGCCCTGTAGAAGGCGCGTCTCTGCCGCTGGTCCCATCGTCTAGTGGTTAGGACATCAGCCTTTCACGCTGAAGACACGGGTTCGAGTCCCGTTGGGATCACCAATCCTCCGCGCCCGCCGCCAGCCGCGGCCGGGTGCGTGGATTGCCGCCGCTGTGCCACTTCCCTCGAATTCCTTTGGAATGGCCGCGCCGGCCGCGATTGCGGTCCTGTTTGCGTTGCCATCGGCCTTGACCGACCCCGCGCCCGCGGCTCAGTATTTTCGCCTGTCGTTTCGGTCGAGGCTCCCCGAATGCACGATCCAAACTCCGGGCTTCCCCCCGAAGAACAGCGCGATTTTCGCCGGCTGGCGGGCATTATGGTGCCGGCGTCGGACGCCTACGGCGTGCCCGGCGCGGACGACGCCGCCATTTTTGCCGACATCCTCGCCTCGCTCGGTCGCGACCGTGAGGCCGTGCGCGCCGCCCTGGCCGATCTGGCCGCCCTCAGTGCGCCCGCGGGCGGACGGTTTGCCGATCTGCCGGCCGAGCGCGCGGAAGCCCTCGCCATGCGACTGCTCGACCGGCAAGGCCCCATCACCGTCGCGCTCGGGCGGGCGGTGTTGCAATGCTATTACCGCGACGACCGCGTCGCCCGCGCGCTCGGCCGCGAGCCGCGTCCGCCCTTCCCCAAGGGCCATGCCCTGGAGCCGGGCGACTGGTCCCTGCTCGACGCCCAGCGCGGCCGGCCGCGGATGTGGCGCGACATCGACGGCAGGGGCGGAGAGACCGCCCGATGACCGCCATCTCCGACACGCCCCGCCCCACCGACGACAAGGTCGACGTGCTCATCATCGGCTCCGGTGCCTCCGGCGCCGCGATGGCCTGGAGCCTGGCCGAGACGCGCATGCGCATTCTCTGCCTGGAGCAGGGCGACTGGGTGAAGCCGACCGACTATCCCACCAACGGCCGCGACTGGGAGGCAAGGCGCTATGGCGACGCCGACATCCTGCCGAACCGGCGCGGCCTGCCGGCGGACTATCCCGTCAACGACGACGCCTCGCCGATGAAGGTGGCGAACTACAACGCCGTCGGCGGAGCCACCGTCCACTACACCGCGCATTTCCCGCGCATGCATCCGTCCGATTTCAAGGTGCGGACGCTGGACGGCGTCGCCGACGACTGGCCGGTGGACTATTGGGCGCTGGAGCCCTTTTTTGCCGAGAACGACCGGATGATGGGCGTGGCGGGCCTGGCGGGCGACCCGTCCTACCCGCCGCACCAACCGACCCTGCCGCCGGTGCCGCTCGGCCGGACCGGCACGCGCTATGCCCGGGCGACCAACACGCTCGGCTGGCACTGGTGGCCGTCGGAAATCGCCATCAACACGGTGGAGTACGAGGGCCGCGCGGCCTGCATCAATCTCGGCAATTGCACGCCCGGCTGCGCCCAGGGCGCCAAGGCCAGCGTCGACATCACCTACTGGCCGCAGGCGATCCGCGCCGGTGTCGAACTGCGCACCAACTGCCGCGTGCGCGCTATCGAGACCGACGCGGCCGGCATGGCCACCGGCGTCGTCTACTACGACCCCACCGGCGTCGAGCGCTTCCAGCCGGCGGAGGTGATGATCCTGGCCGCCAACGGCGTCGGCACGCCGCGGCTGCTGCTGAATTCCGCCAGCGGCCGGTTTCCGCATGGCCTCGCCAATTCCTCCGGCCTGGTCGGCAGGAACCTGATGCTGCACCCCTGGCCCATGGTCTCGGGCTATGTCGACGACGAGATGGACGGCGACCGCGCGCCGCAAACCGTCATGTGGAGCAAGGAATTCTACGAGACCGACCGGTCCCGCGGCTTCGTGCGCGGCTACACGCTGCAATATTCCCGCGGCACCGGGCCGGTGAACGAGGCGGTCTCCAGCATGATCGCCGGCCGCCTGCCCTGGGGGCCGGACCACCACCGCGTCTACCGCACGCTCTATCATCGCCGCCTGCAAATCGGCATCGCGTGCGAGGACCTGCCGGAAGAGCACAACCGCGTCACCCTCGACCCGGTGCTGAAAGACAGCCACGGCATTCCGGCACCGAAGATCGACTACACGATCAGCGCCAACACCGCCGCGATGATGGAACACGGCATCGCGCGAGCCACCGAGATTCTGGAAGCCGCCGGTGCGCACGATATTGCCTGCTCGCGCACGGTGCTGAACTATCCGGGCCACCTGCTCGGCACCGCCCGCATGGGCCTGGACCCGGAGCGCTCGGTGGTGAACGAGTGGGGGCGCAGCCACGATGTGAAGAACCTGTTCATCGTCGACGGCAGCATCTGGGTGACCTCCGGCGGCGTCAACCCGACGGCGACCATCCAGGCGCTGGCGCTCTATATCGCCGACCAGATGAAACGGCGGCTCGCCACCCTGTTCGACTGATCCCCAAGGGCGGGGCGCGACCAGCCCCGGCCCGGCGCCTCCCACCTCCGAGCAATCTGTACCCCGGAGGTGGCAGAGCCGCCGTCCGGGTCCGCTGCGGGCGAGCGAACACCACCGCCGCCGGTGTTCGCGAGAGCGACCGGTCCCGGCGCACCGCACCGCGGCGGCCGGGAAACACCCTACTTCCGAGCATAGGCACCCCAGAGGTGGCGGAGCCGCCGTCCGGGGCCGCTGTGGGCGAGCGAACACCGGCGATGACCGTGTTCGCGAAAGCGACCGGTCCCGGCTCTCGCCTCCGGCTCGGCCGGGATACGCGTCAGCGGCCCTTGAACTGGGGCTTGCGCTTGCCGAGGAAGGCCGCGACGCCCTCGGCATGGTCTTCGGTGCACATGCTGTCCGCGATCAACTCGCCCTCCATCTGCAAATGGCTTTCCAGGCTCAGATGGTTGGTGGCGTTGAACAGCTTCTTGGCGTTGGCATAGGCATGGGTCGGGCCGTCGGCCAGGCGCCGCGCCAGCTTGTCGGTCTCGGCCTCCAGGTCGGCGCGGGGGACGACCCAGTTGACGATGCCCAACTCCCTGGCCTTGTCCGGCCCGAACCGGTCGCCGAGGAAGGCCAGTTCCATCTGCTGCTTCATCCCCAGCGTCCGCCCCAGGAAATAGGACGAGCCGCCGTCCGGACTGGCGCCGATATGGCAGTAGGCGAGCGTGAAAATCGCATCGTCCGCGGCAATCGCCAGGTCGCAGGCGCCGACCAGCCCCATACCCGCACCGGCCACCGCCCCCTGGATCGAGGCGACCACCGGCTTGCCCATGCGGCGGATCGCGAACAGCGGCAGGTGCAGCAGGTGAATGCCCTCCATGATCACCTGCCGGCGCTGGCCGTCCGGCATGTCCAGCCGCTCCTGCATCACGCGGATATCGCCGCCGGCCATGAAATGGTCGCCGGCGCCCTTGAGCACGACGCAGCGCACGTCGTCGTTGAACTCCAGGTCGCAAACGATCTCGCGGAACAGGGTGCGCAGGCCGGGCGTCAGCGCGTTGCGCACCTCCGGCGCGTTCAGGGTGACAGTGGCGACACCGTCGGCAATGGCGAGCAGGACCGGATCGCTCATGGAGAATTCCTCTTCTGAATCAGATGGCACACGGCATCGTTATTGGGAAAACACCGCCCGACACCCTACCTTCTCGGCAAACAAACGCCAGAGACTCCGTTATAAAGGGTGTGCACACCATGTTGATCCGTACGCGACCGTCCTGGATGATCCCGGAACGCGAGGCGACGCCGGAGTCGGTGTATCTCTCCCGGCGCGGCCTGCTGGGCGGTGCCGCCGGCCTGATCGGGGCCGCCGCCATGCCGCGCCTCGCCTTTGCCGCGGCCAGCGACGATCTCTATCCGGTGGCACGCAACCCCGCCTTCACCCTCGACCGGCCGATCACCGACGAGGCGGACGCCACCACCTACAACAACTTCTACGAGTTCGGCAGCCAGAAGAACATCCACCGTGCGGCCCAGAGCCTGAAGATCGAGCCCTGGCAGGTGGTGATCGACGGCATGGTCGAAAAAGAGATCAAGATCGACGCGCACGACCTGATCCGCAAAATGCCGCTGGAAGAGCGGCTGTACCGGCATCGTTGCGTCGAGGCCTGGTCCATGGCCGTGCCGTGGAGCGGCTTTCCGTTGAAGGCGCTGGTGGATTTCGCCAAGCCCCTGGCCTCGGCCAAGTATCTCCGCATGGAGACGTTCAAGGATTCGAGCGTTGCCTCCGGCCAGCGGGCCTTCTGGTATCCCTGGCCCTATATCGAAGGGCTGATGATGGCAGAGGCGACCAACGACCTGGCCTTCATCGCCACCGGCCTTTATGGCAAGCCGATTCCGAAGCAGAACGGCGCGCCGCTGCGCCTCGCCGTGCCCTGGAAGTATGGCTTCAAGTCGATCAAGTCGATCGTGCGCTTCACCTTCACCGACGAAATGCCCACGAGCTTCTGGATGGAGGTGCTGGGCGCGGAATACGGCTTCTATGCCAACGTCAATCCGGGCGTGCCGCACCGGCGCTGGAGCCAGGCGGAGGAGCGGGTGCTCGGCACGAACGAGCGCCGCAAGACCCTGATTTACAACGGCTATGGCGAGCAGGTGGCCGATATCTACAAGGGCATGCCGCAGAACAAGATTTTCTACTGACCCGGGCGGCCGCTCCGGCCGGCCCGCTCGGAGCGAGACCCCGGACCGCCGCTCCGCGCCGCCCGGGGAAGCGCGAAGAGATGCGGGTGCGCCCGCTGCGACGGACCACACCCCCGAGCTTTCCCGGCCGAGCCGGAGGCGAGGGCCGGGATCTCCCGCCATTGCCACCTCCCCCAGAGAGACCCCGGATCGCCGCTCCGCGCCGTCCGGGGAAGCACGGGAACATGAAGCACGGGCGGCTTGGGTTCACCCGCCGCGGCGGGCCTGCCCCGGTTCGGAATCGGCCGCGGCCCGCTCCGGGTCAGCCGCGCCCCGGCCGGAACAGGCGACCGCCGGAGAGCGGCTCCGGCGCGCCGGTGGTGCCGGGGAAGCTGATCGGCAGGCCGCGCACCGAGCGCACGGCCAGATAGGCGAACGCTTCCGCCTCCAGCGCATCGCCGTCAATGCCATGCGCCTCGGCCGCATCCAGCGGCGCGGCGAGGCGCTGGCGCAGTGCCTGCATCAGCGCCGGATTGTGCCGCCCGCCACCGCCGACAATCCAGAGTTTCGGCGGCGCCGGCATATGCCGGCAGGCGGCGGCGACGCTGGCCGCGGTAAAGGCGACAAGCGTCGCCGCCCCGTCCGCCGCGGACAGGTGCGCCACCGCCTCCAGCCCGAAATCCAGCCGGTCGAGCGATTTCGGCGGCGTGCGGGCGAAATAGGGGGCGGCCAGCATCTCGGCCAAAACGCCCGCGTCCACCGTGCCGGCCGCCGCCAGCCGGCCGTCGCGGTCCAGCGGCTCGCCGGTGTGGCGGAGCGCCCATTCGTCCAGCAGCATGTTGGCGGGGCCGGTGTCGAACGCCAGCAACTCGCCCGCGCCCGGCCCGATCCAGGTGACATTGGCGACCCCGCCCAGATTCAGCACGGCGCAGGGCCGGGGCGCGCCGCCGGCCAGTGCCCGGTGATAGACCGGCGCCAGCGGGGCCCCCTCACCGCCGGCCGCCACGTCGGCGGAGCGGAAATCGCAGACCACCGGCCGCCCCAGCGCCTTCGCCAGCCGCCGGCCGTCGCCCAACTGCCAGGTGCGGTGCGCGGCCGGCTTGTGCAGCACGGTGTGGCCGTGAAAGCCGATCACCGCCACGTCGCTGAGCCCGACGCCGGTCTGCGCCAGCAACCCTCGCACGGCGTCGCGGTGATGATCGGTCAGCGCGGCTTCCAACGCCGGCGCCCGTTCCTCCGGCGCCAGCAGGGCGTCGGCCAGCGCGGCGCGGAAAGCCGGCGGATAGGGGCGGAAGGCAAAGCCGCGCGGCTCCACCACCCGCTCGCCGTCGGTCCAGAGCAGGGCGGCATCGACCCCGTCCATGGAGGTGCCGCTCATCAGGCCGAGCGCCAGGCAGGGCAGCAGCGGCCAGGGGTGCGATTGTTCTTGCATGTCAGGCATGGTACAGGCCTCGCTTCCGACGACAAGCAGTGCCAGATCCATGCCGCGTTCCGACTTCCTTGCCGCGCTGACAGAGCGGGGCTTTGTCCACCAATGCACCGATACGGAGGGCCTGGACGCCCGCGCCGCCGCGGGGCCGATTCGCGCCTATATCGGCTTCGACTGCACCGCCGATTCGCTGCATGTGGGCAGTCTGGTGCAGATCATGATGCTGCACTGGCTGCAAAAGACCGGGCACAAGCCCATCGTGCTGATGGGCGGCGGCACCACCAAGATCGGCGACCCCTCCGGCCGCGACGAAACCCGGCAATTGCTGACGCACGAGGATATTCAGCGCAACAAGGCCGGCATTTTCCGGGTGTTCGAAAAGCTGCTGACCTTCGGGGCCGAGGCGTCCGCCACCGATGCCATCATGGTCGACAACGACGAGTGGCTGAGCGAGCTGAAATACATCCCGCTGCTGCGCGAGATCGGCCGGCATTTCAGCGTCAACCGCATGCTGACCATGGACAGCGTCCGCCTGCGCCTGGAACGCGAACAGCCGCTGACCTTCCTCGAATTCAACTACATGATCCTGCAAAGCTACGACTTCGTGGAGTTGTCGAAGCGCTATGGCTGCGTGCTGCAAATGGGCGGCAGCGACCAGTGGGGCAATATCGTCTCCGGCGTCGATCTGGGCCGGCGGCTGGAGCAGCCGCAACTCTATGGCCTGACCAGCCCGCTGATCACCACGGCCGACGGCGCCAAGATGGGCAAGACCGCCGCCGGCGCGATCTGGCTGAACGAGGAGCGGCTCAGCGTCTATGACTACTGGCAGTTCTGGCGCAACACGCTGGACGCCGATGTCGGGCGCTTCCTGAAACTGTTCACCGTGCTGCCGCTGGACGAGATCGCCCGGCTGGAGGCGCTGCAAGGCGCCGAACTGAACGAGGCGAAGAAAATCCTGGCGACCGAGGCCACCGCCCTGCTGCACGGCCGGACCAAGGCAGCGGAAGCCGCGGAAACCGCGCGGCGCACCTTCGAGGAAGGCGCCCAGGCGGAAGGCCTGCCGACGGTCGATGTGCCGGCGACGGACCTGGAAGCCGGCATTCCCGCTTTCGACCTGCTGCGGCGGGCCGGCCTTGCGGCCAGCGGCGGTGAGGCGCGGCGGCTGGTGCGGGGCGGCGGCGCCCGCCTGAACGACGTGCCGATCGGCGACGAGAACCAAACCATCGGCGCCGCCGACCTGACCGCGGCCGGAACGCTGAAACTCTCCGCCGGCCGCAAGCGGCACGTGCTGGTCAGACCCGCCTGACAGCGGCGGCAAAGATCGACCGCACAACAGGATCATAGCCGTTGTGCGCAATGGACGTCCGGCGTACCGTGCGGGTGGATCGGCCTCGGAATCGAATGAGGGGCCGGCGTGAAAAATACGGAGGATACTGCTCGTGGAACGTCGTGACTTTTTGAAGGGCGCCGCGGTTGCCGGCGCCGCTGCCGCCGCCTCGACCCTGGCCGCGCCGGCCATCGCCCAGGGCAAGCGCGAACTGAAAATGGTGATGGCCTGGCCGAAGAATTCGCCTGGCGCCGGCACGTCCGGCCAGCGCATCGCCGACCGCATCACCATGCTGTCCGGCGGCATGCTGACGGTGAAGGTCTATGGCGCCGGCGAGCTTGTCCCCGCCTTCCAGTCATTCGATGCGGTGTCGGCGGGCGACGCGGACATGTATCACGCGGCCGAGTATTACTTTCAGGGCAAGTCCAAGGCCTACAACTTCATGACCGCGGTGCCGTTCGGCATGACCGGCTCCGAAACCCATGCCTGGATCCGCTATGGCGGCGGCCAGCAATTGTGGGACGAACTGTCCGCGGGCTTCAACATCAAGGCCTTCCCCTCGCACACGACGGGCGTGCAGATGGGCGGCTGGTTCCGCAAGGAAATCCACAGCATCGACGATTTCCAGGGCCTGAAAATGCGCATGCCGGGCCTGGGCGGCGAGGTGCTGCGCGCCCTGGGCGCGACGCCGCTGAACCTGCCGGTCGGCGAAATCTACCCCTCGCTGCAATCCGGCGCCATCGACGCGACCGAATGGGTCGGCCCCTGGCAGGATCTGGCCTTCGGCTTCTACAAGATCGCCAAGAACTATTATTATCCGGGCTTCCACGAGCCGGGCACGGTGGCGTCTGTGGGCATCAACAAGACGCTCTATGACGGCCTGACCAAGGAACAGCAGCAGATCGTCGCCATCGCCGTGATGGCGGAAGCCTGGGAACAGTCGGCCGAGTTCAACGCGCTGAATTCCTCCTCGCTCGACACGCTGGTGAACAAGCACGGCGTGATCCTGCAACGCTATCCGGACGACGTGCTGGACAAGGCGCGGGCCGCATCCGCGGACGTCATCGCCACCATGGCCGCCACCGACGACATCACCAAGCGCGTGTACGACAGCTACTCCGCCTTCCAGAAACAGGCGATGGACTACGCCGCCATCGGCGAACTCGGCTACATGGCCGCGCGGGCGGCGGCGTCCTAACCGGCCCGCCCGCCCCTCGTTTCACCCCCGGGCGCCGCTGCCGCGGCGTTCGGGGCAGTGCCGAAGCGCCGGGTTGCGGAGCCATCCGCCCCCATCCCGCCGGTCGGCCCGGGGACTCTCCCAGCGCGCGGAGCCGCCATGCTTTCCTCTTTCATCCGCACCGTCGACATTCTGAACGAAAGCCTGGGGCGGGCCATATCCTGGCTGGCCCTGTTCATGGTCCTGGTGCAATTCGCCGTCGTGTTGCTGCGCTATGTCTATGGCCTCGGTTGGATCTGGCTGCAGGAAAGCATCATCTACATGCACGCGTCGGTGTTCCTGGCCGCGGCCGGCTATACCCTGGTGCATAACGGTCATGTGCGGGTCGATATCTTCTATGGCGGCATGTCCGAGCGCAGCAAGGCCATCGTCGACCTGATCGGCGGCGTGGTCTTCCTGCTGCCGATGTGCGGCGTCATCGCCTGGGCCTCGTTCGGCTTCGTCACCCGCGCCTGGGGCATTCTCGAAGGCTCGCCGGAAGGCGACAACGGCATTCACGGCGTCTATCTCCTGAAATCGGTCATCCTGGTGTTCTGCCTCCTGGTGGCGTTGCAGGGGCTGGCGATGATGGCCCGCTCGATCCTGACGCTCTCGGGCGCGGCAACGCCCCCGTCCCCGAAAGCGGATATGACGGGAGAAGGCGTATGATCCTCGCCGAAATCCTGTCCCTGCTGCTGTTCGGCGGCGTCTGCGTCGCGCTGATGGCCGGCTTTCCCGTCGCCTTCACCCTGGGCGGCGTGTCGCTGATCTTCGGCCTGATCGGCTATGGCGTCGGCGCGTTCGACCTGTCCTATCTGGGCTTCATCCCGAACCGCATTTACGGCACCATGACCAACGAGGTGCTGCTGGCGGTGCCGCTGTTCGTGTTCATGGGCGTGATGCTCGAACGCTCCAAGGTCGCCGACGACCTGCTCAACACCATGGGCGGGTTGTTCGGCAGCATGCGCGGCGGCCTTGGCATTTCGGTGTGCGTGGTCGGCGCCCTGCTCGCGGCCTCGACCGGCATTGTCGGCGCCACGGTCGTGACCATGGGCCTGCTGAGCCTGCCGACCATGCTGCGCTGGGGCTATGACCCGAAGCTGGCCTGCGGCACCATCTGCGCCAGCGGCACGCTGGGCCAGATCATTCCGCCCTCCATCGTCCTCGTGGTGCTGGGCGACCAGATTTCGAACGCGTATCAGGACGCCCAGCGGGCGCTGGGCAATTTCGCGCCCGATCCGGTCAGCGTCGGCGACCTGTTCGCCGGCGCCCTGATCCCCGGCCTGATGCTGGTCGGCCTCTATATCGGCTGGCAATTGTTGATGGCAGCGCTGCGGCCGGAGTCGGCGCCACCGGCCCCGCCGGAAATCGCGCAGGCGAACACGTCGCTGGCCACGACGCTCAGCGCGCTGGTCGTGCCGATCATCCTGATCATTGCCGTTCTGGGCTCGATCCTGGCCGGCATCGCCACGCCGACAGAGGCGGCCGCCGTGGGTGCCATCGGCGCGACCCTGCTGGGCGGCCTGCGGCTGACCTCCGGCCGTCAAAGCCTGGTCATGCTCGTCGGCGGGCTGGCGCTGGTGGGCGTGTTGATCCTGACCGGCGCACTCGATCTGCGGCTCGGCCGGAACGAGGTGTCCCAGACCGAGCAATGGGGCATTTACGCGGCCGCGCTCTGCTGTGTGCTTCTCTCCGTCGGCATTCTGGATGCGCTGCGCCGCACCCATGCCAATGGCACGCTCAGGGAGGTAATGCAGTCGACCGCGAAAATCTCCGCCATGGTGTTCGGCATCGTCATCGGCGCGCAGTTGTTCAGCCTGGTGTTCCGCGGCTTCGGCGGCGACGACATCGTGCACGAATTCCTAAACAACCTGCCGGGCGGGGCGTTCGGCGCCATGCTGGTGGTGATGCTGGTGATGTTCATCATGGGGTTCTTCCTGGACTTCATCGAGATCACCTTCGTCGTCATCCCGATCGTCGCGCCCATCCTGCTGATGATGGACCTGAACCCGGTCTGGCTCGGCATCATGATCGCCGTGAACCTGCAGACCAGCTTCCTGACTCCGCCCTTCGGCTTTGCCCTGTTCTATCTGCGCGGCGTGGCACCGCCGTCCGTCACCACCATGCAGATCTACACCGGCATCATACCGTTCGTGGGCATGCAGATCGTCATGCTGGGCATTCTGTGGATGTTCCCGGACCTGACGCTCTGGCTGCCGCGGCTGGTCTACGGCACCGTCGCCGGCGGCTGATCCCCGGCCAGGGGAGCCGGTGTTCCCCGGCCGCCGCGGAGCGGTGGGCCGGTATCAGCCTTCGAACACCGCTCGCGCCAGTGTTCGCAAGATGCAGTGTTCGCGAGACACAGCGGCCCCGGATCGGCGCTCCGCACCGTCCGGGGATCGCAGGCGGCCTCAGCCCCGGATGTCGCCTTCCATCCAGGCGTTGATGAGGCGGTAGGCGATGCTGTCGCGGCGCGGGAAGCGGACGCCGTGCGCCTCCGGGTCATCCATTTGCAGCCGGTGCAGCCATTTGGCGTCCTCGATCTCGTCTTCCTGGAGGACGAGTTCCATATCCTCCGCCTCCGCATGGAAGCCCAGCATCAGCGAGGCGGGGAACGGCCAGGGCTGGCTCGCCCAATAGTGCACCTTCTCCGGCAGCACGGTGACGCCCACTTCCTCCAGCACCTCGCGCGCGACGGCTTCCTCCAGGCTTTCGCCCGGCTCGACGAAGCCCGCCAGCGTCGAATACATGCCCGGGATCGGGAAATTGGCGTTGCGGCCCAACAGGCAATAATCGCCCTTGTAGACCAGCATGATCACCGCCGGATCGGTGCGGGGGAAGTGCTGGGCCTTGCAATCCGGGTTGGTGCAGTCGCGCTGGTTGCCGGCCTGGCTTGGCTCGGTCGGGCTGCCGCAGACGCCGCAGAACTGGTGGCGGGCGTGCCAGAACATCAGCCCGCGCGCATGCGCCAGGATCGCCCCCTCGTGCTGGTCGATGGTCGGGCCGAATTTGCGCAGGTCGTCGAACGCCCCCTGCGCCTCCAGCAGCGGATGGATATAGGGGTCCTCGTGGTGCGAAAGGTCGAGGGCAAAATACGCCCGCCCCTCGCGCAGGCCCAGCAGGGTCACATGCCGGCCCGCGTCCAGCAGGTCCCGGGCCTCGCCCACGGTCGGCAACAGGGCGCGGTCGTCCTCTGCGTGGGCCAGGTTCTGGTTGCGCCAGACCGGCACCAGAAAGGTTTCGGAATGGGCGAGCCGCTCTTTCAGCCACTCCGGGTCGGCGCGGCGATGGGACAGGCGGTCGAGCGGGGCGCCGGTATACCAGAGGCGCTTCGGCATGGGCGTGATCCTTTGTTGCTGGCAAGGCCAGAAGTCGTTGCCCTAAGGGTTATCCCAGCCACGCCGCCAGCGCAATCGCCCGCGCCTCACGGGCGCCAGAAGCTGGGCGCGAACAGCACCAGAATGGTGAAGAATTCCAACCGGCCCAGCAGCATGCCGATGGCCAGGATCCATTTCGCCAGCACCGGCAAGGCCGCATAGGTTCCCGCCGGCCCGACGATCTCCCCAATACCGGGGCCGACATTGGACATGGTGGCGATCGAGGCGGTGGCCGCCGTCGTCAGGTCCAGGCCCATAATGCCCAGGGCGACCGTTTCCAGCGCGAAGCAGGCCATGAACACCAAGGTGAAGGCCAGCACCGACTCGACGACCTCCATCGACAGCGGATTGTCGTTGAAATGGGCGACGAAGACGCCATGCGGCCGGATCAGCTTCTTGATCTGGAGCCCGGCGGCGGCAAACAGGATCTGGAAGCGGAAAATCTTGATGCCGCCGGACGCCGATCCGGCGCAGCCGCCGATGAACATCAGAAGGACGAACACGCCGGGCGCATAGCTGCCCCAGCGGTCGTATTCCGCAGTGGCATAGCCGGTGCCGGTCATGACCGAGACGACATTGAACGCGCTCAAGCGCAGGGCGACCAAAATGTCTTCGTGGCCGACGATCATCAGCGCGATCATCACGCCCAGGGTGACGATGCCCAGCGTCGCCAGATACCAGTGCACCTGGGAATCCCGGATCAGCCGGCGCCCCTGCCCCCGCGCGGCAGCCACGAACAAGGCAAACGGCATGCCGCCCGCGATCATGCCGAACGTGATGATCCAGTGGATCGCCGGGGTCTCGAACGTACCGATCGAGCCGTCGGACGTGGACAGGCCGCCGGTCGCGATCGTGGTCATGGCATGGATCAAGGCGTCGAAAAACGACATCCCCGCCAGCCAGAGCCCGATGACCAGCATCGAAGTGAGCCCGACATAGACCAGGCCGATCCAGGTCGCCAGCTGCGCGGTTCGGGGCAGGGTCTTGTGGGATCGGTCCGACGATTCGGTGCGGAACAACTGCATGCCGCCCACCTGCAACATCGGCAGCACGGCCACGGCGGTGACGATGATGCCGATGCCGCCGAACCATTGCATCATCCCGCGCCACAGCAAAATGCCGGGCGATGCATGGTCCAATCCGATCATCACGGTCGAGCCGGTGGTGGTGAACGCACTCATCGCTTCGAAAAACGCGTCCGTCACGCCCAACGGCACCTGCAACAAAGTGAAGGGCAGCGCGCCGAACGCCGCGGCGGCAAACCAGGAAAGGCTCGTCATCAAGAACGCCTGCCGCAATCCCAGTCGCGCCCGGTCGGCATGGGTCGCCAGCACCAGCGCGCCACCGACGAACAGCGTCGCCGCCGCAGCAAACAGGAAGGCGCGCCAATCCACCCCCCCCAAAAAGACTTCCGTCAGTACGGGAACCACCATGGTCGTCGCCAACGCCACCAGCTGGGCACCAACCACGAACAGGACAGGGCGAAACTCGATCATGGCCTAGCGATCTCTCACGCTGCGGTTGCCGCTGCGGCGTCATGGGTGCCGTCGATACGGCGATCTGGCGCAAACGGCGGCATCCCTGCGCCTAGCCCCGCCAGAAGTTGGGCAGAAACAACACCAGAATGGTGAAGAATTCCAGCCGCCCGAACAACATGCCGATGGCCAGCGCCCATTTGGCGCCGACCGGCAGGGCAACGAACGTGCCGGCGGGGCCAATAATCTCGCCCAAGCCCGGCCCGACATTGGAAATGGCCGTGGCCGCACCGGACATGCAGGTGATGAAATCCAGCCCCATGAAGCTGAGCGCGATGGCCAGCGTCGCAAATCCGGCCGCATAGACCAAGGAAAACGCCATGACGGAGCCCACCACCTCCGGCGAGATCGGGCGGCGGTTGTAATAGGCGATGAACACGCCGCGCGGTTGCAGCAACTGCTTCAATTGCACGATCGCCGCGCCGAACAGAATCTGGAACCGGAAAATCTTGATGCCGCAGGTCGTGGACCCGGCGCAACCGCCGAGGAACATGATGACGAAAAACATGGCCGGCGCGAAACTGCCCCAATGGTCGTATTCCGACGTGGCATAGCCCGTCCCCGTCATGATCGACGTGGCGTTGAACGCGCTCAAATGCAGCGCCGTACCGAAATCCTCGGCGGTGAAGGCCAATTGCCCGAGGGTCAGGGCCAGAATGATCACGCCCAGCGTGCCCAGGAACCAGCGCACCTGCGTATCCCGAAAGAACGGCCGGACCTGCCCCCGCACCGCCTGGAGATAGAGCACGAACGGCAGCGATCCGGCGATCATGCCAACGGTGATCAACCAGTGGATCAGCGGGTCCGGATAGGCCCCCACCGACTTGTCGGAGGTGGAAAACCCGCCGGTGGCAATGGTCGTCATGGCGTGGGCGATGGCGTCGAACAGGGTCATGCCCGCCGCCCACAGCATGGCCGACCAGAGCAATGTCATCGCCCCATAGACGATGGCGATCCACGCGGCCAGTTGAGCGGTCCGCGGAAACGCCTTGTCCGAGCGGTCCGAGCTTTCCATCCGGAACAACTGCATGCCGCCCACCTGCAACATCGGCAGCACCGCGAGGGCGGTGACGATGATGCCGATGCCGCCGAACCATTGCAGCAGCGCGCGCCACAGCAAAATGCCGGGCGGCGCATGATCCAGGCCGATCATCACGGTCGAACCGGTGGTGGTGATGCCGCTCATCGCCTCGAAGAACGCATCGGTGAAACTGAGCGGAACCTGCATCAGGACGAAGGGCAGGCTGGCAAACACCGCGGCCACCAGCCAGCACAGGGCCGTGGTCAGAAACGCCTGGCGCAGCCCCAGGCGGGCGCGCTCGGCAAATGTCGCCAGCACCAGCGCGCCGCCAACGAACAGGGTCGCCGCAGCGGCAAAGCCAAAGGCGCGCCAGTCCGGGGTGCCGGAGGCCAGCTCCACCACGCCCGGCACCAGCATCGCGCCGGCCAGAGCCAACAGCAGCAGGCCAACCACGAACAGCACCGGACGAAATTCGAACATGGACGGGACTCTCCCTGCAACCGCCGACGCGACAGGCTAGTTCGGCCGCGCGCCCTGCCCGGGGCAGTCGAGCGAAAAGGTTGGGATGGCGATTTCGAACACATCGCCGTTTTCCGTCGTCATCTCATAGGCGCCGGTCATGAACCCGCCCGGCACCGACAGCGGCGTACCGCTGGTATATTCGAAACTCTCGCCCGGCCGCAAGATCGGCTGCTCGCCGACGACACCGGCGCCCCGGACCTCCTGAACCTGCCCGCCGCCGTCGACAATGCGCCAATACCGGCGCACGAGTTGCACCGTCTCGGCGCCATGGTTCTCGATCCGGACGTGATAGGCCCAGACATAGCGCCCGTCTTGCGGACGGGATTCGCGGGCGAGATATTCCGGCTGCACCGATACGGTCAAGGCTCGGGTGGTTTCGCGGTACATCGTTTTCGGGTTCCGCCGCTGTGATCGCCCCATGCCCCCCTCCGGCACGGCCGGCGGGACGCGGGCGATACTAGAGGCGACGCCCGCCGCCCTCAAGCCACCCGATCGAAGGCCAACCGCCAAGGCAAACCCCGCAGCATCGGCGCCGATGCTGCGGGGTTCAAACGCCAGCGCTGTCGAACCCGAATGCGGGGCCGCTCCCCCCAGTGGAGCCGCCCCGCGTTCGGGAAAGGCTCAGGCGGCCTTGCGCACCGCCGCGTCGGCCGCCGCCGCCGCGCGCTCCAGGTCGGCCCAGAGGTCGTCGACATGTTCCAGGCCAATGGAAATGCGCACCAGGCCCTCGGTGATGCCGGCGGCCTCGCGCGCCTCCGGCGTCAGCACCCGGTGGGTGGTGGTGCACGGATGACAGGACAGCGACTTGGCATCGCCCAGATTGTTGGAGAGGTCGACGATCTGCAGGGCATTCAGAAAGGCGAACGCCGCGGCCCGCCCGCCGGCGACCTCAACGCTCAGCACGCTGCCATACAGGCCATCCCGCATTTGCGCCTTCGCCACCCCGTGGCTCGGATGGCTGGCGAGCCCCGGATAGGCGACGCGGGTCACGTTGGGCAATTGCTCCAGCCGCGCGGCCAGCGTGGCGGCGGTCCGGCTCATCTCGCGCACGCGGAGCGCCAGCGTCTCCAGCCCCTTGACCACGACCCAGGCGTTGAACGGGCTGAGACAGGGGCCGGTATGGCGCAGGAAGGGTTGCAAATGGTCCTTGTCGAACGCCGCGTCGCACAGCACCGCCCCACCCAGGGTCCGGCCCTGGCCGTCCAGATGCTTGGTGGTCGAATAGACGACCACGTCGCAGCCCAGGTCCAGCGGCCGTTGCAGCACCGGTGTCGCGACCACATTGTCGACGATCACCTTGGCCCCGGCCTTGTGGGCCAGATCGGACAGGGCGGCCAGGTCGACAATGTCCAGGGTCGGGTTGGTCGGTGTCTCGACAAAGACCAGCTTGGCCGGCGTCGCCAGCGCCTTGGCCCAGGCGTCCAGGTCGGCCGGCGGCACCAGATCGACCTCCACGCCCCATTTCGGCAGGATCTTGGTCAGGATGTGCAGGCTGGAGCCGAACAGGGTGGCGCCGGCCACGATCCGGTCGCCGGCCTCCAGATAGCAGGCCATCGAGGCGAACACCGCCGCCATGCCGCTGGCCGTCGTCCGGCAGACCTCCGCCCCTTCCAGCACCCGCAGGCGCTCTTCCAGCATGGTAATTGTCGGGTTGGCATAGCGCCCGTAGAGGTAGCGGTCGATATCGCCGGAGAACGCGGCATCCGCCTGCTCGGCGCTGTCGAACACGAACCCGGAATTCAGATACAGCGCCTCGCTGGTTTCGGCGTGCTGGCTGCGGGCGAGGCCGGCGCGAACCGCCAGGGTTTCCGGGCGACAGTCGGCGAGGGGATCGTTCTGGGACATGGTTGCAGTGCTCCTTCGGGGTCAACGGAGGCCGGGCCATCGTCAACCGAACTCTGCCACTGCGAACGCCAGGACACAAAAAAACCGGCCCTGGAAGCGCTCGCATTGCGCAGGCCGGCACTGGACGTCCCGACCGTTTAGCGAGGTTATTTAACGTGGCCGCAAGCTGGTCGTGCAAATCACCACGGGGCAAACTTATACGGGACGGCGAGCGCGTGCGTCAAGCAATGGTGTGCAACGGAACCAAGGCACCCGCGCCCATCGGGGCCGGATCACGACGCCTTGCTGCAACTGCCCCCGCCCAACACGCAGAATTTGGCGCAATGCGGGTGGTTCAACGGCACCGCTTCGCCGGCATCGGCCAGGGTCTCGCCCAGCTCGAATTGGGGGTCGTAGGGCAGCAAGGTGCAGGCGACGACCGCCGGCCTCTCCGCCCCCTTCCGCCGCACCACCATGCGGCTGGAGGCGCACATCAGCGCCCGCGGGTCCTGGCCCAGAATGCCCCAGCAGGCGGTGGTGATCTCGGGCACGTCCGCCGCGGCATCCATTTCCGGAAACAGGACCAGTTGCGCGGGGTCGGCGGCGTCCACCGGCCAGCCCTCGGCCGCGATCAGGCGGGCATAGCCGCCCCGCGCCTCGGCCTCGCCTTCGCCCCAGCAGGTGCGGCCGGCCAGATGCAGGGCGAAACCGTGCCCGGCCAGCCAGCGAATGCCGGCCAGCGTCGGCTCCCACGACCGCGGGCCGCGCTCCGCCTCGTGCAGTGCCGCCGTGTGATGGTCCAGCGAGACCCGCAGCACCAGGCGGTCGCCATACCGGTCTCGCAGGTCCAGCAGTGCCGCGGTCAGCTTCATCATCGGCCGCATGGCGTTGGTCAGCACCAGCGCCCGAAAGCCGCGAGCGAGAATATCCTCCAGAATCGGCACGATATCCGGCGCCATGAAGGGCTCGCCGCCGGTCAGGCCGATTTCCGCCACCGGCCAGCCGTCGCGGGCGATCTCGTCCAGATAGGGCCGGACGTCCGCGCATGTCAGATAGGCCAGCCGGTCGTTCACCGGCGAGCTTTCGATATAACAGTTGCGGCAGGTCAGGTTGCAGAGCGTGCCGGTGTTGAACCAGAGCGTGGTCAGCCGGTCGAGCGCCACGGACGCCCGGTCCGAACCGTCCAGCGTCCGCAGTGGATCCTGGAATTTGCGCGGGTCGAGGCCAAACGTGGCCGGCCGGCCGGCGATATGGTTCATGAAACGGGGCTCCCGCGCGCGGTCAAGACAAACGAAACGGCCTTCCACAGGTAGCCTGCACCCGCGGAACACCGAAATAACAGATTGGTGAGCCGTGGCGCTTCGCCCTACACTCCCGCCCAACCAACCCATTCAGGAGGAACCCCATCATGACCGGACGCGTCTCAGGCAAGGTCGCACTCATCACCGGCGGCGGCTCCGGCATCGGCCGGGCCTCTGCCCTGACCCTGGCGCGCGAGGGTGCGAGCGTGGTCGTCACCGATCTGCGCGGCGACACGGCAGAGGAAACCGCGCGCCTGATCCGGGAGGCGGGCGGCCAGGCCCGCGCCCTGGCGCAGGACACCACCGACGAGGGCCAGTGGCAGGCGGTCATGGCCACGATCCGCGCGACCGAGAAACGGCTCGACATCGTCCTGAACAATGCCGGCGTCAGCAATGACGGCCGCCTGCTGAAGGACACCAGCCTGGAGCAGTGGCGCTTCGTCAACGCCGCCAATGTCGAAGGCGTCTATCTGGGCACCAAATACGGCATCGAACTGATGGAGGAGGCCGGCAATGGCGGCTCCATCGTCAACATCTCCTCGATCTACGGCAAGGTCGGCGCCGTCGGCTCGGTCGCCTACAACGCCAGCAAGGGCGCCGTCTGCGTGTTCTCCAAGGGCGCGGCGCTGGAGTGCGGCAAGGCGGGCAACGGCGTGCGCGTCAACACCATCCATCCGGGCTTCATCGAAACCGGCATGACGCGCGAGCGCTTCAAGGACAACGCCGTCCGCGACTGGATGCTGAACCGCACGCCCATCGGCCGCGCCGGCCAGCCGCAGGACATCGCCAACGGCGTGCTCTACCTGGCCAGCGACGAAAGCGCGTTCGTGACCGGTGCCGAACTGGTGATCGACGGCGGCTTCACGGCGATCTAGGACGAGTTCCTTTCCCGCTGGCTCACCCCCACCTCCCGCCAGCCCGAACCGAAACCGTTCCGGGACCGCGCCCCAGGCTCCGCCGCCTACCCCGCCAGCAGCCGACCCACGGCATCGGCATAGACCTGGGCGCCGCGCATGATGTCCGCGTCCGAGGAATCCTCGGTCCAGTGGTGGCTGATGCCGCCGATGGAGGGGATGAACATCATGCCGGCGGGCATCAGTTGCGCCATCATCTGCGCGTCGTGCCCCGCGCCGCTGGGCATGCGCGCGTGCTTGCCGGGCGCGAACGCCTCGCCGGCGGCGTCGAGCGCGGCCTGGATGCCGTCGTCCATCCGCGCCGGCTTGTTCTGGTTCATGGTCTGCCACGAGACCGTGCAGGGCCCGGCGGCGTTCGCCTCGTCCACCAGTTCGCCGACGGTGCGTTCCAGGCGCAACAGGGTCTCCATGTCGGCATCGCGGAATTGCAGGGTCATCTCGGCCCGGCCGGGAATGATGCTGGGCGCCCCCGGAACCAGCGTGATCTGGCCCACCGTCCAGACCGAGCGCTCGCCGCACACGTCCGGGAAGCGCTCCTCCACCCGCTGGCAGAACCGGCGCAGCGCCACGCCCGCATCCTTGCGGATCGCCATGCGCGTGGTGCCGGCATGGTTCTGCACGCCCTCGAACACGATCTTGTACTGCCAGATCGCGACGATGCGGGTGACGACGCCGATCTGCAACCCCTCGCTTTCCAGCCAGTCGCCCTGTTCGATATGCGCTTCCAGCATGCCGATATAGCGCCCCGGATCGAGCCGATGCCGCGGCACCGTGCCGAGCCCCGCATCCGCCAGCGCCTGGCGCAAGGGCCGGCCGGTGGTGCGGTCGGCGCGGGCGTCGATGTCGGCCTCCGTCAGCTCGCCGGTCAGCGAGCGCGAGCCCGTGAAGCTGCCGAAATGGCCCTCCTCGTCGGCGAACGCGAACACATCGACGCCGATATCGCTGCGCCCGGCCTCGACCACCGCCCGCGCCGCCTCCAGCGCATAGACCACGCCCAGCGCGCCATCGAGCCAGCCGGCATGGTTCTGGCTTTCCAGGTGCGAGCCGCAGAGCAGCTTCCGGCCGCTCGCCGGCGTCTGCGAGATCACATTGGCGATGCCGTCGATCCAGGCCTCGTGGCCGATGGCCTTCAACTCGTCCACCAGCCAGCGCCGGGTCAGCACATCGTCCTCGGACAGGGTCGGCCGGTGCACGCCGGTCTTGTACGTGCCGATGCTGCGCAGGTGGTAGAGGTCGCGGAGCGCACGCTCCGGATTGGCTTTGATCATGAGAGCCTCGTTTGCGGTGGAAGGGCGTTTCGCTCGGCGGTTTGCTTGTTGAAATCCGGGGGATGCGGCGCGGCGGTCATGGCCTCATGCCTCACGCGGCACCGAACAGCCGGCCCCAGCGGGCGAAGGGCGCAAGGGAAGCGCCGGCGGCGCGCAGGCCGGCCCAGAGCGCGACCGCGCCGGAATCGTAGACCGGAATGCCCAATTCCCGCTCCAGCCGCGGCGCGAGCGCCGCACCGTCGACATTGGTGCAGTAGATGGCGATGCCGTCCGGCCGGGCCTCGGCCACCCGGCGGCACAGGGCCGCTATCGTGTCCTCGGTCACCGCGGCGAAGGCGAAGTTCTCGGCAATGCCCAGGCGCTCGTCCGCCACGGTCTCGATGCCGATGGCGGCGTAGTTGGCGATGATCCGCCGCTGCACGTCGGCGATATAGGGGGAGACCAGCCCCAGCCGCTTCAGGCCCCGTTCGGCGAACAGGGCGTTGAAGCCCAGCACGGCGGACTGCGCCGGGATGCCGGTGCGCGCGGTGATCGCCGCACACAGGCGTTCGTCCTGCTCGAAGCCCAGCCAGCCGGCCGACGTGCCGTTCCAGCAGATCGCGTGCACCCGCGCATCCGCCAGCAGGTCCGCGGCGGCCAGCATCGGCTCCGGATCGAACTGGGATTGCGAGTCCGCGCCCATCGAAATCTGCAACACCCGGAACCGGCTGAAATGGGCCGAAACACCGGGCGCGTCCCGCAGCATGGCGGCCACCACCGGCTCCAACACGGTGTTGGACGATGGCGTGAGCATGCCCAGGCGGACGGGCGGTTGCAGCGTCAGGGTGTCAGTCGGTGCAGGGATGGCGCTCACTCCGGCCGGGGAATCCAACTCGGTGCCTCACCCGCATAGTCCGGGCCCGGATTGCCGCGCACCGTGGTCCGCCACATGATCCGCTCGTACCGGTCCGCATCGAACCAGGTCGCCGCGTGAATGGTGCAGCGGTTATCATAGACAATCAGGTCGCCCTGGCGCCATTCGTGCGCATAGACGAAGCGTGGGTCGGTGTAGTGATGCATCAGTTGCACGGCCAGGCGGGCGCCCTCGCCATCCGGCCCAGGCTCCAGGCCGACAAACGGCCCGTTCTGCCAGTCCAACTGACCGTATTCGCAGAGAAACAAGGCTGTCTGCCCCGTCACCGGATGCGTCCGCGCCACCGGTTGCGGCTGCGGCTGTTCGTGCGGCGGCAGGGGCTTGGGCCTCTCGCCCGCCCGCAATTGCAGTGGCGACCGGCCGGAGCGCGGCCGGACATGCAAGGCCTGCAACCCCTCGACCCGTGCCTTCAGGTCGTCCGGCAAGGCGGCATAGGCGGCAACCCCGTCGGCATAGAGGGTCTGGGCCTGGTCCGGCGGCGCCGGCCGGTGGCAATAGAACAGCGAGATATCCGGCGGCGGCCGCCGGTAGCTCTGGTCGGTGTGCCAGCCGATGCGGTGGGGGAAGCGCACCGGCAGCGCGCCATCGGCGGTCAACGGCGGCTCCGGCCGGGCCGGCGGCGGCCGCGAAAACGGCGGCGTGTTCGAGACCACGAAGATCTGCGGCACGTCGGGATGGACCATGTTTTTCGGCGTGGTCGTCGTGCGATAGTCCTCGACCTCGTCGCCGAACAGCCGCGACAGGCGCAGCAGCAATTCCGGTTCTTCCGAGAGGGCGCCCAGGCCGCGCAGCCGCATCAGCCCGTGCCCGTCGGCCAGCGCCGCGACCAGGCAATCCGCATCGGCTTCGGCGGCGGCGACGAAGGCGGCGGCCGGCAGGTCCGTCACGATCGCTTTGCCGAACGAGGCGCCCGGCAGGGCCGTCGTCGTCCAGGGCTGGGGCACCGGAACGCTCCTTTCATGCTGCGCCGCACACAAGGATTGCACGACCACTGGGGCCGCGGCTGCCGGGCGGCACGGGCAGCCGCAAAATCCAAGGCTAGCCAGGAAGCCCGGCCGGGTCCAGCCCGCCAAAATGCGTATTTAGGAGCACTCGCCGGCCCGGCTCGGCCGTTGCGGATCGTCCGGCGACCGCCGCCCCATCCAGCGTGCCAGCGGGCTGGCCGTGATGCCGTGCAGCAAAATGGATAGCCCCACCGTCAGCGACACGATGGCCAGCACGTCGTGCTCGTAGGGCAGGTCGTACCGCTCTGTCATGATCAGCGTGAACAGGATCGACGCCAGGCCGCGCGGACCGAACCAGCCGAGGAACAATTTCTCGCGCAGGGCGAGGCCGGTGCCGGCCAATGACAGGTAGATCGGCAGCATGCGCACCACGGTCAGAAACAGCACCGCCAGCACGACCGCCCCCGGCGAGGCGAAGGCCAGGCCCTGCGGCAGCAGCAGGGCGCCGAAGGCGAAGAAGGACGCCATGGTCAGGATCTGCCCCTCCCCCTCCACGAATTCGCGGATGAAGCGAATATCGTGCCGATAGGTGTTGCCGAACGCCATCCCGGCGACGAAGGCGGCGATAAAGCCGTTGCCGCCGATGGCGCCGGCCAGGAGATAGGCGGCAAAGGCGGTGCAAAGGAACACGACGCCCCCGGCGGACGGCACCACCCAGTCCCGCTCCTCGGCCCAGTCCATCGCCCGCGCGACCCCGCACCCCACGGCCACGCCGGCCAGCGGCCCCAGGATCACCTCGCCCAGCGCCTCGACCAGCATGCCGCCCAGCACCTCCCGGCCGAGCCCCGCCGCCAGGATCGCGCCGACCAGGACGAAGGGCAGCGCCAGCCCGTCGTTCAGCCCGCTTTCCACATTGATGGACTGGCTCAGCCGCTCCGGCACGTCCGCGCTGGTGACCACGGACTGGCCGAGCGCCGCATCCGTCGGCGTCAGCAAGGCCGCAACCAACATTGCGAGCGCAAAGCCGATCGACGGCTCCAGAGACAGCGTCGCCACGGTGCCGAGGGCCACGGTCAAGGGCATGCCCACGATCAGCATCCGGGCGGGAAGGCGCCAGTTTCGCCCCATGCGCCGAAACCGCACCGTGCTGGCGTCCGAGAACAGCACCAGCACCAGCGTCACCTCCGCCAGCAACCACTTGCTTTCGCCCACCAGGGCGGGGCTCAGTGCCGCGGTCATGGTCTCCGACAGGGCATAGCCCAGGGCGGCAAACAGGATCGGCAAGGTCAGCACCGTCCGCCCCAGCGCGCCGCTCACCAGGGAATAGGCGACGAATGCCGCAAGGATGATCAACCAGAACAGAGAGGTCATTGTCCGCAATCCCTTTTTCCGCCGCCGCAACGCATGCGCTCACCGGGGTAGCGTGAACGAAAGGCGCCCGAACGCCAAGCGTGCTCCGGTCGGAGCGGCCGGGCCAGGCTTGGCGTCCGGGTGCCGCAGCGATCGCCGGCCGCGGCAAAATTCCCTGGACAAGGCCCGGCGGGCAAGACCACATACGGGGCGGTATACCTTACGGAACGAGGAAGTCGGTCATGGGCGAAGCCTGGATCATCGACGCCTGCCGCACCCCCCGCGGCATCGGCAAATACGGCAAGGGCGCCTTGTCGACCATCCACCCGCAGCAATTGGGCGCCAGCGTGCTGAAGGCCCTGGCCAAGCGCAACGCCCTCGACACCGCCGCGGTCGACGACATCGTCTGGGGCACCAGCGCCCAGGTGGCGCAGCAGGGCGGCGATCTCGGCCGCATGGCGGCGCTGGATGCCGGCTACGACACCAAGGCCAGCGGCGTCACGCTCGACCGCTATTGCGGCTCCGGCATCACCGCGGTGAACATGGCGGCGGCCTCGATCATGGCCGGCATGGAGGATCTGGTGGTTGCCGGCGGCACCGAAATGATGTCGATGCCGAACCGGCGCAATCCCAACGACTCGCCGACCATGGACAACGGCAATCTGCGCCTGCGCGCCAAACACCCGCAGACCCACCAGGGCATTTGCGCCGACGCCATCGCCACCCTGGAGGGCATCAGCCGCGAGACGCTGGACGAACTGGGCTATGTCAGCCAGCAGCGCGCCGCCCATGCCATCGAAAACGGGCATTTCGCCAAAAGCCTGGTGCCGGTCTATCACGAGGACGGCACGCTGGCGCTGGACCACGAGGAATATCCGCGGCCGCAGACCACGCGCGAGGGGCTGGCGAACCTGAAGCCGGCCTTCCAGGCCATGGCCGACCACCCGCTGGACGAGGCCGGCACGACGTATCGCAACCTGATCCTGCAGAAATACCCGGATCTGGATATCAATTTCGTGCACCATGCCGGCAACTCGTCCGGCGTGGTCGACGGCGCGGCGGCGCTGTTGCTGGCCTCGCCGGACTACGCCAAGGCGCACGGCATGAAGCCGCGGGCGCGCATCGTCGCCTGGGCCAATGTCGGCGACTCGCCGACCCTGATGCTGAACGCGCCGGTGCCGGCGGCGAAAAAGGCGCTGGCCCGGGCGGGTCTGACGCTCGCCGATATCGACCTGTTCGAGATCAACGAGGCGTTCGCGGTCGTTGCCGAGAAGTTCATCCGCGACCTGGACCTGGACCGGGAGAAGGTGAACGTCAACGGCGGCTCCATCGCCCTCGGCCATCCGATCGGCGCCACCGGCTCGATCCTGATCGGCACGGTGCTGGACGAGTTGGAGCGCCGCGACCTGCAACGGGGGCTGGTCACCATGTGCGCCGCCGGCGGCATGGCGCCTGCCGTCATCATCGAGCGGATGTAGCGCCCTTCCCGGAGCCTGCGGAGCGGGCATCCGGGACCGGCCGCTCCCGCGAACACCGGCAGCGACGGTGTTCGAAGGCTGACACTGGCCCCGGGTCTCGGCTCCGCCGCGCCCGGGGAACGGTGCGCCCGGAATTGCGGGCGGAGCGACCAGGCCGCGAAAGGCTCGGCCGTCCCTCTCAGATCCGCTGGCTGCGGCCTTCCCAATAGGGTGCGCGCAGTTCGTTCTTGTAGAGCTTGCCGGTCGGCAGGCGCGGCAGTTCCGCCCAGAAATCCACCGAACGCGGCACCATATAGCCGGCCAGCCGCTCGCGCGCGAAGGCGATCAACTCTTCGGCGAGCGCCGCGTCGGGCGTGACGCCGTCCGCCGCCTGGACCACGGCCTTGACCTCTTCGCCGAACTCATCGTTCGGCACGCCGATCACGCCGACATCCGCCACCTTCGGGTGCAGCACCAGCACATCCTCGATCTGCTGCGGATAGATGTTCACGCCGCCGGAAATGATCATGAAGCTCTTGCGGTCGGTCAGGAACAGATAGCCGTCGGCATCGACATAGCCGACATCGCCGAGCGCGGTCCAATTCGGGTGGACCGGGTGCTGCGCCGCCAGCGTCTTGTCCGGGTCGTTGTGATAGGAGAACGGCCGTTCCGGCTGCTCGAAATAGATCAGGCCGGTCTCGCCCGGCGGCAATTCGGTGCCCTCGTCGTCGCAGATGTGGAGAATGCCGCTTTTGGCGCGGCCGACGGAGCCGGGCTTCTGCAACCACTCCGCACTGTCAAGCGAGGTGCGGCCATTGCCTTCGGAGGCGCCGTAATATTCCAGCAGGATCGGCCCCCACCAATCGATCATCTGCCGCTTGACCTCGACCGGACAGGGGGCCGCGGCATGCACCGCCATTTGGTGGCTGGAGAGATCGTAGCGCCGTCGCACCGCCTCCGGCAGTTTCAGCATGCGCACGAACATGGTCGGCACCCACTGGCTGTGGGTGATGCGGTGGCGCTCGATCAGGCGCAACGCCGCTTCCTCGTCGAACCGCTCCATCATCACCACGGTGCCGCCCAGGGCCTGCACGCCGATGCTCCAGGCGCAGGGCGCGGCATGGTAGATCGGCGCCGGCGACAGATAGACCGTGTCCTCGCTGAAGCCATAGGCGGCCAGCGAGGCGGTCTGCAACATGCCGTGGCCGATCCACTGCTCGGTCAGCGGCCGCTTGATGCCCTTCGGCCGGCCGGTGGTGCCGGAGCTGTAGAACATGAACGCGCCCATGGGCTGCTCGGCCAGCGGCGCGTCGGGCAAGGCTGCCAGTTCGCGGTCGAGGTCGACCAGCCCCTCCGCCGCGCCCCCCAGGCACAGCCGCAGCCGGCAGCCCGGCGCCCGGTCGCCCAGCTTCTGGATGCTCTCGGCCTTGCCGGGCGAGGTCATCACCGCCTGGGCGCCGGAATCCTCCAGGATATAGGCGACGTCGGCCGGCGGCAGATAGCGGTTGACCGGCGTCACGTGCAGGCCGGAGCGCAGCCCCGCCCACATGGCCGCGAAGAATTGCGGCACATTCTCCATCAGCACCGCGCAATGGTCGCCGCGGCGCAGGCCCTGGGCGTGGAGATACTGCGCGATGCGGTTGGAATGGGCGTCCAACTGCGCATGGGTCACGATTTCGCCGGTTCCCGCCATGATCACGGCGGGGTGGTCGGGACGGGTTTCGGCGGTCTGGCCGGGAAACATGAGCGGGTGGTTCTCCTAGAGCAGGTTCCAATCGCGTTGGCTCACGGAACCTGCTCTATTTTGTTGATTTGACGCAATTATCCGAGTCGCGCAATGACTCCATTGCGCTTGAAATTGCTCTAATAGCCGAGCAGGCGCGCATAGCGGTCGCGATGGAAGGCGCGGTTGCCGAACGCCGCCTCCAGCACGCGGGCGCGCTTCAGATAGAGGCCGGCGTCGAACTCGTCGGTCATGCCGATGCCGCCATGGATCTGGATCAGGTCGTTCGACATGTCATAGAGGCATTCGCCCATGCGGGCCTTGGCGAGCGAACAGAGCTGGGCCGCGTCCGGCGCGCCGTCGTCCAGCGCCTGCAACGCTGCCTCGACGCAGGACCGCGCCAGTTCCAGGCTGCTGAACAGCGCCGCCGCGCGATGCCCCAGCGCCTGGAACGAGCCGATCACCCGCCCGAACTGCTTGCGCGTCTTCAGATAGTCCAGCGTCAGGTCGAACGCCGCCGCCGCCGTGCCCAGCATTTCCGCCGCCAGCCCGGCCCGCGCCCGGTCCATCGTCGCATCCAGCAACGGAAAGCCGCCGTCGACCGCGCCCAGCACCGCGTCCGCCGGCACCGCGACGCCGTCGAAGCGGATGGTGGCATAGCCGCGGCTATCCATGGTGCCGATCGGCGCACGGCGGATGCCCGCCGCATCGGCCGGCACCAGGAACAGCGTGATCCCCGCGGTCTCGCCCGGTCGGCCCGCGGTGCGCGCCGCGACGATCAGGTGGGTCGCGGCCATCCCTTCCAGAACGAATGTCTTTTCGCCGTCGAGCCGGAAACCGCCCGCCTCGGCGACCGCCGTCATGGCGGTGGCCGCCGGGGCGTGGCGCGGGCCTTCGTCGACCGCCAGGGTGACGATGGCCTGGCCCTTGGCGATCTCCGGCAACAGCGCCCGTTTTTGCGCCTCGTTGCCGCCCAGCAGCAGGGCCGAGGCGCCGACCAGCGCCGAGGCGAACAGCGGTGCGGCGGTCAGATTGCGCCCCAGTTCCTCCAGCACCAGACCGAAGGTGAGATAGCCCAGGTCGGAGCCGCCATAGGCTTCCGGGATGACGATGCCGGTCCATCCCAGTTCGGCCATCGCCGCCCAGGTCTTGGGTTCGAAGGCGCCGGGCAGGTGCGCGTCGCGCACGGCCCGGAAGGCCTGGACCGGTGCCTGCTCCACCGCCCAGGCCTTGGCCTGGTCGCGGATGATGGATTGTTCTTCGCTGAGTGCTGCCATGACGGCGGTTCCTCTTGTACGTTGCCGGGCGGGCGCCGACCGGCGCCCTGCCGTCAGCCCTTCTGGGTGGTTTCGGGCAGGCCCAGAATGTTCTTCGAGATGATGTTGTATTGCACCTCGAACGAGCCGCCATAGATCGACGCCGCCTTGCCGAACAGCCATTCGCGCACGCTGGCCAGTTCGTCGGCCTCATAGGCCTCTCCGTCCCAGCCGACGCCCTGTGCGCCCATGATCTCCATCTTGAGCTCGGCCTTGGTCTGGGCGACGCGGGTGGCGGAGTTTTTCAGGATCGATGCCGCCGCCGAGACCTTGACCTGGCCCCTGGCCTCCGCGGTGATGCGGGCGATGGTCAGTTCGTGCGCCTTCGCCGCCATCAGATTGTCGGTCAGGCGCGCGCGCAGGTCCTTGTCGCTGAGCGTGCCGTCCGCGTCGGTGCCGACATAGCGTTTCGCCAGGTCTTGCAACGGTTCCTCGTTGTCGAGCTTGCGGCGGCCGGCGCTGGTCTGGCTCTGGCGCTCATGCTGCAACAAGCGCTTGATCACGCTCCAGCCGTCGTTGAGCTCACCCAGCAGGTCGGCCTTGTCGGCGCGGGCGTCGTCGAAATAGGTCTCGCAGAACGGCGAGGCGCCGGAGATCAGCGGGATTGGCCGGGTGCGCACGCCGGGCTGGTCCATCGGCAGCAGCACGAAGCTGATGCCGTCGCGCTTCGGCTTGGCCGGGTCGGTGCGCACCAGCGCCCCGCACCATTGCGAGATATCGGCGCCGGAGGTCCAGATTTTCTGGCCGTTGACGACGAAATGATCACCCTTGTCCTCGGCCTTGGTGCCGAGCGAGGCCAGGTCGGAGCCCGCATTCGGCTCCGACAGGCCCAGGCACCAGCGGACTTCGCCACTGGCCATCCCCCGCAGGTGCCGGGCCTTCTGGTCGTCGGTGCCGTATTCCAGCATGGTCGGGCCGACCATGGTCACGCCCATGCCGGCCAGCGTCGGGATCGGATTGAAGGCGCCAATGGCCTCCATTTCTTCCTGAATCACCTTGGCCTGCGGATGGCCGAGGCCGGCGCCACCGTATTCGGCCGGCCAGGTCGGCGCGCCCCAGCCCTTGCCGGCCAGGCGCGAGCGCCAAACCTCCAGGTCGGCGGCAAGCGCCGGATCTTTGTCGGCGAGCGCCCGGTAGGACTTGTCCTTCAGCGCCGGGGGAAAATTGGCGGCGAGCCAGTCGCGGGCGTCGCTGCGAAAGGCCTGCTGTTCAACACTGGCATTCATGCAAATGGCTCCTTCCAGGGAGGAAATGGGGACGGACCGAAGACGCCTCAGCGGCCCTTCCAGACCGGAACCCGGCGCTCGGTCATGGCGCGCACGCCTTCCTTGAAGTCCTCGGTCCCGCGCAGACGGTCCTGGATGGAAAGCTCATGGTCGGTGGCCGCTTTCACCCGGTCGGCCAGGTCGCCGCGCATGGTCTTGCGCGTCTCCAGGATCGAAATCGGCGAGCACTCGGCGATTTCGGTCGCCAGAGCCACGGCGGTCTCCCGCAATGCGTCCATCGGCACCAACACGTCGACCAGGCCCCATTCCTTGGCCTCCTCGGCCTTGATGCGGCGGGATGTGTAGAACATGAGCTGGGTGCGGCTCTTGCCGATCACCTCCGGCAGGGTCACCGTCAGGCCGAAGCCCGGATGGAAGCCCAATCGGGTGAAATTGGCGGAGAAGCGCGCTTCCGGGCAGGCCACCCGGAAATCCGGCACCAGCGCCAGGCCCAGGCCGCCGCCGACCGCCGCGCCCTGGATCGCGCCGATGATCGGCTTCGGCGTGCGGAACAGGCGCACGGCCTCCTGATACAGATGGCCCTTGCGGGGTTTCGTGTCCTGCACCGGCTGGGTGAAGTTGCCGCCGGCGCAGAAATTCTTGCCCTGGGCGCAGAGCACGATGGCGCGGCATTGGGCGTCGGTGCCCAGGTCCTCGCAGGCCGCGGCAATCGACTCGATCAGGGTGTAGTCGAAATAATTGTGCGGCGGGCGCTGAAGCTCGATGACGGCGACATGGTTGTCCAGCGTGACGCCGATGTCCGGATAGCTGCCATAGGGGGTGGCCATGATGGGGAGTCCTCTGAATTTTTCTATCGGTCTAGCCGACCAGTTTCACATCGGCCCAGGCTTCGATCATCTGGCGGATGTCGTCGAGATTGGCGCTCTCGCCCAGTTCGTAGGTACCGGCCTGTAACATGCCGCGGACCACGCCCGCCAGCAACATCGGCGCGCCGGCATTGATGCCGAGCTTGGTGCCCAGGCTCACGTCCTTCAGCATCAGACCGATGGCGAAGTTCGAGGCTTCCGTGCCCTCCAACAGCGCCGGCAGGGTGCGCTCGGTGGCACCGCTGCGGCCCGACGACTTGTTGACCACGTCCGAGATGGTTTGCAGCGACAGGCCGTATTTGCGGCCGACGGCCACCGCCTCGTACATCGCCAGCCGGTTGCAGGCGGCGATGGTGTTGTTGACGATCTTCACCACATGGCCGTTGCCGACATCGCCGCAATGCATGACATTCGGGCTGATCGACAGGAAATAAGGCTTCACCTTCTCGAACGCCTCCAGCGGGCCGCCGACCATGATGGCGATGGTGCCGGCATCGGCGCCCGCCGGGCCGCCGGAGACCGGGGCGTCGATCAGGGTCACGCCGCGCTCGGCCAGTTCGGCGGCCATGGCGCGGGTCTCGTCCGGATCGCCGGAGGTCTGGTCGACGACGATCTTGCCGGGCTCCAGCCCCTCGGCCAGGCCACCGGGGCCGAAAATCGCCTCACGCACATTGGCCGAGCGCGGCAGGCAGGTCAGGACGATGTCGCAGGCCTGGGCCAGCGCCGCGCCGTTCTGGGCCGGGATAGCGCCCTTGTCGACAAAGCCCTGCACCACGTCCGGGCGCAGGTCCAGCACGTGCAGCTTGTGGCTCAGCATCAACCGGCGGGCGAGCGCGCCCCCCATGGCCCCGAGGCCGACATAACCGATTTCCATGAAGCGTTCCTCCGTTGCAATCGCGGGGCGGCCTGCCGGGCGGCACGCGGCCCCGAAGCGTTGCGGCAACTGTAGCGGATCGGCGCCGCTTGTCATTACGCCAGCCGCGGGCATGCGGTCGCGACCGGGCCGAAGCGGCGATGTTCTCGGTTGACCGGGAGACCCGCAATCGGCTGTATCTGCGCCAATACCAAATCGTTCATCACAATCGAGGATGCTGTCCCATGGGGTTCGACTACGCCGCCCATTTCCGCAAGGGCCTGCCCGCGCCCGCGCCCGCGCCGTTCAAGGGCTTTCCGCCGTTTTATTTCGTCGGCGGCAACAACGCGCCGGAATCGCTGCCGGTGCCGGACCTGATCGCCGCCGCCACGCGCGCGCTGGAGAAAGAGGGCGCCAACCTCGCCATCTACAATCTGATGACCGGCCCGCAGGGCTATCGCCCGCTGCGCGAGTGGATCGCCGGCCGCCTGAAACGCTGGACCGCCATCGAGTGCTCGGCCGACGACATGATCGTCACCACCGGCTCGCTCCAGGCGCTGGACCTGGTGCACCAGGTGCTGCTGGAGCCGGGCGACGTAGTGGTGATCGAGGGCGGCACCTATGGCGGCACCATGACCCGGCTGAAAGGCGTCCAGGCGGAATATGTCGGCGTCGCCATGGACGATGACGGCATCATCCCGGCCGAGCTGGAGAAAGTGCTGGGCCAGATCAAGGCGGCGGGCAAGCGCTGCAAATACGTCTACACCATCCCGACGGTGCAGAACCCGACCGGCACGGTCATGAGCCTGGAGCGACGCCACGCCATCCTCGACATCGCGCGCAAGCACGACATCATGATTTTCGAGGACGACTGCTATGCCGACCTGACCTGGTCCGGCACACGGCCGCCGGCGATCCGCTCGCTCGATACCGAGGGGCGGGTGATCTATTGCGGCACCTTCTCCAAGTCGATCGCGCCGGCGCTGCGGGTCGGCTATCTGGTGGCCGACTGGCCGTTCATCGCCCAGGCGCTGCCGCTGAAGACCGACGCCGGCTCGGGCGCGCTGGAACAGGTGACGCTGGCCGAGTTCTGCACCGCGCAGTTCGAGGACCATGTCGGCAAGCTGGTCGGCCTGCTCAAGACCAAATGCGACGCCATCCAGGAGGCGCTGCACGAGAATTTCGGCACCGCCGCCGAATTCCGGGCGCCGGAAGGCGGCATTTTCATCTGGGTCACCCTGCCGAAGGAGGTGGATTCGAGCGCGCTGGCGGTGGCTGCCGCCAAAGAAGGCATCGCCATCAATCCCGGCCGCGAATGGGTGGCCGATCCCGAGACCGGCAAGCACTCCTTCCGCCTCTGCTTCGGCCAGCCCAGCGTCGAAACGATCCGCGAGGGCGTTGCCAAGCTGGCGGATGTCTGCCACCGCGAATTCGGCGTGCCGGTGCGCTCCGGCAACGTGCAGCGCTAGCGCCGTCTTTCCCCGCACCCGACGTGCCGGAAATGGCCCGGCGCGTCGGGTGCGGTTTTTGCAATCTTGCCTTCCGGGACCCGCCTCATGCCCCATGACGAAAAACTGGCCGAACTGGAGCGCCGCCGCGCCGAGGCCCTGGCCATGGGCGGCGCCCGCAAGCTGGAGGCACGGCGCAATGCCGGCGTGCTGAACGCGCGCGAGCGCCTGGCCTATCTGCTGGACGACGGCTCGTTCCTGGAGGCGGGCCTGCACGCCTACTCCATCCGGCCGGAAACCCGGGACAAGTCCGCGGCCGACGGCAAGATTGCCGGCTATGGCCGCGTGGACGGCCGGCCGGTGGCGCTGGTCGCCAACGATTTCACCGTGCTGGGCGCCTCGTCCAGCCAGGTGAACATGAAGAAGATGGGCCACATGAAGCGCACGGCGCGCGAGCGGCGCATGCCGCTGGTGCTGCTGGGCGAAAGCAGCGGCGGGCGCATGCCGGACCGCATGGGCGCCTCCGGCCGCGCCACCATCGGCCAGGACCGGGAGGAATACCGCCGCACCCGCGAAACCCCCTGGGTCTCGACCCTGATGGGGCAGAGCTATGGCTCGTCCACGTGGTACAGCGTCATTTCCGACGTGGTGTTCGCCCGCAAGGGCGCGGTGATGGCGGTGACCAGCCCACGCGTCACCTCCATCGCCATCGGCCAGGAGATCACGCCGGAAGCCCTGGGCGGCTGGAAGCTGCACACCGAGGTCACCGGCCTGGTCGACCAGGCGTTCGACACCGACGAGGAGGTGCTGGATGCCGTGCGCACCTTCCTCTCCTACCTGCCCTCCCATGCCGGCGAGCCGCCGCCCCGGGCCGAGCCGAAACCGGCCGGCGGCGAGCAGGAAAAGCTGCTGGAGATCGTGCCGGAGGCGCGGCAGCGCGTCTACGACATGCGCCGCGTGCTGCGCACCCTCGCCGACGAGGGCAGCGTGTTCGAACTGAAGGCGCGCTTCGGCCGCGCCGTCGTCACCGCGCTCGCCCGGATCGAGGGGCGGACGGTCGGCTTCCTCGCCAACAACCCGTTGCAAAAGGGCGGCGCCATCGACCCCGACGCCTGCGACAAGGCGGTGAGCTTCATCGTCCTTTGCGACAGCTTCAACATCCCGCTGGTCTCCCTGGTCGACCAGCCGGGCTTTTTCATCGGCCTGGAGGGCGAGCGCAAGCGGGCGCCGGGCAAGATCATGAACTGGATGAACGCGCTGGCGCAGGTGACCGTGCCGCGGTTCAGCGTCATCGTGCGCAAATCGTTCGGGCAGGCCTATCTCAACATGGGCGGCGGCCGCAACGCCGACGAGGTGCTGGCCTGGCCGACCGCCGACCTGGGCTTCATGGAGCCGCGCCTGGCCGTCAACGTGCTGCACGGCGTGCGTGCGGAGGACGACCCGGACCGCTTCGCCGCGCTGGCCGCCGAGCTGGACCGCGACACCGAGGCCTGGGACCTGGCCGGTCTCTACGAAGCCCAGTACGTGATCGACCCGCGCGAGACCCGCGCACACCTGGCGCGACTGCTGGAGGTCTATCAGGGCAAGCCGGTCGGCGAGCACCTGCTCGCCAACTGGCCGACCACGTTTTAAGGGGGCTCGGCCCAACTCAAGGGGGCCCAACTCAAGGGGGCTCGGCTTAAGGGCGCTCGACTTAAGGGCGCTCGGCCCGACGGCATCGGGGCACCCGCCCCTTGCCGTCCCCCTGAGACGGCGATTCCCGGAACGGCGTTTGGGCCGTGGTCGGAAGCCTCGCCATGCGTTTTGCTACCGGTCGCGATAGGCGAACGGGCCGGCGCGCTCGTAGAGCCAGGGATATTGTTTCACCATCATCGCCACGCGGTTGAGCCGGAAGGCCAGCAGGCCGATGCCGCAGAGGATCACCGCATCGGCCAGATAGCCGGTGGCGCTCAGCATGGTGCCGTCGAACAGGGCATAGACGAAAAAGCGCGACGCGATGGCCAGCAGCAGACCATAGGCCACCACCTGCCAGAGCGGGCGCCAGGTGCGGGCGATGGCCTGGCCGGTCATGAAGGCCGCGCCGCCGGCCAGCACCACCACCAGGCCGATATAGACCGGCACCGATGTGCCGAGGACTGCCTGCATCAGTGGCCCCCTTCCAGATACGCCGCCCGCACCTCTTCGTTGGCCAGCAGGTCCTGGCCGGTGCCGGACAGCGTGATGATGCCGTTCACCATCACATAGCCGCGATGGGCGAGCCGCAGGGCGTGATAGGCGTTCTGCTCCACCAGGAACACGGTCATGCCGGTTTCCCGGTTGACGGTGCGGATGGCGTTGAAAATCTGGCGGACGATGATCGGCGCCAGGCCAAGCGACGGCTCGTCCAGCAGCAACAGTTTCGGCTCGCTCATCAGCGCGCGGGCGATGGCGAGCATTTGCTGCTCGCCGCCGGACAGCGTGCCGCCCCGCTGCGAGCGCCGCTCCGCCAGGCGCGGGAACAGGGTGAAGGCCGCATCCAGGTTGCGCGCGTAATGGGCCTCCGGCGCGGTGATGGCGCCCAGTTGCAGGTTTTCCAGCACGGTCATTTTCGGGAAGATCCGCCGGCCCTCGGGCGCATGCGCCACGCCGCGGCGGACGATGGTGAAGGTCGGCTGGTGCGTGATGTCCTCGCCTTCGAAGCGGATCGTGCCGTGGCGGGCCTGGGGATTGCCGCAGATCGTCATCAGCAGCGTCGACTTGCCGGCGCCGTTGGCGCCGATCAAGGTCACGATCTCGCCCCGTGTGACGGTCAGGTCGATGCCATGCAGCGCCTGGATGTTGCCGTAATAGGTCTCGACCCCCTCGATTTCCAGCAGCAGCTCGCTCATCGCTTCGCCCCCTCGGATGCGGTGGCGGCTTCGTCGTCTTCCTCGTCGTCGGTGCCGAGATAGGCGCGGATCACGGTCGGATCGTTGCGCACGAAATCGGGAGAGCCATCGGAAATCTTGCAGCCATAATCCAGCACAACGATATGGTCCGAGATTTCCATGACCACGCTCATGTCGTGCTCGATCAGCAGAATGCCGATGCCCTGCTCGTTGCGGATGCCCTGGAGCAGCACGTTCAGGTCATAGCTTTCCCGCGGGTTCAGGCCGGCGGCCGGCTCGTCGAGGCACAGAAGCGATGGCCGCGTGCACATGGCCCGCGCGATCTCCAGCCGGCGCTGGGCGCCATAGGGCAGGTTCTGGGCGTCCCAGTCGGCCCGGTCCGTCAGGTTCACCTTGTCGAGCCAGTAGCGCGCCTGCTCCACCGCGGCCCGCTCGGCGGCCTTGTAGGACGGCAGGCCGAACAGGCCGGCAAAGGTGAATTTCGAGGCGCGCATCAGCGGCCCGTGCTGGGCGACCAGCAGGTTCTCCAGCACGCTCATCCGGCCGAACAGCCGGATATTCTGAAACGTGCGGGCGACGCCTGCATGGCGGGCAATGTCGAACCCCTGCATGCGTTCCAGCAGGTGTTCCCGACCGTCGCGGCGCAGGGCGAGGCGGCCGACCGTCGGCTTGTAGAAGCCGGTCAGGCAGTTGAACACCGTGGTCTTGCCGGCCCCGTTCGGGCCGATAATGGCGGTGATCTCGCCGTCGGCGGCCGCGAACGACAGGTCGTCGATGGCGGTCAGGCCGCCGAAGCGCATGGTGAGATGCTCCACCTGGAGCAGCGGCGGGCTCATCGTCGCCCTCCCAGCAAAATGCTGGGCTGGCGTCGGTGCACCAGACCCTGCGGCCGCCAGACCATGATCAGCACCATGCCGGCGCCGAAGAACAGCATGCGGTATTCCTGCAACTCGCGGAACCATTCCGGCAGGCCGATCATCACCACCGCCGCGATCACGACGCCGACCTGCGAGCCCATGCCGCCCATGACGACGATGGCCAGGATGATGGCGCTTTCGATGAAGGTGAAGCTTTCCGGGCTGATAAAGCCCTGGCGCGTCGCGAAAAAGGCGCCGGCAAAACCGCCGAACATGGCGCCGGTGGCAAACGCCGACAGCTTGATCGCGGTCGGGTTCAGGCCCAGCGCGCGGCAGGCGATCTCGTCCTCGCGCAACGCCTCCCAGGCCCGGCCGATGGGCAGGCGGCGCAGGCGCAGCGTCACCCAGTTGGTGATCAGCGCCAGGATCAGGATCAGATAATAGAGGAAGATCAGCCGGTGCATGGAGGAGTATTCCAGACCGAATACCTCGTGAAACGCCGGGTCGCCGCGGCGGGAGAACTCCATGCCGAACAGGCCGGGGCGGGGGATGTTGGAGATGCCGTCCGGGCCGCCGGTGACATGATACCAGTTCAGCAGGATGATGCGGATCATCTCGCCGAAGCCCAGTGTGACGATGGCCAGATAGTCGCCGCGCAGGCGCAGGACGGGAAAGCCCAGGATCACGCCGAACATGCAGGCAAACAGGCCCGACAGCGGCAGCGCCATCCAGAAGGTGAAATCGGCGTGCATCGCCAGCATGGCGAAGGAATAGGCGCCGATGGCATAGAATGCCACATAGCCGAGATCCAGCAGCCCGGCCAGGCCGACGACGATGTTCAGCCCCCAGCCCAGCATCACGTAAATCAGCACCAGGGTGGCGAGATCGACGACGGTGCGGTTGGCAAAGGGCAGGAAGGGCAGGACGACGGCAAACAGGATGCCGGCAATGGCGATCCCGGTGATGGCACCGTGGAACCGCTCGCCCAGGGCGGCGGCACCGCGCCCGAGGACGCCGGGCTCGCCCGCCCCCCTGCGCGAGCGCCAGGCGATCAGCAGCAGGCGGCCGACGAAGACCACCGCGCCCGCCGCCGGCACCCAGGCCATGCGGGTGTCGATCCCCAGGCTGGCGCCTTGCTCGACGGTGCGAAAGCCGACCAGCGGCAGGGCCAGGATCATCGCCAGGACGGCGGCAAGCCCGGCCTCCTTCAGCGCGCTTTGCACCGCCATCAGACCTTCTCCACTTCCGGCCGGCCCAGCAGCCCGGTCGGGCGGAAGATCAGCACCAGCACCAGGATGGCGAACGCGGCGACGTCCTTGTACTCGGTGGTGAAATAGCCGGCCCAGAACGCCTCGATCAGGCCGATCAGCAGGCCGCCCAGCATGGCGCCCGGCAGCGAGCCGATGCCGCCCAGCACCGCCGCCGTAAAGGCCTTCAGCCCGGCCAGGAAGCCGATGAAGAAGTCGATGACGCCGTAATACATCAGGAACATCATGCCGGCGATGGCGGCCAGCCCCGCGCCGGTGACGAAGGTCAGCGAGATGGTACGGTCGACATCCACCCCCAACAGCCCGGCCATGGTCCGGTCCTGCTCGCAGGCGCGCTGCATGCGGCCGAAACTGGTGCGCTCGATCAGCAGCCAGAAGGCGATCATCAGCCCGGTGGTCAGCGCGATGATCAGGATCTGCATATAAGAAAGGACGACCGTGAAGCCGTCCCGTTCCATCAACTCGATGCCGCCCGATATCAGCGGCTGCAGGGTTTTCACCCGTGCGCCCTGCAACAGTTGCACATAGTTCTGCAGGAAGATCGACATACCGATGGCGCTGATCAGCGGCGCCAGGCGAAACGAGCCGCGCAACGGCCGGTAGGCGATGCGCTCCACCGTCCAGCCATAGGCGGCGGTGAAGATCATGGCGGTCGCCAGCATGATCAGCAGCAACAGCGGCACCATCGTGATGCCGGTGGCCGAAACCGCGAGGAAGGCGATCAGCGCCACGAACGCGCCGATCATGAACACTTCGCCATGCGCGAAATTGATCATGCCGATAATGCCATAGACCATGGTGTAGCCGATGGCGATGAGCCCGTAGATCGACCCGAGTGTCAGGCCGTTAATCAACTGCTGGGCGAAATACTCCATATCGCGCCAAATCCCTGTCCCGTTTTGGAGCAGTGCCGGGCCGACTTGACCGTCGCCTCCGGCCATCGGACACATTGTGTCGAACACATTACGTGTTAGCGGTTCTGGCGGCATTTCCCAATGTTTTGTTGTCGCGAAGCCCGTTTCCCAGGACTAAGGTCGTGTGCGACGGGGAAAGGGCTTGCATGACCGGGGCGGGGTGTGGTCAGCAAACCGGCAAACACGGCGTCAACCCCAAAAGAAAGCATCGGACCGATGACCCAATCCCCCGCCAAGTCTTCGAAACTGCCCTCGTTCGATTGGGCCGACCCGTTGCTGCTGTCCAGCCAGCTCTCCGAAGACGAGCGCATGGCCTATGACATGGCCAAGCGCTTCGCCGACGAGGAATTGCTGCCGGGCGTGCTGGAGGCGAACCGCAACCAGACCTTCGACCGCGCCATCTATCGCAAGTTCGGCGAGGCCGGCTTCCTCGGCATCGCGCTGGAGGGCTATGGCTGCCCCGGTGGCAGCGCCGTCATGTACGGCCTGGTCGCCCGCGCGGTGGAAAGCTGCGACAGCGCCTATCGCAGCGCCATGAGCGTGCAGTCCTCGCTGGTGATGTATCCGATCCACAGCTACGGCACCGAGGACCAGAAGGAGCGCTTTTTGCCCAAGCTCGCCTCCGGCGAGTTCGTCGGCGCCTTCGGCCTGACCGAGCCGGACCACGGCTCCGACGCCGGCGGGCTCAAGACCCGGGCGAAGAAGGTCGACGGCGGCTATGTGCTGAACGGCGCCAAGATGTGGATCACGTCGAGCCCCATCGCCGACGTGTTCGTGATCTGGGCCAAGGACGAGAACGACGACATTCGCGGCTTCATCGCCGAGCGCGGCATGGAGGGCCTGTCGACGCCGAAGATCGAGGGCAAGTTCTCGCTGCGCGCCTCGCCGACCGGCGAGATCGTGATGGACAACGTGTTCGTGCCCGATGCGAACTACATGCCGAACGCCCGTGGCCTGGGCGGCCCGTTCGGCTGCCTAAACAAGGCGCGCTATGGCATTTCCTGGGGCGCGATGGGCGCGGCCGAGACCTGTTTCCACGCCGCCCGCGACTACACGCTGAACCGCAAGGCCTTCGGCCGGCCGCTGGCCGCCAACCAGCTGATCCAGAAAAAGCTGGCGGACATGGAGACGGAAATCGCGCTCGGTCTGCAAGGCTCGTTGCAGGTGGGCCGGCTGATGGACCAGGGCCAGGCGGCGCCGGCGATGATCAGCCTGATCAAGCGCAACAATTGCGGCAAGGCGCTGGACATCGCCCGGGTCGCCCGCGACATGCATGGCGGCAACGGCATTCACGACGAATACAATGTCGTGCGTCACATGATGAACCTGGAAGCCGTGAACACCTATGAGGGCACGCACGACGTGCACGCCCTGATCCTGGGCCGGGCCATCACCGGCCTCCAGGCATTCTACGGCTAGGGCGGTTGCGTCGCCCCTTCCGCGTGAAGGGCGGGGCGCAGGCCCAATTCGAACCGCATGGGCCCTGGAGCGGTTTTTTCGCCGGCGCACCACCCCATCCTCCCTGTCCCCGCGGAGGCGGGGACCCATGCCTGAGAGACAAATACAGAGCCCGCGTCCTTGTGAGAAGCTCTCAGGCATGGGCTCCCGCTTGCGCGGGAGATGGGGCGGAAGAGAGGGGTTCAATCCGCACCGAAAGCGCCCCAGGTGCGGAACGGGGCGGCGGCCGTCGCCGCCCCTTGCCCTCAGGGCCGGATGCCGAAGCGGCGCGGCCCCGGATCGCGCAGCGGTGCGGCGAGGTTGGCGAACTCCTCCAGCAGGCCGCGGGTCTTGCGCGGGTCGACGATCTCCTCGATCCAGAACCGTTCGGCGGTGCGGAAGGGCGAGCGCAGCTTTTCCAGCCGGTCCTCGATCCGCACCAGTTCCGCCGCCGGGTCGTCCGCCGCGTCCAAGTCGGCGCGATAGGCGGCCTCGATGCCGCCTTCCAGCGGCAGCGAGCCCCAGAAGCCGCTCGGCCAGGCATAGCGGGTGTGGTAGCGGCCCACCGGCACGTGCGCGCCACCGGCCACGCCGAAGGCGTTGCGCACGACGATGGCGCACCAGGGCGTGGTCGACTGGTTGACCGCCGCCATGGCGCGCACGCCGTGGCGGATGGTGCCGGTCTCCTCCGCCTCCTTGCCCACCAGGAAGCCGGGGCAGTCGGCCAGATAGACCACCGGCAGGTGGAAGGTCTCGGCCAGGTCCACATGGCGGATGATTTTCTGGCAGGCATCCGCGGTCCAGGCACCGCCATAGTGATAGGGGTCGCTCGCCATCAGCGCCACCGGCCAGCCGTCGATCCGGGCCAGGCCGCAGATGATCGAGCGGCCGAAATTCGGCGCGATCTCTAAGAACGAGCCGGGATCGACCAGCCGTTCGACGATCGGGCGCATGCGATAGGCCTGGCGCCGGGCCTTGGGGATGGCGGCGGCCAGCGGTTCCTGGTCCGCGGCCGGCACCGGCTCGGCCCTGGGCGGCGCCTCGTAGACCGAGTTCGGCAGGTAGGAGAGGAAGCGTCGCGCCGCCTCGAACGCCTCGGCCTCGGTGTTGACCGCATTGTCGACGCCGCCGGCGCGGGTCTGGATGCGCCAGCCGCCGAGTTCCATCTTGGTCAGGTCCTGGCCGATGCCTTTGACCACCGGCGGCCCGGCGACGAACATGGCCGAGGTGTCCTTGGTCATGACCGAGAAATGGCTGGCCGCCATGCGCGCCGCCCCCAGGCCCGCTACCGAGCCCAGGCCCAGCGCCACGACCGGCACCGTCGCCATGTTGGTCGCCATCAGGTCGAAGCGGCTGGACGAGCCCTGGCCGCCCGGCAGGTTGGCCCGGCCCGTGGTCTCGATCGTGCGCACCGAACCGCCGCCGCCGGAGCCCTCGATCAGGCGGACGATGGGCAGGCGCAACTCGTTGGCCATTTTCTCGGCCAGTTGGGGCTTTTCCTTGATGGTGGCATCGGCCGAACCGCCGCGCACGGTGAAATCGTCGCCGCAAATTACCACCGGCCGGCCGGCCATCTTCGCCCGGCCGAACACGCAGTTGGAGGGGGTGAGCTTGACCAGGTCGTTGTTGGCGTCGTACTCGGCCTTGCCGGCAATGGCGCCGATCTCGTGGAAGGAGCCGGCATCCGCCAGTTGCTCCACCCGCTCGCGCACGGTCAGACGGCCGCCGTCGTGCTGGCGCTTGACCTTGTCGGCCCCTCCCATTTCCCGGGCCATTGCCTCGCGACGGGCCAGTTCCTCAAGTTCCGGTTCCCACGACATCGGCTTTTCCTCTCGAATTGTATGCAATTTTGGGCATTTCTGCGGTATTCTAGCCGTGCAATGCGTTCTGGCCACACCGCTTTTGCTTAGCCATGCAGCAATCGCATAGCTGGCAGGCGATAATTGCTCTGCATTTCACCACGGTTTTCGGCAACTATGCCCGTGCGTTGTCGATTGACAACTTAGTTCGGTCATCTTCGCCGCGTTTCGCGGCGCGATCCGGACGCGTCTCCCAGACGTTAAGCCTCCCTGTTCTGACTTGGCCGGGCCGCTCCATGAGCGCCCGGCCACTTCTTTTTCGGGTGGGCCGGACGCCTTTTGGGGATGGGCCTGACCTCGGGCCGAGCCGGGCTTCCGCGCTGAACTGTGCCACCGGACTGGCGGCGAATCCTTGCTATCTTTATGGTGTAAGTGGCCGACCGGGGGTCGGCGTCCCGGATGACGAGGAACAGCGCGCCCATGTACACGCAGAGCATCGACGGTTGCATGGCCGCGGCCATCGGCCCCGCTGGCTTGTCGGAGGAGGCGTTGCAGGCCTGGGTGCAGAAGGCGGCGCCGGGGCTGGCGCGGCTGCGCACCGGCCATCGCGACGGCTCGATGCCGCTGGTGCAATTGCCGGAACGGCGCGACGACATTCCGATGATCGAAAACCGGGCGGAATACCACCGCGGCCGCGCCGACACGGTGGTGGTGCTGGGAACGGGCGGCTCCAGCCTGGGCGGGCAGGCGCTTTACGCCCTGGCCGATGCCGGCTTCGGTCCCAGCGGCGATTCCCCCCGCATCGTGTTTCTCGACAATGTCGACCCGCACACGTTCGACCACCTGTTCCGCTCGCTCGACCTGGCCCGGACCGACTTCCTGGTCATTTCCAAGTCCGGCGGCACCGCCGATACGCTCGCCCAGGCGATGATCTGCCTGGAAGCCCTGCTGGAGGGCGAGGACGAGGCCGTCGCGGCCGAGCATTTCACCGTCATCACCGAGCCCCGGCCGTCGCCCCTGAGCCATCTGGCGCAGCATTACGGCATGGTGGCGCTGCCGCACGATCCGGCGGTGGGCGGGCGGTTTTCGGCCCTCTCTGTCGTGGGCTTGCTGCCGGCTGCCATTGCGGGGCTGGACCCGGCGAATATCCGCGGCGGCGCGGAGCCGGTGATCGCCGAGCTGCTGACCGGCGACCGCTGCGCGCCCGCCATCGGGGCGGCGGTGCAGTGCGCGCTCGCCAAGACCCGGGACGTGCGCACTTCGGTGCTGATGCCCTATGGCGACCGGCTGGCCGATCTGGGCCTGTGGTACCGGCAATTGTGGGCGGAATCCCTCGGCAAGGGCGGGGAAGGCACGCTGCCGGTCCGGGCCGTGGGCGCCGTGGACCAGCACAGCCAGCTGCAACTCTATCTGGGCGGGCCGCGCGACAAGGTCTTCACGCTGATCCAGACCCCGGTGGGCGGCACCGGCCGGCGCATGCGCACGGCACTGGCCGGCGACACGGGCGCGCTCGACTATCTGGACGGGCGCACCATGGGCGATCTGCTGGATGCGATGCAGCGGGCGACGGCGGAAACCCTTGTCCAGAACGGCTGTCCGACCCGCGTGCTGACGCTGGACCGGGTCGACGAGGCCGGTATCGGCTCGGTGATGATGCATTTCATGGCGGAAACCATCATCGCCGCCGGCATGCTGGACATCGATCCCTTCGACCAGCCGGCGGTGGAGCAGGGCAAGGTGCTGGCGCGCCAGTATCTGAGCGCGACGCCGCCGCGCCGCTGAGAGGGACGGGATGACCATCCGGCTGCTGCCCGAAGTCCTGGTCAACCGGATCGCCGCCGGCGAGGTGATCGAGCGGCCGTCGGCGGTGGTCAAGGAACTGGTGGAAAACGCGCTCGACGCCGGCGCCTCGCGCATCGAGGTGGCGATCCGCGACGGCGGCAAGGCGCTGGTCAGCGTGCGCGACGACGGTTGCGGCATGAGCCGCGGCGACCTGGAACTGGCGGTGCAGCGGCACGCCACCTCGAAACTGCCGGACGGCGACCTGGTGCATATCCGCTCGCTGGGGTTTCGGGGCGAGGCGCTGCCGTCCATCGGCGCGGTCGCGCGCCTGACCATCGCCTCGCGCACCGCCGACGCCGACGCGGCGTGGACCATCGCCGTCGAGGGTGGACGCGTGGGCGCGCCGCAGCCGGTGGCCCAGGGCCGGGGCACGCTGGTGGAGGTGCGCGACCTGTTCTTCGCCACCCCTGCCCGGCTGAAATTCCTCAAGACCGCGCGCGCCGAAAGCGGCCAGGTGCAGGACCATCTGCGCCGCCTCGCCATGGCCGCGCCGGCGGTCGCCTTCAGCCTGCGCGACGAGACCCGCGAGGTGCTGAAATTCCCCGCCTGCGCCGGGCCGGACGCCCGCGCCGACCGGCTCGCCGCCGTGCTCGGCCGCGATTTCCGAGCCAATGCCGTGCCGGTGGACGCGGCGCGCGAGGGGCTGCGCCTCTCCGGCCTGATCGGCCTGCCCACCTATCACCGCGCCACCACGGCGAGCCAGTATCTGTTCGTGAACGGCCGGGCCGTGCGCGACCGGCTGCTGCTGGGGGCGCTGAAGGGCGGCTATGAAGATATGATCCCGCGCGGCCGCCATCCGGCCGTCGCCCTGTTTCTGGAGGTCGACCCGGAAGCCGTGGACGTGAACGTGCATCCGGCCAAGGCGGAGGTCCGCTTCCGCGACAACGGCATGGTGCGCGGCCTGCTGGTGGCGGGCGTGCGCCAGGCGCTGGACGCCGCCGGCTATCGGGCCGCGGCCACCGTGTCGACCGCGGCGCTGGGCGCGTTCCGGCCGGGCGGCGGGATAAGTGGCGCGATGGCAAGTGGCGGGGCGGCGAGTGGCGGGGGGCGGGCCCCGGTCGCCAGCCTGTTCGCCCGGCCCGCCTATGCCGAGCACCCGTCCCTCGCCGTGGCGGAGCGGGCGGCCGCGTTCCAGGCGCCGCAGCCGGTGCCCGGCAGCCCGCTGGCCGCGCCGGACGCGCGCCCGGCGGCCATGGAGGCGGGCGACGACGCCCTGGCCGATGCCCTGGCGGGAGAGGCCGAGGCGTTTCCGCTGGGCGCCGCCCGCGCGCAGTTGCACGGCACCTATATCGTCGCGCAGACCGGCGACGGCGTCGTCATCGTCGACCAGCATGCCGCGCACGAGCGTCTGGTGCTGGAGCGGATGAAAAAGGCCCTGGCCCAGGGCGGCGTCGCCCGGCAGGCCCTGTTGCTGCCGGAAGTGGTGGAGATGGAGCCCGCCGCCGCCGACCGGCTCGCCGACCGCAGCCACGAACTGGCGGAGCTGGGCCTGGTGATCGAGGCGTTCGGCCACGGCGCCGTCGTGGTGCGCGAGACGCCGGCCCTGCTCGGCCACACCGACTGCGCCGCCCTGCTGCGCGACCTGGCCGACGAACTGGCCAGTTGGGATTCCACCCACGGCCTGCGCGAGCGGCTGGATGCGGTCTGCGGCACCATGGCCTGCCATGGCAGCGTCCGCGCCGGGCGCTCCCTGAATGCGGCCGAGATGAATGCGCTGCTGCGCGAGATGGAGGTGACGCCGCATTCCGGCCAGTGCAATCACGGCCGGCCCACCTATGTGGAACTGAAACTCGCCGATATCGAGCGCCTGTTCGCCCGGCGCTGAGCCGTGTTCCCCGCTGCATGGCCCCGCCGCATGGTCAGGCGGCCGGCGCCTTTGTATGCTCTGCCGAGCGTCATCGAATTCCCGCGTGCAAGGACACCGCATCATGACAGAGCGCCTCGGTTTCATCGGTTTGGGCGCCATGGGCGCGCCCATGGCCAAACGCCTGCTGGGCGGCGGCTATCCGCTGCTGGTGTTCGATCAGAACCCGAAAGCGGTGCAGGCCCTGGTCGAGGCCGGCGCCGAAGCCGCGGCCTCGATCAAGGACGTGGCCGATCGGGTGGAGTGCGTGCTGGTCAGCCTGCCGACGCCGGACGTGGTCAAGGCCGTCGCGCTCGGCGAGGGAGGCGTGGCCGAGGGCAGCCGCGTCAAGACCTTCATCGACCTTTCCACCACCGGCCCGCGCATGGCCCAGACCATCGCCGAGGGCCTGGCCGGGCACGGCATCGCCCAGATGGACTCGCCGGTCTCCGGCGGCGTCGGCGGTGCGGAGAAGGGCACGCTCGCCGTCATGGTGGCGGGGCCGGAGGCGCTGTGGCAGCGCTACCAGCCGGCGCTGGCGCACATCGGCAAGCCGTTCTTCGTCGGCGAGACCGCCGGCCACGGCCAGATGATGAAGCTGCTGAACAACTATCTCTCCGCCACCGCCATGGTCGCCACCGCCGAGGCGTTCGTGGTCGGTGCCAAGGCCGGGCTCGACCCGGACGTGATGGTGGACGTGATCTGCGCCGGCAGCGGCATGAACACGGCCGTGCGCGACAAATTCCCGAAATCGGTGCTGACCCGCACCTTCGACTACGGCTTCCGCACCGAGCTGATGCACAAGGACGTGAAGCTGGCCATCGAGGAGGCGGAGGCGCTGGGCGTGCCCATGTGGGTCGGCCAGCCGGTGCGCCAGTGGTGGAGCTATGCCCTGAACCGAGGCGGCTCCGGCGAGGACTTCACCCATCTGGTGCGCTATATGGAGGAGCAGGCGGGCGGCGTCGAAGTCCGTTCGCGCCGCAACGCGCCGAAGGAATAGCTCTCCCCCGACGCACGCAGGGCGCCCTGGCGGGAGGTCCCGGCTCGAACCCGCCTCGCGGCGGTTCCGTCCGGGAAAGCTCTTGGGCAATCGCCCCGCTTTCCCGGCGGGCGCGAAGCGGCCGGCCGGGATCTCCTCCAGTCGGGATCTCCGACCGGGGAGTGCCGCGGCCGCCCGCTCTGTCTCCGCCGGGCGTTTCCCCAACGCTCGGAGGTCTCCCCGGCTGGAGGTCCCGGCTCGGGCCCGCCTGGCGGCGGTTCCGGCCGGGAAAGCTCTTGGGCGATGGCTCCCCACCGCCGGTGCGCTATCGACGCAGTGGCACGCCGCTTTCCCGGGCGTAGCATTGCCCAAAGGTCGAATACCCCGGAGGACAAGCCCATGAAAGTCGGAACCGATATCAGCGTCCTGGCCGAGCCCGGTCGCCCAGATGCCGCCGTGCTCTCGGACCATCTGCAACTGGCCGATCTGGCTGAACCGTTGGGCTTCGACTCGCTGTTCGGCCTGGAGCACCACTTCACCGGCTATTCGATGTCGCCGGCGCCGTTGCAGTTGCTCAGCTATTACGCGGCCAAGACCAGCCGCATCACGCTCGGCACCTGCGTGATCGTGCTGCCCTGGTACGACCCGATCCGGGTGGCGGAGCAGATCGCCTATCTCGACCTGCTCTGCGGCGGGCGCTGCATGTTCGGCTTCGGCCGGGGGGCCGCGACGCGCGAATACGAGGGCTTCCGCATCCCGATGGAGGAAGCCCGCCCCCGTTTCGCCGAGGCGGCGCAACTGGTCACCACGGCGCTGCGCGAGGAGGAATTCTCCTGGGACGGCGAGTTCTACAAAATCCCGAAAACGTCGATCCGGCCCCGGCCGATGTCACGGCCGGAGACGCGGTTCTACGCCTCCTCCGTCAGCCCGGAATCGGCGGAGATCATGGCCAAGCTCGGCTTCGGCATGATGGTGATCATGCAGAACGAATGGAACAAGGCCGCGGCCGACATCCAGACCTATCGCGACATCGCCACCAGCGTCGGCCACACGCCGACCCCGCCGGTGATCCTGACCAACGTCTCCTGCGCCCCCAGCCGCGCAGAAGCGCACGAGCGGGCGATTCAGTATCTGGGCGCGAAATGGGACAGCATCGACGCCCACTACAATTTTTCCGACGGGCACCTTTCCACCGTCAAAGGCTATGAGTCCTACGGCAAGACCGCCAAGACCTATGCCAAGATGAAGGACCCCGAGGCGCGCCGGAAAATGACCGAGTTCTATGTGTCGATCCAGATCGTCGGCACGCCGGACGACTGCCTGCAACAGGTGGGCGAATTGCAGCGCCTGACCGGCACCGACCACATTGTCTGCGACTTCTCCTATGGCCGCATGCCGCATCACGAGGCGGAGTTGAACATGCGCCTGTTCGCGAACGAGGTGATGCCGGTGCTGCAACGGGACGCCGCCTTCAAGGGGCCGACGCAGAAGCCGGTGCTCAAGGGCCAGGCGCACGAGGACGTGTTCGCGCCGGCCTGATCCGCCACGCTGTCGGAAGCGGGGAACGACAACCAGAATGCAGGAAGGAACCAACCCATGGACTGGCAAGGCAAGGTGACCGTCGTCACCGGCGGGGCGTCGGGCATCGGCGCTGCCTGTTGCCGCAATTTCGCGGCCCGCGGCGCCAAGGTGGTGGTGGCGGACCGCAACGGCGACGGCGCCAAGGCGGTGGCCGCCGAATTCGGCGGCCTCGGCATCGGCTGCGATGTCGGCCGCGAGGACGAGGTCGACGCCCTGGTCAAAGCGGCGGAAGCGCGGTTCGGCCCGGTCGACGTGTTGTTCAACAATGCCGGCATCAATTCCGGGCGCGAACTTCTGAACACGCCGCTCTCGGTGTGGGAGGATCACTGGCAGGTCAATGTCATGGCCCATGTCTATGCGGTGCGCGCCGTGCTGCCGGGCATGCTGGAACGCGGCTCCGGCTATCTGATCCACACCGCCAGCATGGCCGGTATTCTGATGTCGAACGGCAACCTGCCCTACACCGTCTCCAAGCACGCGGTGGTGGGGCTGGCGGAGTATCTGGCGGTGACGCACCACCACCAGGGCATCCGCGTCTCGCTGCTGGCGCCGCTCGGCGTGCGCACGCCGATGCTGGGCGACCCGAGCAAGCCCTTCGCCCGCAACGCCGTCGGCCCGGTCAAGGAGCCGGAGGACGTGGCGGAGATGGTGGCCAAGGCGGTCGAGGACGAGCGCTTCCTGATCCTGACCGACGACCTGGCCCAGAAGTGGATGGAAGGCAAGACCAACGATATGGAACGCTGGCTGCGCGGCATGCGCCGCCTGGCCGAGAAGATCGAAAGCGAGGGCGGGCGCGACCCGGAATAGCGGAGCCTGTACCCCGGACGGTGCGGAGCGCCGATCCGGGGCCGGCGTCATCCTTCGAACACCGTCGCCGCCTGTGTTCGCGAGATACAGCGGCCCCGGATGACGGCTCCGCCGCCTCCGGGGTACAACAACCGCCGCGACCGTTGCTGTTACCCCAGCAACCGCGCCCGCAATTCCGCCTCCAACTCCGCCCAGCTCTCCGCCTGGTGGTGGGCGGTGGGGATATGGCCCTGGAGCGCGCGCAGACGCGGATGGCTGGAAAAGTGGAGCCGGTGCACGGCCTCGGCATGCTCGGCGACGCTCTCGTGGTGGTGGCCGATATCGTCGACAAAGGCGGTGGCGGCGCCGGTCCGGCCTGCCAGCGCCCGCACGGTCGGGCCCTTCAGGCCGGCATTGGCGACGATGGGATAGGCCATGCCGTGCCGCGCCAGCGCCCGCGCCCGGTCGGCCCGCTGCGCCAGCGGCAGGTTGGAGAGCACCAGCACCTGCACCCCGTCGCGGCTCAGCGCCGCCAGCGCCGCGGCGGCGCCGGCCACCGGCGGAATGGCCTCGGTGCGTTCGGCGAAAAACGTGTTGATCAGGTCGCGCACCTCGGCCGGCGACAGGGCGGAGTGATCGTGCGGCCGGCGGATATTGCCGGTGAGCGCAAACGTCTTCCAGTCGTAGTAATGGCCGTTTTCCTCGACGAAGCCGACAAAGGCGCGCATGAAATCGAACAACACCTCGTCCGCGTCCGAAATCAGCAGCGGGCGGTGCGGGTCCAGGGCCAGGTCGGTCAGTTGCGGGGCGACGTCGGGGTGCAGTTCGCTCATCGGTCGGGGTCTCTCCGGGGGCTGGGTCGGGTGGTGATCCAGACCGAGACCGCGGCCAGACCGGCTCCGATCAGGATCATGGCCCAGACAGGCAGGGCGTTGCGTTGCACGAGGCCGATCATGGCCAGCGCCATGAAGGTGACGGCCATGATCTTGGCCCAAAGCGGAATGGCGCCGTGCTGTTGCCAGTCGCGGATCAGCGGGCCGAACCAGCGATTGCGGTGCAACCAGTTGTGGAAGCGCTCGCTCGACCGGCCGAACGCCCAGGCGGCAACCAGCAGGAAGGGCGTGGTCGGCAGCAGCGGCAGCAGCACGCCGAGGGCGGCCAGCCCGACCGCCGTCCAGCCGAGGGCGATCAACGCCCAGCGGGCCGGGGCGGAGAGAGGTCGGTTCATGATGGGGACACGCGTTCCGTCCGCCCGCCGCGCCGTCTAGCCGGCGTTGGCGCCGAAGGCTTCGACATATTTGGCCGGGTCCGGCCGCTGCTTGCCCGGCACCTTGTCCGCGGGCGTGCCCAGATAGAGGAAGGCGACAATGGCATCGTCCTCTTTCAGGCCGAAAAAGGCTTTCACCTGCGGATCGTAGGCGTTGTCGCCGGTCAGCATGACACTGCCGAAGCCCTTGGCCTGGGCCGCCAGTTGCAGGGTGAGCGCGGCCTGCCCGGCCGAGACCACCTGTTCCACCTGCGGCACTTTCGGGTGCGCCTTGGTGCGGGCCAGCACCACCACCACCACCGGCGAGCGCAGGGCGCGGCCGCGTTCGGCTTGCAGCGCCTCTTCGTCGGCATCCGGCTTGCGGGCCTTCAGCGCATCGGCGAACACATCGCCCATCCGGGCGCGGTCGTCGCCGCGCAGCACCACGAAGCGCCACGGCCGGATCAAACCGTGATCCGGTACGCGGGTGGCGGCCTCGAACATCTCGGCCAGGTCGGCATCGCTCGGCCCCGGTTCGGACATGAAACGCGGCAGGGTCGAGGAGCGCTCTTTCAGCAGGGTCAGGGCATCCATGGCGGTCGATCCTTGTTGGCATGGGCCTTGTGGGCACGGGCCTTGTGGGCACGGGTCTTGTTGGCAGGGGCGCAATCGACACGTGCGTACGATTGACGGGAGACCGCTATCATCCCCGGAATTGCGCAAAGGGCAATGGGGGCTATGGCGCGGTGGGCGGCAAGGGCCGGGGTTTGCCGTCGTCGTCGATGGCGACGAAGATGAACCGGCCCTCGGTGACCTTCACCCGCGCGCCCAGTTGATTGCGCAGCGCCCACGCCTCCAGCCGGATGGTGAGCGAGGTCCGTCCGGTCTTTTCCACCGCCGCATAGACACACATGACATCGCCCACATAGACGGGGCGGATAAAGCTCATGGCGTCGATGGCGGCGGTCGTCACCCGGCCCTGCGCGCGGTGGCCCGCCGCAATGCCGCCGGCGATATCCATCTGCGACAGCACCCAGCCGCCGAAGATATCGCCGTTGGGGTTGGCGTCGGCCGGCATGGCGACCGTGCGGATGGTCAGTTCGCCGTGCGGCGTCTCGGCGGTCTCGCCCATTTCGTTCAATCCTGGGTTTCGGTTGGGAGGGATGGCAATGGCGGCCGGGCCGGCTCGGTTCAGTCTATCGCACCGGGCGGTTGCGGAGACAGGCGCACCAAAGGCGGATGCGTCGGAGCGCGGCGCCGGTCGGTGGGGCGAAATATCCGCGATTGGTTCACGGGCGCAAGACTGTGCTACTAAGGAGGCACGTCCCCTCCGCTTTCGGTGCCTGCCCATGTCCGCCTCCCCTCCCCCCAAAGGCCCCATGTCCGGGGTCCGCGTCATCGACCTGACCACCGTCATGTTCGGCCCCTATTGCACCCAGATCCTGGGCGAAATGGGCGCCGACGTGATGAAGGTGGAAGGGCCGGAAGGCGATATCTCGCGCCAGGTCGGCGACAACCGCCATCCCAGCATGTCGGCGGCCTTCATGGTGAAAGGGCGCAACAAGCGCTCGGTCGTACTGGACCTGAAAAACGACGCGGCCCGCCAGGCGCTCTACAAGCTGTGCGAGACCGCGGATGTGTTCATCCACAACATGCGGCCCAAGGCGGCCGCCCGGCTCGGCATCGCCTATGAGGACATCGTCAAGGCCCGGCCAGACATCGTCTATTGCAACGCCATCGGCTTCGGCCCGACCGGCCCCTATGCCGACAAGCCGGCCTATGACGACCTGATCCAGGGCCTGTCCGGCCTGGCGGCGCTGACCGGCAAGGTGACCGGCGAGCCGCGCTATGCGCCCAGCGTGCTGGCGGACAAGACCAGCGGCCTGTTCGCGCTCTACTCGATCTGCATGGGCCTGTTCCACCGCGAGCGCACGGGCGAGGGCCAGCGCATCGACGTGCCCATGTTCGAGACGTTTTCCAGCTTCATCATCAACGAGCACATGCAGGGCCGGTTCTTCGAGCCGCCGGTGGGCGAGGCCGGCTATGTGCGCCTGCTGTCGCCCTATCGCCGGCCGCACAAGACCGCGGACGGCTATATCTGCATGATGCCCTATTCGACCAAGCACTGGCTGGCCTTCTTCGAACTGGCCGGCCGGCCGGACCTGGCCGCGGACGAGCGCTTCCACACCATGCCGGGCCGAACCCAGAATATCGGCGAGCTTTACCGGCATCTGGCCGAGATCATGCCGACGCGCACCACCGCGGAATGGCTGGAGGTGCTGGAAAAGGCGGACGTGCCGTCGGCGCCGATGAACACGCCGGAAGACCTGTTCCACGACCCGCACCTGACCGCCGTCGGCATGTTCCCGGTCGACGAACACCCGAGCGAGGGCACGGTGCGCCACATCAAGGTGCCGGTGACCTTCTCCAAAACCCCCGGCGGCCTGACCCGCCACGCGCCGCGGCTCGGCGAGCATTCGGAGGAAATCCTGCGCGAGGCCGGGCTTTCCGATGCGGACATCCAGGCGCTGATCGCCGCCGGCGCCAGCAGCCAGGCCGGTCCGGCGCCGGGCAAGGGCTGAGGCCATGGCCATCGACACCGACCCCGACACCGACACCGCTCAAGCCTTCGCGTGCATCTGGCAGCACTGGCAGCAGGGCACGGTCATGGACGGCCTGCCCGCGGACCTGAAACCCACGTCCCGGGCCGAGGGCTATGCGATCCAGGCGCATGTGCTGCAACGCTCGCCGAAGCCGCCCGCGGGCTGGAAGATCGCGGCGACCAGCACCGCCGGCCAGCAGCATATCGGCGTCGACGGGCCGCTTGCCGGGCGGTTGCTGGCGGAGTTCCTGCATCCCGACGGCGCCACGGTTTCCATCGCCCACAACCATATGCGCGTCGCCGAACCGGAATTCGCCTTCCGCTTCGCCCGGGACCTGCCGCCCCGTGCCGAGCCCTATGCGGTCGACGAGGTGATGGCCGCGGTCGCGGACCTGCATCTGGCGATCGAACTGCCGGACTCGCGCTTCGCCCGCTTCGCGGAAGCCGGCGGCCCGTCGCTGATCGCGGAGGCGGCCTGCGCCCGCGACCTGGTGGTCGGCAAGCCGGTGCGGGCGGACTGGCGGTCGCTGGACCTCTCCCGTCATCCGGTCCGGGGCCGGGTGCAGGGCCGTTACGAGCGCGACGGGTCCGGCGGCAATGTGCTGGGCGACCCGCGCGTGGCGCTCGCCTGGCTGGTGAACGAGGTCTCGGGGCTCGGCATGGGCGTGAAGGCGGGCGAACTGGTCACCACCGGCACGGCGGTGCCGCCGCTGGAGATCGAGCCGGGCGACCATGTGGTGGCGGATTTCGGGCCGCTCGGCACCATCCGTGTCACCGTCGCCGGCCCGGTGCTCTGAGGCCGGGGCCGGCACCCCTGCACCGAACGGACAACACGAAACCGGTGGCGCATCATCGGCATCATGGTACGATACGACCCCACTCTGATAGAGGTTCGGACTCATGATGCACAATCACTCGGGTGTGGCGAAGGCCGGGGCACGGCCGACGGGCGGCGCTCTCGCCATGCTGTTCGCGCTGGTCGTTCTGTTCGCCGCTGCGCTGGCGCCGCCCGCGTCGGCGGTGACGAAGGCGGAGGTCGATGCCAAGGCCGACACCGCGCTGGCGGACCTGTTCCGGTCGATCCCGGAATCGAAAAAGATCGCGGAGGCGGCCAAGGGCGTCCTGATCTTTCCGGAGATCTACAAGGCCGGCCTGCTGGTCGGCGGCGCGGTGGGCTCGGGCGTGTTGCGGGTGGATGGCAAGGTCGACAGCTATTACACCTCGGTCGCGGCGTCGTTCGGCCTTCAGGCCGGCGTTGCGCGCTTCGGCTATATCCTGTTCCTGATGGATCAGGACTCGGTCGATTATGTCAAACGCACCGATGGCTGGGAATTGGGCGTCGGGCCGACGCTGGTGGCGGGAGACGCCGCCTTTGCGAAGAAGTTCACCACGACCACGCTGGAAAGCGGCGTCGTCTATTTCTTCGTGAACGAAAAAGGGGCGTTTGCCGGCGCCGGCATCGAAGGCACCAAGATCACCCAGGGCCTGACCGGCGACTGACCAAGAGTCGACCGCCGGCCGACTGGCGGGCTCAATGGGGCTCAAGGGCGGTGGCTGGGCGTTGCACACGGGCTGGGCTAGACTGGCGGCAACCATCCCATACGAGGAAACTGCCCGCCATGTCCGACGCCACTGCCCATTCTCCCACCGCCGCCCGCCTGCCCGAGGCCGGCATCCGCGCCCTGTTCACCACCGAGGCCCGCTGGCAGGCCTGGATGGACGTGGAAGCCGCGCTGGCCCGGGCCCAGGCCGCCATCGGCATGATCCCGGCCGACGTCGCGCCGGTCATCGCCGCCAAGGCCGACCTGACGCTGTTCGACCGGGAGCGGGTCGCCGAAGGCTTCCGCCGCACCGGCCACACCATCGTGCCGTTGGTGTGGGAGCTGGCGCGGCTCTGCGGCGAGCCCGCCGGCGGCTATGTCCACTGGGGCGCCACCACCGAGAATATCGTCCGCACCGGCGATACGCTGCAATTGCGGAAGGCGCACGCGATCTTCCTTCGCCTGATCGACGACACGCTGGCGGCGATGGCCGCGATTGCCGAGCGCTCCGCCGACATGGTCATGGCCGGACGCACCCACGGCCAGCACGCGGTGCCGATCACCTTCGGCCTGAAAGTGGCGGGCTGGATCGACGGCCTGATGCGCAGCAAGGAACGGCTGGTCGAGAGCGAAAAGCGGGTCTTTGTCGGCATGCTGGGCGGTGCCGCGGGCTCGCTGGCCTCGTTCGGCGACCAGGGGTTGGCGTTGCAGGCGAAGATGAGCGAACTGCTGGGCCTGACGCCGATGACCGTACCGAGCCGGGCGCTGGTGGATTACCAGGCCGAATACATCGCCCATCTGGGCCTGCTGGCCGCGGTCGGCGGCATGATCGGGCGCGAATGCTATCAATTGATGCGCACCGAATACGGCGAGGCGCGCGAGCCCGTGCCGCCGGGCACGGTCGGCTCGTCGACCATGCCGCAAAAGCGCAACCCGATCCTGGCCCAGGACATCATCGCCTACGCTTCGCAGGTGCGCGCGACCGTGCCGCTGGCGCTGGAGGCGGCGCAGATCGAGCACGAGGCGGACCGCACCAACTCGGTCATGATGCGGGACGCCATGAACCGCGCCTGCATCGCCACCGGCGACATTCTGGTGCGGCTCCGCGAGATCATGCGCGGCCTGGACCTGGACCCGGCCCGGATGCGCGCCAACCTGAATCTGGGCGGCGGCCTGATCATGGCCGAGGCGCTGATGCTGGACCTCGCCCGGCATATCGGCCGGCAGGAGGCGCACGACGTCATCTACGACGCCGCCGAAGCCGCCATCTCCGGCGGCCAGAGTTTCGACGCGGCCCTGGCCGCCGATCCGCGCGTGACCGGGCATCTGACGCCGGAGCAGATCGCCGCCATGCTCGACCCCGCGGCCTATACCGGCCTTTCCGGCGAACTGGCCAGGCAGGCGGCCCGGCGGGTGCGAGGCGGCTGATCGCGGCGGCCGCCTTGGCAGAATGCGCCTCCCAGATCGCCCGTGCCCCCTTTGCGCTTTCCCGGCCGGAGCGAAGCGGAGGGCCGGGATCTCCGGCCTTGCCGCCGGCGGCAAGGGGAGTCAACTCGGGCGGAGATCCCGGATCGGCGCTCTGCACCGTCCGGGAGAGTCGGGGCAGGGTGCGCGCGTGACCGCCCCGGCGGATCGGCGCTCCGCCCCGTCCGGGGAATAGAAGCGCCGGTTGGCCGCCTCAATCCCGGTGGGGATCGATGAGAACCTTGATCTCTTCCGGGTTCCGGGCCAGCCGGTCGAAGGCGCCGGCGGTCTCGGACAGGGGCAAATGGCTGGTGACCAGCGTGCGCACCCGGTCCGGATTGGCGGCGATCATGGCCAGCGCCTGCTGGAATTCCTCCGGGCGGTAGGCGAAGCTGAATTCCAGGGTCAGTTCGGTGACGATGGCCTCGCGCGGGGTCAGCTTGTCCTCGTGCGCGCAGACGCCGACGGTGATAACGTGGCTGTGCTGGGGGGCGCCCTTGACGATGCGGTCGAGCAGGCCCTGGGCGCCGACGCAGTCGAAAATGTTGGCGCCGGGCGGCAGACCGCGGAAGGTCCGCTCCAGCAGCGGCGAGGGCGGATGCGGGCGGAAGTCGAGGTCGCGCCAGTGCTGGTAGGGCGACTCCTCCGAAGGATCGATGACGAAATCGGCGCCCAGCGCCGCGGCGGCCCTGCGCCGTTGCGGCGAGAAATCCGCCGCCAGGATCGGGCCGCGCCCCTCGGCGATCAGGCCGAGAATGACCGCCAGACCGACCGGACCGCAGCCCAGAACCACGTTCGGGGCCCGGTTGCGGGTGGCGAGGTTGACGGCGTGCAGGCCGACCGCCAGCGGCTCGGTGAGCGCCGCCAGATCGTCCGGCACCTCCTCCGGGATCGCGAAGGCACGCTCGGCGTCGATCACGGTCAGGGTGGCGAGGCCGCCGGAAAAGACCGGCGACAGGCCGATCACCTCGAAGCGCTGATCCGCGTGGGCGCTGTGGGTGAAAGGCAGGGCCACCAGCCGGTCGCCCGGCCGAAACGGCGTCTCCGTGTTCGGGCCGGCCTCGACCAGCCGGGCCGAAAACTCGTGGCCGGGGACGATCCGGGGCAGGTCGCCGCGCCGATCCTCGGGTAGCGCCGCCTCTGCCGCGATGGCGCGCTCGCGATAGTGCAGGTCCGAGCCGCAAATGCCCGTCGCGATGGGCGAGACCAGCAACTGGCCGGGGTTGGGCTCGGGGTCGGGCCAGGTGTCGATGGTAATGGCACTGCCTTGCAGGATCGCGGCGCGCATGATGCGTCTCTCCGTCTGCGGTCGTTTGTCCCGGAGTATAGCGGACGCACGTGGAATTGCCGACCGCGGATCGAGTTTGCTAGGCTTGGCCGGCAGCATAACCAATGAAAGCAAAACCAATGGCAGAGTTCGACACGGTGATCCGCGGGGGCCTCGTCGCCACCGCCAGCGACATCATGCTGGCGGATGTCGGCATCCAGGGCGAGGTGGTCACCGCCGTCGCCAAGAGCCTGCCGGCCGGCAAGCACGAGATCGACGCCCAGGGGAAATACGTCCTGCCGGGCGGGGTCGACAGCCATTGCCACATCGAACAGCCCAGTTCGATCAGCGGCAAGATGAACGCCGATACCTTCCTGACCGGCACCCGGTCGGCGGCGTGCGGCGGCACCACCACGGTGATCTGCTTCTCGCCGCAGCGCCAGGGCTGGACGCTGGCGGATTCGACCGCCGACTATCACGAGCGGGCGCAAAAGGCGGCGATCGACTACACGTTCCACCTGATCATCAACGATCCGAACGAGGACGTGATGGCGACGCTGCCGCGACTGATCGCGGACGGGCACCGCTCCATCAAGATTTTCATGACCTATGACAGCAACCGCGTCACCGATGACGGCGTGCTGAAGCTGATGGCGTGCGCGCGCGAGAACCAGGCGTTTCTGGTCATCCATGCCGAGCATCACGAGATGATCAAATGGCAGACCCAGCGCCTGCTCGACGCCGGGCTGACCGATGCCAAATACCACGCCTGGTCGAAACCGCCGGTGGTGGAGCGCGAGGCCGTGCACCGCGTCATCTCAATGGCCGAGTTGCTGGACCAGCCGGTGCAGATTTTCCACGTCACCTGCGCCGAAGCCGCGGAGGAAATCCACCGGGCGCAGCAGCGAGGCCTGAAGATTTTCGGCGAGACCTGCGCCCAGTATCTGACGCTCACCGCCGACGACATGGACCGGGCCGACGGCGAGGGCGCCAAATTCGTCTGCTCGCCGTCGCCGCGGACGCCGGCCGATATCGAGGCGCTGTGGGGCTATCTGAAGACCGGCGTGCTGGGCATGGTCTCCTCGGACCACGCGCCCACCAACTTCGCCGTGCCGAGCGAGCACAGCCAGGACCTGAAACTGCCGGATGGGCCGGAAACCCCGTTCCCGAAAATCCCGAACGGTCTGCCCGGCCTGGAAACCCGGCTGCCGCTGCTGTTCCACGAGGGTGTGAATGGCGGGCGGATCGGCCTGTCGCAGTTCGTGGCGCTGGCGGCCACCAATCCGGCCAAGCTGTTCGGGCTCTATCCGAAGAAGGGGACGATTGCGCCGGGGTCGGACGCGGACATCGCGATCTGGGATCCCTCCCGCCAGGTCACCATTCGCCAGGCCGATCTGCACCACGCCATCGACTACACGCCCTATGAGGGCTGGCAGGTGACCGGCTGGCCGGTGACGACGCTTTGCCGGGGCCAGGTGGTGGCGCAGGACGGCGATTTCGTCGGCGCGGCGGGGCATGGCCGGTTCCTGGCGCGGGCGCCCTATGACGAGATCGCGCCGCGGGGCGTGTTCCCCTCGCCCTTCGACCCCTATGCGGGACGCCGTTAGGCGCGGCGCGCGGTGTTGGCGCGGGCCTGGCAACTGACGGTCTCCGAGCGGGACGACGACCGCCGTCGCGGCGATGTGGCCCGAGCCCTGAGCCGGCATAACGGCAGCGAAGGCTTTCCCGACGACTGGCGTCCGCTGTCGGTGTTCGCCCATGCGCCGAGCCGCTGGCCCTGGCGGCGCGGGCGCATGGTTGGGGGCCTCAATGGCGGGACGGCGTGGGGCTGGCTCTATGTCAGCCATTTGTGGGTGGAGTCTGTCGCGCGGCACCATGGCCTCGGCTCCGCGCTGATGGCCGAGGCCGAGGCCCTGGCCCGCCATCGCGGCATGCAAGGCGCCCACCTCACCACCGCCAGCTTTCAGGCGCGGGGCTTTTACGAAAAGCAGGGCTACCGCCTGTTCGGCCAGCTGGACGAGATGCCGCCCGGGGGCTCGCTGTTCTACATGTGCAAGCGCTTTTGACGCCTGGCCGATGCGGTCTGGCTGACCTGGCCGCGGCATTTGCCCTTGATTCGGGTATCGTGTTAGCGTTCCGGCCTGCCATGGGCAGGACCGGCGCGGTCCGCCCGAAGGAGAACCGCGGAGGAACCGCCATGCTCGGTTGGGCTCTGACATTCCTGATCGTCGCTCTGATTGCCGGTGTATTGGGTTTCGGCGGCATAGCGGCGGCGGCGGCCGGGATTGCCAAAATCGTCTTCGTGATCTTTCTGATCCTGTTCGTGATCGCCCTGTTGCGCGGCCGGAAGATTTTCTAGAGCGGCTTCTTTTGCCGCTGGCTCACCACCCCATCTCCCCTGTCCCCGCGGAAGCGGGGCCCCATGCCTGAAAGGCAGATACAGGGTCCGTGTCCCGTGAGACGCTCTCAGGCATGGGCTCCCGCTTGCGCGGGAGATGGGGCGGGAGAGTGGGTCGACCTGTGCCGAAAGCGCGCTAGAGCCATTTGTACTCCCGCAATTTCCGGGCCGCTCGGCGACGACCCTTCGCCGGAAATTGCTCTGACACCTCCCCGCCGTGCGCGCGGTCTTCAGGCGAGATAGGCGGCCAGGGCCTCGCGGCTGGCGGCGCGGGAGCGCTCGTCCGGGGCCGCCACCTGCAGGCGCAGGTCGGTGACGCCCGCCTCGGCATAGGCAGCGATGCCGTCCAGCACCTCCTGCCAGGAGCCGATCAGGTGCAGGTCGGCCGGCTCGGCCAGGCCCTCGTGTTCCAGGACGCGGGCATAGGACGGGATCGCCTGGTAGAAGCCGGAAATCTCGCGGGCCAGGGCCTTGGCGGCGGCCCGGTCCTCGGTCACGGCGAGGCGCACCAGCGCCATGATGCGCGGCGGCTCGCTGCGACCGGCCTTGGCCGCGCCTTCCTCCAGATGCGGCCGGATATAGCGGGCGATGGTGCGCGGGCCGCACTGGCCGAGCGTCGTGCCCTGGACCCGCCCGCCGGCGAAGCGCAGCATGCGCGGGCCGAGGGCCGCCAGCAGGATCGGCGTCGGCCGGGCCTCGATTTCCAGTCCGGCATGGGCGCTGAGCTGGTCGCCGGTCACATCGGCGGCATGGCCGGCCAGCAAGGGCTGCAACGCATCCAGGAATTCGCGCGTGAAGGAAAACGGCTTGTCCCAGGGCACGCCCAGCTTGCCTTCCGCATACCAGGCCGACGCCGCACCGACCCCCAGGGTCAGCCGGCCGCCAAGAGCGTTCTGCGCCGTGCGCACCATTTGCGCGAACGGCAGCGGATGGCGGCCATAAAGCGGCACGACCGACGTGCCGACCTCGGCCAGCCCCGGCACCTGGTCGGCGATGCAGGCCAGCGCCACCACCGGGTCGACGCCGGCGGCTTGCGAGACCCAGAAACTGTCGAACCGGGCCTGTTCGGCAAAGCGGGCCGCTTCCAGGGTCTCGGCAACGGAGGCGAGCGTGGTGCCGCCGGCCAGCCCCCAGCGCACACCGAATCGGTCATTGCTCATGGCATGTCCTCGTTTCTGTCCGGATCGGCCGGGTTCGCCGGCCCGAATTTTCTGGCCCGAATTCGCTGGCCTGAATTCGCTGGCCCGAAAGCTTAGCGGTCCGCCGTGCCGGCGGCTATATCTTGACGCCACACCGGCCCGGCGCTAGCGTCCAGTCGCTTAACCGTAGGGGAGCCTCGCTCGAAGAGGCTGAGATATCGCTAGGCGCAGCGACGACCCCCGTTTCGCAGTGCCGGCGCGATGACCCTTTGAACCTGAACCGGATCATGCCGGCGGAGGGAATGGGACTTGCTCACAACAGCACCCGCATTCGACGCCCGGCCCGGTTCCCAAGGGAAAACAGGCGCATGGCGCGAGACCCGATTGCCACCGAACTTCTGGACTTCATCGCCGCCGACCGGCCGGACGAGGACGCATTCAACGCGCTGGCGCTGAGACTGTTCGCCCACCAGTTTGCGCACAACCAGCCGTTCGCCAAATTCGCCCGCGCCCGCGGCAAGACCCCGCGGACCGTGCGGCACTGGGCCGATATTCCGGCAGTGCCGATCAACGCTTTCAAGACCCTGGACCTGACCTGCTGCCCGCCCCGGGACGCCGCAGCCGTGTTCATGACCAGCGGCACGACCCAGGGCGGGCTGCGCGGCAAGAGCTATCACGCCGACCTGGCCGTCTATGACGCCTCCATGCGCCGCAATTTCGGCGAACGCTTCATGCGCGGCGCGGAGCGCATGGCCATGGGCATTCTGTTCCCGACGCCGGCGATGATGCCGAATTCCTCGCTGGCGCATTATCTGGACCTGGCCGTCCGCCATTTCGGCGCGCCCGGCAGCGGCCATCGCATCGGCCCGGACGGGATCGACCTTCCCGGCCTGACCGCAGACCTGGAACGGGCGGAGGCAACCGGCGCGCCCTACGCCCTGCTGGGCGCCAGCTTCAGCCTGGTGCATGCGCTGGATGCGCTTCAGGCGCACGGGCGCACCTTCCGCCTGCCGGCCGGCAGCCGCATTCTCGACACCGGCGGGTTCAAGGGCCAGTCGCGCGAGTTGGAGTTGGATGCGTTCTACGACGCGCTCGGCCAGACCTTCGGCGTGCCGCGGGCCGATTGCGTGAACATGTACGGCATGACCGAGCTGTCGACCCAGTTCTATGACGACGGCAATGCGGTCTGCCCGTCGGTCAAGTCGGGCCCGCACTGGATCCGCAGCCGCGTCGTCGACCCGCTGACCGGCGCGGCGGTGCCGAAGGGCCAGACCGGCGTGCTCGCCCACACCGATCTGGCGCATTACAACATCGTCACCACCATCCTGACCGAGGACGCCGGCGTGGAGGTCGACGGCGGCTTCCTGCTGCTCGGCCGGGTCGCGGGGGCGGAGGCGCAGGGCTGCTCCATGGCCGTCGACGAATTCCTGAGCGCCGCCGGCTGAGCCGCCATGGTGGAGCGCGCCGGCTATCTTCCCGGTCTCGACCCGACGGCCCTCCGCTGGGAAACGCTGACCTTCGACCGCACCGGCCAGGCCCTGGCGGTCGAGGTGCCGGTGCTGGGTCCGGACGAGATCGCCCGTCTGGCCGCGCATGTGCGCCGGCATGCGGCCGAGCGCCTGCGCGCGCAGCCCGTCGCGCGCGTGGTGGAGGCCATCGACCGGGCCATTGCCCGGCTGCTCGACCGGCAGGACCCGTATCGCCGGCGCATGGAAGACCTGCTGCCGGTCGTCACCGGCTATGACCGCGAGATGGTGCGGCTGGGCCTGACCCAGTATCTCAAGACCTTCCGCAAGCCGGAGCTGTTGCGCTTCCTGGCCGAGGATTTCACCAACCCCGCCATGCTCGACGGCTTCCAGCCGCTGCCGAAGGGCGGTCTCGGTCGGGCGTTCGGGCCGCCGGTGCTGGCGCATATCTGGGCCGGCAATGTGCCGGGCCTGCCGCTCTGGAGCCTGGTCAGCGGCCTGCTGGTCAAGGCCGGCAATATCGGCAAACTGCCGAGCGCCGAACCGCTGTTCGCCACCGGGTTCGCGCAATTGCTGGCCGAGGAGGCGCCGGATCTGGCCGACTGCCTGGCCGTGGTCTGGTGGCCGGGCGGAGCGGAGGCGCCGGAGCGCGCCCTGTTGCAGGTGGCCGACCTGACGCTCGCCTATGGCGGCACCGAGTCCCTGGCGGCGATCCAGGGCCGGATGCCGCCGGCCAGGCGCTTCCTCGCCTACGGCCACAAGGTCAGCTTCGCCATGATCGCCGCGGCGGCGCTGGACCCGGCCAAGGCCGGCGAAACCGCGCGGCGGGCCGCCCATGACGTGGCGCGCTACGACCAGCAGGGGTGTTTTGCGCCGCACGTGGTGTTCGTGGAGCGGGGCGGCCCCATCCCGCCCCGGACCTTCGCCCGCTATCTGGCTCGCGAACTGGCCGCTTTTGGCGAGCGCTACCCTCGCCGCGGCCTGACGCTGGCGGAGACAAGCGCCGTCGCGGCCTGGCGCCAGCGGGAGGAATTCGCCCAGGGCGGCACGGTGCTGGGCGACGCCGCCGGCAGCTGGAGCGTGTCGGTTCACGAAGGCGAGGCCGGCTTCGGCCCTTCCTGCCTGAACCGCGCGGTGCGGGTGGTGGCCGTGGACGACCTGGCCGCCGTGCCGGCTATGGTCGCGCCGTTCCGCCCCCTGCTTCAGACCGTTGGCCTCGCCGCGCCGCCGGAGGACCTGGTGCGGCTGGCCGCGGCGCTGGGCGAGGCCGGCGTCACCCGCATTTCCGCGCTGGGCGACATGACCGCGCCGGAAGCCGGCTGGCACCATGACGGTCGCTTCAACCTGCTGGACCTGGTCCAGATCTGCGAAATCGACGCCCGCGCGGAAACCGTGGCGGACCGGCTGGCTGGCTATGCCGACTGACCCGCCCTTCCTGGCCGTCGAGCAGGCCAGCTATGCCTATCCCGGCGAGGGGCCGACGGTGGACCGCGCCGACCTGGCGCTGGCGCCCGGCGACTTTCATTGCCTGGTCGGGCGCAGCGGCTGCGGCAAGACCACCCTGCTGAAACTGGCCGCCGGCCTGGTGCTACCAACCGCCGGGCGGGTCCGCATTGCCGGCCGGGCGCTGACCGGGCCGTCGCGAGACGTGGGGTTCGCGTTCCAGAGCCCGTCGCTGCTGGAATGGCGGACGGTGCTGGACAATGTGTTGCTGCCGATCTCGCTGCACCGCCGGGTGCGGCCGGCGGACCGGGCGGCGGCGCTGGACTGGCTCGACCGGCTGGGCATTGCGGAGCACGGGCCGCGCTATCCGCGCCAGTTGTCCGGCGGGCAGCAGAGCCGGGCGGCGCTGGCGCGGGCGCTCGTCACGGCGCCGCCGGCGCTGCTGATGGACGAACCCTTCGCCGCCCTCGACGCCATCACCCGCGAGGAGTTGCAGGACGACCTGCTGCGGCTCACGCGCGAGCGCGGCACGACCGTGCTGTTCGTCACCCACGACATGGCCGAGGCGGTCTATCTGGGCACCCATGTCTCGGTCATGGCGCGGGGCCGGATCGGCCGGACCTTCGCCGTCGACCTGCCGGCCCGGCATGGCGCCGAAAGCCGCTACGACCCGCGCTTCACCGCGCTCTGCCACGACATCCGCGCCGCCCTGGCGCCGCCGGCGGAGGCCGCGGCATGACGGCGACGCGACTGCTCTCCCTGAGCCTGCTGCTGGCGTTCGGCCTCGCCTGGGAGGGCGGGGTGCGGTGGGCCGGCGTTTCGGCCCTGGTGGTGCCGGCGCCGTCGGCGGTGCTGACGGTGCTCTGGCAGGGGCTGACGCAAGGCTTTCTCTGGCCGCACATCTGGGTGACCGGCGCGGAGACCCTGCTGGGTTTCGCGCTCGGCAGCGCCATCGGCTTCGTCTGCGGGCTGGTGCTGGGCGAGGTGGCGTTTCTGCGCCGGCTGCTCTGGCCCTATGTGCTGGCGAGTCAGGTGGTGCCGAAGCTGGCACTGGGGCCGATTTTCATCGTCTGGTTCGGCTTCGGCCTGACCTCGATCGTCATCATCACCGCGCTGATCTGTTTCTTCCCGCTGCTGGAGAACACGATCACCGGGCTGCAATCCGCGCCGCCGGACAAGCGCGACCTGTTCCGCATGCTGGGCGCGACCCGCTGGCAGACGCTGCTGCGCCTGAAGATTCCCGCGGGCCTGCCGCTGATCCTCTCCGGCGTGCGCGTCGCCATCGTCCTGGCGCTGGTCGGCGCCGTGGTCGGCGAGTTCATCACCGGCGGCCTGGGCCTCGGCGCCAGCATCATCGCCGCCCAGGGGATGATGGATTCCACCCTGATGTTTGCCCTGTTCATCGTCATCACGGCGATGGGGATGCTGTTTTACCACCTGACCGTTCTGGCCGAACGCTGGCTGCTGCGCGGCTGGCAGAAAGGAAACGAAGCATGAAATTGCGCACGCTCGCCGCCGCTGTTGCGGCCTTGGGACTGACCGCCCTTTCCGCCCTCGCGCCGGGTCTGGCCCACGCGCTCGACAAGGTCACCATCGCCGGCTGGGGCAAGCCGATCAGCGAGATCACCAACATCCTGGCCGAGCCGGACAAGGGCTTTTTCAAGGCCCGGGGCATCGACCTCGGCTATGTGCCGGGCACGGGCGGCGGCTCGGCCATCACCAACATGCTGTCCGGCGCCGCCAATGTCGCCTTCACCGATCCGTCCTCGCTCTATCAGGCGCTGGACCGGGGCGAGGATCTGGTGGCGATCTACAACATCTACCCGCAGAACGTGTTCAATGTGGTCTCGCCGGTGGATCGGGGCATCAAGAGCGCCGCGGACCTGAAGGGCAAGACCGTGGGGGTTTATGGCCTCAACAGCGGCACCCGGCAGAACCTGCTGTTCCTGTTGCATGAAGTGGGTCTGAGCGAAGCGGACGTGACGATCCAGGTCACCGGCCTGCTCAACTTCGCCCCGGTGATCCAGGGCCAGGTGGACGCCACCGCCGCCACCGACACCGGCCTCTATGTCGGCAAGCTGAAAGGGCTGGGCGAGGTCAACGTGATCAATGTCCGGGACAGCCTGAACGTGCCGTCCGACCTGTTCGTCGTGCCGCGCGCCTATTACGAAGCCAACAAGCCGCTGTTGCGCCGGTTCCTGGCCGGCTACCGCGACAGCGCCGCCTGGATGATCGCCCATCCGGAGGAAGCGGCGAAGATCGCCGTCACCCGGTCGATCAACGGCCGCGACGAGGCGGTGAACCTGGCGATCATCAAGCTCCGCAACGCCTCCGCCCAGTCGGAGACGACGCGGGCCAAGGGGTTGGGCCATTTCGATCTGGACGTGCTGCAACAGGGTGCCGCCGCCTATTATCTGCATGGTCTGCTCAAGACCCATCTGGACATGGGCCAGGTGGTCAAGACCGACCTGTTGCCGGACTGAGCGCGCATGGACTTCGCCGGCAAGACCGTTCTGGTCACGGGCGCGAGCCGCGGCATCGGCGCGGCCATCGCCAAGGGTTTTGCGGCGGAGGGGGCGGCCGTGGCCGTCAACTATCGGCGCAATGGCGAGGCCGCTGCCGCCACGGTCGCGGCCTGCCAGGCGCTGGGCGGCGATGCGCTGGCGATTGCGGCGGACGTCACCGACCGCGCCGCCGTCGACCGGCTGGCGGCCGAGACCCTGGACGCGTTCGGCACCATCGACGTTCTGGTGCACAACGCCTTCAGCCCCTATGTCTTCGACCCGGAGGCGCGCACGCCGTTCTGGGAACTGGGCTGGGACGCCTTCCAGACTCAGATCGACGGTTCAGTGAAGGCCGCGCATGGCGTGGTGCAGGCCGTGCTGCCGTCCATGCTGGAACGGGCCGAGGGGTGCATCGTCACCATCGCCACCAATCTGGTGGCCCGGCCGGTGGTGCCCTATCACGACTACGCCACGGCCAAGGCGGCGCTAATCGGCTTCAGCCGCAATCTGGCGGTCGAGTTGGGGCCGCTCGGCATCCGGGTGAACACGGTCTGCCCCGGCCTGGTCTATCCGACCGAGGCCAGCCGCAGCACCAGGGAAGGGCTGAAAGACGCCCTCATCGCCCAGACGCCCCTCCGCCGCATCGCTGCGCCGGAGGACGTGGCCGGGCCGGTGATGTTCCTGGCCTCCGACTGGGCCCGCTTCATGACGGGCCAGACGCTCTACGTGGATGGCGGCCTGGTGATGGGCTGAGCCTCACCCCGCGAGCCGCCGGCGGAACCGGCGGCGGACCGGGACCCGCGCCTACATCTCCGCCAGCCGGGCCACGGCCGCCGCCAGCTTGTCGCGCTGGCCGGCCAGGTCGTTGCGCTTCTCGCGCGTGTCCTCGACCACCGCCGGGTCCGCCTTGGCGAGGAAACCGGGATTGGCCAGGCGCTTGTCGATGCCGGCCATTTCCTTCTCCGCCTTGTCGATGGCCTTGGTCAGGCGATCCCGCTCGGCCGCGATGTCGATCACGTCGGCGAGCGGCAGGCCATAGGTGGCCTCGCCGACCACGATCTGCACGGCGCCCTTCGGCATGTCCGTCGCCGGTTCGACGCCGGTCAGGCGGGCGAGACGCAGGATATAGCCCGCATGGCGCTCCAGCCGTTCCAGGGTTTCGGCCGCGGCGCCCTGCACCAGACACGGGATCTGCGCGCCCGCCGGCACGTTCATCTCGGCGCGGACGGCGCGGATGTCGGTGATCAGGCGCACGACCCAATCCATCTCGGCCTTGGCCGCCGGCGCTTCCAGCCCCTGCCCGTCCGGCCAGTCGGCGGTGATCAGCGGGCGATCCGGAACGAAGCCGAAATGATCGTTCAACTCCTCGGTGATGAAGGGCATGAACGGGTGCAGCATCAGCACGATCTGGTCCAGCACCCAGGCGGCGGTCGCCCGCGTCTCGGCCGCGGCCGCGGCGTCATCGCCGTTCAGGATCGGCTTGATGAATTCCAGATACCAGTCGCAGAACGTGTTCCAGACGAACTGATAGACGCCGCCGGCCGCCTCGTTGAACTTGTAGGCCTCGATCCCGGCCGCCGTCTCCGCCGCGGCGCGCGCGGTCTCGCCGACGATCCACTGGTTGACGGTCTGCGCGACGCCCGCCGGGTCGAAGCCGGCCGGCAGGGCGCACTGGTTCATCTCGCAGAAACGGGCGGCGTTCCAGATCTTGGTGCCGAAATTGCGGTAGCCCTCGACCCGTTGCGGCGCCAGCTTGATGTCGCGGCCCTGCGCCGCCATCACCGCCAGCGTCATGCGCAGCGCGTCGGCGGAATAGCGGTCGATCAGTTCCAGGGGATCGATGATATTCCCCTTGGACTTTGACATTTTCTGGCCCTTTTCGTCCCGGACCAGGGCGTGGATATAGACATGCCGGAACGGCACGTCGCCCATGAAATGGATGCCCAGCATCATCATGCGGGCGACCCAGAAGAAAATGATGTCGAAGCCGGTGACCAGCACGTCGCCCGGGTAGTAGCGCTGCAATTCCGGCGTCTGGTCCGGCCAGCCGAGCGTCGAGAACGGCCAGAGGCCGGAGGAAAACCAAGTGTCGAGCACGTCCGGGTCGCGCTGCAGCGCCACCGCCTTGCCATAGTGCTGCAACGCCCGTTCCGCGGCCTCGGCGTCGTCATGGGCGACGAACACCTGCCCATCCGGGCCGTACCAGGCCGGGATCTGGTGGCCCCACCAGAGCTGGCGCGAGATGCACCAGGGCTGGATGTTGCGCATCCACTCGAAATAGGTCTTGGACCAGTTCTCGGGCACGAACTTGGTGCGGCCGGTCTCCACCGCCTCGATGGCCGGCTTGGCCAGCGTTTTGGCGTCCACATACCATTGTTCGGTCAGATAGGGCTCGATCGGCACGCCGCCGCGGTCGCCATAGGGCACCATATGCGTGTGCGGTTCGATCTTCTCCAGCAGCCCCAACGCTTCGATGGCCGCAACCACCCTCTTGCGCGCCTCGAACCGGTCCAGGCCCTGATAGTCTGCGGGCGCGTTCTCGTTGATGCGGCCCTTGCGGTCCAGGACGTTGATCATCTCCAGATCGTGGCGGCGCCCGACCTCGAAATCGTTGAAGTCGTGGGCGGGCGTGATCTTCACCGCGCCGGAGCCGGTCTCCGGGTCCGCATACTCGTCGCCGACAATGACGATCCGGCGGCCGACGATCGGCAGAATGCAGTGCTGGCCGATCAGGTCGCGATAGCGCTCGTCATCCGGGTGCACCGCGACGGCGGTGTCGCCCAGCATGGTCTCGGGCCGGGTGGTGGCGACGGTCAGGAAGCGATCCGGCTGGCCCTCCACCGGATAGCGGAAATACCAGAGATGGCCCTTGACCTCTTTTGGCTCGACCTCCAGGTCGCTGATCGCGGTTTCCAGCGCCGGGTCCCAGTTGACCAGGCGGCTGTCCTTGTAGATCAGCCCCTCGCGATAGAGGTCGACGAACACCTTGCGCACGGCGCGGGAGACGCCCTCGTCCAGGGTGAAGCGGTCGCGCGGCCAGTCGGCGGAGGCGCCGAGCCGGCGCAACTGGCCGGAAATGGTGCCGCCGGATTCCCCCTTCCACGCCCAGACCTTTTCGACGAAGGCCTCGCGGCCGAGGTCGTGCCGGGTCACGCCCTGTTCGGCCAGTTGCCGCTCCACCACCATCTGGGTCGCGATGCCGGCATGGTCCTGGCCCGGCTGCCACAGCGCATCGCGCCCGCGCATGCGCCAATAGCGGATCAGCACGTCCTGCAGCGTGAAGGTCAGCGCGTGGCCCATATGCAGGCTGCCGGTGACGTTCGGCGGCGGCATGATGATGGTATAGGGCTCTTTGTTCGACTCGGGATCGGCCGCAAACGCCCCCGAGGCCTCCCAGTCCCGGTAGTGGCGCGCTTCGACGCCGGCCGGCTCGAAGGTCTTATCCAGCGGGGCCTTGGCGGAAGCGGCGACGGAATTGGGCATGGCATCTCTCCAACGGCTCGCGGGCCGGCCTCGCTACAGGCCAACCCGGGGGCGCGGACCATATCGCAATGCAAAATTTTTTGCCCCGCGGCAAGAGGCGCAGCCACAAACGGGCGCGTCAGTCGTCGGCCCGCCGGCCCCGCTCCCGGGCGGCGACTTCCGCCTGCAACGCCACATCGACCTGATCGCGGACGATGCGCTCCAAATTCCGGTCGAGCCAATCCGCAAGGATCGGACGCAACACATCCTCGACGATCCGGTCCAGCGGGCGGCCGGACACCGGGGTTCCGACGCCGCGTCCGGCAGCGGACAGATCCCGCTCGCGCGCATCCAGCCGGGCCAGAACGCCGGCAATGGTATGGTCGTCCTCCGCCTCCGGCCCCGCCTCGTCCTCCGGGTCCGGCCGGATGGCCGCGGCAGGGGGAACAGGGAGCGAGCCCGGCACGCGCTGGGACAGGCGTTCCGCCAGGGATTTCGGCTTCATCGGCACCGGGACAGTCTCGGCCCCGCGAACGACGGCGGTCAACTCCAGGGGCTCGTCGGGTTTGGCGGCATGCGCTGCCAATGGCGCATCCCGGCCCGCCGCCCTGCCATCGCCCCGCGCCAGGTCCCGGAGCCGGGCATAGAACGCCTCGTCAGCGAGATGGCCGGGTTCGTTCTCCCGCTTGGACATGATCGGCCCCGCCCGCGCTATTTGTCCGCAGGCTGCCAGGGGCTGCCGACATCGGTGCCGAACCAGGCGCCGCGTACGGCATTATAGTGCGCCCGCACGTCGTAACGTGGCACCGACAGGTCGAGCGTTTCGGCGGTGAGATAGCCGACAGACGCCGCCAGCGACAGGGACGCCACCACTTCGTCGCGCCGCGCACGGGTCAGATTCACGCGGGCGTTGAGCAATTCCTGCTCGGCGTCCAGCACATCCAGCACGGTGCGGGTTCCGACCAGCGCTTCCTGCCGCACGCCATCCAGCGCGATCTCCTGCGCCGTGACCTCGGACCGCAGGGCCGAAATCTGGTTGCGGGTCGCCGACAATTGTTCCCAGCCGGCGGTGGCGCTTTCGATGGCCGCCCTCCGGGCTTCCTCCACCTGGACCAATCGCTGCGAGGCCTGTTGCTTGGCCTGACGCACACGCGAACGGACCGAGCCGGACTGGTACAGCGGCACGGTCACCTGGGCCAGGGCCTGCGCGTTGAATGCGCTGACGTCGGCGGCCGAATTTTCATACGATTGCCGCACCTGCCCGACCAGCGAGGCGGACGGCAGCAACTCCCCTTCGATCACGCGGACGTTTTTCGTCGCCGAAAGATGCGAAAACACCGCCTGCACCACCAGCGGATTGTCCTTCTGGCTGCGCTGGATCGCCTCGTCGCGCGAGGCGGGGAGGCCCGGCAGCGGCGGCGGCGGCACCAGCACGCCCGGCGCCACCCCGACGACCTGCTCGTAGTTCGCGCGCGAGGTTTCCAGATTGCCTTCGGCCGCCCGTCGGTCGGCGATGGCGCGGGACAGCCGGGCCTCCGCCTGGCTGACATCGGTGCGCGTCACTTCTCCCACCTGAAACCGGTCGCGCACCGCCTGCAACTGGCGGCGCAGCACCTCCTCGTTGTTCAGGTTCAGTTCGACCACGGCCTGATCGCGCACCACGTTGACATAGGCGACGCCGGCCGACTGCAACACCTGCTGCTCGACCGACAGCAAGGCCGCCCGCTCGCTCAGCACCTGGTTTTCGGCCTGGGCCAAAGCCGCCGGATTGCGCCCGCCGCGATAGAGCGGCTGCACCACCTCCAGCTGAACCGAGGCCGGCGTCCGCGTCTGGTAGCGGTCGATCGCCGGGTTGGAATCCTGGTAGGCGACACCCGCCGATGCCGTGCCGGTCACCGTGGGCCGCCACAGGCTGATGGCCTGGTTCACGTTTTCGTCGGTGCCCCGCACCTGCGCCCGCTGCGCTTCCAGGGTCGGATTGCTCATATAGGCCTTGGCAAAGGTATCGAGCAGCGACTGTGCGCTCGCGCCATCCGGGCCTGCGACCGCAAGCCCGAACGCCAATCCCAGTGCCAGCCAAGAAACAGCGGAAAACTTATTGCTCAAAAGACGAACTCCTGCGCCCGTTCGAAACCTGGCAACAACGGCACATTCGCATCGCAAACGCGATCCGCTGCAACCGTATCACCCGCTTTGCGCATGACCGTGAGGACCGGAACACCTGTCGGCCCCGCAATGGCGACGACCAGCCGGCCGTTCGGCGCCAGTTGCTGGAGAATCGCGTCCGGCACGTGTTCGACGCTCCCTTCGAATACAATGGCATCATAGGGGGCTTGTTTCGGCCAGCCGGCCGCGAGCGCCCCGTGCGCCACCACCACATTGTCGGCTTCCACCCCGCCCAGGGCCTGCTCGGCGCTCTGGGCCATGGCTTCGTCTTCCTCCAGCGCGACCACGGCACTGGCCAATTTGCCGAGAATGGCGGCACCGTAGCCGGTGCCGGCGCCGACCAGAAGGACCAGATCGCCCGGGCCGAGGGCGGCCAGCTGGTACATGCGGCCCGCAATCATCGGCGGCGGCAGCCAGCGCCCGCCGCCAAGCGGCAACGGCTCGTCGATATAGGCGACGGACCGCCTGCCGGAGGGCGCGAACGCTTCCCGCGGCACGGTGGCCATGGCATCGATCACCCGCGGATCGCTTACCTTGTTGGTCCGAAGCTGGTTTTCGACCATGTTGCGACGGGCAAGGACAAAATCGGTCATAGCGAGCGGACAATCCTATTGTCGATGGGGCCTATCGTCGATGGGGATGCGAGCCTGATGCCGCACGATACCACCAAGCCAAGCTCGGAGCGCTACGTCACCACTCCAAAACTTTGGCGGCGTACGCAGAACACAACCGATTTTTGCCAACAAAGCAAGGGAAGAACGATGCCGCCAACCCGGATTCGGTGCCGCGCCGGCGCGGCGTGTCGGCGGCCGGGCGGAACGGACTTGACGATCGGCGAGGACCAATCTATTGACCGGCCTCCGGTTCCGACCCATTTCCGGTCCAGGGAATTTCGGTTTCAGGAACCGACGGATGCGGGGCGCGATGGCAGAGTGGTGATGCAGAGGACTGCAAATCCTCGTACACCGGTTCGATTCCGGTTCGCGCCTCCACCCCTTATCCCGGCTTGGCCCGTTTCCCGGCTTGGCCCGTTTCCCGGCTTGGCCCGGCCCTTGCATCGCCGACCGGGTCAGGCCCGCCGGTCGACAGCACGGGCGCCTGCGCGCCCTGATCCCTTCGCGACCGGGTCGAAATTCAGCACCGCCCGCTGCCCGTCCGCCAGCCGCAGGCGACCAACCACCTCGGACAATCGGGCCCGCTCCCGCTCCGACAACGGATCGGTGGATCGCAGCAGCAAGCGCAGCTGGGTCCGGTCCAGGCGGCCGACCACCACGAAGGACCGGCCCGCCGTCGTCTCCACCATCACCTCGAACCGCCAAGCGGACCGGTCCGACGACGGCTGAGGATCGGGGGAGACGGGATCCGGCAGGGCCTGGCAGTGGCACGCCAGGAAGCGGACGGGTCCCGGCGCCTCCGGCCGCCATTCGCGCAATTCCCAGCCGAGACGGCGCGACAACGCCTCCGGTTCGCCTCCCTCCTTTGCCGGGGCCACGCCGGCGGCCGCCCGGCGGGCCGCTGCCCGCCCGACCCGCGCTCGCAGCCCGGCAAGGACCGCCTGCGGGTCCGTCCGCTCGAGAAGGTCGGTCAGCGACCGGGCCCAGGGGGGCGTTGCCACACCCCGCAGAACGGCGCGGCCCGCGGCGAGCCAAGGGCCGGTGCGCGGCAAGGCCACGGGGCTAATCCAGGAGCGGCTCGTCCGCTTGGTCGCCATCGGTGATCTCGATCTCGCCGGCCTTGGCCAGGGACTGGGCCAGGCTCACCACCGCCTGCTGGGCGTCCTGCGCATCCTTCAGGCGCACCGGCCCCGCGGTCTCCATGTCCTCGCGCATCTGCTCGCCCACCCGTTTCGACATGTTGTCGAAAAAGTGGTCGACCACTTCGGGCGCGTTGCGCTTCGCCAGCGTCAGGGCCAGGACCAGCGTGTCGCGCTCGCAGTTCTTGATCACCGCCTGCACACCCGCAGCGCTGACCCGGCTGGCGAAGTCCGGGAATGCGAAGATCGCCTTCTGCACCTTGCCGGCCAGGTCGGGATCGTGGTCCTGCAAGGCGTTCAGGATCGGTGCTGCCCGGTCCGGCGGCATCTGGTTCAACAGGTTGCCGATCACATCGTGCGGCTGGCGCGTGGTCTGCTGTTTTTTCAGCGCGGCCAGCAAATCGTCCTGCAAGGTCGCCTTGACCTCCGCCATGATCCGCCGGTCGATGGTGCCGGTGCGGCTGATCCGCAGAATGATCTCGTTCGCCTTGCCCTCGGGAAACAATTGCAGCACGCGCGCGGCCTTTTCGGGCCGGATGCGACTGAGGATCACCGCCGCCGATTGCGGCTGTTCGTTGCGCAGATAGGCATACAAGGTCTGCTCCGGCGTGTTCGAGAGCTTCTCCCAGACATCGCGGCCCGACGGACCGCCGATTTCCTGCATGATCTGGTCCACCTGCCCTTCCTCAAGGAAGCGGGTCAGGAAGCGGCGGGTTTCGGTCGTCCCGCCGCGCACCATGGCGCCGTCGCCCACCGCCACCGCGAATTCGCCCAGCACCGCATCGACGGTTGCCGCATCGACCGGCCCCAGGCGGTTCATGGCCCGGGCGAAGCGGCGATAGTCGCTTTCGTCCATGCGGCTCAGCAATTTCTCGGCCCGCTCCTCCCCCATGCTGTAGACGACCACCGCCGCCTTTTCGTCCGGCGCCAGCGGGCGATGCGAGACGAGGGCCAGCGGGTTCCGGCTCGGCTCGGTCGGGTCGGTCGGGTCGGTCGGGCTCATCGGTCATCTCTCCCACGCGTGTGGCCGGTTCGGGACGGCGTCAGCAGTTCGGCCAGCAGGCGCGCCAGCGGCGGCGCCGCGGTGCGCAAGGGCGGCGCATCGAAGCCGTGGCAGCGCAGCAGCGCCGTCAGGGCCGAGCCATCGCTGCCGGCAAGCGGCAAACCGTCCGCCCGCGCCTGCCGCACCATGGCGCCGACCGTAGCCGCCAGCGCGCCGGACGCCTCCCGGTCCGAATTCCCGCTCATCCGCCATAACTCCCAACCATCGACCCCGCAATCAGGTCCCAACCATTGCTGACCGTGAAAAAGGCCAGCTTGAACGGCAGCGCCACCATGACCGGCGGCACCATGATCATGCCCATCGCCATCAGGATGGAGGCCACCACGATGTCGATGACCAGAAAGGGCAGAAAGATCACGAAGCCGAACTGAAACGCCCGCTCGATCTCGGTGATCATGAAGGCGGGCAGCAAGGCCGAGAGCGGCATATGGCCGTCCTCGTCCACGCGGGCGCGGGCCAGTTTCAGCATCAGGCCGCCGTGATTGTCCTTCACCCGTGCCTCCATGAAGGTGCGGAACGGCGCCACGGTCCGGTCGATGGCCTGTTGCTCGGTGATATCGCCGTCCATATAGGGCGCGATGCCGTCGCGCCAGGCCTGGTCGAACACCGGCGCCATGACGAAGAAGGTCAGGAACAGCGCCAGACTGACGATCATCATATTCGGCGGCGCCTGCTGCACGCCGATGGCCTGGCGCAGGATCGAGAGCACGGTCACCATGAACGGAAAGCAGGTGACCATCATCAGCACGCCGGGCGCCAGGCTCAGCACCGTGACGATGGCGAAGAGCTGGACCAGCCGCGGCGTCAGCGCGCCGTCCGGCCCCAGATCGATGGACACCGACTGGGCCAGCGCCAGGCCCGGCAGCAATGCGCCCGGCAGCAGCAGGAGCGTCAGGCCCAACGCCGCCAACAACAGCGGCCGCACCCGACGCACGGCGGGCGTCCTAGCCATTGCCGAGAGCATCGACGATCTCCGTCATGCGGACGCCGAGGCGCCCGGACCCATCCTCCAGTTCCTGGAGCTCGCCGCGGGCGATCACCCGGTCGCCGATGCGGATATCCACCGGATCGTCGATCCGCCGGTCCAGCACGATGATGCCGTCGCGGCGCATGTTGATGAGTTCGCCGATGGGCGGGCGCGCCTTGCCGACGCTGACCACCACCTCCACCGGCACGGAAAAGATGGCGCGCCGCGAGCCGGTGTCCCGGGCGGCGGCGGCCAGGGCCTGGGCCATGGTCGGCGCAACCGCGCCCTCTTCATACTCTGCGTCGACGACGCCGGCTTCCGGGTCGCTGGCGTTCGTCTCAGTTTCGTCGGTCATCGGTCTCGCTCCCGATCGATGCGACCGGATCGGCACGGCCGCCGCATTCCGGTCCAGAAGTCAGCACTTGGTCCAAAACCCTCTGCACCGCCGCGATGGCGGCGTCCGGCGCAATCCCGCCGCCGCCCTCGTCCCACGCCAGACGCACGACGCCATCGGCCAGGGCCGAATCCGGCTGCAACCGCAAGGTCTCGGGCAGGGGCGGGGTGACAGCCTGAAGTGCCGTCACCGTCTCGGGATGCGCCCGGACGGCAACCGCCGGCAGCCGCACCGCCTCCCCGGCCTGCCGCAAGGCGGCGGCGCAAGATCGGATCGCCTCCCGCTCGGCCAATCCGGGGGCGATGGCGGTCAAGGCCGCCCGGAACGCCTGTTCCAGGCCGCCGAGCGCGTCGGCCAACAGCGCGTCCGCCTCGCGTCGCAGCGTCGCGACGTCACCGATCAGGCGTTCGGATTCGGCCCGTTGGTCCGCCGCCGCCTGGGTCGCGACCGCTTCGGCTGCGGCACGGCCCCGGGCTTCGCCCTCGGCAAAGCCCTGGCGCCGTGCGGCGGCCAGTTCGGCCGCGCTGTAGGCGCTGGCCTCGGCCCGGCGCACCCGAGCCTCCAGCGCGAAGTCGCGGAGCCGCATCGGGGATACGGTCATGCCGCCTCCTCCTCGCTCTCGTGCAGCCACTGGCGGATCTGGGCAAAGGCCTCGTCCGGCCGGTCGTCGACAATGGCCTGAAGGCGCGCCACCTGCGGGTGGTCCGAGGGGGCAGGCGCTGCCAACTGCGCGACGGCCAGGCTGTCGTCTTCGCCGTCGCCGGCCGGGGCGGCATCCGCGCCGCCGTCATAGCCGAGCAACGGCTCGTCCTCCGGCATCGGCTCCAGCGCCGGCGCGGCCACCGGCCCCCAGGCGCGGCCGTTGGTCAGGGGGCGGACCACGAACCACATCAGCAGCGCGACCACCAACACCAGGCCCAGGATTTCCGCCAGGTCGACCACATTGCCGGCCACCGCCGACGCCAGGCCGCTGTCCGGCGGCGTTGCCTCGTCGCTGGCGGACAGCGCGAAGGGCAGGTTCTCCACCGTCACCGTATCGCCGCGCGCCTCGTCGAAGGCGATGGCGGAGCGCACGAGCTTGCCGATGGTGGCCAGTTCCTCGGGGCTGCGCGCCTGCCACTGGGGCTCGCCGTCGGCGTTGGGCACCAGCGTGCCGTCGACCAGCACCGCGACCGAGATGCGTTTGATCGCGCCGGCCAGCTTGTGCCGTTCGCGCCGCACCTCCGAGACTTCGTAATTCGTGCGCTCGGAGGTTTCGGACTTGTTGCTGGAGCCGCCCTTGGCCTTGTCGGCCTGGGCTTCCGGCAGATTGCCCGAGACGCCGACGGCGCTCTCGGCCGGTTCCGTCCGGTTTTCGGCGGATTCCGACACATCCGTCTGCACCGCCACCCGGCCCTCGGGGTCGTAGGAGCGCTCGGTCACGGACTCGGTTTCGTTGTCGGTCTCCACGGCGACGCTCACCCGCACGCGGCCGGCGCCGACATGGGCGGTGAGCAGGGCTTCCAGTTCGGCCCGGATGCGCGCCTCGCGGGCGATGCGGGCATCGTCGACGCTCAACGCGCCGTCACCGGAATCCGGCCCCGGCATCAGGCCATTAAAACTGTCGATGACCGAAACCCGCGCGGGTTCGAGGCCGCGCACCGCCAGCGCCACCAGATGGCGCACGGCGGAGGCCTGCCGGCGGGTCAGCGCCGCGCCGCTGGCGGTGGTGATGACCACCGAGGCGGATGGCGCCACCCGCTCGCGCGAAAAGGCGGTGCGCGCCGGCCGGGCGATATGCACCCGGGCGTTGCGCACATTGTCCAGCGCCGTGATCGTACGCGCCAGCTCGCCTTCCTTCGCGCGCCAATAGGTGGCGTCGAACATGTCGGCGGTCACGCCGAACCCGTTCAGCCCGTCCAGCAATTCGTAACCGGCCTGCCCCTGGCGCGGCAGACCGTCCGCCGCCAGCGCCATCCGGGCGCGGTCGCGGGCCGTCGAGGGCACCAGCAAGGATGGGCCGGACACCTCGTAGGGAATGCCCATCCCATCCAGCCGCGTCGCGATCTCGCCGGCGGACCGCGCGTCCAGGCCCGAATAGAGGGGCACGAAATCCGGTCGCGTGGTCGAAAGGGCGAGATAGCCGATCACCGCAACCGTCGCGGCAATGCCGAGCCCCAATGCCAGCAACCGGCCGACGCCCAGCTTTTGCAGGTTTTCGATGAGCCGATCCATGCCCGCTCTGCTCGCCTTCTGGCTTGAGGTAGCCGGCGCGCAATGCGCCCGGCCGAAACCGTGTGAAAAGTCACGAGCAAGACAATGCGCAGGTTAGATTAATAACCCGTTTAGGGGGTTGAGGCATGATCCGCCCCCTCGCAAGAAGAGACAGGTGGATGGACATGACAGAAGTCGCAGCCGAGGAGCCGCCGAAAAAAGGCGGGAGAATGGGGTTGATCCTCTTGATCGCCGTCGTGGCGGTGGCGGGCGGCGGCGGCTTTGGCATCGGCATGAGCGGCCTGCTCCCATTGCCGTTCGGCCCGACCGAAGCCGAGCATTCCCCGGCGGAATCTCATGCAAAAGACCCAAAACCAATGGAAAATATTGCGTATTACCACCTGCCTGAACTCGTCATTCCACTTGGAAAAACCGCGTATTCCCGATATTTGCGCACAAAAATCTATCTGGAAACCAACCAAAACCAGGAACAAATCATCCGCAATACGGAACCGAGAATCATGGATACTTTGAATGTCTTTCTTCGGTCCGTGGACGAACGGGATGTTTCCTCCGTTCTGGCAATGGAAACGTTGCGGGCCGAGATGCTGCGCCGCGTACAACTGGTCACCGGCGAGGATGCGGTTCACGCGGTTCTGATCGGCGAATTCCTGCTGCGCTAGGCCAGGACACCCGCCGAAACACCTCCCCGTCAATATTTAACACGTGAATGCGGGACACTGACGATGACCGGATTTAATATTTTCATCGATGGAATTTTGATTTCCACAAGCTTCGCCGCCTGTTTCTATTGCATCCTGCTGTCACGACGGGTCCGCCGGCTGGCCAGCGCCGACCAGGGCGTCGGCAAGGGCATCGCCGACATGACCGAGGCCGTGGAACGGCTCAACGCCAGCCTGGAACAAACCCGCCTGGCCGCCCGCACCGAGTCGGACCAGTTGCAGCGTCGGCTGGCCGAAGCTCGCTCCCTGTCGGAGCGGGCGGCCGAACAGCAGGACGAAAGCGAACAATTGCTGGCGGACGTGGCCAACCGCCTGTCCGACGCCCGCCAGATGGTCCAGTCCCTGGAAAGCCTGGTCGAAGCCGCCAACAAACGCCGCCAGCGCGCCCGCCGCGCGGAAGAGCGGGAGACCTGGCGGCCGGACCTCTCCGACGGACTGCCGGCGGAAGAGGCGCACAAGGCCGCGCCCCCGCTGCCGCGGCGCCCCTCCCCCTCCGCCGCTGGCGACGATGACGACGCCTTGCTACTGGACGCCATGGCGCTGGACCAAAGCGAGGACGATGGGGATCCGCTGCCGGACGTGATGCCGATCATGCGCCGCCGCAATCGCCATGCCGGCCCGGCCGTGCGCAACGGTTCGGCCTTGCGTAAGGGAGCGTGATCCATGCCGCCCGCCCAGCCGATCCAACCGGCGGCGCAGACGGGAGCCGCCGCCTCTTGTCCCGCCGCTGCCGCGCGACCCAAGGCCAATCCGGTTTCCGTCAGCCTGGCGAGAGCCCGCAGCGAGGCCCGCCGGCGCAGTTCGACCGCGCTCTATCTCATGGCCTCGGCCTTCCTCGCGACGGCGGTCCTGCGCGCCAACGACATGCGCCACGACATCGCCGCCCTGATTGCCGCTCCCGCGCACGCCGCCACGCCCGAGCACGGGGCCGAACACGGGGCCGGGCGCGGGGCAGAGGCCGAGCATGACGCAAAACCCGAACCGCAGGAGAGCGAACCCGCCGCCGCAGCGAGCGCCAACGCCATGACCACCAACGCCAGGCCCGCCGGCGGCGGTCCCGCGGGCGCCGCAGCCGCCAGGGCCGAAGACACCAGCCATGCAGCCATGGCCACCCGGGACAGCCCTTCCCCGCCCTCGGCAACCAGCGACGCGGCCGCCGACCCCGGCTCGCCGTCCGGCTGCCTCGACGGAGCATTCCTCGCTGCCGCCCGCGAGAGGGAGCGGGAGCTGGACGCCATGGAAGCGACCATGGCCGGCCGCCGCCGCGAATTGGAGGTCATCGAAAAACGAGTCGCCGCGCAACTGGCGGAACTCGCAACCCAGCAGAAGGCGCTGAAGGCCGCGTTCGGCCAGGCGGAAACCGCGGCCGAGGACGAGGCGATGCAACTCGTCTCCATCTACGAACGCATGAAGCCGAAGCAGGCGGCCCAGATTTTCGACCGGATGCCGCCGGAAATCGCCGCCGGCTTCGTCCGCCGCATGCGCAAGACGAATTCGGCCCTGATCATGGCGAACATGGACCCGGAGAAAGCGTTCGCCGTCAGCCTGTTGCTGGCCGGCCGCTCGGGCGCGGTGCGTCAGGAATGAGCCGTTTCAGCGCCTTGTTAAGGCTTCTGCCCGATACTCCCTGCGGCGGACGGCCCGGCCCGGGCCCCGCGGCCCCGATGGACTGAAACGAGGACGACGATGCTTCCGATCATCGGTGTGGTGGTGGTGCTTGCGTGTGTGTTCGGCGGCTATGTGCTGGCGGGCGGACATCTGGAAATCATCCTGGAAGCCATCCCGCACGAAATGCTGACCATCGGCGGCGCAGCGGTCGGCGCGTACATGATAGCCAACGGCGGCACGATCCTGAAGCAGACCGGCAAGGACTTCGCCAAGGCGCTCAAGGGCCCGAAATGGAAAAAGGACGACTACACGGCCCTGTTGTGCCTGCTGTTCGAACTGGTGCGGCTGGGCCGGACCAACCCGATGGCGATCGAAGCGCATGTGGAAACTCCGCAGGAGTCGGACATTTTCAAGCGCTATCCGAAAATCCTGCACGATCACCACGCCACCGACCTGATCTGCGATTACCTGCGCGCCGCCGGCATGAGCTTCGACAATCCCCACCAGGTCGACGACATCATGGAGCGCGAGCTGGAAAAGCACCATGAGGAGGTGCTGGCCACCTCCGGTGCGCTCCAGACCATGGCCGACGGCCTGCCGGCGCTGGGCATCGTTGCGGCGGTCATGGGCGTCATCAAGACCATGGGCGCCATCGACCAGCCGCCGGAAATCCTGGGCAAGATGATCGGCGGCGCGCTGGTCGGCACCTTTCTCGGCGTGTTTCTGTCGTATGGCGTGGTGGGGCCGCTCGCCTCCCGCATCAAGGCCATTCACGACGAAGAGGCGCGCTTCTATGGGCTGATCCGCGACGTGCTGGTGGCTTATCTGAACCGCCACCAGCCGAATATCTGCATCGAAGTGGGCCGCAAAAGCGTGCCGGGGCATATTCAGCCGTCGTTCTTCGAGGTGGAAAACGCCCTCGACACCCTGAAGAGCACCGCCACCCTGGCGGCAGCGGCCTGAGCGATGCGAGCCGCCGTCCTCCCGTCCCTGCTGTTGACGCTGAGCCTCGGCGCGACCGCGCCCGTGGCGTCGGCGGCTCCCGCACCGAACGGCTCGGTCGCGGCGGCGCCGATTCCCAACGCCGCGACCGGCCACCCCATCCTGCCGCGGCCCCGGCCACCCGGCGCGCGCGCTGCCGCCGCGTCACCGCTGGCGAGCGTGCCGCCCGCCGACGGCAGCCTCACGGCACAGGAGGTCGAGCGGCTGCGCGCCTCGCTGCGCTGGGCCGCCGAACAAGGCTTTATCGGCGGCGGGAAAGACCCCGACAGCCCACAACCCGGGCACGACCCGGCCAAGGCAATGCCACCGTCACCGCCGCCGGCCAATCTCACCAACGTGCAGCAGCGACCGGGCGAACCGGAAGCCGCGCCCGGCGCCCCCGCCGAAACCGCGCAAACGGACCCGCCGGCCAGCGCGGAAGCAGCGCCGGTCTGTGCCGGGCCACCGGGCACGCCGCTGGTCGACTGGCCGCACGCACCAACGGACCGGCGCGGGTTCCTCGCCGCCATCGGCCGCCAGCGGGCCGAGATCGCGGCCCGCACGGACGCCGGCACGCTGCACGATCTGGCGCTCTTTTACCTGAGCGAGGGGTTCACGCAGGAGGCGCTGGCCTCTCTGATCGCGCTCGGAACCACGCCGCGGCCGCTGCTGGACGCGGTCCGCATCCTGCTCGACCGCGCCGATCGGACCGGCGACACCCTGGCCGATCAGGTCGCCTGCTACAGCGACGGCGCAGTCTGGCGGGCCGCCTGGTTCGCGGCACACAACCGAGCGGCCGAAGCGCTCGCAGCCAGCCGCGATGCGCTCGCCCCGCTGGCCGCGTTTCCCAAACATCCGCGCACCGTCATGGCGCTGGCACTGGCCCGCATCGCGCTCGACCATGACGATCTCGAACTCGCGGAGGAGTTGCTGGCGCTGGTCGACCCGGCCCCGGCCCAGAACGTGGTCGGGCCGATGGCTGCGCTGCGCGGTCGTCTCGCGCTGATGCACGGCCGCCCCAATCGCGCCGACTGGTATTTCTCGCAGGCGCTGGCCGCAGGCGGCGACGCCGCCCGCCAGGTGCGCCTGTTCCGGATCCGGCATGCTCTGGCGGCGGGCGCGCCGCTGCCGGAGCGGGCTTCCGACGAGATGCGGAGCGCGTTGTTCGACTATCGCGGCGACCGGCGATTGCTGTCCACGGCCCTGCTGGCCGCCGACGTCCATGCGGCCCAGGGCCATTTCCCCGCGGCCCTGGAAGCGCTGGGCGATGCCGCCGAGCGCCTGCCGCCCGAAATCAGCCTCGCGCCCATCGTGGCCAAGGCCCGCTCCATCCTGGAGGCGGCATTTGCCGACCCGTCGGCCATGAGCGTTGCGGACGCTCTGCAACTGTTCGCCGACGACAGCCATTTCCTCGCCGACAACCCGGCGGGGGTGGCCGTCCGCACCAAGCTGGCCCGACGCATGCTGTCCGTCGGCCTGCCGTCGGCGGCAACGCAAATCCTCGCGCCCCTGACCGGCGCCGCGGTCACGGCAACCGTGCGCCTGATGCGGGCGGAGGCCCGGCTGCGCAGCGGCCAAGCCGAGCAGGCGCTGGCCGCCCTGCGCGCGCCGCCGGCCCTTACCGGGCCATCGGCCGAGGACCTGGAACGCCAGGCCCTCGCCCGCCTCGGCCGGTACGGCGAGGCGGCCGCGGCCGCAAAACCCGACGCCGCCGCCCTGCGCTGGGCCGGTGCCGATTGGCCCCGCCGCCGCCGCCGACTATGCGCGGACCCTGCCGGCGAAGCCGCCGAAAGAGGCCGCGCCCGCTGCCGGCCAGGCCGCCATCCGCGCGCTCGCCGCCGACTATATGAGTGCCGGCCCCACGCTCGCATCGGACGCGACCGCCCGGGCCATCGCCATCGCCAATGCCGCCGGGCTCGGCGACGCCGCGGCGGCCCTGACCGCCAGGCCCCTGCCCGGCAGCCTGACGCTGCCCGACGCCATCGCCGCAACGCTGGAGCGCAGCCGGCAGGTGCGCGCCCTGTTCCCCAAGCCAGCCCCCGGATCGTGAGGCCCCCATGGACAATCCGATCTATGTCACCCTCGGCCGCCTGACGGCCCTGCAACGCCAGATGGACGTGGTCGCGAACAACATCGCCAATGTCAGCACCACCGGTTTCAAACGCGAGGGCACGCTGTTCGGACAGGTGGTGGAGCACCTGCCGGCCGAAGGGGATCGCCTTTCCATGGGCTCGGACCCCGCCACCTTTACCGACCTGACGCCCGGCGTCGCGGCGCAGACCGGCGATCCGCTATCGGTGGCCATTCTGAGCGACGGCATGCTGAGCGTCGAGCGCAACGGCGAGACGGTCTACACCCGCGACGGCCGTTTCGCCGTCAGCCCGGATGGCGAGTTGGTACAGCTCGCGACCGGCAACCGGGTGCTGGACGCCGGCGGCGCGCCGATCCAGATCCCCCCCGATGCGACCGCAATCGGCATCGCCCGCGACGGCACCGTCTCCGCCGGCGGCCTCCAACTGGGGCGCCTCGGCCTGTTCGCACTGGAGGCGCCGCGGCTGGAGCGGGTCGGCGACGGCCTGTTCCGGGCCGAGAGCCCGCCGCAGGTGGAGGAGCCGCAATTCGCCCTGGGGTTTCGCGAACAAAGCAATGTCAACCCCGTGACCGAACTGGTGCACCTGATCGAGATCCAGCGCGCCTATGAGCGCGGGCAGGCCATTCTGCAATCCGAACATGAGCGCATCCGCCAGGTCACGGACATCGCAGGCAACGCCAACTGAGGCGTTGGCCTTTTTCTCGTAACGGCAATCGGAGGGTAACGAGAGATCATGCGCGCACTGGAAATCGCCGCCACCGGCATGCAGGCCCAGCAAACCCGGGTCGAGGTCATCGCCAACAACATCTCGAATGTCGGCACCACCGGCTACAATATCCGCCGGGCGGAATTCGCCGACCTGCTCTATCAGCAGGCGCAACGCGCGGGCGAGGTCTCGTCGGACACGGGCACGGTCGTCCCGGCGGGCATCCAGCTCGGCCTGGGCGTGCGCACCGCTGCCGTCGCCATGCAGCCGGCCCAGGGCACGCTGCGCCAGACCAACGGCCAGCTCGACCTGGCCCTGGAGGGCCGCGGCTGGTTCGAGATCGAACTGCCCTCCGGCGACAGCGCCTATACCCGCGATGGCAGTTTCAAACTGTCGCCCGACGGCCAAGTGGTGACCTCCGAAGGCTATCCGCTGGTGCCGTCGATCACCGTCCCCGCCGACGCCCGCTCGGTCAGCGTCAACGCCGACGGCCAGGTGTTCGCGATCTTCGATAACGGCCAGGCGCCGCAGGAGCTGGGCAAGATCACGCTGGCGACCTTCATCAACGAAAAGGGGCTGGAAGCCCGCGGCAGCAATCTGTTCACCGAGACCACCGCCAGCGGCGACGCCCAGGTCGGCGATTCCGGCACCGACGGGCGCGGCAGCATGCGCCAGGGCTATCTGGAGCAGTCCTCCGTCGACATCGTCACCGAGATCACCCAGTTGATCGAGGCGCAGCGGGCCTATGAGATGAATTCCAAGGTCATCACCGCCGCCGACCAGATGCTGGCCGCCGCCAACCAGGTGCGCTGACCATGTTCGGCCTCACACGCCGGCTGGCCGCGCCCGTCCTCGGCCTGGCGCTGGTCGGATGGGCGGCGGGCGCGCTCGCCGGCTCCCAGGTGCTGGTCCCCGTTCGCACCATCCCCGCCGGCGCGGTCATCGCCGCCGAGGACGTCGCCTTGCAGCCCGTCCGCCAACCCCCGGCCGCCGACACGCTCCAGTCCCCCGGCGCCGCGATCGGCAAGGAGGCACAGCGCAGCCTCTATGCCAACCGGCCGATCCGCGAGCACGATATCGGCCCGATCACCCTGGTCGAGCGGAACGCCCGGGTCACGCTGCGCTTCCGGCAGGGCGGGCTCGACCTGACCACGGTGGGCCGGGCGCTGGATCGGGGCGGCCTCGGCACCATCATCCGGGTCATGAACCTGGATTCCCGGCGCACGATTTACGGCCGCGTCAGCGGGCCGGAGACGGTCGATGTCGCGTCGTAGCCTCCCCCTCCGCCTCGTCCCGCTGGCGCTGAGCCTGGGGCTCAGCGCCTGTGCCGGCTTCGATCATCTGGGCAAGGAGCCCACCATGTCGCCCGCCGGCGCCTCGCGCACCCAGATCGCACCGCCGGCCGAGATCACCGCGCCGCCCAAGCCCATCGACCGGCCGGCGACGACCGCCTCGCTCTGGCAATCGGGTCCGCGTTCGCTGTTCGGCGACCGCCGCGCCCGCAATATCGGCGATATTCTGACCGTGCTGGTCAAGATCGACGACAAGGCCCAGATCGACAACAGCACATCCCGCCAGCGCGATGCCAGCGAGGCCATGGGCATTCCCAACCTGTTCGGCCTGGAAAAGCCCCTGGTGCGCATCCTGCCCGGCAAGCCCGATCCCTCCTCCCTGGTGTCCGCCAACAGCGATTCCACCAGCAACGGCTCCGGCACGATCAAGCGCGAGGAGACCATCGAACTGAAAGTGGCGGCGACCGTCACCGACCTGCTGCCGAACGGCAATATGGTGATCTATGCCAGCCAGGAGGTGCGGGTGAATTTCGAACTGCGCGACCTGCAGGTCTCGGGCGTGATACGGCCGGAAGACATCTCGCGCCAGAACACGATCAGCTACGAAAAGATCGCGGAAGCCCGGGTCGTCTATGGCGGCCGCGGCCAGATCACCGACCTGCAACAGCCGCGCCTGGGCCAGCAAGTGCTGGACCGCGTCCTGCCCTTCTAGAGCGGTTTCCGTTCGCCTTGGCTCACGGCACCCGCTCCAGCCATTTGATTTTACGCAAGTATCCGAGTCGCACAGCGATCCCATTGTGCTTGAAATTGCTCTAACCCCGGCCGAGCGAGGACCCACCGCCCATGAAACCGATCATCATCGCCGTTGCCGGCATCGTCTCGCTGGCCGGCGGCGCCGTCGCCGGCGCCATGCTCGGCGCTGCCGGCCCGCACGGGGCCGACATGGAGGATGCCAAGCCGATGGTTCATGCGGCACCCTCGCGCTTCGACTATGTCAAGTTCAACTCGCAGTTCGTGGTCCCGCTCCAGTCCGACCGCCGCGTCACCGCCCTGGTGGTCGCCAACCTGCAACTGGAAGTGACCGAGGGGGCCTCGGAAGAGGTGTTGCTGCGCGAGCCGCGGCTGCGGGACCTGTTCCTGAAAATCCTGTTCGAGATGGCAGCCGAGGGCGCCTTTGACGGCGATATGTTCGCCCCGATGGTGCAGAAGGAACTGCGCGGCCGCCTGCTGGCCGCCGCCCGCAACCTCCTGGGGCCCGAAGTCAACGCGGTGCTGATCAGCGACCTGCTGAAACAGGATCGCTAAGTCCGCAGATACGGAATGCCGGTGTTTCCCGGCCGCCGCGGAGCGGTGCGCCGGGACCGGTGTCCTTCATCGAACACCCGCGCCGGCGGTGTTCGCACGACGCGAGCGGCCCCGGATCGGTGCCTTGCACCGTCCGGGGAACATCGGCGCTCCGCACCGTCCGGGGAATATCACCGTCACTCCCCGGCCCGGATCGCCCGAACCTCGTCCGCCGTCAGTTCGGCACCGTTCGCCAGCACCAGGCGCGTGCCATCCGCCTGCATCCGAACTTCCGTCACCCGGCTGGCGGTCACGGCGGGGGCGCTGGTCAGCAACCGGTCGTCGGCGTATTGCAGCACCGCAATCGTCTGCTGCCCGGTCGTCACCGGGTTGCCGTCGCTGTCGCGCCCATCCCAGAGGGCTTGCGACGTGCCGGCATCCAGCGGAATTTCCCGCACCAGCCGGTCCCCCGCATCGCGCACCTGCGCCACCAGCCGGTTCGCATCCGACACCGGCTCATAGGAGAAGGCCACCGGCTCGCCGGAGGCGGCCACTTGGCCGGTCGCCGATTCCACCGTCTTGCCGATCAGCGCCGTGGCGCTGGTGTCCGCGAGGCCCGTGGTCGTGGCGATCAGCCGATCCAGCTTTTCGTTCGACTTGATCGACTGTTCCACCGACGAGAACGTGGCCAGCTGGGCGACGAACTCCGTGGCGTCGGTCGGGTTCAGCGGATCCTGCTGGCGCAATTGCTCGGTCATCAGCAACAGGAATTTGTCGAAATCGTCCGCGGCCTTTTCCTTGACCAGGGCGTCGGCCTGGGTGCGGATCGCCGCGACCGGGTCGGCGGCGGTCGGGCTGGACGTGGGGGCGATGGAGGCCATGGACGCAGTTCCTCTTAAAGGCGAAGGTCGAGACGGTCGTCGCCGGCAAGCCACACGGAAAGTGGCGGGGAGCCGCCGGCGCGACCGGAGGCATTGGCGTTGGAATCCGGGTGCCCGTCCGCGGACAGAGCCCAATTGCCCTGCCAGCCGGCTCCGCCGCCGCCGGTCGGACGCTGGCGGCCGCCATCGCCCTGGGCCGAGAATTGCAGCCCACCGTCGCGCACGTCGAGGCCGGCCTGGCGCAGGGAGCGCTCGAAGTGATCCGCCTCCCGCTGTAGCAGGTGCAGGGTCTCCGGCCGGTCGGCGCGCACGTCCACCTGCAAATGGCCGTCGGCGAAATGCAGGCGGATGGTCAGGTGCCCGAGCTCCGGCGGGCGTAAGGCGAGGGTCAGGTCTGCGTGACCGTCGCGGACGGATTTGGCGATGTGAACCGGGATCTCCCTCACGCTGGGCACCGTGGACGGCTCCGCAGCCGAAGGGCGAGCCGCCGACGCCGCCGTTGCCGCAGGGCCGGCGACACGGTCGACGGGAATGCTTGGATCGCCGGCGGCCATAGCCGGTGCCGCGGACCGCTCCTTGCCCCGCGCTGTGTCCGTGGGAGGGGCCGCCGTGACCGCGGACATTGCGGCGGGTGGCGCCATTCCGACGAAGGCGGGCTCAAACCGCATCGGGGCCGGCGCGTCCGGCTTTGGCGATGGCGGGGCCGTGTCCAAACCGGCCATTGCCAGCACATCCGGTTCCGGGCGCGTTGCCGGTGCGCCAGCCGGGAGGCGCACATTTGCATCGCCTGCCGTGGCAGCCGCCGTTGCGCCGGGGACCGCGGCATCGGGCGGGACGGATCGCGAGCGGAGCCGGCGCCGAAGGCGGGATCGAAGCCGGCGTGGAGCCGGCCAGGGTTGCCATGCGGTGTTCGGCGCCCCCGCCCTCCCCGGCCTCGGCAGACGGAGGGTCGGAAACCGACGCCCGCTCCGCCAGGGATGGCAGGGAGGCAGCGGCCGGTTGCGTCGCGACAGCCATAGCCGCTCCATCGGCTGCGGACGCCGGAGCGGATAGTCCCACCTGCGGCGGTGAAGCGGTCGCCATCGCCATCGTCATCGGCCCGGGCGCGGAACGCTCGACAGACAGTCCATCCGTCGCCGCCAAAACGGGCGGGCGGCCGGCACGGTCGCATCCACCGAGGAACACGGAGCGCACTCTCCCTGCCGGCAGCGAGTGCAGCCGACGCCGCGCGCTGGCGCGCGCCGGAGCGCTTTGCCTCCGGTTGGACAGTCGCCGCCTCGTCATCGGAACGCGCGGAAAGGGCCGCCGTCGCATGCCCATCCGAGGCCGCCCCCGCATCGGCAACCGGCGCGACCGGTTCCGGCACGCCGCTCGCAACGGTGGGCGCCATTTGCAGCGGCCCGGAGCGCCTCGCAACCGCCTGGCGCTCCGGCGCTTGAACCGCATCGACCGCCGACAATCGCCGCGGGGCGACCTCCGGCGGCGGGGCGTCCTGCGGCGGTGGGGCTGCGTCGACCTCCGGCGCGCTGTCACGGATCGGATCGGGCACGCCACCATCGCGGGCGGGTTCGGGCACGCCGACGCGGCCCCTGACGGTTCCGGGGACACGTCCGCGAGGACGGGAGCCACGCCAACCACCGCCCCGCCCGCATCGACGGATACCGATGCGTGTCGGCGTCTGGCCGTCGGGCGTGTCATCGGCCACGGGACCCCCGTCCTTCTGCGCCTGCGCCTTGCGGACCGGCCCCCCGGCCATGGCCGCCGCATCGCCGGCAGCCCGGCCATTGGCGCCGCGGCCGCCGGAGCCCGGGCCGCCGGTCTCCGGACCATCGACAAGGGTGGCAAACCGGGCCTCCGGTTCGCCCGCCGCGACGGCGCCCGCTTCGACGGCGCCCGTCTCGACAGCGTCCGTCCCCGACGGGTTGAACGGGTCCCGACCGCCACCCGGCCGCAACCGTGCAAAGCTGGTGGTCTCGTTTGCCGTCGCTTCGAACAGCGGATTCAGCACGTCTCGGTTATCCCCGCAGCCTTCGGTCCAGGCTTGCCATCGACCGCGACAGGGTTCGGCAGGCAAGCCGCTGCCCCCATCCCTAACCGCGACCGGTTGAGAAAACGGAAATGGCCGCACGGCCGCTCCGGAACCATCCCCACTTTGGAAACATCCCCACTCTGGAAACTCCAATGTCGTCGGCATTCGCTTTACCGGGATTTAACGCCCGCCGTGCTTGCTAAACGAAGCCTCCACAGACGTCCCGATGCCCGATGCCACCGATTGCCCCGCTTTCTTCTGCCCCGCCCTCTTCTGCCCCCTCCGCCCTGCCAACCGCCCGCGACGCAACGGCGATCCGCAAGGCGGCCCAAGCGTTCGAGGCGCAATTTCTGGCGCAAATGCTGTCCGAGGCCGGTGTCGGCAAGCCGCCGCAAGCCTTTGGCGGCGGGGCGATGGAAGGCGCGTTCTCCTCGTTTCTGACCCAGGCCTATGCCGAACGGATTGCGGAAAGCGGCCAGATCGGCCTGGCCGATGCCATCGTCCGGGCCGTCATGGACGCCGGCCAGACCGATACGGGCCAGCCCCATGAATGACGCGGACCACCTGCTCCGCCTCCTCGCCATGACGGAGTCGGTCCTGAACCGCGAAACGGAGACCCTGCTCGCGGGGGGCCTGCCGGACGCGGCGCTCTGCCAGCGCAAACTCCACCTGGTCACCCAGTTGGAACCGCAAATCCCCGAAGCGCCGCGGCTCGCGGCCGGTATGGGTGCGGACGAGCGCCGCCAGCTGCGCACCGGCTTCGAGCGCCTGCTGCAAGCCGCAACCCGGAACGAGGCCGTGCTGCGGGGTGCCATGTGCGGCAGCCGCCTGCTGGTTCATGCCATGCGCCAGGCCACCGAAGACTATCCGGGCCGTGCTGCGGGCGGCGCCCCGGATGCCGGAACGGCCGGCCAGGTGAACCGCATCGCCTGACTGCGTCTCCGCAAGCGCGCCGTCGCCATTGGCCGCAAATCGATCGACCCGCTTTCATCGCTTGTTAGGTCGGCCCGTGTAGGGTTCAGCATATCCGGAGCGGCGGCCCCGACCGCCCCAGCCGAGATGCCCGCGCCAGAAGGCGCACGCAGTGGCCGCGAGTGATCGACGGTCGCTGACGTGCAAAGGCCGCGGATGGGAGGGTTCGCCCTCGCGCCCACCTTTGCCAGCCACCGGCGGACACGCACCGCCGGTCGTTTCCGATGGGGCGAACGCCCCTTAATCGCAAAGGAAGACCGCACTTATGTCCAGCATTCTCACCAACACCGGCGCGATGACCGCCCTGCAGACCCTGCGCAGCATCAACAGCAATTTGGGCATGGTCCAGGATCAGATTTCGACCGGCAAGAAAGTCGCGACGGCGAAGGACAATGCCGCGACCTACTCGATCACCACGGTCATGAAATCCGACGTGGCCGGTTTCCGTGGCATCAGCGACTCGCTTTCGCTCGGCCAGTCGACGGTGGCCGTCGCCCGCAGCGCCGCAGAGTCCGTGTCGGACCTGCTGACCGAGATCAAGGGCCGGATCGTCGCCGCCCAGGAAGACAACGTCAACCGCTCGGTCTACCAGGACGATATCGAGCAGTTGCGCGGCCAGGTCGAATCCATCGTCAACGCGGCCCAGTTCAACGGCCTGAACCTGCTGAAGAACACCGAAAGCACCGAGGTCGGCAGCGTCGACGTCCTCGCCTCGCTCGACCGCGCCAGCGACGGTTCGGTGACGGCGAGCTCGATCAATGTGCGCAAGCAGGATCTGCAAACCTCGGACGCCGTCTGGGGCACCGGTGCGGACAACGGCATCGGTTCGGTCGGCGGCGCCGGCGTTGCTGCCAACGGCGGCACTCAGACCATCGCCTTCGCCGCTTCGGTTGCCGAGCCCAGCGCCGGCGACGGTTTCCGGGTGACGTTCACCTACAATGCCACCAACTACTCCGCCGAATATGTCGCCCGCGGCGGCGATTCGGTGAACGATGTCGCCAATGGCCTGTCCCAGGCGCTCAATGACCTGGACGTCGCGGAATTCGCCTTTGCCGTGACCGAAGCATCCGATCCCAGCACCGGCACCGCGAGCATCACCTTCACCAACAACCATGCCACCCTCGCGGTGTCCGCTCTGGCGGATGTGGGCTCCTCCGATGGCACGGCCGCCGGCGCGCTCAAGGCCCTCGCCGACATTGACGTGTCGACCGAAGACGGCGCGACCGCGGCCCTCGCCTCGATCGAAGGCCTGATCAACACGTCCGTTGCCGCGGCCACCGTGTTCGGCCAGGGCCAGAGCCGTCTGGAAATCCAGGACAGCTTCGTCTCGAAGCTGATGGACGGACTGAACACCGGCATCGGCTCGCTGGTCGACGCCGACATGGAAGAGGCCTCGGCCCGTTTGCAGTCGCTGCAGGTGCAGCAGCAACTGGGCATCCAGGCGTTCTCGATCGCCAACCAGGCGCCGCAGAACATCCTGGCTCTGTTCCGTTAACCGGGACAGCGGGCGCGGGTGGCGGTCGGTTCCGGCTGCCATCCACGCCCGCCCCTTGCCCGTCCGGGCCGGTAGGCCCGCTGCAAACCCCCATGAAAGTCTGAGGGCTCAATAGCGATGGACGCGTCCGCCCAGGCAATTGCCGCCTATGGTCATGCGCAAAAAGGCGCTGCCACCGATAGGGGAATCGAGTACCAGGTCTTCGCCCGCATCACCGCCGCCCTGACCGCCGCCGAGCGGCGCGGACGGGCCGGGTTCGGGGATCTGGTGCAGGCGCTGCATGACAACCGGCGCCTGTGGGACGCGCTCACCGTCGACCTGATCGACGACGACAATCGGCTGGGCCCGGACCTTCGCGCCCGGCTTTTGTCCCTGGCCTTCTTCGTCCGCCAGCACGGCCAGAAGGTGCTGAACGGCAAGGCCGGCGTCCGGCCGATCGTCGAGGTCAATCAGGCGGTGATGGACGGCCTGCGGGGCCTGCCGCCGCAACCGGTCGCCCTGCCCTTGGCAAAGGAGGAGGCATGACCGGCCTGCGGCTCAAGCTCGGCCCGAACGAGCAGGTGCTCATCAACGGCGCCGTCGTCCAGAATGGCCACAACAAGGTCGAACTTCGGATCAAGACGCCGAACACCAAAATCCTGCGTCTGCGCGATGCCATTCATCCGGACGAGGCCAACACCCCCACCAAGCGGGTTTGCTATATCGCCCAGCTTGCCGTGGCGGGAGAGGTGACGAACGAAGACGCGTTCGCGGAGATCCGGGCGGGAATCCGGGCCCTGCAACGGGTGTTCACCAACCCCAATTCCACCCGTCTCATGGAAGACGCGCTGACCCTGGCCGCGGAGGGCAATTTTTACAAAGCGCTCCAGGCCATGCGCAAGCTGCTGCCCTACGAGGCGCTGCTGATCGCCAATGCCGCCGGCGCCGAAGCGCCGAAAGCGGGCGCGGCATGATCGGCGTCCCCCTCCCGGTGCCGTTCGGCGGTGTCGCCGGCTATGCGCTGCTGCAACGGCGCATGGACGACAACCTCGCCCTTGTCGCAAGGTCGCCCCAGGTCACGCGCGACCTGCAATATTTCCGCGAGCACATCCGCGAGGCGGACTCGCCGGAGGCCCTGATGGGCGACTACCGCCTGGCCCGCGTCGTGCTGACCGCCTATGGCATGGGCGGCGAGATCGGCAAGAAGGCGCTGCTCGAAAAGGTCATGGCGGAAGGCACCGACGATCCGGCCTCCTTTGCCAACCGGCTGCGCGACCCTCGCTATCAGGCGCTGGCCAAGGGTGTCGGCTTCGGCAATATCGGCGGCAGCCGCACGCTGCTCGGCAAGTTCCAGAGCGAAATCGAGCAGGGGTATCTGCGCCAGACGCTGGAGGAAGCCGTCGGCGCCGGCGACGACGACCTGCGGCTCGCCCTGACCTTCGAACGGCGCATCCGGACCATCGCCAACGGTGCGGCCGTCGACCAGGCCGGCTGGTTCCAGATCATGGGCGAGCTGCCCTTGCGCAAAGTGGTCGAAGGCGCGTTCGGCCTGCCGGCCTCGTTCGGCCTGATCGACCTGGACCGACAACGCCAGGTGCTGACCCAGCGCACCCGGGATCTGTTCGGCGGCGACGGCTCGCCCGCGACCTTTGCCGAGCCGGCAAATGCGGAAAAGCTGATCCGCCGCTTCCTGGCCCTCTCCCAGGCAACGGGCGGGGCCGCCTCCGCTGCGGGCCTACCCGCCAGCGGCGCGCTGACCCTGCTTTCGAGCATGACGGCCGGCGGCGGCGTGTCCGCCGCCAGCCTGCTGCTGGCCCGGGCCTGACGCGCCGGAGGGGCGCGCCTGCGTCTACCGGGCCTTTTCCACCGCGGCGGCCAGCCCGGCCAACAGGTCGGCAATCCCCTTGCGGGCCGCCTCGTCGGTCAGCTTGCCATCGGCATCGAACGCGCTGCCGGCGCTGGCGATCATCACTTCCGGCTTGTTGAGCGCGTGAGCGTTCAGAAACACCAGCACCTGACGCAGATGATACTGCGCCCGCGCCGTGCCCAGGCGTCCGGGACTGGCGCCCATCAGCGCCACCGGCTTGCCGTCGAACGGATGGGAGGGCGGGCGCGAAGCCCAGTCGATCGCGTTCTTCAGCACGCCCGAAAACGAGTAATTGTATTCCGGCGTCGCGATCAGCAGGGCGTCGGCGGAGCGGATCTGCTCGCGCAGCGTTTCCACGGCCGGGGGGAACCCTTTCTGGTAAACGTCCTCGTGATACAGCGGCACGCCGCTGATATCGGCGATGGCGATCGTCATGCCGGCCGGCGCCAGTTCCTGTGCGGCACGCAGGGCGGCGGTGTTGAACGAGGCCGGGCGCAGACTGCCCGACAGGCCCAGAACGGAAATGCTCATCGGTTCGATCCTTTTTCGTGGTCGTTGATGGTTGGCGGGAACAGCCGCTCATATGCCGCTCCGTCCGCTCGCCAGCAACAGGCGGAAGCATGCAAAAGCCCTTTGCATTTGCGAATGCGCCGTGTACCCCGAAGCCGGATTCAACCGGAACAGCGAGCCCAGCCATGCCCCAGACCCTGCGCCAGCGCCTGGCCGACGGCGAATTCATCGTCGCGCCCGGCGTGTTCGACATGATCTCCGCGCTCACCGCCGACCGCATGGGCTTTCCCGCGCTCTACATGACCGGCTATGGCACGGTCGCCTCGCATCTGGGCGTGCCGGACGCCGGGCTTGCCAGCTATCGCGACATGGTGAGCCGGGTCGAGACCATCGCGCAAGGCACCCGGACCCCGCTGATCGCCGACGCCGATACCGGCTTCGGCGGCCTGCTGAATGTCGACTATGCGGTCAAGGGCTATGAGCGCGCCGGCGCCACCGCGATCCAGATCGAGGACCAGGAATTTCCGAAACGCTGCGGCCACACCCCCGGCCGGCGCGTCGTGCCGCTGGAGGACATGGTGCGCAAGATCCGGGTGGCCGTGGAAGCCCGCGATTCCCGCGATTTCCTGATCGTGGCCCGCACCGATGCCCGCACCGACCTGGGGCTGGACGAGGCGTTGCGCCGGGGCGAGGCCTTCGCCGAAGCCGGCGCCGACGTGCTGTTCATCGAATCGCCCGAAAGCCAGGAGGAAATGGCCATCATCGGCGAGCGGTTCCAGGGTGTGCCGCTGCTGGCCAACATGGTCGAGGGCGGACGCACGCCGGTTCTCTCCAAGGCCAGGTTGCAGGAACTGGGCTACAGCATCTCCATCCATCCCGGCAGCGCCTTCATGGCGACGGCGGCGGCGTGCGCCGGCATCTACCAAACGTTGAAAGACACGGGCGCAACGCTGGAGGCGACAACCGCGATGCTACCATTTGCCGATATGAATCGCCTGGTCGGCTTTCCGGCGGTGTGGGATTTCGAGAAACGCCATCCCGAACGGTGATCCTGCCGTGTCGCCGGCCAACAGGGTTGGAGAGGATTCCCGAGCCGGCTCACGCGTGCCTTCGCCGGTTCTGCCTTTTGTTAACAATCGGAGCACCTCTCGACCCGCCTTCACTTACAATGATATGCGATAATCGCGAGACTTCTACGCGGAGACGCCGCCAGGGGCCGAGTTTTGCACACGGCGGCGACGCAAGGAAAAATTTGCACTCGGATGCACGGCAAGATCGACGCGCCATAGAGTTGCAATAAAAAAACTGTTTAATTTCAAATATTTGACGAGTTTGCCCATATTTTGGGCAAACTCGTCACTCCCAAGAGTTTCTGCGGGGTTCGGCGTGTTGCCCGGCGCTTGTGAACAGGTTTATCCACAGACGCCGTGGATTTCTTCACAATCGGTTCCCGGCCTACAACCGGAATCGGAAAACCTACCCCAGTAAGCGACCCTTTGGCGCAGCCTCACGCCCGCGGGTCGGCCGACGCCTCCCCAAGATCCAACGCATAACCGGCAGAGCGTACCGTGCGTATCAGATCGCAAGCATCACCCCGATTCAACGCCTTACGAAGGCGGCGAATATGCACGTCCACCGTCCGCGCCTCGACGTGAACATTATACCCCCATACCGCATCCAAAAGTTGTTCCCGCGAATACACGCGGCCGGGATGCTCCATCAAATGTCGCAACAAGCGAAACTCGGTGGGCCCCAGATGCACGGTCTCGCCGCCGCGCACGACACGGTGCGCGTTCAGGTCCATTTCCAGGTCGGCAAAGGCCAACCGGTCCTCGGTCAGCGCCGGGCGGGTCCGCCGGATCACCGCCCGCACCCGGGCCACCAGCTCGCTGGGCGAAAACGGTTTGACGACATAGTCGTCCGCACCGCTGTCGAGGCCCCGGACCCGGTCCGTCTCCTCGCCGCGCGCGGTCAGCAGAATGATCGGCAGCATGCGGGTCTCGCGCTTGCGGCGCAGCTGCCGGCACACTTCCAGGCCGGACGTTCCCGGCAGCATCCAGTCCAGCAGCATGACGTCCGGTTGCCGTTCGACCGCGGCGACAAGGGCTTCGTCGCCATCTTCCGCCACCACCACCTCGAAATCGGCGGCTTCGAGATTGTAGCGGAGCAATTCGGCAATCGCCGCGTCGTCTTCCACGACCAGCACATAGGGCTGCATGGTTCGAATCCCTTCCGTCAGGCCCACCGCGCCGCGCTACAACCGCGCCTCGGGATTGTCGCTCTCCGGATCGTCCGCATGGCGGTCGCCCAGTCGTTCGCCTCGCACCTGATACACCAGATTCTCGGCGATATTGGTCGAATGATCGCCGATCCGCTCCAGGTTCTTGGCGATGAAGATCAGATGGGTGCAGACCGAAATCGTCCGCGGGTCTTCCATCATATAGGTCAACAACTCGCGGAACAGGCCGGTGTGCGCATCGTCCACGCCGCTGTCGCGTTCGCGCAAGCGCTCGGCGGCAGTGGCATCGCCGGCCACATAGGCGTTCAGCACCTCGTGCAGCATCGCCTCGACCATCCGGCTGAGATGGGCGATGCCCGCGACCGGCCCCGTGGGCGGGCTCTGGTTCAGGATCAGGGTGCGCTTGGCGATGTTCTTGGCATAGTCGCCGATCCGCTCCAGGTCGCCGGAGATTTTCAGGGCGGCGACGATGGTGCGCAGATCCGCGGCCATGGGCTGGCGCAGCGCCAGCAGCCGGATCACCAGGGCCGAGACCTGTTCCTCCAGCGCATCGATCTTGCGGTCGCCCAGGATCACCCGCTCCGCCCGGTCGCCGTCCCGCCGGCGCAAGGCCAGCATCGCCTCGGCCAGGGCGGTTTCCGCATACCCCCCCATTTCCGCGATCATCGCGGTCAGGCGGTCCATTTCCGCGGTATAGCTCTTAACGATATGGCCATCGGAGGTCATGGGGTCATCCTTTTCGTGTCTGCATTCGACCGTCGTAAAGGCCTGCGGCCGAAGCGACCGGTACTGTAGCCGTTGGTGCGTCCGTCGGTGGAATGGGCGCAAAACCTGTCCATCCGCCCCACCTCCACCATCGCCAGCCGATGGCTCATGGCAATTTGCGGCGAAACGCGGGCCGCTCCTACGCCCCGCGGCCGGCAGATTTACTACGGTCCGATGAAGCTTTTGTGACGCCGGCTGGCGCGTCCGGCCGCATCCGGTCGCTCTCCGCCGCCGGCCAGACGGTGGTGAAGCAACTGCCTTCGCCAAGCGTGCTCTCGATCAGCAGGCGCCCGCGATGGCGATTGACGATGTGCTTGACGATGGCAAGGCCCAGGCCGGTGCCCCCCACCCGGCGCGACCGCGCCACGTCCATGCGGTAGAAGCGCTCCGTCAGCCGCGGCAAATGCTGGCGGGGAATGCCCTCGCCATCGTCCTGCACCGCCAGGGCCACGTCCGCCCCGTCCCGACGCCCGGTCACCCGCACGGTGCCGCCGCTGCGGCCATAGGTGATGGCGTTCTCGATCAGGTTGCGCAGCACCTGCCCCACCTGGTCCGCGTCGCCGACCACCGACGGCAGATCGCCCGGTATGTGGAGCGCGATCGTCACGTCCCGTTCCGCCGCCATCCGCTCCAGCAACTGCACCACCGAGCCCACCGCCGCCGCCAGATCGACCGTCCCGGACGGGGGGTTGTGCTCTTCCATCTCGATCCGCGACAGCGACAGCAGGTCGTCGACCAGCCGACCCATGCGCCGGGCCTGCTCGGCCATGATCGCCAGAAAGCGCTCGCGCGCCGCGACATCGTCCTTCGCCGGTCCTTGCAGGGTCTCGATAAAGCCGCCGAGGCTGGCGAGCGGCGTGCGGAGTTCGTGGCTGACATTGGCGACGAAATCGACCCGCATCTGCTCCGCCCGGCGCACGGCCGTCAGATCCTCCAGCACCAGCACCACCGCGGCCTCATCCGCACCTTCGCGGTCCAGGACGGCGATCCGGGCCCGCATCGCCCGTTCGACCGGGCCCGCCATCTCGAAAGCCACATCCCGGGCCGCGCCGCCTGCAAACGCATCTTCGACCGCCTCCAGCACGTCCGGGCTGCGCAAGGCCTCCGACAGATCCCGACCGGCCAGCTCCGACCCCAGCAGTGTCTCTGCCGCTTGATTGCCGTGCGCGATGCGGCGCCTGCTGCCCACCACCAGGATCGGCTCCGGCAGGGCATCGATCAGGCGTTCCGCCTCCAGGGCGCGCGATTCCAGCGCCAGATGCACCCGGAACGCACGGCGGCGCGCCTCTTCCAGACGCCGCGCCAGCGCCTTGCCGGGCGGCGTGTGCAGGGCCTTGGCGGGACGTCGGGCGTGAGGATCGGAAGCGTCGGCGCCAATCAGCCCCGCCCGCGCGCGCAGGGCGGAGGCATCGCGAGCCAGAAGCCAGGCCATGGCAGCGGCCACCGAGAGAACAACCGCCAGCGCCACGGCGAACCCAGCCCAGCCAAGCGCATCCGCCAACCGCAGCGCCAGCAGACCAACAGCCCCTGGCGCGGCGGCTGCCAAAAACACGAAGCCAAAGTCGCGTCCACCAATGCCAAACCGCATCGCCGGCTCCCGTCATGCCGCGGTTGGGGCTGGGGTTCCCGGCCCCTGGTAGAGCCGGGCCCGGCTGTCCGCAGCCCTTTCGCGGCCGCGATGGCGAAGCGCCGCGCTCAGCGGATGGCCGCGTGCGCGGCCAGCGCCGCCATGTTCACCACTTCGGACACGGTCGCGCCCATCTGCACCACCTGCACCGGCTTTTCCAGGCCCAGCAACATCGGCCCGATCACGGTGCCGCCGGCCATTTTCTGCAACAGCTTGGCGGAGATGTTCGCCGAATGCAGCGCCGGCATCACCAGCACATTGGCGGGGCCGGAAAGCCGCGCGAACGGATAGAGGCGCTTCATCAGGTCGTGGTCCAGTGCCACGTCGGCGGACATGTCGCCCTCGTACTCGAAATCGACCGCGCGCTGGTCGAGCCTGGCCACCGCCTGCGTGACGCGCTCCGTCGCCGGCATGGCCGGATTGCCGAAATTGGAATAGCTGAGGAAGGCAACCCGCGGCTCCAGCCCCAGCGAGCGGGCGGCGTTGGCGGCCTGGATGGCGATTTCCGCCAGTTCGTCCGGCGGCGGCACCTCGTGCACCAGGGTATCGGCGATCACCACGGTGCGGTCGCGCGACAGAATGCCGGTCACGCCGATCACCCGCGTGCCGTCGTTCGCCGGCCCGATCGCCCGCGTCACGCCGTCATAGCTGACCCGGAACGAGCGGGTCAGGCCGGTGACCATGGCATCCGCGTCGCCCAGCGCCACCATGCAGGCGGAAAACACGTTGCGGTCCTGGTTGACCATGCGCTGGCAGTCGCGCTCCAGATAGCCCTGGCGTTGCAGGCGCGCGTACAGATAGTCCCGATAGCGGGCATTGGCCTCGCTCAGGCGGGCATTGTGGATTTCCAGGCCCAGGGTGGAGGAATGGCCGAGGCTGCGCATGGTGTCCGCCACCACGTCCTCGCGCCCGATCAGGATCGGATGGCCGAGCCCGTCGGCCCGGAACGCCAGGGCTGCGCGGATCGCCCGCTCGTCCTCGCCCTCGGCAAACACCACCCGTTTCTGGTTCGCCCGCACCTGCGCGAACACCCGGTCGAGCCGGTCCGCCGTCGGGTCGAGCCGCATGGCGAGTTGGCGCTCATAGGCGGGCCAGTCGGTGATCTCCTTGCGCGCCACGCCGGTCGCGATCGCCGCCTTGGCCACGGCCACCGGGAGGCGGGTGATCAGGCGCGGGTCGAATGGGGTCGGAATGATGTATTCCGGACCGAAGCGCAGGCGACGGCCGGAATAGGCCGCGGCCACCTCGTCCGGCACGTCCTCGCGCGCCAGTTCCGCCAGGCTTTCGGCAGCGGCCCGCTTCATCTCGTCGTTGATCGAGGACGCGCGGACGTCCAGCGCGCCCCGGAAGAGGAAGGGGAAGCCCAGAACGTTGTTCACCTGGTTCGGATAGTCGCTGCGGCCGGTCGCAACGATCGCATCGTTGCGGATGGCATGCACGTCCTCCGGCGTGATTTCCGGGTCGGGGTTGGCCAAGGCGAAGATGATCGGGTTCGGCGCCATGGACGCGATCATGTCCTTGGTAAAGGCGCCCTTCACCGACAGGCCGAACAGCACGTCCGCACCGCGCACCGCTTCCGCCAGGGTCCGCGCCGGCGTCGGCACCGCATGCGCCGACTTCCACTGGTTCATGCCCTCGGTCCGGCCCTGGTAGATCACGCCGCGGCTGTCGCACATGATGACGTTTTCCGGCGCGACGCCGAAGCCCTTGATCAACTCGACGCAGGCAATCGAGGCGGCGCCGGCACCGTTCACCACCAGTTTCACATTGCCCAGGTCGCGGCCGGTCAGTTCCAGCGCGTTGATCAGGCCCGCCGCGGCGATGATGGCGGTACCGTGCTGGTCGTCATGGAACACCGGGATGTCCATCAACTCGCGCAGACGCTGCTCGATGATGAAGCATTCGGGCGCCTTGATGTCCTCCAGATTGATGCCGCCCCAGCTCTTGCCCAGCAGCTTCACGCAATCGATGAAGGCGTTGGGGTCGCGGGTGTCGACCTCGATATCGACCGCGTCCACGTCGGCAAAGCGCTTGAACAGCACCGCCTTGCCTTCCATCACCGGCTTGGAGGCGATGGCGCCGATATCGCCCAGGCCCAGCACCGCCGAACCGTCGGAGATCACGGCGACCAGATTGCCCTTCGACGTGTAGTCGTAGGCCAGATCCTCGTTCTTCTCGATTTCCAGGCAGGGCGCCGCGACGCCGGGCGAATAGGCCAGCGAGAGATGGTATTGCGTCGTCAACGGCTTGGTCGCCACGACCTCGATCTTGCCCGGCCGCCCGGCCGCGTGCATGCGCAGCGCTTCCCGGTCCAGTGCCGAATATTGGGAATGGTCCGACATTCTGTTCAGTCTCCCGCCGATAGGCTCCGGGCGCCGGTGCATTGCCCGCAGTTGTCCGTTGAACGCGCCTGGTCAGTAGAAGCGATTGCTTTCCGCATCGCCAAGCGACTTTTCACGCCTCGAAACGATAGAGGCAAAAAATGACATGTTTCCGCCTGCACCGGTGGGCACAGGCGCCATACCTTACCGCTACGACAGCGGTCCGGCGGAGCCGCGAGTTTCGCCCGCCCCCCAATCCGCCCGCCGAAACCGCCCCGCCGAATCCGGTCCCGCCTTCTAGGCCGCCCGGCCCAATCGCTGCTCGACCAGATTGGCGAAATAGCTGGCGCCGATCGGCAAGGCGGCATCGTTGAAATTGTAGCGCGGATGGTGCAGGGCGCCTTCGCCACCCACCTGTCCGCCCTGGCCGAGCCAGATATAGCAGCCCGGACGCTCCTGCAGCATGTAGGAGAAATCCTCCGCCCCCATCACCGGCGCGATATCCCGCACCACCGCCTCGTCGCCCACCACGGCCTTGGCGGCGTCGGCGGCGTAGTCGGCATTGATTTCGGGATTGACCGTGACCGGATAGCCGCGCCGGTAGCGCAGTTCCGCCGAACCGCCCAGTGCGGCGGCAATCCCGGTCGCGACCTCTTCCATGCGCTGGATGATCATGTCCTGCACCCTGGGATCGAAGGTGCGCACCGTGCCGCCCAGCAGCGCGCTGTCCGGAATGACATTGAACGCCTCGCCGGCCAGGAAACGGGTCACGCTGATGACACCGCTTTTCTGGGGGTCCGTGTTGCGGCTGATGATGCTTTGCAGGGCGGTGACGATCTGCGCGCCGATCAGCACGGGGTCGACCGAGGTCTGGGGAAAGGCGCCATGGCCGCCGCGGCCCTGGATGGCAATATCGAACGTGTCGGCTGCGGCCATCATCGGGCCGCTCATGACGCCGATCTTGCCGAATTCCATGTGCGGCGCGTTGTGCAGGCCATAGACCTCGTCGCAATGAAAGCGCTCGAACAGGCCGTCGCGGATCATCGCCTTGGCGCCGGCAAAGCCTTCCTCGGCCGGCTGGAAGATGAAATGCACCGTGCCCTTGAAGTTGCGGTTTTCCGCCAGATACTTGGCCGCACCCAGCAGCACCGCGGTGTGGCCATCGTGGCCGCAGGCGTGCATCTTGCCCTCGAAGGTCGATTTGTAGGGCAGGTCGTTCAGTTCCTGCAACGGCAGCGCGTCCATGTCGGCGCGCAGGCCGATGGAGCGGCTGCCGGGGTCCTGCCCTTCCAGCGTGCCGACCAGGCCGGTCTTGCCCAGGCCGCGGGTGACCTTGATGCCCCAGCTTTCCAGCTTGTCGGCCACCAGTTGCGAGGTGCGCACTTCCTCGAACGCCAGTTCCGGGTGGGCGTGAATATCCTGGCGCCATTCCGCCATTTCGTCCTGCATCGCGGCGATGGAGTTGATCACGGGCATGGCGTCACGGGCCTCCGATACTGTTGCGGGTCGATTCTGGCGCGACCCTAGCGCCTTCGCTGCCGGGCGCAAGACAATGCTGTGGACCGTTCCGCGAAATTCCCACCCGGATGCATCGCCTTTCGCCAGGAAGTCGGTATGGTGGCGGCGCGTCCCCTCGTTTCTCCGCTCAGCCCCGCCCTTGCCGATGAACCAAGCCGCCGATTCTTCCGTCACGCCGATGATGGCGCAATACCTCGCGCTGAAAGAGGCGAACGAGGGCTTTCTGCTGTTCTATCGCATGGGGGACTTCTACGAGATGTTCTTCGACGATGCGGTCCGGGCCGCCCCCGTGCTGAACATCGCGCTCACCAAACGCGGCCGCCATGGCGGCGAGGACATCCCCATGGCCGGCGTGCCGGTCAAGTCGCACGAGGCCTATTTGCACCGCCTGATCGGCGCCGGCTTCAAGGTCGCCATCTGCGAGCAGACCGAAGACCCGGCGGAGGCGAAGAAACGCGGCTCCAAGTCCGTCGTGGCCCGCGACGTGGTCCGCCGCGTCACCCGCGGCACGCTGACCGAAGATTCGCTGCTGGACGCGCGCCAGCACAACCACCTGGCCGCCCTGGCCGAGGTGGCGGGCGAGTTCGGGCTGGCCTGGGTCGACATCTCCACCGGCAGCTTCACGGTGCAGACCCTGGCGGAAGCCGGCCTTGCCGCCGCCCTCGCCCGGCTCGCGCCGAACGAACTGTTGCTGTCGGAACGCCTGCTGGAGCGCGAACCCCTGTTCGAACTCTGGGCCGAGCACAAGGCAGCGCTGTCGCCGCTGCCCGGCGTCAAGTTCGACACCGCCAACGGCCACCGACGGCTGCTGGAAGCCTATCGCGTCGCCAGCCTGGAGGCTTACGGCCAGTTCACCCGGCCGGAAATCGCGGCGGCGGGCGCCCTGTTCGATTATCTGGACCTGACCCAGGTCGACCGCCTGCCCCGCCTCGACCCGCCGCGGCATTTCTCCGGCCGGGCCGCGATGGAGATCGACGCCGCCACGCGCCGCAATCTGGAACTGACCGAGGCGCTGTCCGGCGGCCGCGACGGCACGCTGCTCGCCGCCATCGACCGCACGGTGACCGGCGCCGGCGCGCGCCTGCTCTATGCCTGGCTGTCCGCTCCGCTCACCGACTCCGGCCGCATCGCCGCCCGCCTGGACGCGGTGCAGTTCCTGTGCGAGGGCACCGGCACGCGCGAGGATCTGCGTGAGCAACTCGGCCGCTGCCCGGACCTCGCGCGCGCCCTGCAACGGCTTTCGCTCGAGCGCGGCGGGCCGCGCGACCTGGCGGCGGTGCGGGAGGCCGCGCGCATTGCCGGCGTGCTGCGGGTGCTGCTCGGCACCGCCACCGCTGACCTGAGCGCCCAGCGGCCGGAACTGCTGGCCGACACCATCGGCTCGCTCGGCCAGTTCGGCCCGCTGGTGGAACGCCTGGGCCGCGCGCTGGCGCCGGACCTGCCGGCCAACCCGCGAGAGGGCGGCTTCATCGCGCCCGGCTATGCGCCGGAACTGGACGAGCTGCGCACGCTCCGCGACGACAGCCGCCGCCATATCGCCGGCCTGCAAAAGCGCTATGCCGAGGAAACCGGCGTCGCCAACCTGCGCGTCAAGCACAACAACGTGCTGGGATATTTCGTCGAGGTGGGCCAGAACCAGGCCGCCCGGCTGCAGGAGGACGACCGCTTCGTCCACCGCCAGACCATGGCGAGCGCCATGCGCTTCACCACCGTCGAACTGTCCGACCTGGAGGCGCGTATTCTCCAGGCGGGCGACCGGTCGCTGGCGCTGGAACTGGACCTGTTCGCCGATCTGGTGCGCGAGGTGGCCGCGCGGGCCGACGACCTCGCCCGCACGGCGGAGGCGCTGGCGCTGCTGGACGTGCTGGGCGGCCTTGCCGACCTGGCCGTCGACCTGCGCTACAACCGGCCGGCGGTCGACAACACGCTGGCCTTCAAGATCACGGGCGGCCGCCACCCGGTGGTGGAGGCGGTGCTGACCGCGGCGGGCCAGGCCTTCGTCGCCAATGACTGCGACCTCTCCGCCGACCGCGACCCGGCCGAACGGCTCTGGCTGGTGACGGGCCCGAACATGGCGGGCAAGAGCACCTATCTGCGCCAGAACGCGCTCATCGCCATCCTGGCCCAGATCGGCAGCTTCGTGCCCGCGGACGCGGCGCATATCGGCGTCGTCGACCGCCTGTTCAGCCGGGTCGGCGCCGCCGACGACCTGGCCCGCGGCCGCTCCACCTTCATGGTGGAGATGGTGGAGACCGCCGCCATCCTGAACCAGGCCGGCCCGCGCGCGCTGGTGATCCTGGACGAGATCGGCCGCGGCACCGCCACCTTCGACGGTCTGTCCATCGCCTGGGCCGCGGTGGAGCATCTGCACGACCGGTTGCGCTGCCGCGCCCTGTTCGCGACCCATTATCACGAGCTGACCCTGCTGGAAGGCCGGCTCGACGCGCTGCATCTGGCGACCATGCGCATTCGCGAGTGGCAGGACCAGGTGGTGTTCCTGCACGAGGTCGCCGCCGGCACCGCCGACCGGTCCTATGGCATCCATGTGGCGCGGCTGGCGGGCCTGCCCAAGCCGGTGCTGGCGCGGGCCGAAGAGGTGCTGAAACTGCTGGAGGAAGGCGACCAGGGCTCCGCCGTCCGCCGCCTGGTGGAGGACCTGCCGCTGTTCGCCGCCGCCGCGCCGAAGCCGCCGCCGGCACCGGAGGTCGCTGCCGCGCCCGCCACTCCGCCGCCGCCGCGCGAACTGCTGCGCGTGCTGGGCGAGACCGATCCCGACAGCCTGACCCCGCGCGAGGCACTGGACATGCTCTACCGCCTGAAACGCCTCGCCGACGGGGAAGACTGAGATGCACGCCCCGGTTTCCGGGATGCGTATCCCCCGGAGGATGCGGAGCGCCGCCCCGGCTCCCCGGATGGTGCGGAACGCCGCCCCTGATCCCCGGACGGTGCGGAGCGCCGATCCGGGGCCGGTGTCGGCCTGCGAACACCGCTGGCTTGGGTGTTCGCGAGCGCAAGCGGCCCCGGCGCACCGCTCCGCGGCGGCCGGGGTACAGCCCATGCGGCAAGTTTGAGAGATCGCAGCCATGACACCGTCCCGTCCTGCTGACCCCGCCCCATTGCTGCAGCGCGCCGCCCGGGCCTTGCAGACCGGCGACTTCGCCACTGCGGAGCGCAGCTGCCGCGCGGTGCTGAAAACCGCCCCTAATCATCCGGGAGCGCTGCACCTGCTGGGGCAGACGGGCGTCCGTGCCGGCCATGCCGAAGCCGGCATCGCCCTGCTGCGCCAGGCCGTCGCCGCCGCGCCCCGCTATGCCGAGGCCTGGACCAGTCTCGGCCGCGCGCTGGCGAGCCGGGAGGACCTGCAGGAGGCCGAGCAGGCCTTCGCCCGCGCCCTGGCGGCCCGTCCCGGCCACTGGCCGGCGGTAAGCGGCCTCGCCGCCTTGCTGAAAACCACCGGACGCCTGGCCGAAGCGCAAGACCGGCTGCGCCAGGCCAGCCGCGAGCGCCCGACCCTCGCCGGTCCGCCGTTCGAACTCGCCAACATCGCCCAGGAACAGGGCGATTTCGCCGACGCGTCGGCGCTCTACACCGAAGCCCTGGCGCGCCAGCCGGGGCATACCCCGTCGCTCAGCAATCGCGCCGCCGCCCGCCTCAAGGCCGGCGATGCCGCCGGCGCGCTGGCGGATGCCGAGGCCTATCTCGCCACCGGCACGCGCAGCGCCAACGTGGTGGCCTACCGGGTGCTGGCCCTGCAAATGCTGGGCCGCCGCGACGAGGCGCGCGCGTTGGCCGATGTCGCCACCATGGTCTACCCGGTCGCGCTCGCGGCCGAGCCTGGCTTCGGCGAGCGGCTGGAGGCCGAAATCCGCCGCCATCCGGACCTGATCGGCGACTGGGACCCGACCAGGCGCGCCGCCCGCGGCGGCCAGGTGGTGCCGGACCTGACCCGCAACCCGTCCCCGACCGTCGCCCGCTTCCTCGCCATGATCCGGGCCGAGGTCGAGGGGCTGCGCGAGCGCCTGCCGGACCGCCCCGGCCACCCGTTCTTCGGCGCGAAGCCGCGCGACTACCGCATGATCGTCTGGGCGAACATCCTGGCGCCCGGCGGCCATCAGGCGGCCCACATCCACAATTACGGCTGGGTGTCGGGCGCCTATTACCCCACCCTGCCCGCCGCCATCACCGAGCGCAGCGAGGCGGGATGGATCAGTTTCGGAACGCCGGGATACGGCCTTCCGAGCCCACCGGAACCGGAAATCCGCACGCTGCGCCCACGGGCGGGCAGCATGTTTCTGTTCCCCTCATATCTCTGGCACCACACCGTCCCGCTGGAGGCGGGCCCCCTGGAAACAGGGGCGGAGCGCGTCAGCATCGCCTTCGACATTGTGCCAGCTTGACGGCCATGGCCGCGGGGGCCTTAGTGTGACGCCATGGAACACGCGCTCATCGATTCCGAGACCCTCCCCGCCCCTGCCTGGCCTGATCTGCTCGCCGCCGATATTGCCGGCGACCGCCGCACCCGCACCGAAACGCTCGCGACGCTGAAAAAGGCCCTGGCCAAGGCCGAAGCCGAGCTGCGGCACATGTTCGAGCTTGGCGGCCGGTCCGAAGCGCTGATGCCCGCGCGCTCCGCGCTGTATGACAGCCTGATCTGCGGCCTGCTGGACCATGCGAGCCGCTACAAATTCCCCGCCGCCAACCCCACCAAGGGCGAATTGCTGAGCGCCGCCGCGGTCGGTGGCTATGGCCGTGGCGAGCTGGCGCCGTTTTCCGACATCGACCTGCTGTTCCTGCAACCGGTCAAGACCTCGCCGCGCAGCGAACAGGTAATAGAGTATGTGCTCTACATGCTCTGGGACCTGGGCCTGAAGGTCGGCCAGGCGGTGCGCACGCCCGACGAGTGCGTGCGCATGGCCAAGGAAGACCAGACCATCGCCACGGCCCTGCTGGAGGCCCGCTATCTCTGGGGCGATCCCGGACAGTTCGAGGAGATGAAAACGGGGTTCTGGGAGAAGGCCATGGGTGCCAATCCCATCGGCTTCGTCCAGGCCAAGCTGACCGAGCGCGACGATCGCCACCAGCGCATGGGCGACACCCGCTATGTGCTGGAGCCCAATATCAAGGACGGCAAGGGCGGCCTGCGCGACCTGCACACGCTCTACTGGATCGCCAAGGCGCTCTATCACGTCGAAAGCGTCGGCGAACTGGTCGCCAAGGGCGTGTTCTCCAAGGCGGAGGCCCGCCGCTTCGAAAAGGCCGAGGATTTCCTGGCCGACGTGCGCTGCCACCTGCATTACTATGCCGGCCGGGCCGAGGAGCGGCTGACCTTCGACCACCAGCACGCGCTGGCCGAGCGCATGGGCTATCACGGGCGGCGCAATATGCGCGCTGTCGAACGCTTCATGAAGCATTACTTCATGGTCGCAAAGGACGTGGGCGATCTGACCCGCATTTTCTGCGCGGCCCTGGAAGCGGAGCACAAGCGCCCCGGCCTCTTTTCCCTGTCGCGGCTGCTGTCGTTCGAGAAGAAACTGGGGGATTTCACCCTCAGCCACGGTCGGCTGTCCCTGCGCGACCCCAAGGCCTTCCGCGACGACCCGGTCAACATGCTGCGCCTGTTTCGCACGGCCCAGGAACACGATGTCGACATCCACCCGGAAGCCCTGCGCCTGGTGCGGCGCGACCTGCGCCTGATCGACCAGGTGCGCGACGATCCGGAGGCGAACCGCCTGTTCCTGGAGATGCTGACCGCGCGCAAGAACACCATTGTCACCCTGCGCCGCCTGAACGAGGCCGGCCTGTTCGGCCGGTTCCTGCCGCCGTTCGGCCGCGTCGTCGCGATGATGCAGTACAACATGTACCACTCCTACACGGTGGACGAGCACACCATCCGCGCCATCTCCGAACTGCGCCGGCTGGAGGACGGCCTGCTGGCCGACGCCGCCCCCGTCGCCACCAACATGGTCAAGCTGGTGCCGCACCGCCGCGCGCTCTATGTGGCGGTGCTGTTCCACGACATCGGCAAGGGCCGCGGCGGCGACCATTCGGTGATCGGCGCCGACCTGGTGGAGGAATACGGCCCCCGCCTCGGCCTTTCCCCGGCGGAGACCGAGACCGCATCCTGGCTGGTGCGCTACCATCTGGTCATGTCCGACACCGCCCAGCGCCGCGACCCGAACGACCCCAAGACCATTCAGGATTTCGTCGCCATCGTGCAGTCGCCGGACCGGCTGCGGCAGTTGCTGGTGCTGACCGTCTGCGACATCCGCGCCGTCGGCCCCGACACCTGGACCGGCTGGAAGGCCGCCCTGCTGCGCGAGCTCTTCTGGCGCGCGGACGAACGGCTTTCGGGGTCCGGCAATGTCGAGTCGCTGCCGCGCCGCGCCGCCGCCGCACGGGCGGACCTGGCCGAGCGCCTTTCCGGCTGGACGCAGGATGCGCTCGACACCCATTTTGCCAAGGCCGCGGACACGTATTGGGTCGCCTGGGATACCGACACCCTGGCCTATCACGCCGACCTGCTGCGCCGGACGGAGGCCGAAGACCCCGGCCTGACCATCGAATTCCAGAACGACGACGAGGGCCAGGCCACCATTGTCACCATCTGCACGCTGGACCATGCCGGCCTGTTCGCCCGCATTGCCGGCGCGCTGGCGCTGGCGGGCGCCAACATCGTCGGTGCGCGCGCCTTTACCCTGCACAACGGCTATGTCATCGACAGCTTCTGGGTGCAGGCGGGCGAAGGCGGCTTCTACCAGGAACACGAGCGTCTGAAAAAGCGCGTGCGCCAGGTGCTGACCGGCGACGTGCAACTGGCCAACGCCCTGCAACAGCCGCCGACCTGGGTCAGCCGCACCGCCGTGTTCAAGGTGGCGCCGCGCGTCATCATCGACAACGAGGCCAGCCGCTATTTCACGGTGATCGAGGTCAACGGCCGCGACCGGCCGGGCTTCCTGAACAAGGTCGCCTGGACCATGACCCAGCTCGGCCTGCAAATCGCGTCCAGCCACATCGCCACCTATGGCGAACGCGCGGTCGACGTGTTCTATGTCAAGGACGTGTTCGGCCTGAAGATCGTGCATCCGGGCAAGCAGGCCCAGATCGAACAGGCCCTGATCGAGGCGATCCGCGAAAGCAACGCCCTCGTCACCAACGAAACGCTGACGGCCAAGACCGGTTGAGCCGATGCGGTTCGCCCGCCTGATCATGGCGGACTGGTCGGCGGCGGGGTCGCCGGGGCCGACACGGCCGCACAAGGATCGCTGCTGGGTCGGGCGGCTGGACGCCGGCGGAACCGCGCCGGACCTGGCCTACTGCCGCACCCGGCGAGAGGCCCTGGACCGGATCGCGGCCTGGACGGAGGCAGCGGCGGGTCCCGTCCTGATCGGCTTCGACTTTCCGTTCGGCTATCCGGCCGAGAGCGGCCTGCCCGGCGGGCGGGCGCTCTGCGATTTTCTGGCCGCTCGCATCGAGGACGGGCCGGACGACCGCAACAACCGCTTCGCCGTTGCCGCACGCCTGAACCGCGACCTCAACCCGGCGGGCGAGGGTCCGTTCTGGGGTTGTCCGGCCCGCCTATGCCTGCCCGGCCTCTCGCCGAACCGCCCCAAGCCCTGGCCGGCACACATTCCGGAATACCGGCTGGCGGAGCGGCATCTGAAGGGCAAGGGCATCCAGTCGGTCTGGAAGCTCGCCTATCCGGCCTCGGTCGGCAGCCAGGTGCTGATGGGCATGCACGCCATCGGCCGGCTGCTGCAACGCCCCGCCTTCGCCCAAGCGCGCCTCTGGCCGTTCGAGACCGACTGGCACCGCGACCTCGCGCCCGTCACCATCGCCGAGATCTGGCCGAACCTGTTCTTTCCCGAGCGGCGGGACGATCCCCGCATCGCCGCCCACGCCATCCGCGACGCGGGCCAGGTCGCCGCCACCCTGCTCGCCATCCGCGAAACGCTGGATGCCGGCCGAATCGCGACCCTGCTAGGGCCGCCCGCAACCCTCTCCGCCGCGGAGCGGGCGGCGGCAACCGCCCAGGAAGGCTGGATTGCCGGCGCTTGAGACGCTCTGCCCGTGGCGCCGGCGCGACTCGTCCCTTATGGTGCGGCGCCCTGATTGCAACAACCGCTCCAGGCGAAGGCTAGCAGTATGACCGACGTTGGTGGAATCACCGCCGAACAGCTTCGAAGCTATATCGAACGCATCGAGCGCCTCGAAGAGGAAAAGGCCGAACTGGCCGCCAATGTGCGCGAGGTGTTCGCGGAAGCGAAGGCGAACGGCTTCGACACCAAGGTGATGCGCCAGGTGTTGAAGCTCCGAAAAATGGATGCGAACGACCGGGCCGAGTTGGAAAGCCTGCTCGACCTGTACCTGCACGCCCTCGGCATGGCGCCGGACTTCACGCCGGCCGACCCGGCCGCGTGAGCCGCAAGCGGCGCCCGCCACCGACCATCGAAATGCCGGGCGGCGGTCCGCCGCCCCGGCGCCATCCGGTGCGCCGGCTGGTTCGGTGGGCTTTGCGCTGGACGCTGATTGGGGGCTTCTGGGCGGCGGGCTTCGGCCTGCTGGCGCTTGGCTGGTTCGCCTACGACCTGCCCGATGTCAGCAAGGCCACGCACCTGCCGCGCGCGCCGAGCCTGACCTTCGAGGCCCGCGACGGCAGTTTCCTCGCCGCGGTCGGAGACCTCTATGGCCAGCCAGTCCGCCTCTCGGACCTGCCCCCCTATCTGCCGCAAGCCTTCGTCGCCATCGAGGATCGCCGCTTTTACGACCATTGGGGCGTCGATCTGCTGGGCATTGCCCGCGCCTTCTATGTCAACCTGGTGGCGGGCGAGGTGCGCCAGGGCGGCAGCACGATCACGCAGCAGGTGGCCAAGAACCTGTTCCTGACCAACGAGCGCTCGCTGCGGCGGAAAATCCAGGAAACCCTGCTGGCGCTCTGGCTCGAATACCGGTTCTCCAAGGGCGAAATCCTGGAAACCTACCTGAACCGCGCCTATTTCGGCGCCGGCGCCTATGGCGTCGATGCGGCCGCCCGGCGCTATTTCGGCAAGAGCGCGCGCGAGGTCTCGCTCTGGCAGGCCGCCGTACTGGCCGGGCTCGTCAAGGCGCCCTCGCACCTCTCGCCCCTGATGGACAGCACCGCGGCGGAAAACCGGGCCGTGGTCGTCCTCGACGCCATGGTCAATGCGAGGCTGCTGTCGCCCGACGATCACCGCCGGGCCGTTCTCACCGCCCAACCGATCGAGCCGGACCGCAGCGGCCACGCCATCGGCGGGCGCTATTTCATCGACTGGGTGCTGGATCAGGTCCAGACCTATCTGCCCACCATCGACCGCGACCTGCTGATCCGCACCACCCTGGACCGGGCGATGCAGGACAATGCGGATGCGCTGGTCAAGGCGCAACTGATCCTGCGCCCGTCCACCGCCAAGGCCTGGCCCGGCCAGGCCGCGCTGCTGGCCATGAGCCCGGACGGGGCGGTGCGCGCCATGGTCGGCGGCCGCGATTATCAGGAAAGCCAGTTCAACCGCGCCACCCAGGCCCGCCGCCAGCCCGGCTCCGTGTTCAAGACCTTCACCTTCCTCGCGGCCCTCGAAGCCGGCTACACGCCGGAGAGCCATGTGACCGACGCCCCGCTGCAAAGCGGCGAGTACCGGCCGGACAATTACAACAGCCGCTATTACGGCGACGTCACCCTGGAAACCGCGCTGGCGAAGTCGTTGAACAGCGTCACCGTCCGCCTGGCCGATCAGGTCGGCTATCCGAAAGTGCGCGAGATGGCGCAACGGCTCGGCATCGCCAGCCCGCTCACCGAGCGGCCCAGCCTGGTGCTGGGCGCCAGCGGCGTGCGCCTGACCGAGCTGACCGCGGCCTATGCTGTGCTGGCCAATGGCGGAGAACCGGTCACGCCCTACGGCATTGTCGAGATCCGCGACCGCCAGGGCCGGGTGATCTACCCGCCAGCGGGCTCCCGTCCCGCGCAACTGCCGAAGCTGCTGACCGCGGACGTGATCGGGCAGGCCAACCGCATGCTGTCCGCCGTGCTGACCGAGGGGACCGGACACCGCGCCGCCTTCGGCCGGCCGGCCGCCGGCAAGACCGGCACCACGCAGGGCTATCGCGATGCCTGGTTCGTCGGCTACACGCCCGATCTGGTCGCCAGCGTCTGGACCGGCAATGACGACAACTCGCCGGTCGACGGCATGACCGGCGGCAATCTGCCGGCCTCGCTCTGGGGCGCCTTCATGCGGGCCGCCCTGGCCGACGTCCCGGCCACCCCCTTGCCCGTAGTGCAGCGCGCCCCGACCCGACCGCGCGTCGACGGCACTTCCTCGCCGAGCGCCCGCGACACCGGGCGCAATCGCGGAACCCCGGGCCCGCTGGGAACGACCATCCGCCGCGACTTCAGCGCCAGCGAGCGCCAGGACCCCTAGCGCCGCCGCCGATGCTGCGCACCGCCCCGGCCGGCCGGGTGCCGCAAATCCCTTGGCAAATTTGTCGCGCCTCCGGTAGGCTACAACTTAAGGACAACACAGCGCCGACAAATCCCCCGAACCACGGAAGGAAACCGCCATGAACGACGTCGCCATCAACAAGGAAAATCTCTGGCGCCTGGAGACTCCGGGCATTGACGGCTGGAGCCGCACCGCCCGCGTCGACGACCCGAAGAAATACTTCATGGTCTCGACCGACTGCCACGCCAACGAGCCGCCGGACCTCTGGGTCAAGCACATCGACGCGAAATACCGCGACCGCGTGCCCCGCATCGAGACCGACGCCGACGGCGTGCAGTGGCGCTATTGCGAGGGCTACCGCCCGGACCGCGTGCGCGTCATGAGCTTCGAGGGCGAGGACTGGATCCGCTCCAAGGCCGGCGCCGATCCGGCCGACCGGCTGAAGGACAACCAGGCCGACGGCATCGACGTCGAGATCATCTTCCCGAACAAGGGCCTCGCCATGTGGGCGACGCCGGACCCGGTGTTCTCCTCGGCCCAGTGCGCGGTCTGGAACGACTGGGCGCACGAGCAGTTCACCGGCCACGGCCAGGCCATGGTGCCGGTGGCCGCCATCGCCACCGGCGACCTCGACTGCGCCATGGCCGAGATCGAGCGCTGCGCGAAGATGGGCTACACGACGCTGTCGCTGCCGTGCAAGCCGGTCTGGGGCGCCCATGACGTCGACCACGTCAACTACAACCTGCCGCATTTCGACCCGATGTGGGCGCTGATCCAGGAAGCCGACCTGACCATGACCTTCCACGTCTCCACCGGCCGCGATCCGCGGGCGGCGCGGGGCAATGGCGGCGCGGTCATCAACTATGTCACCCACTCGCTGTCGCCGACCATCGAGCCGGTGGCGAATCTCTGCTCGTCCGGCGTGCTGGAGCGCTTCCCCAACCTGCGCTTCGCCACCGTCGAGGCCGGCATCGGCTGGGTGCCGTGGCTGCTGGACGCCATGGACGAGGCCTATCTGAAGCATCACATGTGGGTGCGCCCGAAACTGCCGATGATGCCGAGCGAGTATTTCCGCCGCAACGGCTACGCCACCTTCCAGGAAGACCGCGCCGGCCTCTATCTGGCCGAGCAATTCCGCCTGGAGGACAATTTCTGCTGGGCGAACGACTACCCGCACCATGAGGGCACCTGGCCGCATTCCTACCAGGCCATCGAGCGGACCATGGGCATGCTGAACGACGTGCAGCGCGCCAAGATCCTGGGCCTGAACGCTGCCAAGTGCTTCAAGCTGGACGTGCCGGCACACCAGCGGCTCGAAAGCTTCTGAGCCCTTTGGGCTCGATCGCGACCCCGATCGGCCCGGCCCGCGGCCGGTCGGGGTCGTTTTGATTTTGACGGAAGGGGAGCCAACGCCATGTCCGACGCCATTCGCGAATTTCGCATCGCCATCCCCGATGCCGATCTCGCCGACCTGCGCCGCCGCCTGAAGGCCACCCGCTGGCCGGAGAAAGAGGCGGTGGACGACTGGAGCCAGGGCACGCCGCTCGCCTATCTGCAAGAGGTTTGCGCCCACTGGGCCGACGGTTTCGACTGGCGCGCCTGGGAGGCGAAGCTGAACGGCTGGCCGCAATTCGTCACCGCCATCGACGGGCTCGACATTCATTTCTTCCACGTGCGCTCACCGCATGCGGAGGCGCGGCCGTTGGTCATCACCCATGGCTGGCCCGGCTCGCAAATCGAGTTCCACAAGGTGATCGACCCGCTGGTCAATCCCACCGCCCATGGCGGCGCGGCCAAGGACGCGTTCCACGTGGTCGCCCCCTCCCTGCCCGGCTACGGCTTTTCCGGCAAGCCGACGGCGCCCGGCTGGGGCATCGAGAAAATCGCCGATGCCTGGGCCGCCCTCATGGCGCGGCTCGGCTATGATCGGTATTTCGCCCAGGGCGGCGACTGGGGCTCCGCTGTCACCGGCTGCATCGGCGCGCAGGACCCCGCGCATTGCGCCGGCATCCACCTGAACATGGTCAGCGCGCGCCCGACCTCGAAGGACGACCTGACCCGGCAGGAGCAATCGGCGCTCGCCGCCTACAAGCACTACCAGGACTGGGACAGCGGCTATTCCAAGCAGCAGGCCACCCGCCCGCAGAGCGTCGCCTATGCGCTGGCCGACTCGCCGTCGGGCCAGTGCGGCTGGATCCTGGAGAAATTCTGGGCCTGGACCGACAATGACGGCCACCCGGAAAGTGCGCTTGGCCGCGACGAGATGCTGGCCAACATCTCGATCTACTGGCTGACCAACAGCGCCGCGTCCTCCGCCCGGCTCTACTGGCAGAGCTTCGGCTCGCTGCGGCCGGCGCCCATCGCCGTTCCGGTCGGTGCTGCCATCTATCCCAAGGAAATCTTCCGCGCCTCGCGCCGCTGGGCCGAGGCCCGCTTCGCGAACATCGTCCACTGGAGCGAGCAGCCCAAGGGCGGCCATTTCGCCGCGTTCGAGCAACCGGAGGCCTTCGTCGCCGACCTGCGCGCCTGTTTCGGCAAAATGGCCCTGTGACCGCCGGGCCGGCACCGTCGGGCCGGCCACTACAGGGGCTGCGGTTGGCCCTCAGGCGTGATGGTGACCGACATGCCCCGACGCCCGGGCCGCCTCCAACCATGGCGGCGCCGGCAGGCGCACGGTGATGGGCGGCTCACCGCTGTTGCAAAAGTTCTGGATCACGCTCGCATACTGTTCGACCAGTCGCTGCGCCTCCTCTTCGGACAGGTGATGGTCCAGACCGAACACCCAAACGGTGTTCCGACCGCACAGCACGTCGCGAATATGCGGCAGCTTCTCCGTCAGGGCCGAGCGCACATCGTCCGCCGTCGCGCTTTCCAGATCCTCGACCACGGCCGGGCTGACATTGTCGATCAGCAGCACTTCCGACTCGAACCAGGGCCAGTAGAAGATGTTGGCCGGCCCCCACGAGCCCAGCGGCGGCAGCGGCCGGCCCGCCACGAACTGGTCGTCGATCTCGACCAGATCGTCGAACGACATGTAGCGGACCTTGCGCCCGGCAAAGGCCAGGTCGGTGCCCAGTCCGGTGACCATCGGCGTGCGCCCGGAACCGATCGCGCCGGCAATCACGATCTGGCGCCAATCGGCCGGTTTGGAGGCATCGCGTTCCGGAGCGTGAACGAACCGGCGGATCGCCTCCGCCGGGCCCTCCGCCACGGGCGTGTTCAGGTCGGCGAGGCGCGAAAGATAGGGCAGCGCCGCCTTCTGCCAGATGATCTTCTGGCGCAGCCATTTCGGCGCGCAGACCACGCATAGCAGCAGCGCCACCACAAAGACGCCGGCGCCCCACCAGCCGGGCAGATGGAAGGCATAGCCGCCCAGAACGCCGAACACCATATAGGCCGACGCGATCACCGCATTGTCGCGCAACAGGGTCTTGTCCAGCGGGAATGTGTTGCCTTGCGCCTTGGCGGCGGAAGCCGAATAGGCCCGGTATTCCCAGAAGGATACGACGGCGGAAATCCCGACCAGGGCAATGCCGCTGGCCCAGGCCTCCGCCACGCCAAGGACATGCTGCAACAGGAAGGTCAGCGTGAATTGCAGGATGATGCCGAGCGCCACATGCCCCATCTGGTCGGCCATCCAAAGATAGGAATAGGTGGCCGCGCTCTGCACTTCCTTGCCGAAAATATCGCGCCAGAACTGCACCAGCAGGAACGATCCCGGTACGTTGGGTGCGGTCGGAACATCGCCCGTCGGTCGCTCGAATTTCGTCGGCTCCCGCACATCGCCCGCCTGTTTTGCCATGCGCCGTCACTCCTTCTCCGAAGGCCGCAGATACAACGCTCCCAGCCAGATCAGGACCAGGACGATCCCGCCAATGGGCGAGACATCCCGACCGAACAGAATGCTGGCCGCCAGGATCGAGACCCCGAACAGCAACGCGGTCACACCGTGCAGCCAGGCCGCCGGCGCGCCGGCGAACGCCGCGATCACGCTGGCGGCCCACAAGGCCAGCAGCGCGAAATTCGCACTCGCCACCAGCGTGCCCTGCCCGGCATAGACCGCGTCCAGATCGCCGCCATAGATCACGCCGAACCCCCACCAGAGGTGGATGGCATAGGCGAGGAGCCCCCAGGCCCACCAGCTGCGCCAGGCGGTGGCCGCCAGCGCCTGGCCGAAGCCGTGGCGGATCATCAGCGCCACGGCCCACCCGCCCAGGGCGGCCGCCGGCCAGATCGTCGCCTTGGCCCGCATATAGTCGGCATTCTCGCCCAGAAGACCCGCCAGGATCGCCAGCAGCAGGCCGACGGAGAACACCAGGAACGCCGCCACGCGGGAATCGAGCAGCGGCCGCTCTGCCACCGAACCGTCCATCATCGCGCCTCCTCCCGGTCGAACCCGCGCAGCAGCAAGGCCAGCGCGACGCCGGCCAGCAGCACCACGCCCAGCACCGGATCAACCGGCCCGTGCCCGAACAGCAGCAGGGCCAGCGCAAAGCTGACCAGGACGAAGGCGCCGACACAGCCCTGCCACCAGGCATAGCGCCCCTCGGCCTGGGCCCAGTCGAGCCGGTTCCAGGCCATCAGCACGTCCAGCAGCCAGACCGCCTCCAGCCCCCACAACAGCACCGCGCCGACCAGCCCGAACTCGGCGGCCACCAGATCCGGCCGCCAGAGATGCTGCCAGCCCAACATGGCCACGCCATGGGCCAGCAACAGGATCAGGCCGAAGGTCCAGAACAGGCGCCACCAATGGGTCAGCACCCGCCGGCCCAGCCGTCGGGTCAGCGCGAACAGCGCCGGCACCGCCATCACGGTCGAACCCCAGGCAAAGGCGCTGGCGCGATAGGCGTCCGGGTTGGCCTGCGCCAGGGCGAAGAACACGGCGAACGCCACCGCCAGCGCGAACGGCAGCAGGGTGAACGCCACATGCCCGGCATGCAGGCGGGGCGCGGGCTCGGTGTGGAGATGGGCCATGATCGCCCCCGCCCTAGATCGTCTTCAGATAGGCGAGCAGCGCCCGCAACTCGGCCCGACGCTCGTCGTTCAACTCTTCCGGCTTCCAGGGATAGTCGTGGCCCTGGTTGCCGTTGCCGCGAACGGTGGTGTCGAACAGGAAGGCCTGGCGCGGGTCGGCGCACTTGCCGTCGACCGGCGCCGGCGTGACATAGCCGAGCGCGTCCGGATCGTAGACATTCTGCCCCCGGCAGAACCGCGTCGGCCGCGGCTCCAGGTTCAGCAACTGCGCCATGGTCGGCACCGAGCCGTTGTGCAGATAGGGCGCGCGCAGGAAGGCATAGGGGATCGGGTTGTTCACGAACGCCTCGTAATCCGTGATCTCGCAGGTTTGCGGCACGGCGTTCATGTCGTCGGCACAGGGCGGCGCCTTCGCCAACAGGTCCTCCGGCTTGCAATTGCCGTCCCCTTCGGGGCAGGCCGGGAAATACAGCGGATGGCCGGTGCGATAGATGCGCTTCGCCTCCAGGAACGCCGATTTCCGTTCGTCCCAATAATAGGCCAGCGCCGGGTCCCCGGCCGCGAGCGCATCGTTGCGCGCCTTGTCGAGCCGCGCCTCCTGCACCGCGGCCACCGCGGCATTGCCCGGCAATGCCGTCCAGAGCGTCAAGGGCAGATCGTGGGCATAGCGGAAGGTGACGCGGTCGGCGTCGACGCCCAGGCCGCCGTCGGCCGGTGCCTTCGGCCCGACGCCCATCATGTGATGGATGTACCGGCCCTCCGCCACCCAGGGCTTCACCTCGGTCGGCTTCGCGGCGACCGGGCGATAGCCGTGGCAGTCGGAGCAATACGCCTTGTAGACTTCGAACCCACGGGCGACCTCTGCCGGGTCGGGCACGGCGTCCGGGAAGTGGGCCGCAAACGGCTGCACCGGAATTTCAATGCCCAGCTTCTCCGTATAGGCGGCCGCGGCCTTGATGTCGGCCACCACTTCCGGCTTGGACAGCGCCGTCACGCTGGAGCCGCTGGCATAGGCCGCCGTGAAGCTGCGGGTCACCGGGTCGCCCAGCGAGCCGTCATACTGCGCCCGCGGCCGCAAATCGGTGGCCTGCTCGAACACGACCGGGATTTTCGAGTAGGCGTAATTGTCCTCGCCCGGCAGGTCCATCGCCACGCGCACGATGGAGCGGAACGGCCGGGTGCGCCCCGGTCCCGCCGGAATGGCGTCCGCCGACTTCAGCGCCGCGCCATGGTAGGGCAGGCCGTATTTCGAAGTCTCGCCGCCGATACCGGCCCGGGCGCCGCTCAGCCACTGGTCCAGCATGAAGGCCTCGATCGGGCCGGTCGAATCGTTGGGGCAAAGCTTGGCGTATTCGTCCAGAATCCGGTCGGCGGTCAGGTCGGGGTCCAGCACCGCGTTGCGCACCGCATCGGAAAACGCAATCACGTCCAGTTCCATATTGCCCATGCCGGAAATCGGCGCGGACAGGCTGCCATCCGCCTTGCGGATCTGGCCGGAATGACAGGAGGCGCAGGTCAGGCCCGCGAATTTCAGCGGCGTCTGCACCGCCGTCTGCGGCAGGGAGTTCGTCACCGCGAAGCCATAGGGCAGCCATTGCTCGGCATTGCCCTGGCAGGCCTGCTCCTTCAGGTCCTTCGCCTTCGGATTGGCCAGGAAACCGTAGGTCTCCCACAGCGAGCGCCCGTCCTCCAGCGTCGTCCGGAACGCCGCGGGCGAGACCCGACCGGCCACGACCGCGTATTTGATCGGGAAGGCTTCCAGGCCGAAGGCGCCGTGAGTGAAGGCCGCATAGCCATCCTTCGGCCCGTCCGTATCCCCGGCGCTCCAGCGCTGCTCCAGCACCAGCCAACCGACGGACGCCACCAGCGCAACAACGCCGATGACGATGGCGAGGGTATTGACGACTTTGCGTATCACGCCGCGGCCCTTCCATTAGGTGACCAAAATCAGCAACCTATGGTCTAACCCATTCGCGATTCGGTCAAGTATGACTTGCCTCACACCGTCGCACTGCCGCCGGCGCGACGGACCGAAGGGCGGTCAGGGCAGCGCGGGCAAAATCCGATAATAGATGCGCGTGTCCACATCCTCCTCGCCCAGGCGTTGCCGCAGAAGATCGCGGTAGCCGGCGGCATTGTCGGGGTCGGGCCGGGCCTTGTCGTAGAGCGGCACTTCCGAGACCGTCACGATCACCATATCCGGCAGCGTGCGTCCCTGTTTGCGGGATGCGCCCCGCCCCCATGGCCCGGAGAGGGTCAGCGACTCGTTGCGGCGCAGCACCGAGCGACGCCCCTGCACCGAGGTCACGAGGTGATGGATCGCGCCGGTGTGCTCAAGATAATCCACGCTGACAATGCCGGAAAAATCCTGGGCGGGGAGCGTGACCGACAGGATCGTCCCCTTGGCGACCCCGGCCAGATCGTGCCCTTCCGCATCCTCCACCTGCACGTCGAGGGTTCGCGCCTTCGCCGGCAGGGATTCGACGAACCGGCTATAGTCACAGATCGCGGGCGCGAGCGGGGTCAATGCGGTTGCCACCCGGCGCCGCTTCACCCATTCCGCATCGACCGCCGGCCGGTCCGTGCCCCGGAAGTGTTCGCGATAGCCTTTCACGACATAGCCACCCCCGGTTTCCGCCTCGACGGTGGGGGGCGCACAGAACCGCACGCCCAGATGCCGTTGCAGTTCAAACACGGTGGGCGGCGGGTCCAGATTGGCGAGGGCCACGGCCCGGCGGACCGACGGCGACAAGGTCTCGACCGCGCCGATCGGGTCCGAAGTCGGCTTGAATTGCCGGGCCTCTCCCTCGGCCGTCGCAAGGTCTTCCGCGGTAATCGACGATTCCAGGGTTTTCAGCATGTCGCGGGCCGCTGCCGCCACTTTGCTGTCGCTGCGATTGGCAGCGGCGACAAACAGCCATTTGGCGGCGCTGCGCAAATCGCGGTCGACGCCGACGCCACCGATCAGCTGGGCGGCGAACCGAAACTGGGCCGGCGGATATCCGAGCAAGGCGGCGGTGGCGTAATAGCCTGCGGCCCGTTCGAAATCGATCGGCGCTTTCTCGCCGGTCTGATAGGCTTGCCCCCGCGCATAGAGCGCCGCCGGGTCCAGCGGCGGCGCCTGGGTCACGGCTTGCCCCCGCACCACGTCCGCGGCGATTGCCGGAAACGCCAGCTCGGCATCGGCGACAACGGTCACCGCCGCGATGACCGCTGTCATCACCGCAATGACGGACCGACGGCAAATGATCACCAAATCGACTTGCACCTAACCACTCTGATCGGTTCGCTGTCGCCACAATGTGGCCATGGCGAACGCACCTTATCGCCATCGGTTCGCCGCTGTCTTCGGATTTCGCGCGGCTGCGACGATAGGAGAATTCTTCAGATATGGATCTCGCGCCCGGCGACGGCCAGTGCCGCTTCTTTCACGGACTCGCTCAATGTCGGGTGCGCATGGCAGGTGCGGGCGATATCCTCGGCGCTGGCCTTGAACTCCATGGCGATCACGGCCTCGGCGATGAGATGGCCGGCGTCGGGGCCGATAATGTGCACGCCCAGCACCTCGTCCGTGGCGGCATCGGCCAGAACCTTGACGAAGCCGTCGCTATCCGCCGCCGCCCGCGCACGGGCGTTTGCCATGAACGGGAATTTGCCCGCCTTGTAGGCGCGCCCCTCGGCCTTCAACTCGTCCTCGCCCTTGCCGACCCAGGCAATCTCGGGATGGGTGTAGACCACGCCCGGAATGCAGTTGTAGTCGATATGCGGATGCTGGCCCGCCAGGAACTCGGCGCAGGCCGCGCCCTCGTCCTCGGCCTTGTGCGCCAGCATCGGCCCGGCGATCACGTCGCCGATGGCATAGATGCCGGCCACCGCGGTCTCGAACCGGCCGTTCACCGGAATGCGGCCGCGCTCGTCCGGGACGATGCCCACCGTCTCCAGCCCCAACCCCTGGGTGTAGGGCCGCCGGCCGATCGCCAGCAGCACCGTATCGCATTCCAGCGTCTCGGCCGCGCCGCCCGCCGCCGGCTCCAGCGTCAGGCGCACGCCGTCGTCGGTTTTCTCCGCGCCCGTCACCTTGGTCGACAGCTTGAATTCGAAGCCCTGCTTTTTCAGGAGCTTCTGCATTTCCGCCGCCACCTCCCGGTCGACGCCGGGGACGATGCGGTCCAGGAATTCCACCACCGTGACCTTGGCACCGAGCCGCTGCCAGACCACGCCCATTTCCAGGCCGATAATGCCGCCGCCGATCAGCACCAGATGCTTCGGCACCGACGCCAGCGCGATGGCGCCGGTCGACGTCACCACGGTCCGCTCGTCCACCTCGACGCCGGCCAGGGGCATGGGCTCCGACCCGGTGGCGATGACGATGTTGTGCGCCTCCAGCACCTGCTCGCCGCCGTCGGCGCCCGCCACCGCGACCCTGCCCGGCGCCGTGATACGGCCGGTGCCCTGGATGTAATCGACCTTGTTCTTCTTGAACAGAAACTCGATGCCCTTGGTGAGGCCGGTCACCACCTGCGCCTTCGCCTTCATCATCTGCGCCAGGTCGAACGATACCCCTTCGATCTTCACGCCGAAGCGGGAATGCCCCTTCTTCGCCTCCTCGTAAAGATGCGAGGCGTGCAGCAATTCCTTGGAGGGGATACAGCCGACATTCAGGCAGGTGCCGCCCAAGGCGCCGCGCATTTCCACGCACGCCACCTTCATGCCCAGCTGCGCCGCCCGGATCGCGGCCACATAGCCGCCAGGACCGCCGCCGATTACCACCACGTCGTACATTTGGGGGAAGTCCTTCCGCCAGAGAAGCCAGGATCGGAGTGCCTGCGGCGGTGCGCGCACCGCCGCAGAGGGGCCTCACATATCGAACAGCAGGCGCCGCGGGTCCTCGATGCCTTCCTTGATCCGCACCAGGCAGGTCACCGCCTCGGAACCGTCGATGATGCGGTGATCGTAGCTGAGCGCCAGATACATCATCGGCCGCGCCTGGATCGAGCCGTCCGGCATCACCATCGGCCGCTGCTGGATCTTGTGCATGCCGAGAATGCCCGATTGCGGCGGGTTCAGGATCGGCGTCGACATCAGCGAGCCATAGACGCCGCCGTTCGAAATCGTGAACGTGCCGCCGGAAAGCTCGTCCAGCTTCAGCTTGCCGTCGCGGGCGCGCCGGCCGAAATCGCCGATGGTCTGTTCCACCTCGGCAAAGGTCATGGTCTCGGCATTGCGCACGACCGGCACCACCAACCCCTGCGCGGTGCCGACCGCAACGCCGATGTCGTAATGGTTCTTGTAGACGATGTCGTCGCCGTCGATTTCCGCGTTCACCGCCGGCACTTCACGCAGGGCGGCGATGGCGGCTTTGACGAAGAAGGACATGAAGCCCAGCTTGACGCCGTGGCGCTTCTCGAAACTGTCCTTGAACTCGTTGCGGATCGCCATGACCTCCGTCATGTCCACCTCGTTGAAGGTGGTGAGCATGGCGGCGGTGTTCTGCGCTTCCTTCAGCCGCTCGGCGATGCGCTTGCGGAGGCGCGACATGCGCACCCGTTCCTCGTTCGCCGCCGGCGCGCGCGCAGCGGCCGGAGGGGCCGGTGGGGTGGGCGGAGCCGAGGGGCGGGCCGCGGCGGCCTGCACATCGGCCTTGGTGGCGCGGCCGTCCCCGCCCGGTCGGCGCGATCTGGTCGCCGCTGACGCCGGCCTCCGCCGCCGCCTTTTTCACCGCCGGTCCGGCCGCGGCCAGCGGATCGCCCGCCCCGTTTGGCTGGGGCCGCGGCGGCGCGCCGGTTCCGGAGCGGGCTTGGCTGCCGCGGGCGCCGCGGGCACCGCGGGTGCTGCGCGCTGGCTTCGGAGCGGCGGCGGCACCGTTGCCTTCGCCGATCCGGCCCAGCACGGCGCCGACCGCGACGGTGCCGTCCTCGGCCACCAGCACGTCGGTCAGCACGCCGGCCTGCGGTGCCGGCACCTCGACCGTGACCTTGTCGGTCTCCAGTTCGACGATCGGTTCGTCCGCCGCCACCGCTTCGCCGGCCTGCTTCAGCCAGCGCGCCACGGTCGCTTCGGTCACCGACTCGCCCAGGGTCGGCACAACGATATCAACGCTCATCGGATCCTCTAGCGCTTTCTCTCGTTCGCCCGGTGCGCCGTCAGGCGAGCATCAGGGCCTCGTCCACAAGTTTGGCCTGCTCGGCCAGATGCCGTTTCAAAAGGCCCGTCGCCGTGGCGGCGCTGTCCGGCCGACCGATAAAACGCGGCCGCTTGGCCTGCATGTCAACCGTGTCGATCGCCGCCAGCACCTCTTCGATGCGCCGGTCGACGAAATGCCAGGCGCCCATATTGCGCGGCTCTTCCTGGCACCAGACCACGTCCGCATTCGGGTATTTGACCAGTTCCGCGGTCAGCGAGCGCTGCGGGAACGGGTAGAGCTGTTCCACCCGCACCAGGGCCACGTCGCGGACCTCGGCTTCTTCGGCCCGTTGCAACAGGTCATAATAGACCTTGCCGCTGCACAGCACGATGCGCTTGACGTGCTCGCCCGCCACCAGGTCGCGATGTTCGGCAATCACGCGGTGGAACGAGGTGCCCGGCCCGAACTCTTCCACGTCCGAGACGCACGCCTTGTGCCGCAACAGCGATTTCGGCGTCATCACGATCAGCGGCTTGCGGAAATTGCGGCGCACCTGGCGGCGCAGCATGTGGAAATAGTTGGCCGGTGTCGTCGGCGCGCAGACCTGGATATTGTCCTCGGCGCAGAGCTGCAAATAGCGCTCCAGCCGCGCCGACGAGTGCTCCGGCCCCTGGCCTTCATAGCCGTGCGGCAGCAGCATGACGATGCCGGACATGCGCAGCCATTTGGTCTCGGCCGCGGCGATATAGGTGTCGATCATCACCTGGGCGCCGTTGGCGAAATCGCCGAACTGCGCCTCCCACATCACCAGCGCGTGCGGCTCCGACTGGGTGTAGCCGTATTCGAAGCCCAGCACGGAATACTCGGCCAGCGGCGAGTCGATGATCTCGAACCGCCCCTGCCCCTCGCGCAGATTGGCGAGCGGCACGTATTTCGTTTCGTTTTCCTGATCGGTCAGCACCGCGTGGCGCTGGCTGAACGTGCCGCGGCCGCAATCCTGACCGGACAGCCGCACCGGCGTCCCTTCCACCAGCACCGCACCGAACGCCAGCGCCTCGCCGGTGGCCCAGTCGATGCCCTCCCCGGTTTCGACCACCGACGCGCGGCGGTGATCGAACTGCCGGGCGATCTTGCGGTTGATGTGAAAATCCTCGGGCACCCGGGTCATGTTGCGGGCGATCTCGCGGATGGTCTCCAGGTCGACGGCGGTTTCGCCGCGCCGGTCCTCGCCGCGGGCAATGTCCAGACCGCTCCATGCGCCTTCCAGCCAGTCGGCCTTGTTCGGCTTGTAGTTCTTGGCCGCTTCGAAATCCTGTTCCAGACGGTTGCGGAAATTCTGCTCCATCCCGTCGACCTCGTCCTGGCTCAGCAGGCCCTCGTCGACCAGGCGCTTGGCATAGAGTTTGCGCGTCGTCTGGTGCTTGGCGATGGTCCGATACATGTCCGGCTGGGTGAAGCTCGGCTCATCCGCCTCGTTGTGCCCCTGCCGGCGATAGCAGTACATGTCGAGCACGACGTCTTTCTTGAACTGATAGCGGAATTCGGTGCAGATGCGCGCCGCGTGCACCACGGCTTCCGGATCGTCGCCGTTCACGTGCAGGATCGGCGCCATCACGCTGCGCGCCAGGTCGGTGCAGTACTGGCCGCCGCGGCTGTCGGTCGGCGAGGTGGTGAAGCCGATCTGGTTGTTGATGACCACATGGATCGTGCCGCCGACGCGATAGCCCTTCAGGTCGGACAGCAGGAAGGTTTCCGCCACCACGCCCTGGCCGATGAAGGCCGCGTCGCCGTGCAACAGGCAGGCCACCACCTTTTCGCGCGCCGTGTCGTGCTTCTGCTCCTGCTTGGCCCGCACCTTGCCGATGACCACCGGGTCGGCGGTTTCCAGGTGCGACGGGTTCGGCGTCAGCGAGAGATGCACCACCTTGCCGTCGAACTCGCGGTCCGACGAGGTGCCGAGATGGTATTTGACGTCGCCGGAGCCCTGCACGTCCTCCGGGTTGGCGGCATTGCCCTGGAATTCGGAGAAGATGTTGGTGAAGGGCTTGCCCATGACATTGGCCAGCACCGACAGGCGGCCGCGATGGGCCATGCCCACCACCAGTTCCTCCATGCCCAGTTGCGAGCCGCGCTTGATGATTTGCTCCATGGCCGGGATCAGCGACTCGCCGCCTTCCAGGCCGAAACGCTTGGTGCCGACATAGCGCTTGTCGAGGAATTGCTCGAACGTCTCCGCCTCGGTCAGCCGTTCCAGGATGGTGCGCTTGCCCAGGTCGGTGAATTCGGTCTGGTTGCGCGGTTCCTCGATGCGCTGCTGGATCCAGAACTTCTGGTCCGGGTCCTGCATGTGCATGAACTCGACGCCGATCAGGTTGCAGTAGGTCCGCTCCAGCGCGTCCAGGATCTGCCGCAAGGTTGCCGTTTCCATGCCCAGCACATGATCGATGAAGATCGGCCGGTCCAGGTCGGCGTCGGTAAACCCGTAGGTTTTGTAATCCAGTTCCGGGTGATGGTCCGAGTGCGAACGGCCCAGCGGGTCGAGCTTCGCATACAGGTGGCCGCGCACCCGATAGGCGCGGATCATCATCAGCGCCCGAATCGAATCCAGCGTTGCCGCCCGAATCGCGGCCGGATCGGCCGATCCCATCGTCGCCCGCGCAACCTGCGCCGCGGAGGCCGCGATCTCGGCGGTGACCACCGACCCGTTGGCGGCGTGGCCGTTCTCCCCGAGGGCATGCCCGTTCGCGCCTGGCAGGTGGCCGTTGCGCTCGATCACGCTGGCCCGCATCCGGCCCCATTGTGCGGCATCGAGGTCATCGACAACGACGCCGTCGCGCCTCAGGCTTTCGAAAAAGCCGATCCAGCTGGCGTCGACCGACTGCGGGTCGCTCAGATACTGGGCATACAATTCGGCGACAAACGTTGCGTTGCCGCCGGTCAGGAAGCTTGCTGGGTCGATCTGGGTCACCATGAAAACGCCTTTGTTGTGCTTGCCAGGGACGGTCGACGGCTCTGGTCAACGTGTCGCAGACGACCGTCCTTTGCAAGGTTAACCGTTCATCACCTTCAACATGGTGCTGCCCAGCGCGGCCGGCGACTCGCTCACCGCGATGCCCGCATCGCGGAACGCCGCGAACTTGGCCGCCGCCGTGCCCTTGCCGCCGGCGATGATCGCCCCGGCATGGCCCATGCGCTTGCCCGGAGGCGCCGTCGCACCGGCGATGAAGCCGACCATGGGCTTCTTGTTCGGCAGGCTGGCATAGAAGGCCGCGGCATCTTCTTCCGCCGACCCGCCGATCTCACCGATCATGATGATGCCTTCGGTTTCCGGATCCTCGTGGAACATTTTCAGGCAATCGATGAAATTGGTTCCGTTCACCGGATCGCCGCCAATACCCACGCACGAAGTCTGACCCAACCCCACCGCGGTGGTCTGGCCGACGGCCTCATAAGTAAGCGTGCCCGAGCGGGAAACAACGCCGATCTTGCCCTTTTTGTGAATATGGCCCGGCATGATGCCGATCTTGCACGCGCCGACGGTGATCACACCCGGGCAGTTCGGGCCGATCAGGCGCGATTTGGAGCCGTCGAGCGACCGCTTCACCTTGACCATGTCGAGCACGGGAATGCCCTCGGTGATGCAGATGATCAGCGGGACTTCCGCGTCGATCGCCTCCAGAATGCTGTCGGCGGCGAACGGCGGCGGCACATAGATGACGCTGGCATCGACGCCCACCTTGTCCTGCGCGTCCTGCACGGTGTTGAACACCGGCAGACCCAGATGGGTGGAGCCGCCCTTGCCCGGCGAGGTGCCGCCGACCATGCGGGTGCCATAGGCGATGGCCTGCTCGGAATGGAAGGTGCCCTGCCGGCCGGTGAAGCCCTGGCAGATGACCTTGGTATCCTTGTTGATCAGCACGCCCATGGTTCACGCCGCCTTTTCGTTGGCTGCGGCCACGACCTTTTCGGCCGCATCCGCCAGATTGTCGGCGGCGATGATCGCCAGGCCGGAATTCTTCAGGATCTCCTTGCCCTTCTCGACATTGGTGCCCTCCAGGCGCACCACCAGGGGCACGTCGAGCGACAGGCCCTTGGCCGCCGCGACCACGCCTTCGGCGATCACGTCGCAACGGGCGATGCCGCCGAAAATGTTGATCAGGATCGCCTCGACCTTCGGGTCGGACAGGATGATCTTGAACGCCGCCGCCACGGTCTCCTCGTTGGCGCCGCCGCCGACATCCAGAAAGTTCGCCGGCTCCTTGCCGTAGAGCTTGATGATGTCCATGGTCGCCATGGCGAGGCCGGCGCCGTTCACCATGCAGCCGATGGTGCCGTCCAGCGCCACATAGTTGAGGGCGTACTTGTTGGCTTCCAGTTCCAGCGGGTTTTCTTCCGTCTCGTCGCGGAGCGCGGCGATGTCGGCATGGCGGAACAGCGCGTTGTCGTCGAAGTTCATCTTGGCGTCCAGCGCCATCACCTCGCCGCCGCCGGTCACCACCAGCGGGTTGATCTCCACCATGCTGGCGTCCAGCTCGGTGAAGGCCTTGTACATCCCGGTCAGGAATTTCGCCGCGCTTTTGATCTGGTCGCCCTGCAAGCCCAGGCCGAAGGCGATGCGGTTGCAGTGGTGCGGCATCAGCCCGGTCACCGGGTCGATGGCGAGCGTGAGGATTTTCTCCGGCGTGTTCGCCGCCACTTCCTCGATATCCATGCCGCCTTCGGTGGAGGCGATCACGTTGATCCGCTTGTTGCCGCGGTCGACCAGCAGCGAGAGATACAGTTCGCGGGCAATGTCGCAGCCGTCCTCGACATAGATGCGGCCGACCTCCTTGCCCTCCGGCCCGGTCTGGTGCGTGACCAGGGTCATGCCCAGCATCCGGTCCGCCTCGGCCCGAACCGCGTCCACGGACTTGACCACCTTGACGCCGCCGCCCTTGCCGCGGCCGCCGGCATGGATCTGGGCCTTGACCACCCAGACCGGCCCGCCCAGGTCGTTGGCGGCGGCGACCGCCTCGTCGGGCGTGAAGGCCACGCCGCCCTTCGGTACGGCAACGCCGTACTTCGCCAGTAATTGCTTGGCTTGATACTCGTGAATATTCATCGCGTCGTTCGGTTCCCTCGGGTCAGAAACACCTAATGAGCCTCACACAACCGCCCCGGCCGCGGGCACCGCCGGCAGGCGGCGCCCCGACCCGAGGCGAACGGCACGATGACGGGTGCGCCGGTGTCAGGCGCCCGCCTCATCGCGCAGCTTGACCGCAAGACCTGACAATTCGGTAACCGCAGCCACCGAGTGGTCGAATGCGGCCTTGTCGGCGCCGGCCAGCGGCACCTCGACAACCTTTTCCACGCCGTTCTTGCCGATGATGACCGGCACGCCGACATAGAGGCCCTTCACGCCGTATTCGCCGTCCAGATAGGCGGCGCAGGGCAGCAGGCGGCGCTTGTCCTTCAGATAGGCCTCGGCCATCTGGATCGCGGACGAGGCCGGCGCATAGAAGGCCGAGCCGGTCTTGAGCAGGCCGACGATCTCCGCCCCGCCGTCGCGGGTGCGCTGGACGATGGCGTCGATCTTTTCCTGCGTCGACCAGCCCATCTTGATCAGCTCCGGCACCGGAATGCCGGCAACGGTCGAATAGTTGATCAGCGGCACCATGGTGTCGCCATGCCCGCCGAGCACGAAGGCGTTGACGTCCTCGATCGAGACGTTGAATTCCTCGGCCAGGAACAGGCGGAAGCGGGCGCTGTCCAGCACGCCGGCCATGCCCACCACCTTGTTCGTCGGCAGGCCGCTCGCCTGCTGCAGGATGCCGACCATGGCGTCCAGCGGGTTGGTGATGCAGATGACGAAGGCGTCCGGGCAGTTCTTCTTGATGCCCTCGCCGACCGAGCCCATGACCTTGGTGTTGATGCCGATCAGGTCGTCGCGGCTCATGCCCGGCTTGCGCGCCACGCCGGCGGTGACGATGACCACGTCCGCGCCCTTGAGGTCGGCATAGTCGTTGGTGCCGGTCACGGAGGCGTCGAAGCCCTCCACCGGGCTGCTCTGGGCGATATCCAGGGTCTTGCCCTGCGGCAGGCCCTCGACGATGTCGAACATGACGACATCGCCCAGTTCCTTCAGACCGACCAGGTGAGCCAGCGTGCCGCCAATATTGCCGCCGCCGATCAGCGCAATCTTGTTCCGAGCCATGGGATTTCCTTCGACCATAGAATGTTTGGTCGCAGCCCGCGATAACGGGCGCGCCGTTGGCCGCGTTCCTACGCCCAACGGCAGTACGGAGCAACCCTACAAAGGTTCACGTCTGCCCTGCGATTGGCGGGAGCGTCGCCGCCTCGCCGTATCGCTTGTCCCACAAAAGCGGAGGATAAGGGTGGCGCCTGCCCGTCAGGCCGGCGCCTCGGTCGGGCGCCGCGCCGCGATATAGTCGTCCGCCTGCATCTCCATCAAGCGCGACACGGTGCGCTGGAAGGCGAACGACGTCTCGCCTTCCGGGTTCAGCGCCTGGGGCAGGGCCGCGGCGGAGCAGATCAGGTTGGTCTTGGCCTCGTAAAGCGCGTCGATCAGGGTGACGAACCGCTTGGCCTCGTTCCGCTTTTCCGGCGGCAGGACCGGGATGCCGTCCAGAATGACGGTGTGGAACCGCGCCGCAATCGCCAGATAATCCGCCGCGCCCAGCGGCCGCGCGCACAAATCCTCGAACGTGAACCGCGCCACGCCTTTCGCCGTCACCGGCGCCGTCAGCTTGCGCCCCCGCACCTTCAGCGTCTCCGCATGCGGCGGCGCATCGTCAGTCAGGTCGCGGAAGGCCCGGTCCAGCGCCTCCGTCGCCGCCTCGTCCAGGGGGGTGTGATAGGTGGGCCGGCCCTTCAGCCGGTCGAGCCGGTAGTCGGTTTCCGACTCCAGTTCGAACACCGACAGCCGCTCCTGGATCAGGGCGATGAACGGCAAAAACCGCTCGCGCTGCAAGCCGTCCTTGTAAAGATTCTGCGGCTCCACATTCGAGGTGGCGACCACCACCACGCCGCGGTCGAACAGGGCCTGGAACAGCCGCCCCAGGATCATGGCGTCGGCGATGTTCTCCACCTGGAACTCGTCGAAGCACAGCAGCGTCGCCTGCTCGGCCACGTCGCGGGCGATGTCCGGGATCGGGTCGCCCTCGGCCCCGCTCTGGCGGCGGGCGTGCACGCGCTCCTGCACCTCCTGCATGAAGGCGTGGAAGTGGACCCGGCGTTTCGGCTGCACCGGCGCGGTGTCGAAGAACAGGTCCATCAGCATGGACTTGCCGCGGCCGACCGGCCCGAACAGATAGAGCCCGCTCGGAACGGGCGGCGGCGCCTCGCGCCTCCCGCCGCCGAAGCCCAGCCGGCCCAGCAACCCCTTGCGCTCCGGCGGTGGCGGCGCCGGTCGGTAGCCCCGCAAGTCCTCGTACAGCCCCTGTAGCCGTTCCGCCGCCGCCCGTTGCAACGGATCCGGCCGCAAGTCCCCGCGGGCCACCAGGGCCTTCAGCCCCGCGACCGGGCCGGCGGCCCCAGCGTCCGTCATCGGCATCGTCATCGCCCCGTCAGCCGCCAAAAGCCGCTTCCATCTGCCGGCGGAAGGCAATGGTCGGGTCGGCCGCGTCATAGACCACATCGTCCCAGCCGAGCGCCTCGCCCTCTGCCACGTCGCGCTTCAGCGTCACGCCATGGGCGAGGCCGATGGGCAGGCCGCCGAGCCGCAGCGAATCCGCCGCCGGCATCAGCTTGCCCCAGACCGTATAGCCGCCCTCGCCGTCCAGCCGCTGCCCGGCCTTCAGGTCGAACTTGGCGGTTGCCACCACGTCGGCGCGGAACGCCTCCGGGCAGCCGGTCGGCTCGCCGCGCAGGCCGACGCTGGCGACCGAAATGCCCAGTTCCAGCCCGATCAGGTGATAGGGCCGCCACAGCGCCGCATAACGCCCGCCGGCATCGGTCAGCACGCCGTACTGGCGGAAACAGTCCTTCACATAGTCGGTTTCGCCGTCGAACACGACATAGACGCCCCAGCGCAGGTCGTCGGGCAGCGGCTGGCCGTCCCGGTCCTCGCTCGCCACCACCTCGACCATGCCGCGGCCGTCGAGCAGGCCGCCGTCGGCGCGGGGGATCAGGTCCTGCGCGAACCGGTTGAAGCCCACCGCCGGAAAGGCGAGCCCGTCCTTCGGCGCGTTCAGGCCGCAGGCATTGGCCACCGCCGCCATCTCGATGCCGGACTTGGTGCCGTCCAGGAAGCTGTTGAACATCTGCGGGTTCAGGCCGCCCGCCACCGCCTCGTTTGCCGACAGACCATAGTGATCCCAGACCGTTGCCGGGGTCGACTGGTGGTAGCGCGGCTGGTAGCGGGTGCCCTTGCCGGCGGCCACCACCTCCAGGCCGCAGGCCCGCGCCCAATCCACCTGCTCGGCGATCAGCGCCGGCTGGTCGCCATAGGCCAGGCTGTAGACCACGCCCGCCTGCCGCGCCATCCGCGCCAGCAACGGGCCGGCCAGCACGTCCGCCTCCACATTGACCATGACCATGTGCCGGCCCTGCCGGAACGCCTCCTGCGCGTGGCGGATGCCGGCGGACGGGCTGCCGGTGGCGTCGATCACCACGTCCAGACCGGGGGCGGCGATCATCGCCATCGCATCCTCGGTCACATGGCAGCCGCCGGAGACGCGCGCCTCCTCGAAGCTCTGCGCCGCATACTGCTCCGCCGGCCAGTGCACGCCCGCCAGCGCGGCCCGGGCCCGGTCCGCGTCCAGGTCCGCCACGGCCATCACCTGCAGGCCGGGCGTCCGCCGCGCCTGCGACAGGAACATGGAGCCGAACTTGCCGGCGCCGATCAGGCCGGCCCGCAAGGGCTGGCCGGCCTCGGCGCGCGCGGCGAGGAGTCGGGAGAGGTTCATGGCATGGTCTTTCCGGCACAAGAATGTCCGCCCGCGGTCCTAAGGCCAAGCGCGGGCGCAAACAACCCCCTTCGCCGGCAGGCGGGCGACGGCCAGCCGCCGCGCGGCCAGCCTTGCCGCCATGGCGGCCCCCGGCTAAGTCTTCGCCATGGACCAGCGGGACCGTGCCAAGCGCGGCTATCATCACGGCAATCTGCGCGAGGCGCTGCTGTTCGCAGCCATCGGACTGATTGCCGACAAGGGGCTGCAAGGCTTCACCTTCGCCGAGGCCGCCAGGGCCGCCGGCGTGTCGCCGGCTGCGCCCTATCGCCATTTCGCCGACCGCGACGCCCTGATCGCGGAGGTGGCGCGCTATGGCTTCGAACGCTTCGCCGACCGGCTGGAACGCGCCTGGAACCGGGGTGCGCCCAGCCCGCTGGCGGCGCTGGAGGCCGTCGGCCTGGCCTATCTGGCCTTTGCGCGGGAGGAACGGCCGCTGTTCCAGGCCATGTTCCAGTCCGGCGTGCCGGAGGACCCGGCGGTCAAATCCGCCGCCGACCGCGCCTTCGCCGTGTTGCAGGGCGCCTGCCAGGCCCTGGCCGCGACCCGCCCGGTGGCGAACCGGCCGCCGGTGCATATGATGACCTACCATCTCTGGGCGCTCTGCCACGGCGTCGCCGAGCTGTTCGGCGACCGCCCGCCCAGGCGCGCGCCGATCAGCGCTGCCGACCTGCTGGAATCCGGCCTGCTGGTCTATCTCCGCGGCCTGGGCCTCATCCCCGAAGATTGAGCGGCATCCCTGCCCCTCAGCGCGCCGTATCCGCGCCGTGCAGGAACGGCACCAGGAGCGCCAGCAGATCGCTTGTCCGGGTTTCCGGCAGCATGTGCCCGCCGCCGCGCAGCTCCACATAGCGGGCGTCGGGAAGCCCCGCCGCGATCTCCCGCCCGAACCAGGCCGGCATCAGCGGGTCGTCGTCGGCCGAGACGACCAGCGCCGGCCGGCCGATTCCCGGCAACAGCGGACGGCCGTCAAACGCCAGGATCGCGTGCAGCCGCCGGCTGAACTGCGCCACGTCCGGCGGCGGCGCCTCGGCCGCCAGTTGCGCGAACCCGGCCGCGTGCTCGCGCCGATAGTCCGGCGGAAACAGCAGGCTGGCATTGAACCGGGCATAGGTCTGCGCGCTCAGTTCCGCCGCGGCGGCAATGCGCAGGGTCTGCATGTCGGTCAGAAAGGCGTCGCCATGGCTCCAGGGCGCAATCAGCGCGAGGCGCTCCACCCGCTCCGGATGGGCGGACGCGAAGGCGAGGCCGATGCCGCAGCCGGTGGAATGGCAGACCAGATGCGCCCGCGCGATCCCCAGCGCCGCCAGCAGGTCCGCCACCTCTTGGCCGCGGTCGGCCATGGACACGGCCTCCGGGTCGCTCGGCGGCGGGCTCTGGCCGGTGCCGCGCTGGTCGTAGCGGATCACGGCAAAGCCCGAGGCCAGGCCCTGGGCGAACGGCGCCACTCCCACCGGCCCGGCACTCTGCGGCAACAGCAAAACCAGCGGTGTTCCCCGACCGCTGCGGGAATAGGCGATGGCACCGCCAGGGGTGGAGATTGTGGGCATGCAATGGTCCCGTTCGGAAGAGCCGGCAAAGCCCATGGATTCGAGCGCGCCGGGCTTCTCCTGTCCATAACCCGCTTTCCGTGCGCCCGCGAACGCGCCATCCTGGCCATGATAGACGGCTTCGAATGCCCGACCGCCTGCATGGGAGACCCGAACGAATGCCCAAGGACCGACCGCCCCAGACCCCGGGCGTCAAAATGCAGTATCTGATCAAGCGCCGCCCCGGCCCCAGCCGCGAGGAGCTGATCGCCCACTGGTTCGCCAACCACATGCCCAGCGTCATCGCCCGCAACGAACAGAGCCGCGCCGAAGGCCGGTTGCATGCCACCCGCTATGTGGCGAGCCTGTTCGACCCCGACGGCGCCGCGCCGCCGGCCTGGGATGGTGTCGCGCAGCTCTGGTTCGAAACCGAACCGCCGCGCCCGGCCCAGGCCAGCGGCACCGTGCCGGCGGACAGTTTTCAGCAGAAGGCCGAGCCCTACTGGCCCTGGGCGACGCGCGAATGGGTGGTGCTCGACGGCAGGCTGCCGCTGGAGCCGCTGACCCTGAACCCGCCCTTCCCCTGCACCCGCAGCGGCTTCGTCAAGCAGGTCTCGCTGGTGCCGGCGAAACCGGGGGCGGACGTCGCCGCCCTGTTCGACCACTGGCTGGACGTGCACGCGCCGAACGTGCTGGAGACCATGCGCAAGGTCGGCGGCTTCCGCTATGCGGTGAGCCTCAGCCTCGCGCCCGAACAGGCCCCCTATGCGGGCATGGCGGAACTGTATTTCCCGGACACCGCCGCCCAGGCCGCGTTCTGGCGGACGCTGCAACCGGATGGCTTTCAGCAATGGGCCGACGCCGAAAACACGCTCCGCTTCCGCTGCGGCACCGAAATGGTCGGTATCGAGGCCCCACAGGCATAGCAACCCCAGAGGCATAGCAGTCCCGCAGGCCCAGGAGCGCGCCCGCTCCGGTCCATCCCTCCCGGTCGCCGCCGACCGCAGGCGGTTGACTCCTGTTTGGGCGCGGCGCAAAATTGAATGAACATTCATTCAATAACAGTCGCAAGAGAAACGCCCATGCCCGAAGCGCCCCTCCTGCCGCCCCACCCGCCGCGCGCGGCAGACGCGCCCAAGGCCCTGGACGGCATCCGCGTGCTGGATTTCACCCATTTCATCGCCGGGCCGCTCGCCACCATGCTGCTGGGCGATCTGGGGGCGGAGATCGTCAAGATCGAGAAAATCGCCGGCGGCGACGATTTCCGCCGCTTCGGCCCGCAGCGGGCCGACATGGGGCCGGCCTTCGTCTGGTGCAACCGCAACAAACAGAGCGTCGCCCTCGACCTGACCCGGCCGGAGGGCCAGCAGATCGCCCGCGATCTGGCCGCGACCGCCGACGTGGTGATCGAGAACTTCTCCGCCGGCGTCATGGACCGTTTCGGCCTCGGCTACGCGGCGCTGGCGGCGGCGAACCCGCGCCTGGTCTATTGCGCCGTCTCCGCCTATGGCCGTTCCGGCCCCTATGCCGGCCGGCTCGGCTTCGATCCCATCGCCCAGGCGGAAAGCGGCTTTATGAGCCTGACCGGCCAGGCCGACGGCGACCCGCTGCGCGCCGGCCCCTCGATCATGGACAACAGCACCGCCATGATGGCCTGCAACACCGTGTTGGCCGCGCTGATGGCGCGGGAGCGCCTGGGGCAGGGCCAGTATTGCGAGGTGTCGCTGTTCGACACCGCGGTGCAGATGAGCGGCTTCCACGCCATGCTCTATCTGATGAGCGGCCAGGTGCCCGAGCGCTTCGGCAATTCCAGCAAGGACAGCGCGCCGACCGACGTGTTCGAGGCGGCGGACGGGCCGTTCTACATCACCTGCGCCAACGACCGCACCTTTCAGCGCCTGGTCCGCAGCGTGCTGGGCCGCCCCGACCTCGCCGAGCATCCGGACTTCGCCGAGGGTCGCACCCGCGCCGCCAACAAGGACAAGCTGGCGGCGATCATCCGCCCCCTGTTCGCCGCCCAACCGCGGGCGGACCTGCTCGCCAAAATGCTGGAGGCCGGCGTGCCGGCCGGCGAGGTGCGGGCGCTGGACGAGGTCTATGCGGCCGGCGAGATCCGGGAGCGCGGCCGTGCCACCGCCATTCCCTTCCCGGACGGCGGCAGCGTGCCGAACATCGCGCCGCCCTTCCAGTTCCGCGCGACGCCGGTGGCCGACCCGGTCGCAGCACCGCTGCTCGGCCAACACACCGCCGCGGTGCTGACCCGCCTGCTCGGCTACGACACGTCGCGCATCGCCGCCCTCGCCGAGGCCGGCGTGATCCACATTGCCGAGGCCGGCGTGATCCACATTGCCGAGGCCGGCGCGATCCGCCTGGCGGAGACCGACCGATGACCGACCCGCATCTGACCCACGGCTTCACAGACGAGCAGAAACTGCTGCGCGAGAGCGTGCTCGGCACGCTCGCCCGAGTGCTGCCGCCGGAGAAAATCCGCGAGCTGGACCGGGCCGGCGAATACCCCTATGAGGCCTGCCGGGCGCTGGCCGAGTTGGGCGTCAACGGCATCGTCTATCCCAAGGCCGACGGCGGCCTCGGCGGCTCGTTCAAAGACCTGGCCGTGCTGGGCGAGGCGCTGGCCTACCATTATGGCGGCATCGCCCAGGCCTGGGGCATCACCTGCATCTATGCCGGCATGCACATCGCCCTGCACGGCTCCGAAGCGATGCGGCGGGAGATCCTGCCGCCCATCATGGCCGGCGACATGCGCTTGGCCCTTTGCCTCTCCGAGCCGGACCACGGCTCCGACGTCGCCGGCATCGAATGCTTCGCCCGGCGCGACGGCGACGCCTATGTGCTGTCGGGCCAGAAAATCTACAACAGCGCCGCGCACGTGGCCCACAATCTGGTCGTGGTCGCCAAGACCAAGCCCGGCCGCGGCTATGACGGCATCAGCCTGTTCCTGGTCGACACCACCCTGCCCGGCGTCACCGTCAACCGCCTCTCGGCCCTCGGCCGGCACACGACCGAGGCGAACCACTGCTTTTTCGACGGCGTGCGCCTGCCGGCCGACCGGCTGATCGGCACCGAGAACGACGGCTGGCACGGCCTGATGAAATGCCTGAACGTCGAGCGGCTGAACCTGGCCGCCAACGGCGTCGGCAACACGCTGCGCATCCTGGAGCACGCCCTCGCCTATGCCCGCGAGCGGCAGCAATTCGGCCGGCCCATCGGCAAGTTCCAGGCGGTCAGCCACAAATTCGCCGAGATGCAGATGATGTACCAGACCGCCCGCGCCCAGACCTTCCGCGTGGCGGAGATGCTGGACGCCGGCCTCGACCCGATCCTGGAAAACGCCGTCGCCAAGGCCTATGCGACCGAGGTCAACTGGAAGGTGGCGGACATGGCCATGCAGATCATGGCCGGCGCCGGCTATATCGTCGACCCGGACATGCAGATGCTGTTCCGCGACGCCCGAGTCGGCCCGATCGGCGGCGGCACCAGCGAAATCCAGCGCAATGTCATCGCCAGCCGGATGGGCCTCTAAGGGAGAACCGCCATGCAACCGCGACAGCCGCGCGGCCTCTATTTCGAGGATTTCGAGATCGGCAAGCCGTACCGCACGCCCCGGCGCACGGTGACGTCCACCGACATCGTCAACTTCGCCTGCCTTTCCGGCGACTTCAACGCGCCGCATGTGGACCACGAATTCTGCAAGGAGCAACCCTATGGCGAGCCCATCGCCCACGGCCCGCTGGTCCTCGCCATCGCCGGCGGCCTGATGTGCCAGAGCGGCGTCAACGACGGCACCATCATCGCCATGATGGGCACGGACGACTGGCGCATCCACAAGCCGGTGAAGCATGGCGACACGCTGGAAGTCATCAACACGCCGGTCGAAAAGCGCCTGACCAGCGACGGCAAGCGGGGCATCGTCGTCTTCCACCGCGAAATCCGCAACCAGCGCGGCGAGGCGGTGCACACGATGAAATCGTCCAGCCTCTATCGCTGCCGGCCGGATGCCTGACCCCGCCATGAGCCCCGACAGCCGCCACGACCTCGTCACCGCCCAGGTCGAGAACCCGGATCTGGTCGACCGGCGCCGCGGCCAGATCATCGCCGCCGCGATCAAGCTGTTCGGCGCGCGCGGCTATTACACCGTCACCATCAAGGACATCGCCCAGGAGGCCGGCATCAGCCCCGGCCTGATCTACCAGTATTTCCGCAACAAGGAGGACGTGCTCCTCCTCACCCTGCTGGAGCGGTTGGACCAGTACCACCGCGAGGTCGCCGCCGCGGCCGCCCGCGAGCCGGAACCGCTCGCCCGCCTCTATGCCGCCTTTGCCGCCTATTGCGGCGTGGTCGACGCCAACAAGGAAGCGACCATCCTCGCCTATCGCTCGTTCCGTTCGCTGGACCCGGAACGCCGCAAGCCGGTGCTGCGACGCGAACGCGAGATTCACGCGCTCCTGGCGGGCTGTGTCCGCGCCTGCCAGGAACGGGGATTGGTCCGCGCCCTCGACGTGGACCTGGTCTGTTCGCAACTGGCCTCCATGGCCCATGCCTGGGCGCTGCAATCCTGGCGCTTCGACCGCAGCCACGACGTGCACGCCTATGTCCGCGCCTCGTTCGACCTGCTGGCCCACGGCCTGCTCACCCCCGCCGGCGCCACCGCCGCCGCCGACCTCGGCCCTTTTTGAGGAGACACCGCGCATGTTGAACGCCCAGGACAACGAGACCCTGACCCGCGTCGGCCCCGGCACGCCCATGGGCGACTGGATGCGCCTGTTCTGGATCCCGTTCTACCCCACGGAGGGCCTCGCGCCGGACGGCCAGCCGAAGCGCGTCAAGCTGCTGGGCGAGGATCTGGTCGCCTTCCGCGACAGCGACGGGCGGCCCGGCCTGGTCGCCAATGCCTGCCCGCACCGCGGCGCGCCGATGATGTTCGGCCGCAACGAGGAATGCGGCCTGCGCTGCGTCTATCACGGCTGGAAGTTCGACGTGAACGGCCGGGCGCTCGACATGCCGGCGGTCGACGACGACAGCCTGATGTACAAGAGCGTGCGCCTGCGGGCCTATCCCTGCCGGGAACGGGGCGGCGTGCTCTGGGCCTATCTGGGGCCCGAAACCGCACCGCCGCCGCTGCCGGAGATCGAGTTCAACCTGGTGCCGGCCGAAAACGTGTTCGTCTCGTTCCGGGTGCAGGAATGCAACTGGCTCCAGGCGCTGGAAGGCGAGATCGATTCCGCGCACGCGCCGATCCTGCACGGCCGCATCGACGGCCAGGGCGCGATCAACCAGTGGATCGCTGCCCAGGACCTGCGCCCGAAATTCGAGTGCCAGCGCACCGAGGCCGGCGTCCGCATCGCCGCCCGCCGCGTCGTCGACGAGCGGACCCATTACTGGCGCGTCAACCAGTTCCTGGCGCCGTTCTGGACCCTGGTGCCGCCACAGTCGAAATTCCCGGAACTCTCCGGCCATGCGTGGGTGCCGATGGATGACGAAAACACGCTCTGCCTGATGTTCTCCTACACGCCCGTGGGCGAGCTTTACCCGCGCATGCGCGAGGTGCTGGCGAACGGCCACAAGGGCCGCGAGACCGGCCATGCCAGCCGCCAGGTCTACGAGCCGCAGCCGCCGACCGTGCCCTATGGCGACTTCCGCACCAAATACCGGCCCGACAACGGCTTCGGCTTCGACTACCAAAGCCAGCAGGACCACTGGTTTTCCGGCGTGCCGGGGCTCTGGGTGCAGGATGCCGCCTGCCAGGCCGGCACCATGCCGATCTACGACCGCACGCAGGAGCATCTCTGCGCTTCGGACGCCGGCATCGTCCAGACCCGCCGGCTGTTGCTGGATGCCGTCCGCGCCCATCGCGAGACCGGCACGCTGCCACCGGGCGCGACCCGACCCGAAACCTTCATGGTCCGCGCTGTCTCCATGCACCTGCCCGCCGGCACCGACTGGGCGGAGGCCGCGGCCGGACCGATGACCGCCCGCCTCGGCGCCGACTTCGGCTACGACCTCTGAGGCGCCAAGGCGTCGGTCGCGTGCGGGCAAGGCCCGGGCGCCTGCGCGCAAGGCCCGGGCGCGAAAGATTCGCCTGTCTCTTCGCCCGGCGATCGCCTACGCTGGTGGCTTGACCGCCTTCGGCCCCGAAGCTGGCACGCTTCGCATGCCGCCCGGGGACCGAACCCAAAGAGGAAACCGCCATGTCCAACGCCACCATGCGCGCCGCCGCCGATCCCAGCTCCTACCGCACAATCCGGGTGCGCCCGCAAACCCTGCACATCGGCGCGGAAATCGAGGGCGTCGACTTCAAACAGCCGGTGGCAAAGGAAACGCTGAAGGAAATCCGCCAGGCCCTGGTGGATTGGAAGGTGGTCTTCTTCCGCGGCCAGGACCTGGACCATGCCCAGCATGTCGCCATGGCGCGGCAATTCGGCGAATGCACCATCGGCCACGCGGTCTTCGGCCATGTGGACGGCTATCCCGAAGTCTACTCGGTCGCCAAGAACCGCACCGCCAACAGCAATCGCGAGCAGAAAAAGGTGACCCCCTGGTCCGGCTGGCACACGGACATCACCGCCGCCGTGAACCCGCCCATGGCCTCGATCCTGCGCGGCGTCACCATCCCGCCCTATGGCGGCGACACGTTCTGGACCAATCTCGCCGCCGCCTATGCCGGCCTGTCGGCGCCGATGCAGGGCTTCGTCGAGAGCCTGCGCGCCATCCACCGCTTCGAGGCGACCTCGGGCAAGGCCGCCTATGACGACAGCGTGCGCAAGCGCGTGCTGGTGAGCGAACATCCGCTGGTGACGGTGCATCCAGAAAGCGGCGAGAAGCTGCTGTTCGTCAGCCCATCCTTCCTCAAATCCGTCGTCGGCCTGACGCCGCGCGAAAGCGAGCAGTTGCTGCACCTGCTCTGGGAGCATGTGGTGCGGCCGGAATACACCGTGCGCTTCAAGTGGAATGCCGGCGACATCGCCTTCTGGGACAACCGGTCGACCTCGCACCTGGCGCCGACCGACATTTTCGAGTCCGACTACGACCGCCAGCTCTACCGCATCACCCTGGTGGGCGAGGTGCCGGTGGGCGTGGACGGCCGCCCCTCCACCGGCCTGGAGGGCGACCCGATCCTTTCGGCCGCCCAGGAACTGGCCCGCCGCGCCGCCTGAGGCCCGGCCGCGGCCAGCGGCAAGGTTTCCTGCCTCAAGACGGCCGGGGTCAGATGACCCCGGCTTCGCGCAGTGCTGCCAGGTCTTCGGCGGACTTGCCGAGCAGGCCGCCATAGATTTCGTCGGTGTGGGCGCCGATCTCCTCGCCGGGGTGCGTGATACGGCCGGGCGTGCCCTCCATGCGCGGCACCACGCCGGGCATCACCACCTCGCCCAGTTCCGCATCCGGCACGCGGGCGATATTGTCCCGCGCCGCGTAATGCGGGTCGCTGGCGATGTCGGCGGCGGTGTAGATGCCGCCGAACGGCACATTGGCGCCCACCAGCAGGGACTCGATTTCGTTGAAGTCCATGGTGGCGACCCATTCGGCCAGCATCTGCTCCATCTCGTCGGCGCGGGTCATGCGCTCGGCGATGGTCTTGTAGCGCGGATCCTCCGCCATTTCGGCGCGCCCCATGGCCTTGGCCAGACGGGCCCAGACCGCATCGCCGCCGGCGGCGATCTGCACATAGCGGCCGTCCTTGGTCTCGAACGTGCCGGCCGGCGTGAAGCCCGGATTGCGGTTGCCGATGCGCTCGCGGATTTCGCCGTTGCGGGCGTACATGGTCATCATGTCCGCGGTGATGCGGAACGGCGCCTCATACAGGCCCAGGTCGATCAGCTGGCCCTCGCCGCTGCCGCCGGGCGCATCGCGATGGTAGAGCGCGAACATGGTCGCCAGCGCGGCAAACGTGCCGGTGTTGTAGTCCGCGGTCGCAAACGCCGGGCGCACCGGAAACCGGTCCGGAAAGCCGGTCGGGTACATATAGCCCGAAAAGCCGAGAGCGATGCGGTCATAGCCGGACCGCTTGGCATACGGCCCCACCTGCCCATAGCCGGAGACGCGCGTCATGATCAGGCGCGGGTTGAGCGCGTGCACCACGTCCCAGCCGAGCCCCCATTTTTCCAGCGTGCCGGGGGTGAAATTCTCCATCAGCACGTCGGCGTGGCCGATCAGCTCTTTCAGCACCGCCTGCCCTTCCGGCACGCGCAGATTCAGGGTGACGGACTTCTTGTTCCGCCCCTCGACCAGCCAGTTGCCGGACCGGTTGGCCTTGCCGTTCACCGGCGAGCCGCGCAGCGCGTCGCCGCGGCCCGGCTGCTCGACCTTGATCACCTCGGCGCCGAAGTCGCCCAGCATGGTGGCGCCGAACGGGCCGGCGATCAGCGTGCCGATGTCGAGAACCCGAATGCCGGAAAGGGGCAGATTTTCGCTCATGTTTCCTGTCCTGTCGGCGCGGCATGGCCCGCCGGGAATGGGGCGTCACGGCAAGACCCCGGCACGAGGCCGGGGCTCACCGAAACGTCGATAAACGCAATGGAGGCCGGGGACGGCGCGCGGCCGTCCCCACCCCCTCATTCCGCTGCGGTCGCCTTGCCGCTGCCGTCCTGTTCGCGGCGTTCCTTGGCGACGCGCTTGACCTCGTCGAATTCCGCCCGGCGACGGGCGATCTCCTCGGCCGGGATGCGGTCGATATTCTGGAAATCCAGCTTCCATTCGGCGTCGTCGTTCCAGTGCTGGGGCGACTGCCGCGTGGTGCGCGGGCCGGTGGCGGATTCCAGCAGGTCCAGCGCCATGGCCAGCGTCTCGCGCTGGGAGTCGGCGTCGTGGGGCTTGCCGGCCGGATTGCCCAGCGGGAAGTCGCTGAACAGGAAGCGCGGCACGCCCGCCTGCTCGACGATGTCCTTGGCGCAACCCATGATGACGGTCGGGATGCCGTGCGATTCGAGATAGCGTGCGGTCAGACTCACGGTCTGGTGGCACACCGGTCAAACAGCAACGATCACGGCCGCTTCGACACCGTCCGCCCGCAGCGCGGCCAGCACGTCCCGGCAATCCTGCTCGATCGTCACCACCTGGCTGCGGTTGGTGGGGGTGCCGACGAAACGCTTCGACAGCTCGCCGATCCGCCCGTCCGCCTCTGCCTGCTTCAGCGCCTTCAGCGGGAAGTAGCTGTTGATGTCGGCGGCGGTGGTGTATTTGCGGTCATAGCCGATGTGCGAGATGCGCACGTCCGGCTCGCCCTCGATCGAGTCGGTGTAGACCCGATAGAATTTCGCCGAGGCGTTGTAGGCCGCGCCCGGGCCCTGGTCGCCCTTGTCGGCCTGATAGGGCGCCGCGGTCACCACCAGACCCACCTTGGTCTGGTTCAGCGGCTTGGCCAGCTTCGTGAAGGGAACGTCCCGGTATTGGGCCCACCGGTACGGATTGCCATAACCGAGTGCGAGATAATAATCCCGCAATCGTTTCATATACGGGACGGGCGCATCGTGCTCGGGCGCAAAGCCGAGCGCGGCGTCCGTCTGCGATTGATCGCTCATGGGCTACCTTTCGCCGTTGCCGGGGAGCGAACGCCGCAGGGCGCAATTGCCCTGCCATCGCGCTCACCCGAAGATCGACCCAATCATAGAATAGCGGCGCCGCCGGGCCAACCGCGATTCAGTGGCGCGTCTTCGGAAGCCGGGCCAGCCGCCAGGTGATGGCACTGGCCACCAGCGACAGCGCCAGCATCAGCGCGAACGCGGCCCGGTAGTCCCCTTCCGCATCGAACACCATCGCCCCGATCAGCGCACCGAGGCCGCCGGCAATGTGATGGGTCATGGTCACCATGCCGGAAATCGTGCCGAGATTGCGCCCGCCGAACCGGTCGCGCACGAAAATCACCGTCAGGGGTGCCGTCACCCAGAAGGTCAGGCCATAGCCCAGCGCAAACACGGCGATCGCCGCCGGCGACCGGTCGACCAGCACCAGCAGGAACAGGGCGTTGCGGACGATGAAGCTCGCAAAGGCCGGCCAGGCCGGCCCGGACCGGTCGGACCACGCCCCGGCCGTCAGCACGCCCACCAGGCCCGCCAGCCCCATGAAGGCCAGCAGATTGCCGGCCAGCAACGGCGCCACCCCCTGATCGAGCGCGAAGGCCACCACGTGCGAGGACACGAAGAAATCCTGGAAGCCGCAGACCGCATAAAAGGCCATCAGCGCCCAGAAACCGCCCGTCCCCGCCGCCTGCCGCACCGTCGCGCCATCGCCCGGCGCCGCCCGGCCGCCAGGGCCGTCAGGGCTGCCAGGGCTGCCAGGGCTGTCGGAGCAGGCCGTCCCGCCGGCGCGGTCACGCAGCAGCCCGATCAGCAACACGGGCGCCGTCACCAGGTTCAGCAGCCCCAGCCACAGAAACACCTCGCGCCAGCCGGCCTCGACCAGCACGACCGACAGGCCGGAGAGGATCAGCAACTGCCCGACCCCCATGCCGGAAATGGCGATGCTGTTGGCGAGCCCGGCCCGCGCGCCGAACCGCCGGGTCAGCATCACGCCCACCGGCGTGATCGAGATCGCGCCATTGCCGACGGCGAACACCACGCCATACAGCAGAAGGGCCTGCCAGGCGTGCTCGGTCAGCGCCATCAGGCCGATGCCCGCCGCACTCACCAGACAGCCGCCGGCCAGGATCCAGGCGGGCGCATACCGGTCGGCCAGGCGCCCGACCAGCACCATGGTGAAGGCCGTGGTCACCATGAACACCGCGATCACCGCCCCCAGCAGCGTGCGGTCCCAGTCCAGCGACTCCGCCATCGGCTTCAGCACCAGACCGATGCCGTGACGGGCGCCACCGCCGATGAACAGCGTCAGAAAACCGAGCGTCAGCGCAAGGCCGCCGACGCGCCAAAGGTCCTTGACCCTCATGCCAAACTCTCACCGGGTTCGCGGTACGACAGCGTATCGCCCCCGTCCGGAGCCAACAAGCGCCGCATCCCGTCCCGGCCGTGCCGGCCTCAGCCCTGGCGTTCGCGCAGCAGCAACGGGCCATAGAGCAGGGCGAACCCGGCAAAGGCCCCGATCCAGAGCAGGCCGGACGCCAGATAGAGGTCCGACGCCGCCTCCGGCACCAGTCCGGCGGCCAGACGGACCAGCGCGGCCGCGATCATCAGGCCATAGACCAGGGTGGTTCCCGCCCCGGCGGTCAGCGCCTGCCCGGTATGGCCGAGGGTCGCCCGCGTCATCACCGCCAGCGTCATCAGGCCGATGGCGCCGGCCATCCAGAGATGCAGTGCCGCGGCGGGGGCCAGCCCATCGGGCCAGAGCGCGGCCACGCCGAGCGCCAGCGCCCCCAGCGCCACGAAGGCATAGGCGGCGTGCAGCACCCAGACCAGCGGCTCGGCGCCGGTGCGATCGCCGCTCCAGCGCACCAAACGCAGGGCATGCAGGCCGCCGGCCGCCAGCAGCAACACGCCGGCCGGCACGCTCTCCGGCGCCGCGATCCAGGCGACGAGCGCCAGCGCCAATCCGGCCAGGGCGAGCTTGTCATAGCCGCGCATCGGCGGCGCCGGCAGGCGCCCGGCCTCGCGGCGCACCAGCCAGTTGCGGGTGAAGGAAGGCACGATGCGGCCGCCGATAAAGGCGATCATCAGCACCGCGCCAGCGATGCCGATGCGCATGCCGAACCCCTGCGCCGCAAACCGGTCCGCCGCGGCCTCCGCATGGAACACCGCATTGCCGGCGACGAACACCGCGAACAGCGCCAGCACCGCCAGATTGCGCCAGTTGCGCCCGCGCACGATCTCGCGCGCGATCACGCCCGCCAGCACGACCGGAAACGCCAGGTCGATGGCCGCGGTCGGGATCGGCCCCAGCAGGCCGCTCACCATCACCGCGCCCCGCCCGGCCAGCCAGAGCAGCACCAGGACGGTCAGCGGCCAGCCGACCACCGGCAGCCGCCCGGTCCAGTTCGGCACCGCTGTCAGCAGGAACCCGGCCATGACCGCGCCCAGATAGCCGAACAGGAATTCGTGCGCATGCCAGGAGATCGGGTCGAACCGGGTCGGCAGGGTCACATGCCCCGCCAGCATGCCGAGCCACAGCACCATGGCCAGCGCCGCCCAGAGCGCCGCGCCCAAAAAGAACGGGCGGAAGCCGAAGGTCAGCAGGGCCGGCCCCCGCCATGCCCGCATCTGGTCTGCCGTGGACGCCATCGGATCGTCTCCCCGGTTGCAATCGGTTCGCAATGTCGGCCCAGCCTACGCCCGAACCGTGGCGGCTCCAATGCGAACCGCCCGCAAAAGCGCCCGGAAGCCGGTGCTGCGACAACACACCCGACGCGGCCGCCCGCGGGGCGCACCGGTCCCCGGCGCCGGCACGGGGCATCGACGCGGCATCGACGCGGCGTCGGCGCGCCGGCGGTCTCTAGCCGCGGCGCCACGGCCCCGGTAAGCTGCCGCCAACCCTGACCCGTTCGATCACGAGGATCCGCCCCATGCCCTCCACCGCCCAGGACGACGCCCGCACCCCCATTCTCGTCGGCTGCGGCCAGGTCACCCAGCGCGAGCCGGACCCGGCCAAGGCGCTGTCGCCGCTCGACCTGACCGCCGCCGCCTGCCGCGAGGCCGCCAACGACGCCGGCCCCGGCCAGAAACTGCTGGAGGCGCTGGACACCATGGCGCTGCTGCGCTCGTTCTCGGACACGAGCTGGCGCTTCGCCTCGCCCTTCGGCGGCTCGAAACACCCGCCGAAATCGCTCGCCGCCCGCCTCGGCGCCGACCAGATCGCCCGCAAGCTCTACACCCATCCGGGCGGAAACATGCCGCAATGGCTGGTCAGCCGCTTCAGCGAGATGATCACCCGCGGCGAGGTGCAGGCCGCGCTGGTCTGCGGCGGCGAGGCGCTGGCGACGCAGAAGGCGGCCCAGCGCGCCGGCCTGAACCTGGACTGGAACGAGGACCCCGGCGGCGAGCCCGAGACCTGGGGCGTCTCCACCCGCGGCTGGAACGACATGGAAGACCGCCACCGCATGGCCGGCGCCATCTTCGCCTATCCGATGATCGAAAACGCCATCCGCGGCGCCCGCGGCCGCACCATCGAAGAGCACATGCTGGCCATGGGCAAGCTGTTCGAGGGCTTTGCCCGGGTCGCGGCAGACAACCCGCTGGCCGACCGGCGCGACGGCTTCACCGCCAAACAACTCGCCACCGTGAACGAGAAAAACCCCTATATCGGCTTCCCCTATCCGAAGCTGATGAACGCCAACGCCTTCATCGACCAGTCGGCGGCGGTGATCCTGACCTCCGTCGCCATGGCCAAGAAGCTGGGCGTGCCGCGGGAGAAGTGGGTCTATCTGCACGGCTGCGCCGATACCTACGACCACTGGTTCCTGTCGGAGCGGATCAACTATTACACCAGCCCGGCCATGCGCATCGCCGCGCGCGAGGCGTTCGAAATGGCGGAGTGCACCGCCGACGACATGGCCTTTCTCGACCTCTATTCCTGCTTCCCCAGCGCCGTCGAGATCTGCTGCGCCGAACAGGGCATTGCCGAGGACGACCCGCGCGGCCTGACCGTCACCGGCGGCCTGCCCTATTTCGGCGGCCCCGGCAACAACTACGTCACCCACTCCATCGCCGAGATGATGAACAAGGTCCGCTCGCAGCCGGGCGCCAAGGGCATGGTGACGGCGAACGGCAACTATGTGACCAAGCAGGCGGTCGGCATCTATTCGACCGAGCCGCCGGCCCGGCCGTTCGCGCCGAAAGACCCCAAGACCTACCAGGCCGAAATCGACGCCGCCAAAGGCCCGAAGGTCACCGAATTCGCCGAGGGCGCGGCGGAGATCGAGACCTACACCGTCGTGCACGACCGCAAGGGGCCCAGCTTCGGCCTGCTGTTCGGCCGCCTCGACGACGGCTCGCGCTTCATCGCCAACACGCCGGCCGACCCGGCCCTGCTGGCGGAAATGGAGGTCAAGGACCATCTGGGCGCCAAGGGCCGCGTCGCGAGCCAGGACGGCATCAACATCTTCACCCCGTCCTGAGGTCCGCCATGCACGCGCTCATCGTCGGCGGCGGCATTGGCGGGCTGACCACGGCGCTCAGCCTGCACGCCGCCGGGATTTCCTGCCGGGTGTACGAGGCCGTGCCGGACCTGCAACCGCTGGGGGTCGGCATCAACGTGCTGCCCCATGCGGTGCGGGAGCTGACCGAGCTTGGCCTCGCCGACCGTCTCGCCGCCACGGCCATCCCCACGGCGGAGCTGATCTACGCCAACCGCCACGGCCAGCAGATCTGGCAGGAGCCGCGGGGCACGGCCGCCGGCTATCGCTGGCCGCAATTCTCGATCCATCGCGGCGAATTGCAGATGGCCCTGCTGGCGGAGGCGCGGGCGCGGCTCGGCGCCGACGCCATCCTGACCGACCACCGCCTGACCGGGTTCGACCAGTCGGGCGACACCGTGACCGCCCGCTTCGCCCGCGCCGACGGCGCGACGGTCACGGCCGAGGGCGATCTGCTGGTCGCCTGCGACGGCATCCATTCCACCGTGCGCCGGCATTTCTATCCGGACGAAGGCGCGCCGATCTGGAACGGCAACGTGCTCTGGCGCGCTACCACCCTGGCCCAGCCCTATCTGACCGGGCGCAGCATGGTCATGGCCGGGCACCAGGCGCAGAAATTCGTCTGCTACCCGATCTCGCGCCAGGCGGAAGAGCGGGGCGAGGCCCTGATCAACTGGATCGCCGAGATCAAGTTCACCGACCGCCAGACCTGGCGGCGCGAGGACTGGAACCGCCGCGCCAACCTCGCCGATTTCCTGCCGGCGTTCGAGGACTGGGATTTCGGCTGGCTCAAAGTGCCGGACATCATCCGCGGCGCGGCGGAGGTGTTCGAATACCCGATGGTCGACCGCGACCCGGTCGCGGCCTGGAGTTTCGGCCGCGTCACGCTGCTGGGCGACGCCGCCCATCCCATGTATCCGATCGGCTCGAACGGGGCGAGTCAGGCGATCCTCGACGCCCGCCGGCTCGCCTGGCACCTGGTCCGGCAGCCCGACCCGGACGCCGCCCTGCGGGCCTACGATGCCGAGCGTCGGCCGGCGACGGCGGCCATCGTGCTCGCCAACCGCGAGAACGGGCCGGAACAGGCGATGGAAATGGTGCACGAGCGCGCACCGGACGGCTTCGACGACCTTGCCGCCATCGTGTCGCCCGCCGAACTGGCAGCGACGGCCGAGCGCTACAAGGCGCTGGCGGGCTTCGACAAAGATACGCTGAACACGCGCGAAAGCTGGTCGGTGCGGCGCTGACGGCGCCCGCGCACCACCGCGCGGGCGCTCACGTCAGGCGGGCGCTCAAACCGGGCGGGCGCTACTGCGTCGTTTGCGGCTGGACGGGTTGCGGCTGGACCTGTTGCGGCTGAACCTGTTGCGGCTGGACGGGTTGGGCCGGTGCCGGCGAGCCAATCGCGGCCACCTCTGCGCGCAGCGAGTCGGCAATCGGGTTCGAGAAATTGCCGTAGAGAACGATTTGCTCCGGCCGTGTCTCGCCATTGTAGACCTCGGCGTTCCAGTCCTCGCGCCGCGCCAGCACCGCGCCTTCCAGCGACGCGCCCAGGAACAGGCCCTTGGTGGTGGAATAGGTGTAGATGTCCGTGCCGACCTCGGTGGAACTCGACGCTTCGATGCCGGTTCCGACGGGGCCGACCGCCGCGCTCAGATCGCCGCCCAGCTTGACCTGGTCGGCCATGATCGCCCGCAACGCATCCCGGTTCATGATCAACAGCACGGCCGCCGACGACTGTCCGCCGATCTGGAGCCCGAAACTCACCGAGCCCAGGGTGTAGAAGGCGGGGTAGGACCAGCTGCCGTCCGGCTTGCGCGCCAGCAACACGCCGCTGCCGCCCTCGCCGCCGACGAAAAACGCGCCCTTCAGCAGGTTCGGAAAGATCATGATCGCCTGGGCGTGCTGGGCCAGCGCCCGCGCATCCGCCATTTTCGGCGAGTCCGCGATGCGCTCCAGGGCGAATTGCGCGTCCGACAGCAACTCGCGCTGGGTGATCAGGTCGGCGGCCCGCGCCATCGGCGCCAGGCTTCCCACCAGCAGCAACAGGGTCAGAAAGCGGGCGATCCGCGTCACCATGGTTCAGCTCCTCGACGGCCCTAGTCGGCCGATTGCAACAACAGCCCGCGATGGCGGGCGATCCGGAAGGCATACAGAAACAGCGCCAGTGCGCCGGCAAGATAGACGCCGTTCAGCGCAACCGCGCTCCAGAACAGATCGAACCGGAACGCGCCTTCGATCATCACCGCGCGCATCCCTTCGAACACGTAGGCGGTGGGCAGAGCCCACGCAATCCACTGCACCGATTCGGGCAAAACCGAGACCGGGTAATAAACCGCACTCAACGGCGCGATGGCATAGATCGACACCCAAGCGATGGTTTCCGCTCCCAGGCCGTAGCGCAGCAGCAGCGCGCAAACGGCCACCGCCACGGCCCAACTGAACACCATCAGATTGGCAAAGAAGGCGACCAGCGCCAGCCCCAGATCGAACACGGAATAGTGATAGAGCAGAATGGCCACGCCCGCCGCCGGCAGCATGCCGGCCAGGGTGCGCACCAGGCTGACCGTCATCAGCCCCGCCAGCAATTCCCACGGCCGCAGCGGGCTGCAAAACAACTGCCCCAGATTGCGCGACCACAGCTCCTCCAGAAACGAGACCGACACGCCCAGCTGGCCGCGAAACAGGGTGTCCCACAGCAGCACGCCGGCGATCAGCGCGCCCGAGGCCTGCAACAGCCAGTCGGAATGCTGGATGAAAAACTTGGTGATCAGCCCCCAGAGCAGGATTTGCATCACCGGCCAGTAGGCCAGTTCGATCAGCCGGATCCACGAGCCGCGGTAGATATAGAAGTGCCGCAGCAACAGCGCCTGGATCCGCCCCAGGCTGCGGATGGGGCCGATCATGACACGATCCCCCCTTCCGCGGCCCCATCCGCGACCACGGGCGCGCCGGCGCCACGGGCTCCCCGGGCAATGGCGAGGAACACCTCCTCCAGGTCGCGCCGGCCGTAGCGGCGGATCAGGTCGGCCGGCGCCCCCTCCGCGACGATGCGGCCGGCGCTCATCATCAGCACGCGATCGCAGAGCCGCTCCACCTCCGGCATGTTGTGCGAGGCCAGCAGGATGGCGGCGCCGGTCTGGCGCTGATAGTCCTCCAGATAGCCGCGGATCCAGTCGGCCGTGTCCGGGTCCAGCGAGGCGGTCGGCTCGTCCAGGAACAGGACTTTCGGCCGGTTCAACAAGGCCTTGGCCAGCGACAGGCGCGATTTCTGCCCGGCCGACAGCGTGCTGGTGCGGCGGTGCATCAGGCCGGCCAGGTCCAGTTCCACCGCCAGGTCGCGAATGCGCTGGCGCGGGCGCGGCACGCCGTAAAGGCCGGCATAGACGCGCAGATTCTCCCATACGGTCAGTCGCCCGGGCAGTTCCGCATAGGGCGACGAGAAATTGACCGCCGGCAGGGCTTTGTAGCGCCGGCGCGCCATGTCGTGGCCCAGCACCTGCGCCAGGCCGCCGCTCGGCAATAACAGGCCCAGCAGCATCGCGATGGTTGTGGTCTTGCCGGCGCCGTTGCCGCCCAGCAACCCCACCACCTGGCCGGCACCGATGGCGAAGGAAACGCCGTCCACGGCCCGGACGGCGCCGAAATGCTTGGTTAGCCTTTCGGCGAAAATCGGCGCTTGGTGGCTTGCAGAGGTCATGACTGGCCCGATAGATAGAAAGAATCGAAACACCGTCCCACAGCCTGCATGCTGCTCGGGCGGTTGCAATATGGAAATGGAACCGCCCCTTGGCCCGTGGTGCCCCGCAAATTCGCGTCCGCTCGCACACGCTGGTGGCCATTCGCTGGGTCGGTGTGGCCGGCCAGGGCGTCACGCTGCTGATCGTCTATTACGGCCTCGGCTATGTCTTCCCCATTGTCCCGGCCATTGCCGCGGTGATCGCCTCGGCGGCGCTGAACCTGTTCGTGCTGCTGCGCCACTGGGCCCGGCCGCATATCGGCGACCGCGACGCGACGCTCTATCTGGGCTTCGACATTCTGCAATTGGGGGTTCTGCTCTATCTGACCGGCGGCATCCTGAACCCGTTTCTGGTGCTGATCCTGGCGCCCATTGTCGTCTCGGCGACGGTGCTGTCCTCGGCCAGCACCGTGATCCTGTCGCTGCTGGCCATCGGCTCCGTGACGCTGCTGGCCTTCCGCCACCTGCCGCTGCCGACGCCGCACCCGATGGCCCAGCCGGACCCGGTGTTCGTGTTCGCGCTCTGGATCGCGATGATCCTGGCCATCGGCTTCACCGCAGGCTATGTCTACCGCGTCGCCCGCGAGCAGCGACGGATGCAGGATGCGCTGGCGGAAGCCCAGGCAGCGCTGGCGCGCGAGCATCAGGTGTCCGCGGTCGGTGCCATCGCCGCCGCGGCCGCCCACGAACTGGGCACACCGCTTGCGACGATTTCCGTGGTGGCGAAGGAGCTGGTGCGCGACCTGCCGAAGGACGGCGAGTGGGCGGAGGATGCCGAACTCCTGCTCTCGCAAGCCGAGCGGTGCCGTGATATCCTGGCCGAGCTTTCGGCGCGGCCCCGCGGCGATACCGGCGAGGCGTTTTACAAGGGGCCGATCAGCCTGCTGGTCGAAGCCGTGTCGGAGAGCCGGGGCATGGCCGGGGCGTCGGTGCGAATCGTTCGCGAGGCAGACACCGAATCACCCGCTGCGGAGCCACGGGTGATGCGGCGTCCGGAAATTGTGCATGGCATCGGAAACTTTATTTCCAACGCACGCCAATTCGCAGAATCGGAAGTGTTGGTAACGATTTACTGGGATTCTGAGACCTGTCGCATTACGGTGCAGGACGACGGACCCGGCTTTGCACCCAGTGTTCTGAGCCGCCTGGGAGAGCCTTATGTCTCGACCCGGCGCGACGCGGACGGCCATATGGGCCTGGGCGTGTTCATCGCACAGACCTTGTTGGAACGAACGGGTGCACGGGTCGAATTTGACAATCGCGTCGACGGTGGCGCGGAGGTGGTGGTGACCTGGCCGCGCCACCGCCTAGAACAGGAGGACCAGATATGAACGACATGTCTCCGGCCGTTGCCGAACTGAAGGAGCGCTCGCTGCTGATCGTCGACGACGATCCGCCGTTCCTGCGGCGGCTGGCCCGCGCGATGGAGCGGCGCGGTTTCGAGGTTCAGATTGCCGAAAGCGCTGCGGCCGGCGTTGCGGCCGCCCGCAGCAAGCCCGCCTACGCCGTGGTCGACCTGCGCCTGGGCGACGGCAGCGGTCTGGACGTGGTCGCGACGCTGCGCGAACACCGCCCGGACATCCGCGCCATCATCCTGACCGGTTATGGCAATATTGCGACCGCCGTCGCGGCGGTGAAGGCCGGCGCCATCGACTACATGCCGAAGCCCGCCGACGCCGACGCCATCGAGGCGGCGCTGCTGCAAACCGGCGAAGGGCCGCCGCCGCCGCCGGAAAACCCGATGTCGGCCGACCGCGTGCGCTGGGAGCACATCCAGCGGGTGTACGAACAGTGCGAGCGCAACGTGTCGGAAACGGCGCGCCGGCTGCGCATGCACCGCCGCACGCTGCAACGCATCCTGGCCAAGCACGCGCCGCGCGAATAGCGCCGCCGGCACGGGGAGCCGGGCGATGGTGTTCGCTCTGTTCCGGCGCAAGGAGCAGCCGGACGCACCGCGGGTGCCGGACGATGCCGTGGTCTATGCCATCGGCGACGTGCACGGCTGCCTCGACCTGCTGCAAAAGCTGGAGCGGGAAATCGCCGATGACATGGCCCGGCGCAAGGCCTCCCGTCGGGTGGTTGTCTATCTGGGCGACTATATCGACCGCGGCCCCGATTCCCGCGGCGTGATCGAGCATCTCTCCACCCGGCCCCTCCCCGGGTGCGAGAGCGTGCATCTGGCGGGCAATCACGACCGCTGGCTGCTGGATTTTCTCGACGATCCCGGCCAGGGCCATGCCTGGCTAATGAATGGCGGCCGCGCGACGCTGGCCAGCTATGGCGTCGGCGACGTCGCGAAGGAGTCCCGGCGCCAGGAATTGCAGGGCCTGCGCGATGCGCTCGACCGCGTGCTGCCAGCCCATCACCGGACCTTCCTGCAGGGGCTCGCCTACTGCCACGAGGAAGGCGACTATTTCTTTGCCCATGCCGGCGTGCGCCCCGATGTGCCGCTGGCCGAACAGGAGCCCGCGGACCTGCTCTGGATCCGCGAGGAATTCCTCTATTCCGATGCCGATTTCGGCAAGGTGGTGGTGCACGGCCACACCCCCACCCACACACCGGAAGAGTACAAGAACCGCATCGGCGTGGACACCGGCGCCTTCATGTCCAACCGGCTGACGGCCCTGGTGCTGGAAGGCGCCAAGCGGCGCTTTCTCTATGCCCAGGTGGGCGGCTTCTGAGGGATTGGCCGGCGCGCGCCGGTCGCCGGGCATTGCACCAAAGACCAATCCCCGTACAATGCTGGCGACCGGCGTGCCCAGCCGCGGCCCGCCGCCGCCGCTTCGCCCAGAGGAGCCTGCCCGATGAAGCTGATGTGGTTCCACCTGATGCCCTATACGGAGTTGCCGGACGATTTCCGCGACAACCATCCCTCCGTCTGGGTCGACATTCATTCCTCGCTGTTCCAGCCCGAACGCGCCCATCACATGTACAACGACTTCATGGATGAGTTGGAATACGCCGCCGACATGGGCTTCGACGCGATCTGCGTGAACGAGCACCATTCGAACGGCTACGGCCTGATGCCGTCGCCGAACCTGATCGCCTCGGCGCTGGCCCGGCGGACGACGGACACCAAGCTCTGCGTCATGGGCAATTCCATCGCCCTCTACAACCCGCCGACCCGCGTCGCCGAAGAGTTCGCGATGCTGGACTGCATTTCCGGCGGCCGGCTGATCGCCGGCTTCCCGGTCGGCTCGCCCATGGACACCTGCTTTGCCTATGGCCAGAACCCCAGCCAGCTGCGCCAGCGCTATCAGGAAGCGCACGACCTGATCGTCAAGGCCTGGACCGAGAAGGACACCTTCGCCTTCAACGGCCGCTTCAACCAGCAGCGCTATGTCAATATCTGGCCGCGCCCGGTCCAGCGGCCGCACCCGCCCGTGTGGGTGCCGGGCGGCGGCTCGGTCGAGACCTGGCACTGGTGTGCCGAGATGGACTATGTCTACTGCTACCTGTCCTATTACGGCTACAAGGCCGGCCTCCAGACCATGCAGGGCTTCTGGAAGGAGATGGAGCGGCTCGGCAAAGACCGGAACCCTTACCGCGCCGGCTTCCTGCAATTCGTCGGCGTCGGCGAGACCGAGAAAGAGGCCTATGACCTCTACAAGGAAGCCGCCGAGTATTTTTATGGCCGCTGCCTGCATGTGGACGCCCGCTTCGGCAACCCACCCGGCTACACCACCGAGGGCACGCTGCGCGCCGGCATTCAGAGCCAGGTCGGCCGCGCCATCTCCGAGAACCGCGCCGCCCTGCGCGCCAACAAGAACGCGCGCGAATACGATGCCATTCTCGACAACGGCTATGTCATCGTCGGCACGGCGGACCAGGTGGCCGAGCGCCTGCGCGAGGTCGCGAAGGAGCTGCATGTGGGCCATCTGATGCTGCTGCTTCAGTTCGGCAACATGTCCAAGCAATTGACCCAGTACAACACCCGGCTGTTCGCGGAAAAGGTGATGCCGCAAATCCGCGACCTGTTCGACGACGAGTGGGAGGACCGCTGGTGGCCAACCCCGCTGCCGGACAAGGAGCGTGCCAAGGTGGGAGCCCCGAACACGATGGCAGCGGAATGATGGATTATCGCGAGGAAACAATCGCCGCCCACGGCCTCGAAGCGCGGGTCTGGCGCAAGGGCAGCGGGCCGAAGGTCGCCTATTTCGCGGGCTTTGCCGGCCTGCCGAAATGGATCCCGATGCTGGACGCGCTCGCCGCCCGGTGCGAGGTGGCGGCGATTTCGCTGCCGGGCTTCCCCGGCGGCGGCCGCGGGCATCTGGAACTGGACTCGCTGTTCGAATGGGCGCTGGCCGCCCACGACCTGGTCGACGCCGCCGGCTGCCGCGGCGCGACGCTGATGGGTGCCTCCGTCGGCGGCGCGCTGGCGCTGGAGGTGGCGGCGATCTGGCCGGAGAGCGTCGGCCGGCTGGTGCTGCTGGCCCCGTTCGGCCTGTTCGACGACGCCAACCCGCCGACCGACCCCTGGGGCCAGCGCGGCGACGAGGTCGACGGCCTGATGTGCGAGACCGCCGGCGCCTACACCGCCCTGATCGAGCGCCCCGGCAATGCCGACCAGATCGAATGGCCGATCGAGATGACCCGCGCGCGCGAGGCCTCGGCCCGCTATCTCTGGCCGAACAGCGCGACCCATGTGGAGAAGCGCCTGGGCCGCATCCAGGCGCCGACGCTGGTGCTATGGGGCGAGAAGGACAAGGTGCAGCCCCCCGCCTATGCCGAGACGCTGAAGGCCGGCCTTGCCGGACCGGTGACCGTCCAGACCCTGGCCGGCGCCGGCCATATGGCGGAACTGGACGCGCCGGAGGCGGTGGCGGCGGCCGTCGCGGCATTCGCGGCCGGCTAAGCCGGTTGCCGTCCCTCCCCCTTGGGCGTCATTGCGAGGAGCGAAGCGACGTGGCAATCCAGTGCGGGGCAATCCAGTATGGGGCAACCCAAAATGCCTCGAACCCGGATGAAGCGCCGGCCCGGATCGCTTCGCCCGACCCAAGTCCGCGCCTCGCGATGACGCCCAACGGGAGGACACCGCCACCATGACGACCTTCGAACTCCGCCCCATCGCCGACAGTTTCGCCCGCGAGGTGCACGGCCTGAACTGCGCCGCGCCGCTCGCCGAAGCCGACCGCCAGGCGCTGCGCCAGGCCTGGTCGGAGCACGGCGTCCTCGTCTTCCGCGGCCAGTTGCTGGAGGAAGACGCGCTGGTCCGCTTTTCCGAGGCCTTCGGCGAGCCGGACCGGATCGTGCGCGAGGACTGGGCCAGCAAGAAACAACAGGCGGTGATCTATATTTCCAACCTGCTGGACCGCAACGGCACCGCCATTGGCGGCCTCGGCGCCGGCGAGATCACCTGGCATTCGGACCAGTCCTACCAGGCGGACCCCGCCACCGGCTCGTTTCTCTACGGCGTTGAAATCCCGGCGGACCAGGGCGCGACCGAGTTCGCCAATCTCCGCCTTGCCTACGCCACCCTGCCGCCCGCGCTGAAGGCTCTGGCCGACCGCGCCTGGGGCGTGTTCAGCTACGCCCACCGCGCCGCCGCCTATGACGAAAGCCCGGACGCCTCGGCCAGGGCGCGGGCGAAGTCGCCGGACGTGCAGCACCCGCTGGTGAACCGTCACCCGACCCAGGGTTGGGGTGCGCTCTATCTCGACCCCGGCACCATGCCCGGCATCGAAGGCATGGCCGATGCCGAAGCACTGGCCCTGATCCGCGCCCTGACCGAGCACGCCACCCAGCCGCCCTTCGTCTACCGCCACGACTGGCGCATGGGCGATCTGGTGATGTGGGACAACGGCTTTACCCTGCACCGCCGCGGCGTGCTCGACCCGGCAGTGCCGCGGCTCTTGAAACGCACGACCGTGAAGCTATCTCCCGCACAACACATTGTGCCGCCAACCCGCCAGCCGGAGACCGTCCCCGCATGAGCGACAAACTCACCAAGACCGACGCCGAGTGGCGCGAAGCCCTGCCCGCCGACGTCTATGCCGTCACCCGCAAGCACGGCACCGAGCGCCCCTGGTCGGGCAAGTACAACGACGAAAAGCGCAAGGGCGTCTATGCCTGCGCCTGCTGCGGCCAGGAGTTGTTCCACTCCGACACCAAGTACGAGAGCGGCTCCGGCTGGCCGTCCTACTGGCAGCCGATCAGCCCCGACCGGGTGACGCTGCACAAGGACACCAGCTATGGCATGGTCCGGGTCGAGGTGCTGTGCAGCAAGTGCGACGCGCATCTGGGCCACGTCTTCCCCGACGGCCCGCCGCCCACCGGCGAGCGCTATTGCATGAACTCCGTCGCCCTGGACCTGAAACCGGACGAGTGACGCGAGGCGGAGGCGGGATTGTATCCCGGCCTTGAGCCGGGACCTCCATCCGCGCCCTCCGGCCCTATCGCCGCCCCTATCGCCGCCCCGGCACCACCAGTTTGATCCGCACGCCCGCCTGCGGCTGCTGGCCGGGTGCGTAACCGTTCAGCACCCGCAAATGCTCCGCCGCCAGCCGTGTGAACGGGGTCTGGCGCGCCAGGCCCTCGAACGTCTCGCCTCTGCGCACCGTGTGAATGCGGATCCGGTCCGGCTTCAATCGCGCCGCCTCCGCCGCACTCAGCGAGCGCAGGCTGTAAGTGGTCTCGCGGAAGCCGCGGTTGTAGCGGGCCATCACCTGGGTCGGCGCCAGGAAACGGAAGCGATAGATCTGGCCATCGTTCCAGCGCACCGCCACCAGCCGCAGATCGACCTGTCGCCCGTTCGAGGTGCCGCGGGTCCAGCCGGTCGCGGCCGAACGGCCGTTGACGCGAATGGCCTCCACGTCGCGCAAGCGCACCTTCGCCCCCCATTGCCGGGTCAGGTAGGACGGCATGTCGCCGGACCAGCGCTTCGCGTCGTGGTCGAAAATCACATAGGCGTCGTCGGGGCCATCGCCCACCACCTTGTCCGGGAAGTTGAGCAGATAGAAGCCTTCGGGCACCTCGAAGCGCAGCCGCAGGCGGGGGTGGGCGAACACCCGCCCCTTGCGGAAGCCCTGGGCCGGGCTGTCGCCATAGATCATGCCGTCCAGCTTTTGCAGGAACAGATTGCGGTCGCGACCCGCCCCCGGCGGCGGCGGACGGTGGATCTGGGCCGTGGCCTCGCGCACCCGTTCCGCACTCGGCGGGTGGGTGTCCAGATAGCTATAGCCGCGCGGCGCCTCGTCCTTCAGCCTGGCCAGCAGGGCTTTCGACGTCTCCAGCTTGCCCAGGAATTCCGCGGAGGCCGCCGTGTCATAGCCGGTGCGGGCCATATAGCGAATGCCGAGCGAATCCGACTCCAACTCCTGCCCCCGGCTATAACTGGCCAGATAGCCCTGCGCCGCCGTGCCGCCCAGCTGGCCGACCATGCCGGCGGCGTCGCCGCCGACGGTGGCGGCGGTGAGCACGCTCAGCACCGCGACACCGATCTGCGCCCCGATGGCCTGGGTCTGGCGGTTGGCGAAATGGCGGGCGGTGTCGTGACCGATCTCGTGGCCGATGACGCTGGCCAGTTGCGCCTCGTCGTCGGCCAGCGCGACCAGCCCACGCGAGATATAGATATAGCCGCCGGGCAGTGCGAAGGCGTTGATGATATCGCTGTCCAGGACCGTGAACGTCCATTTCTCCTTCGGCAGTTCCGACGATGACGCCAGCAACTGGCCGATGCCGTTGACATAGGCCTGCAATTTCGGGTCGTCGTACGGGCCGCCGAACTGTTGCAGGATTTTCGGATGGGCCTCGGCCCCCAGCCGGCGCTCCTCGTCCTGGCTGACGAAGGTCAGGTTGTCGCGACCGGTTGCCGGGTTGGTCGTGCAGCCCTGCAACCAGGGCAGGGCCACCAGCGCACCCGCCAGGGCCAGCAGGCGCCAGCGGGCACCGGTTTTCGGTCGTGTCATGGCTGCTCCTCCAACAGTTCGATGGCCCGGTCGCTCCGCACCCGAATGGCCGGCCCGCCATAGCGGAACACCATTCCCCGCACGCGGACGCGCCGCCCTTCCAGGGCGCGAAGCCCGCGCAGGCCTTGGGCGAAGCCGTCGCGGTCCCGCCGCTCGACCAGAGCGGAAAAATCGGTGCGCCGGTCGGGTCCGAAATTCAGGAACAGGGTATGCGCGGTCTCGCCGATTGCCAACACCCGCCCGTCGACCAGCGCGAAGCCGGGACCGATGCGTTCGGGCGTGGCCGCATCGCGAATGGCAAAATCCGGCAGACGCCACAGGCCGCGCCCCGCCGCGCGCGCGGCGGCTTCCTCCGCCAGCAGCGCCCGCGCAATGGCCGGCCTTGTCCGAGCCGGAGCATAGACGCGGGCGAATCCGTCCCGCAGCATCACCGCCTGCAACCACTGCTGCCGCGGGCCTGCCACCAGCGCATGGGCGACGGTGCGGCCCAGCCGGTCGCGACCGTCCGCAGGGGCGAACAGGCGCAGCGTCCGCCCCTGCACCAGCCCGGCCAGATGCTCCCGCGCGGCCGCGAATCCCGGCTCGGCCGGCCGCTCGCCCTCGGCGTCTCGGGGCGCCCGCAGCCCCGCCAGCACCAGCGTGCGGCCATCGTCGAGCATCAACCTGTCGCCACCGGACACGGCGGCCACCCGCGCCGTGCCGATTTCCGGAGCGGATTGCCATGGCGGCAGGGTCGCGACCGGCGAACCGGCCCATGCGCGGCCACTGCCGATGGCGCTTCCGCCCAGCATCCAGCCGGACAGGGTCCGGAGCGCATGGCGGCGCGATAGCGAAAGGCAATGCCATTGCATAGCGCCCTTATACCCGCTTTGATGACGCACGGCCAACCCGACCGGCCGCGGCCCGTTTCGCCATGACAGGGTGCCCGTTTTGAGCTTTGACCTGATGCCCTCCGGCGCCACCCGGCGCGAGCTCTATCCGCCGATCGAGCCCCACGCGGAGGGCTGGCTCGATGTCGGCGACGGCCACACGCTCTACTGGAGCGAATGCGGCAATCCGGATGGCATCCCGGTGGTCTTCCTGCACGGCGGCCCCGGCGCCGGCTGCATGAGCGCCTATCGCCGGTTCTTCGACCCGAAAGTCTGGCGCGTGATCCTGCTGGATCAGCGCGGCGCCGGCCGCTCCTCGCCCGCCGCCTGCACCGAGGCGAACACCACGGCGCACCTGATCGCCGACCTGGAGCGGTTGCGCCGCGCCCGCGCTGTGGAGCGCTGGCTGATCTTCGGCGGATCGTGGGGCAGCACGCTCGGCCTCGCCTATGGCCAGGCCCATCCGGAGGCCTGCCTGGGCTTCGTGCTGCGCGGCGTGTTTGCGGGGACCCAGCCGGAAATCGACTGGTTCATGACCGGCATGGCGCAGTTCTTCCCGGAAGCCGGCCAGGCGTTTCACCGGCCGATTCCGCCCGGCGAGCGCCACGACCTGCTGTCCGCCTACCACGACCGGCTGATGCATCCGGAGCCGGAGGTGCACCTGGCCGCGGCGCAGGCCTGGGCCACCTACGAGAGCAGTTGCGCGGCGCTCCGGGCCCGCGGCCGCGACATGCGCCTCGGCTCCGACCGCTTCGCGCTGGCGGTGGCGCGGATGGAAGCGCACTATTTCCGCCATGCCTGCTTCCTGGAGCCGGACCAGTTGTTCCGCGACCTGGGCCGAATCGCCCACCTGCCCTGCCATGTCGTGCAGGGCCGCTACGACGTGATCTGCCCCCCCGCCACAGCACAACGCTTGGTTCACGGCTGGCCCGGTGCTACGCTGGAAATGATTGAGGATGCAGGCCATTCGGCCTTGGAGCCCGGTGTTCGCGCCGCTCTGGTGCGTGCGACCGACCGCTTCGCACGAACCCTAATGCCGGAGAAGCCATGATGCGCAATTCCCTCACGACCCTGGCGGCGGGCGCCATGGCTTTCACGCTCGGCGCCGGGCTTGCCCCCGCCGCAAACGCCCAGGAGGCCGCGGGCGGCAAGGATTATGTCGGCATCAACCTGGGTGTCGCCAATTTGGTCGAGGACAAGGCGAGCGTGGTCGGCGGCATCGAATACCGCGCCAGGCCGCTGCTCTGGAAATTCTATCCGCATGTGGGCGGCTTCGTCAGCCATCGCGGCGCCGTCTACGGCTATGCCGGCGTCGGCATCGACCTGCCGCTAACCGACTGGGTGCTGATTCGGGGCAACACCGCCATCGGCGCCTACGGCCAGGGCGACGACCGGGATTTGGGCAGCGTCGTCGAGTTCCGCTCCGGGCTGGAACTGGTGTTCACCCTGCCGAACGAATCGCAGATCGGCGTGGCCTTCCATCACCTCTCGAACGCCGGGCTCGACGACCGCAATCCCGGCACCGAGATCGCCACCGTCAGCTACTCGGTGCCGCTGGACAAGCTGTTTTAGAGCGGAGTCTTTTCCAGCGGGCTCACCCGCCCAGTCTCCCTGTCCTCGCGGCAGCGGGAGATGGGGCGGAAGGGTGGGTCAACCAGGACCGAAACCGCTCTCGGCGCCCTGCCCAGTTCTAAACCCCGGCAATCGCCTGGAACAGGTCGCGGTAGGCCTCCACCACCACCGGCTCGCTATAGCGGGCGAGAAAGGTCTCCTGCCCGGCAGCGGCCAGAGCGGCGGCCCGTTGCGGGTCGTCGATCAATGTTTGCACGGCAGTCGCCAGCGCATCGGCCGAATCCTTGGGCACCAGCAGGCCGTTCTCGCCGGGCGTGATGGTCCCGGCCGGGCCGACCACGTCGGTCGAGACAATCGCCCGGCCGTGCGCCCAGGCCTCGACGATCACATGCCCGAACGACTCGAATCGCGAGGAACTGACGCAAAGGTCGGCGGCCCCGAACAGCGGCGCCACGTCCTGGCGCCAGCCGAGCCAGCGCACCCGGTCCGCCACGTCCAGCGACTGCGCCAGCGCCTTCAGCTTCGGACCTTCCGCGCCCTCGCCCGCAATCCACAGGACGGCCCGCGGCAGGCGGGCCAGCGCGTGCAGCAGCACGTCATAGCCCTTGACCGGATGCAACCGGCCGAGGGCGAGCAATAGCGGCGCCTCCTCCGGCGTCGCATGCGCGGCGCGCGACTCCGGCGGGCAGGTCTCCGGTGCGGCGACGAAATTCGGGATCAGATGCACCCGGTCGGCGGACCAGCCGGCCTGGACCGCATAGTCCCGAATCCCCGGCGTGATGGCGATCAGATGATGACAGTGGCGGAAATTCTTGAGCTTGTAATAGCCGTCCAGACGGCCCGCCAGCACGCCGGGCGCGGCCGGGGCCATGCGGCTGCCGCGGCTCATCCAGGACAGGGTCACGTCCGGGTCGAAGCGCCGCGCCAGCGCCCGCAGGCGCCGCGGCGTGAGGACGTCGAGCCGACCGCCAAAGCGGTATTCCGACACCGCCAGCCCCGCGGCCCGCATGCGCGCGGCGCGGCCGGCATCGCGGCGGAAGGCCAGCATCTGCTCGATATCCGGCGCGCGCAGCGCCAGGGCGAGGCGTTCGAAAAACCCCTCCGCCCCGCCGTGCGGCCCGCCCGCCATCACCTGCATCAGTCGCATGCGCGATGCCTCGCTCGCTGGCCTTTGCCGGTATTGTCCCTATATTCGGGGGAATCGTCCCGAAGGAGGAACCGATGGCAGAATGGATCTGGGCAGAGAACCGCGGCGTGCTGCGCGTCGGCGGCGCGGAGGCGGAGGCGTTTCTGCAAGGCCTAGTTTCCAACGATGTGAGCAAGGCCGGCCCCGACAGGGCCGTCTACGCCGCCCTTTTAACGCCGCAAGGCAAGTATCTCCACGATTTCTTCGTCACGCGCAGCGGCGAGACCTTCCGGCTGGAGTGCGAGGCCGCGCGCCGTGGCGACCTGCTGCAACGGCTGAAACGCTACCGGCTGCGCTCCAAGGTGGACCTGGCCGACGAGACCGAGGCCTGGCGCATCGCCCTGGTCTGGGGCGAGGACGCCGCGACCGCCGCCGCTGGCTGGGGCGCCGACGCCGCGATCGCCGCCGACCCCCGGCTGGCAGAGCTTGGCCTGCGCATTCGGGTGCCGGCGGACGCCGCCGCTCCGCCGGCCGGCCTGACCGAATCCTCTCCCGCGGCCTATGAGCGGCTGCGCCGCTCTCTGGGCGTTCCGGCCGCGCCGGACGACCTGCGCGTGGAACAATCCTTCCTGCTGGAAAGCGGCTTCGACGAGTTGAACGGCATCGACTGGCAGAAAGGCTGCTATGTCGGCCAGGAGGTCACGGCCCGCACGAAATACCGCGGTCTGGTGCGGCGGCGACTGATCCCGGTCGCGCTGACCGGCGGCGCGCCGGCCGACGACGGCAAGGTGATGCAGGACGGCTGCGATGTCGGCGACCTGCGCGGCCATGGCGACGGCGTCGGCCTCGCCCTGCTGAAGCTGGAGGCGCTGGACAAGCCAGAGCCGCTCACCTGCGGCGCGGCGCTGCTGACCGCCGCGCGGCCGGCCTGGTGGCGCCTCACGCCCCCTTCCGAAGCGGCGGCGGAATAGACAGTCCATGGCGCTCACCGACCTTTGGTACATGGCGCTGCCGTCGCAACGCCTCGCCCGCGGGCGGCTGGTGCATGTCCGGCTCGCCGATCACCCGATCGTGTTCGGCCGCGACGCCGCCACCGGCCAAGCCTATGCCCTGCGCGACCTCTGCCCGCACCGCGGCGTGCCGCTGTCGAAGGGCCGGCTGGCCGAGGACGGCACCATCGAATGCCCCTATCACGGCTGGCGCTTCGCCGGCGACGGCCGCTGCACCGCCATCCCGAGCCTGGTGCCGGAGCAGGCGTTCGAGACCGAGCGCATCCGCGTGCGCGCCTATCCGGTGCGCGAGCAACACGGCCTGATCTGGGTCTATCTGGGCGCCCGCCCGGATGCCGGCCCCACCGCCAACGCGGAAGCGCCGGAGCCGCCGGCGCTGCCGGCGCTGCCGGCGGACGCGCGCCCGCGCCATGTGGAAAGCATGGTGTTTCCCTGCGGCATCGACCACGCCGTCATCGGCCTGATGGACCCGGCGCACGGCCCCTTCGTGCATCGCGCCTGGTGGTGGCGGGCGCCGAAGTCGATCCACGCCAAGCAGAAGGCGTTCGCGCCCTCGCCGCTCGGCTTCACCATGGTGCGGCACAAGCCGTCCGCCAACTCGGCCGCCTACAAGATCCTGCGCGGCGAGGTCTCGACCGAGATCGCCTTCCGCCTGCCGGGGGTGCGCATCGAGCACGTGCAGATGGACCGGCCCGGCAAGCCGGCCCAGCACTTTGTCGGCCTGACCGCGGTCACCCCGGTCGACGACGATCACACCGTGGTGCACCACGCCATCTATTGGACCTGGCCGGTGCTGAACCTGGTCAGGCCGGTGCTGCCCTATTTCGCGCGCACCTTTCTCGGCCAGGACCGCGACGTGGTCGCGATGCAGGCGGAAGGGCTGCACGATGCGCCCGACCTGATGCTGATCAATGACGCCGACGTGCAGGCCAAGTGGTATTATCGGCTGAAGCGCGAATGGCAGCAGGCGCGCGCGGACGGCCGCCCCTTCAAAAACCCGGTCGACGCCCGCGTGCTGCGATGGCAAAGCTAGGGCGCGTGGCCCCGCCCCCGGGGGCGCCGGCCCGTAACAACCAGACGGAACAACCGAGGAAAACCGATCGATGTCCATCAATCTCGACCTGATGATGGAGGCGGCGGGCCGCGAACCGTTGGACCTGCCGCTCGACCTGTTCTACTTCGTCCGCCATGGCGAGACGGCCGGCAATGCCGGCGGCATCGTGCAATTCCCAACCGCGCCGCTCAACACCGCCGGCATGGCCCAGGCGTGGCGGGCCGGCCAGTTGATGCGGAACGAGCCCGTGGACCGCACCGTCGCCAGCGTGTTCATGCGCGCCTTCCAGACCGGCCAGGCCGTGGCGCGGGCAACGCACACGCATCTCTCCGTCTGCCTCGACATTGTCGAGCGCCGCTTTGGCAATACCATGGGCCAGCCGAACCACGATCTGGACTGGGCCTATCACCCGCCGGGCGGCGAGAGCATGGAAACCTTCATCGCCCGCACCCGCCGCGGCGTGCGCGAGATCTGCGAGGCGGGCGGCATACCGGCCATCGTCGCCCATGGCGGAAATCTGCGCGTGATCGCCGCCGGCCTGAATACGGAATTGCCGGAGGGCTCGGTCGCCAATGCGACGCCGCTGAAATTCGAGCGCGTCGGCGGCCGCTGGACCCTCGGTTTCGTCACCGACTGACCGGAAGGGCGAGCCCCTTCCCTTTCGCCTCCCGCCCAAAAAAAGAGGCGGAGCGTCTCGGAAGAGCGCTCCGCCCTAGTCCCAACAGGGAGGGAGAAGAGCGTCGCCGGCGGCACAAATGGGTCAGTGACTGCCAACCGGTGACGCAACCACTATGCGGGCGGGCGCCCGCCGGCACCTGTGAACCGGTTCACAGGTGCCGGCATTAAAGTTCCTTCGCACGCTCGCGCAGCACGAATTTCTGCACTTTTCCCGTCGATGTCTTGGGTAGCGGCCCGAACACGACATGGCGCGGGCTCTTGAAATGCGCCATGTTCGCCCGGCAGAACGCGATGACGTCCGCCGCGCTCGGCTCCGGCACGCCGGGCTTCAGTTCGACGAAGGCACAGGGCGTCTCGCCCCATTTCTCGTCCGGCTTCGCGACCACCGCGGCCTCCATGACCGCGTCGTGGCGATACAGCGTCTGCTCCACCTCGACCGAGGAAATGTTTTCGCCGCCGGAGATGATGATGTCCTTGGAGCGGTCCTTCAGCGCGATATAGCCATCCTCGTGCATCACGCCCAGATCGCCGGAATGGAACCAGCCGCCGGCAAAGGCTTCGGCGGTGGCGCTCGGGTTTTTCAGATAGCCCTTCATGACGACATTGCCCCGCATCATCACCTCGCCCAGCGCCTCGCCGTCGGCCGTGACCTCGTGCATGGTCTCCGGGTCGAACACCTGCAGGCCTTCCAGCATCGGATAGCGCACGCCCTGGCGCGCCTTCATCGCCGCCTGGTCCGCCGCCGGCAGCCCGTTCCAGTCCTCGTTCCAGGCACAGACCACCGAGGGGCCGTAGGTCTCGGTCAGGCCATAGGCATGGGTGATGCGGAAGCCGGCCGCCTCCATCTTTTCCAGGGTGGAGGGCGGCGGCGGCGCGGCGGCGGTCATGATCTTGACCGTGTGCTCGAAGGTGCGCTTCACGCCGGCCTCGGCGTTCACCACCAGGTTGAGCACGATGGGCGCGCCGCAGAAATGGTCGACCTTGTGGTCGGCAATGGCGTCGTAGATCGCATCCGCCCGCACCTGGCGCAGGCAGACATGGGTGCCCGCCTGGAGGGTGATGGTCCAGGGGAAACACCAGCCGTTGCAGTGGAACATCGGCAGGGTCCAGAGATAGACCGGATGCATCGGCATCGACCAGGACAGCACGTTCGACACCGCGTTCAGATAGGCGCCGCGATGATGATAGACCACGCCCTTCGGATTGCCGGTGGTGCCGCTGGTATAGTTCAGGCTGATCGCCTGCCATTCGTCGATGGGCGGGGCGTAGGGGAAGTTCGGATCCCCCTCCTCCAGCAGCGCCTCGTAGGTTTTCTCCCCCAGGAGGTCGCCGGGCCCGTCGTATTCCGGGTCGTCCACGTCGATGACGACGATGTCGCGGCCCAGCTGGGCCAGCGCCGCCTTGACCACGGGTGCGAATTCCCGGTCGGTAATCAGCAGCTTCGCCTCACCATGGTTCAGGGTAAAGGCGACAATGGCGGCGTCCAGCCTTGTGTTCATCGTGTTCAACACCGCCCCGGTCATCGGCACGCCGAAATGGCATTCCAGCATTTCCGGCGTGTTCGACAGCATGGCCGCGACCGTGTCGCCCATGCCGATGCCCCGCCGCGACAGCGCCCCGGCCAGCCGGTGGGCGCGGTCGTGCACCTCGCGCCAGGTGCGACGGATCGGGCCGTGAATGACCGCGGTGCGGTTCGGGAAAACCCCGGCCGTCCGTTGCAGGAACGACAGCGGCGTCAGCGGCTCGTAGTTGGCGGGGGTTTTTTCGAGATCGGTCTCGAACGGATTGGCGCCTTTCAGCGGCTGTGCCATGGTTGGCCCTCTGCGCGAAATCGGGAAGAGCAAGCCAGGAATTTTAGCCGTTCCGGAGCGGTCAGCAAGCCGGGAAACACACGCACGGACGCTAACGCCCCCAGAATGGGCCTTGTGGTGGCCGGCGGCGAGATGACATTACCGGCGGCATGATGGCCCCACCCCACAACCAAAAGGCGGCATCCGAAGCCGCCCCTCGGATGCCGCCAACAGACCAATGTACCCCAGACCCCGCCGTGTTGTGTCTTGTTCTACCGCTACAACATTAGTTGCAGCGTTATTTGGATAGTCCGAAGCTGGTACAGGACTGCTCTTTAAAGAGAATTCTCCAACTCGCTTGACGACTCAACCGATTTTTGTGCATTCATCGAGTGAGAATTTCGCACTCCAAATGCCGGTTCATGGAAAAGCTCCCACCAATCTCTGCGCTTGAAGCCTTCGAGGCGGTTGCCCGCGCGGCAAGCGTCAAACAGGCCGCCAACGATCTCAATCTGACGCCCGGCGCCGTCAGCCGCCAGATCCAGACGCTGGAGGAGCGGCTGGGTGTGGAACTGTTTCGGCGCTCGCACCGCAAGGTGACCCTGACGGCGGCCGGTACGGCCTACCTCGCCGAGATTCGCCCCGCACTGTCGATCTTGCGTACGGCCGGGCAACAGGTGCGGTCCCTGGCCCAATCGCGGCCGATCAAGGTGATCACGTACCCGACCGTTGCCATTCGCTGGTTGCTGCCGCGCTGGGCCCGCTTCGTCTCCAGCCATCCCGACATCGACGTCCAGCTGGTGACCGCGACCACGGCCGCGGATTTCACCAATGGCGATGGCGATCTCTGGATCTGCGTGCCGGAGCCCGGGATGTTGACCACGATCACGTCCCACTGGCGTCTGCTGGAGGTGCAGCCGTATCCGGTGGCATCCCCGGACGTGGCCGCCCGCCTGCGCCGCCCGCGCGATCTGGCCGCGGAAACCCTGCTCAACGCGGCGACGCGGCCGCGCGACTGGGAGCACTGGCTCCAGGTGGCGGGCGCATCCAATCTCAAACCCGTCCGGACGCTGCGGTTCGAAAGCCTGAACCTGGCGATCCAGGCCGCGATCGAAGGCCTGGGCATTGTCATGGCCTTCGATGCGCTGGTTGCCGACGACATGGAAGCGGGGCGCCTCGCCCGCCCGTTTGCCCAGGCCCACGCCAACAGCCGCCCGCTATACCTGTTCCAACGCACCCTCCCGTCCCAGTCCGAGAAGGTCTCGATCATGCGGGATTGGCTGTTAAGCCAGGCCTGACGCCATTCCCGGCGCGGCGAGGGGAGCAAGCACCGCGGGACTCGCGGCCATACCGACGATTGGAGCGATTTCCACCGGCCCGCAGCAATGGCAGGGCCAAAAAGGGAAAGGCTCCGGCGAACGATCGTCCACCGGAGCCGAGGCATTGTCACCGGGCGGTTTGGCTACGTCCGGTTCGGGGGGGGGGACGGCCACCAGACAAATTTTACCTGGAAGCCATTTGCAGGCCGGCCCGTCTGGAGTTCCAACCGAATGTTACCATTGTTGTAACACTCGCTTTTTATTGACATCCGGTCGATGTGAACTCGAAGACTTAACCGTCACTGCATGTAGACAATCTATGACAATTTCCCGACAACTCAATCAATTTATCGGCAATCGTCGCATGCCATTTCGGCAACGCTATGGGCCGGGCCAACACCTGGCAGGCTGCTGAAAAACACAATGTCCCCGCGGAAGCGGGGACCCATGCCTGAGAGACCAATACAGATCCCGTGTCCTGTGAGAAACTCTCAGGCATGGGCTCCCGCTTGCGCGGGAGATGGGGCAGGAGAGCGGGCAACCCGTGCCGAAAACGCGCTATCGCAACAGCAACCAGATATTGACCGCGAGCCAATACCCGGCGAGAGCCGCCAACAGCACCGGTCGGGCGGCCTTCGGCAGGATCTGCCCGGCCAGCAGGCCGCCGAAAATCGCCATGAACATCGTGCCGGGAAACACCCAACGGCGCCCGACCTCGCCGACATTCAGAGCCATGGCCGCGATGATCGAGACAACGAAGAATGTCAGGCAATAGCGGCCGAGCAGCCGCATTTTCTCCGGGTCGACGCCGGGACTCCCGAACCGAAGCGCCCTGTCCCGCCACAGGCGATAGGCGAGAGCGATTGCCACGACAACGATCACCGAGGTGATGCTCGAACCATAGGCGTCGAGCGCTTCGACGAAGGGAGACCTGTCGGCGGTATCGAAGTGGTATTTGCCGAACGTCCCCGTGACCTTCGACGGGTTCAAATATCCCCAGATCAGCGCCGGCGCGGCCAGTGCCGCCAGGATCGCCGCGGACACCAGCGCCCGCCGGTCGAGAAATACCCTCCGGGCCGTGGCGTCGTAGGCGCAAGCGGCCAGCAGGATGAAGAACAGCAGCATCCCATTGTATTTGCTGTGGAACACCAGCGCCGCCGACAATCCCAACAGCACGTAGAGCCCAATCGACCTGCGCTCGGTCAACAGGGTGACGATCAGCAGCGCGGCGGCCATGGTGCACATCAGGAACGTGTAATGGGTGAACTCGGTGACCGCCTTGCCCCGAATGTCGTCGACCAGGGTGACCGACAGGGCGCCAATCCAGACCAGAGCGGTGTCCGCCGTCCAGTGGCGCAGCGCCCTCTGCAACAGCAGGATGGCACCGACAACGAACACCTGTCGCGCGATCTTGATAAAAATGTCCGGCGGCAGCCCCAGTTTTGAAAAGGCCCAGGCAATGTTCGACAGCAGGGTCGGTTGGTCGAGATTGCCGGCCCGCGCCTGGGCCGCCCACTCGATCAATTGGGCGTCGTCAAACTTGATTTCCGTAAAGAACAGCGACTGCAACACCGCCTGCGCCAGCCCGACGGCAATCAAGAGCAGCGGCAGCCAACGGTTCCAATCGATGGTTTGCAGCGTGTTTCGGCCCGCGATCGCGTAGGAGCCATCGCCTGGCGCGCAGTGACACGCCGGCAATGGGCGACCGAACGTCTTCTGGTTTTGGGGATTGTCCGGGTCGGGGTCTCCAGACACTTCACGCGAAGCGACTTTCATAGTTTGCCACACGGCCCTTACCTGAATATTCATCAAATGAACGAGGAAAATTCATTAGGCGGCGCCTTCGTCACCGTCAATCGCCAGCCCGCGCGCCCAGGAACCGTCATCGGCGATTCCCACGGCCGGACACAGCGGATTCAAGCGTATCAAAGGAGGATTGTCCCTGGCCCGCTCCGGCAGTTTCGGGCGCATGGGATTGCACGCTTGCGAGCCGGCGGCTAAAGACGGGGCGGACACGGCCCCAATGGGCGAAACCCGCGGATCAGGCCCTCGCCCGCCCTTCGCTCACGCGCGGACAAGTGTTGCGCCCAAAACGAACGGCTCCGGCGGTCACGTGCCCACCGGAGCCCAGTCTTGCCGCTGGGAGAATTTGCAGCCCCCAGTGCTGAAACAATAACCGCCAGGCCCTATCGATCCGGTGGCCATATGCAATCCTACAGCCTCTCTTTGTTCGCAGGCGACCACTCTTATTATGGTATTTATGTGTGGCGCCTTCTTTATGGTATTTCAAGGCTTAGCGAAGACTGCATGTAGACAATCTATGCGCCTTGCCTGACATATCAATTGATATATAATCAATCTTTGGATACCGTTTCGGTAACTCAAGAATCGCATTGATGACACGCCTCCCCCCTGCGTCGGCCCTGTTGGCCTTCGAGGCAGTCGCCCGACTGCAAAGCATCAAACTGGCGGCCGAGGAATTGCACCTGACATCCAGCGCCGTCAGCCGGCAGGTGCAAGGCCTTGAGGCACGCCTGGGCGTCGAGTTGTTCGTGCGCGCGCACCGCAAGATTGCCTTGTCCTCGGCCGGCACGGCCTATCTCGCCGAGGTCGGACCGCCGCTTCAGGCCCTGCGCCTGGCCAGCCGGCGCATGCACGAGGCGACACAAACGCAGCCGGTCTCGATCGTCACCTACCCGGCCTTCGGGGCCCGTTGGCTGTTGCCGCGCTGGACCCGGTTCATCGCCGAGCACCCCGACATCGATGTCAGCCTGGGGCGCTGCCTGACGACGGATGACTTCGTTCGCACCAAAGCCAATCTGGCGATCTGCGCCCCCAAGCACGAAATGCTGGTGGCGCACAACACGCACTGGAAACTGGTGGAAATCTACCTGACGCCGGTTGCGCACCCGTCCATTGCGGCGCGGCTGAAAACGCTGGACGACCTAGCGTCCGAGACCCTGCTCCATTCCTCGCTCCGGCCGATCGACTGGGAGCTTTGGCTGGCCGCCGCCGGGCGGCCCGGTTTCGAGGCCAAACGCAACCTCAATTTCGACGATACCCTGGTCGCCCTGAAAGCCGCGGCGGCGGGGGCGGGCGTGGGGATCGCCTTCCGGGAACTGGTGGAAGAGGAACTGGCGTCCGGGCAACTGGTCGAGCCCTTCCCGGACATGCGGGCGGAATGCGACTCGCTGTCCCTGTTCCAGTGCGCGACAGAACTGGAAGCCCCCAATATCGGCATCGTCCGTGACTGGCTGCTCTCCGAAGCCAGCACCGCGGACGCCTGACCCGCCCGGGACACGGGCCTCAATCGAACTGGGTCAGATGCTCCCGGAGCGTCCGCCCGGCATAGGCGGTGCGCACCAGGCCGCGGGCGCGGAGAATCGGCACCACCTCGTCGACAAACTCCTCGATGGCGCCGGGGCAGTGGATCGGCGAGAGCATGAAACCGTCGCCGCCTGCCTCCGCCATGAAATCGGCCATCTGGTCGGCGACGCTCTTGGCCGTGCCGACGATCTGGGGCAGGCCGACGCTCTGGCCATGGCGCTTCGCCACCTCGGCCAGGGTCAGCGGCCGGCCGTCCCGGTCGCGATAGCGGGTGCGGTGGCGTTCCAGTTCCGGCTCCGGGCGCTCCAGCAGCAGGGCATCGTCGGGGAGTTGCGAGAGGTCGAAATCCAGATGGCCGGAGAGGATGGCCTTGCCGCCTTCCAGCGGCACCAGGTCGTTGTGCTGCTGCTGCTTCGCCCGCGCGTCCGCCTCGTCGCGGCCGACAATCGGCTGGGCACCGAACAGGATCTTGCACGCGTCCGGGTCGCGCCCCAACGCGCGCGCCCGCTCGCGGATCGACCGGCGATAGTCGCGGGCGTCTTCCGGCCGCGGCTGGATCGCGAAAATGCCATCGGAATAGCGGGCCGCGAAGTCCTGCCCCTTGGGGCTGGTGCCGGCCTGGAGGATTGCCGGGCCCACCTGCGGGCTGCGGGTCACGTTCAACGGCCCGCGCGTGCGGAAAAACCGGCCGGCGAAATTCACCCGGTGCACCTTGTCCGGATCGGCGAAAACGGCGTTGGCCGCGTCCATCACCACGGCGTCCTCGTCCCACGATTGCCAGAGCGCGCGGCAGGCCTCGATGAACTCGTGGGCGCGGTCATAGCGCTGGTCGGCAGGCAGGCGCTCGGCGCCGTAATTGTCGTCGAGATTGTGGTTGATGCCGGTCACCACGTTCCAGCCGACCCGTCCGCCGGTCAGATGGTCCAGGGTCGCGAACAGGCGGGCGACATAGAACGGATGCGAATGGCTGGTGGAGAAGGTGGCGGCGACGCCGATCGTCTCGGTCGCCGCCGCCATGTAGGACAAGAGCGGCAGCGGATCGTGCTCCGGCGCCTGGGTGGCGTTGCGCAACGCCGGCGCCATGCTGCCGGTATAGGTGTCGGAGATGTAGTTGAGGTCGGCGAAGAACACCATGTCGAAGCCGCCGCGCTCGCACACCCGGGCGATGTGCTGGTAAAGCTGCGGCCGGCGCCAGTCGAAGCGCGCGTGGTCGGTCAGCGGATGGCGCCACATGGCGATGGAGTGATAGGTCGGCCCGTGCACCAGGAACTGGGCCAGATGGAACGGCTTTTGCGCGGGTTTAGGCATGGCGTCGCTGGTTCCGTCGCTGCAACTGCATCATGGCGAGCCCCGAACCGATCACCAGCACCGTGCCGGCCGCGATGAAGGCGTCGGGAATGTCGCCCCAGATGGCAAAGCCTAGCACGACGCCCCACAGCAGCGAGAAATAGCGGAAGGGTGCGACCGTCGCACCCTCGGCCAGGTGGAAGGCGCTGATGGTCATGTAGTGGGCCAGCCCGGCCATGCTGCCGGCGGCGAACAGCGCCGCCACCTGCCACCACTCCGGGATCGGCGTCGCGTCGGAGAGAAAAAACGCGCCGCCGACCGTGCCGGCGATCTGGGTGTAGAGCAGCAGGGTGGTGGAACTGTCATGGCCGGCCAGCTTGCGGGTGACGGTGTCGCGCACGGCCGAGAGCAGGGCCGCCGCCAGCGGCCAGAGCATCAGCCAGTCAATGCCCTCTGGGTTCGGCCGCACCATCACCAGCACCCCGGCAAAGCCGACCAGGATGATGGCCCAGCGGGCGCCGCCCACCCGCTCGCCCAGCACCGGCCCCTGCAACAGCGCCACGAACAAGGGCGCGGCGAACAGCACCGCCATGGCATCGGCCAGCGGCAGGCGCTGAAAGGCGGAGACGATCACCAGGCTGGTCAGAAACCCCAGCACGCCCCGCAGCCAGACCAAGCCCGGCCGCCGGGCCTTCACCCGCCGCCAGCCGCCCTCGCGATGCACCAGCACCGCCAGCACCGCGAACGAGGCCGCGCCGCGCAGACACATGATCTCGCCCGGCGAATAGGTGGCGGTCAGCAGTTTGGTGATCGCATCCTGGGTCGACAGCAGCAGGGTGCCGGCGATCATGTAGAGGATGCCCCTTGAGGTGGGATTCATGGGGTGGGGCTCATGCGTCGGACGCCCCTTGCGCGCGTCGGGAGGTGGCATCCGGAAGCCGGCAATGGTCGTTCGACATCGACCTTCCTTGCGGGTTGGGGCAGACTGCCCGTCCTGCCGACGGGGCGAGAAGGCCCCAGCATAAGGACGATATTGCAATGAGCGAAACGCTGAATGGGTTCGGCCCGCTGGTCTCCACCGCGTGGCTGGCCGACCACCTCGACCATCCCGGCGTGCGCGTGCTCGACTGCACCGTGACGCTGCACCCGCTGCCGGGGGGCGACATGCGGGCGGAAACCGGTTTGGCCGCGTTCGAGGACGCGCACATCCCCGGCGCCGGCTTCGCCGACCTGATCCGCGACCTGAGCGACACCGGCAGCCCGCTGCGCTTCACCCTGCCGCCGGCGGAGGCGTTTGCGGCGGCGCTGGGGCGGCTCGGCGTCGGCAACGGCACGCATCTGGTGCTGTATGCGGACGTGGCGCACTGGGCGACGCGGCTCTGGTGGATGCTGCGCCATTACGGCTTCGACATGGCCGGCGTGCTGGATGGCGGCCTGCACGCCTGGACCGCCGAGGGCCGGCCGCTGGAACGCGGCGCGGCCCAACCGGTGGCGGCCCAATCCCTGACGCTCGGCCAAACCCGCGGCCTGTTCTGCGACCTGGCCGCGATCCGCGACGCCATCGGCGCCGGCGACATCCTGACCGTCAACGCCCTGACGGAAGAGCAGCACAGCGGCGGCGGCACCCATTACGGCCGGCCCGGCCGTATTCCCGGCAGCGTCTGCGTCGCCGCCCGCAGCCTGACCGATCCGGCCGCCCACCACCGCTTCCGCCCGCTGGAGGCGTTGCGGCAGGACTTTGCCGCGGTGGGTGCGCTCGCCAAGCCCCAGGTCATCACCTATTGCGGCGGCGGCATCGCGGCGACCGGCGACGCCTTCGTCCTGCACCTGCTGGGCCAGGACCATGTCCGGGTCTACGACGCCAGCCTGCAGGAATGGGCCAAAAGCGACCAGCCGATGGAGACGGGGTAGGCCCCCGCCGCCACCACCCACCACCCGCCAGCTTTCCCGGCCGAGCCGAAGGCGAGGGCCGGGATCTCCGCCCTCCTGCGCGCACCCTCAAGAGGCCCCGGATCGGCGCTCCGCACCGTCCGGGGAAGCTCAAGGGCTTGGGGTCAGGTCCCGTCCGCCCCGTCACCCACCACCCGCCAGCTTTCCCGGCCGAGCCAAAGGCGAGGGCCGGGATCTCCGTCATCCTGCGCGCACCCCCAAGAGACCCCGGATCGGCGCTCCGCACCGTCCGGGGAAGCTCAAGGGTTCGGGTTCACGTCCCGTCCGAGGCATGACTGCGCCCTGGGCGCGCACGCCGCCCGGTGTGACCACCAGCGCTGGCAGTGCCCTCATAACACTTCCAGCATTTCCCCCACCAGCGGGTGACGCACCACGTCCTCGCGGGTCATGCGGACGACGGCGATGCGCTCCAGCGCGTCCAGCCGGCCGGCGATCTCGGCCAGGCCCGAGAGTTCCGGCAGCAGGTCGGTCTGTTCCGGGTCGCCTGTCACCACCATGGTCGAGTGCCAGCCGAGCCGGGTCAGTAGCATCTTGATCTGCTGGTAGGTGCAGTTCTGCGCCTCGTCGACGACGATGAAGGCGTTGTTGAGGGTGCGGCCGCGCATATAGGCGACCGGCGCGATCTCGATAGTGCCGTCGCCCATCAACTGCCGCAGCCGCTTGCCGCCCAGGCGCTCGCCGAGCGCGTCGAACAACGGCCGCAGATAAGGGTCGAGCTTGTCCTCCAGCGCGCCAGGCAGGAAGCCCAGATTCTCGCCCGCCTCCACCGCCGGGCGGGTCAGCACGATGCGGCCGACCGCACCCTTTTCCAGCGCCTCCACCGCCTGGGCGATGGCGAGATAGGTCTTGCCGGTGCCGGCCGGGCCGATGGCGAAGGTCAGGCTGTGCTCGGCCACCGCCTCCATCAACAGGCGCTGGTTGTCGGACATGGGCCGCACATGGCGCACATAGCGGCGGTCGCGCTGCCGGTCGACGGTGGCGAGCGGGTCCCACGCTCCACCGGCCGAGCGCTCGCCATTCTCCAGAAAGCGGGTTTCCAGGAATTCCTGGTGCTGGCGCACCTCTTCCAGGTGCGTGACCTGCTGACGTGCCGCTTTCTTGCCCATGGAGGCTTCTCCTGCTGGATCGGGCGAACCGCCCACGAAAAACGCCGCCGGGCGGGGAGCCGGGCGGCGTCGGAAACGGAGGGTGAAACGGAGGCTGCACCATTCGGCGCCTGCAAGGGCAGTCGCGGCGGGGCCGGTCGTGCGGTCAATGGCGGCGCAGGCAATCAGCGTCCCTCTAGCGGTGGAATATCCGTCCGGACCAGGAGGCCAGGGGATTCGCGCCCTGTCCATGCTGCACCGCATTAAACTTTGGTGACGGACCGAGGGAGCGCCGCCGGGCCGGCAGTTTCCCCTCTGGCGTCATTGCGAGCGGGCTTTGCCCACGTGGCAATCCAGAGAAGCCGCGCGGCCGGGCGCGAGAGGCCGGTCTGGATTGCCACGGCGGCTCCGCCGCGTCGCAAGGACGCCAAAATGAGGAGGCTGCCCCGGGCGTCCGGTCGGGCGTCGCGGCCTTATTCCGCCGCGCGGCGGGCCCGCTTCGAGCTTTCGTAGGAGGCGAGGTCGCCGTCCGGGCGATCCATGGAGAACACCTCGCGCACCACCGAATAATCCATATAGCCCAGGCGGGCGAGCGGCTGGTAGGCGGCCATGTCGACCAGCCCGTCCTTCAGGATGGCCTCGGCGATGTGGATGCCCTTGACCTCGCCGAACACCACATTGTTCTCGACCTTGGCGTGCCAGGAGGGCAGCCGGGTGCGGAACAGGAACTTGCATTCCAGCGCCGCCGGCGCCTCGGCCACGCGCGGCACCTTGACGTGATGGCAGTCGGCCTTGGTCAGGCCGGCCAGTTCGAACTCGTCCACGTCGGGGTCGACATGGGCCGAGGTCTGGTTCATCGCCTCGCGCAGGTCGAAATTGCAGAGATTGACCACGAATTCGCCGGTCTGCTCCAGGTTGGCGAGCGTGTCCTTGGCACCGCCGCCCGGTCGCGGATTGTTGGGCGCGAACACGATCATTGGCGGGGCATCGCTCACTGCGTTGAAAAAGCTGTACGGCGCCAGATTCACCACCCCCTTGGCGCTGACGGTCGAGACCCAGGCGATCGGGCGCGGCGCGATCAGGGCCTTGAACGGATTGAACTTCAGGCCGTGCTCGCGCGGGTCTTCGATGAAATAGTGCGACATGGGGGCTTGCCTCCGGCGGCTGTGAGCGGTTGGCTCACAGGATTAGAGCCTTTCCCGACCCGCCGCAATCGAGGTGCCATCGCCCATGACCAAAATCGTCCTCATCACCGGGGCCAGCCGCGGCATCGGCGCCGCCTGCGCGCGCCTGCTGGCGCGCCAGGGCTATGCCGTCGCCATCAACTATGCCGGCAATTCCGAGGCCGCCGCCACGGTCGCCGCCGACATCCTGAACGCCGGCGGCACCGCCATCGCCGTCAAGGCCGACGTCGCCGATCCGGACGCGGTCGAAACCCTGTTCCAGACCGTGGACCGGGAGCTGGGCCCCCTCACCCATCTGGTCAACAATGCCGGCGTCATCACCGAGCGCGGCCGGTTCGAGGATATGCGCCGCGAAACCGTGGACCGGATGCTGGCGGTCAACGTCAAGGGCTATGTCTATCCGACCCAGCAGGCGATCCGGCGCATGAGCACCCGGCATGGCGGCCAGGGCGGCGTGATCTGCAACATTTCCAGCGGCTCCGCCCATCGCGGCTCGCCGAACAATTCGGTGCTCTATGCCATGACCAAGGGGGCGGTGAACTCGCTCACCATCGGGCTTTCCCAGGAATTGGTGGCCGACGGCATCCGCGTGAACACGGTGTCGCCCGGCCTGATCGCCACCGACATGCCGGGCCCGGACGAACTGGCCCGCCGCGTGCCCGGCCTGCCGATGAAACGGGCGGGCACGCCGGAGGAAATCGCCCAGGGCGTCGCCTATCTGCTCTCGGACGCCGCCAGCTACACCAGCGGCGCCAATCTGCGCATCGCCGGCGGCCTGCCCTGAGGCGCCCGCCGACCGCGCGGCTATCCGCCGAACACGCGCGGCAGGAACAGCACGATATCCGGGAACACGATCACCAGGGCCAGCCCGATCACCTGCAGGATGATGAACGGCCAGACGCTGGCGAAAATGTTCTGCAGCGTGATCTCCGGCGGCGCGACGCTCTTCAGCCAGAAACAGGCCGGGCCGAAGGGCGGCGACAGGAAGTAGATCTGCATGTTCATCACGAACAGCACGCCGAACCAGATCGGGTCATAGCCCAGTTGCACCACCACCGGCGCGAAGATCGGCACGGTGATGAAGGCAATGGCAATCCACTCCATGAAGGTGCCGAGGATGATGAGAATGCCCATCATCACGAAAATCACGCCCAGGGGCGGCAGGTCGAGGCCCGCCAGCAGCGAGCGCATGAAATCGGTGCCGCCGATCACGTTGTAAATGCCGACCAGGCTGACCGCACCCAGCACCAGCCAGATAATGGTGCCGACCGTGATCATGGTCTTGCGCAGCGCCTCTTTCAGCATTTCCCAGCTGAACTGGCCGCGGAAAATCGCCGCCGCGATCGAACCGAACACGCCGACGCCGGCGGCCTCGGTCACCGTGGCGATGCCGCCATAGATCGACCCCAGCACCCAGACGATCACCAGGCCCGGCAGGATCAGCCCCCTCATCGCCGCCAGCTTCTCCGACCGGCTTTTCGACAGCTCCGCCTCACTCGGGATCGGCGCCAGATGCGGGTGCAGATGGCTGCGGATCAGGATATAGGCGATGTAGAGCGAGGCCAGCAGCATGCCCGGCAGGAAACCGCCCAGGAACAGGTCGTTGATCGACACGTTCGCGGTGACGCCGTAGACGATCATGATGACGCTCGGCGGGATCAGGGTCGCCAGCGAGCCGCCGGCGCAGATCGCGCCCATGGCCAGCTTGCGGTCATAGCCGAGGCGCAGCATCTGCGGCAGGGCGATCAGGCCCAGCATCACGATCTCGCCGCCCATGATGCCGGTCATCGCCGCCATGATGACGGCCACCAGCGTCGTCTGCACCGCCACGCCGCCGCGCAGGCGGCCGCCGATGATCGACATGGCGTTGAACAGGTCCTCGGCCACGCCGGAGCGTTCCAGGATGTTCGCCATCAGCACGAACAGCGGCACCGCCACCAGCGAATAATTCTCCAGGAGGCCCTGCACATTGCTGGCCACCAGGAACAGGCCGGGCTCGCCGAAGGCATAGAGCGCGGTGCCGATGGACACCGTCAGCGTGACGATGCCGAGCGGCATGCCCGTCATCATCAGCAGCAGCATGGAAACGACGATGACGACCGTCGCGGTTTGGATATCGATCATGGGCCGGGCTCTTCAGGCGGTCGTCGGGTCTATTCGGGCAGTTCGACGCGCGCGCGGTCGCGGCCGATGCAATGGCGGATCAGATTGGCCAGCGCCTGCAAGGCATAGAGCGCGGCGCCGGCAAACATCACCGTTTTCAGGAGCAGCGGCTCCGGCGAGTTGAAGCTGGTGCCGCTGCGCTCCAGCACCTGGATCGCGTCGGCCATCGGGCCATAGAGCGAATAGGCCAGCACCGCCATCGCCGCGATCGACACCACGAAAATAAAGACATCCAGCCACCAGCGCACGGTACCGCTCGTGTACTGGTAGAGGACGGTGATCGCGATATGGCTGTTGCGCATGGTGACATAGGGGCCGCTCATCACCCAGGCGATGGCGCAGACCACCATGACCAGTTCGAACGCCCACAGCGTCGGCGCGTCGAAGAAATAGCGCATGACGACCTCGTAGGCGGTGATGATCGCGCAGACGAGGTAGAAATGGGCAACGGACAGACCCAGAAACTGGCTCAGCCGGTCCATGGCATTGAGAAGGCCGAACATCGCAATCTCGCTTTGATGGCGGAAGAGGACGCCGCGCCGACGCCCCCGAGGCCCATCCCGTCATCGCCTCGCACGCCCGATGCGATGCGGGATCGCATCGGGCCGCACGTCGGGTCCGAGCGGACCGGCTGACGGGATCGGCGGAGGACGGTGCCCCTAGTCGAGCAGGCCGTACTCTTTCATGAACTTGACGTGCGCGTCATACGCGGCCTTGGCCAGATCGCTCTTGGTCGAGGCATCGGCCCAGGCCTGTTGCGCGATCTTGCGGAACTTGGCCCGTTCCTCGGTCGACCAGTCGATGACCTCGATGCCGGTGCCGCTGGCGCTGTCCTGGGCCGCGATCTTGTGGTCTTCCACGTCCGAAGCCCGGCTCATATCCGTCCACGCCGCATAATACCAGGTTTCCAGCGCGGCCTGGCCTTCCGGCCCGATCTTGTCCCACACCTTCTGGTTCACGACGAACTGGATCACCGCCATGGAGTGGATGCCCGGGAAGATCGGGTATTTCGCCAGCTTGTGGAAGCCCAGGCTCTGGTTGTTGGTGTAGCTGGAGGCATCCGCCGCATCGACGATGCCCTTGTCGAGCGCGGTATAGACTTCCGGGAAGGGAATGGCCGTCGGCACGGCGCCGACCCGCGCGAACACCTCGGCCGCCAGGCCCTCCGGCGAGCGGATTTTCACGCCCTTGAAGTCGGCGACGCCGCGGATCGGAATGCTGGAGACCAGCGCCTCTTTCGAGAACGGGCCGCAGCCGATCACGTGGATCTTGCCCGGATAGAATTTCTCATAGAGCTTTTGCAGCACTTCCTTGCCGCCGCCGAAGCGGCAGAACATCTGCATCTGCTCGACCGTGTCATAGCCGGCAATCAGGTCGCCCATCAGCGCAAAGCCCTGGTCCTTGCCGGCGAAATACGCGATAGCGTTCAGGTCGCCCTGCAAAATGCCGGCGGCGACGGCGCCCGGCGTCTCGCGGTGCGGCACCACGGCCTTGGAGGGCAGGATTTCCATTTTCAGGTTGCCGTAGGTCATCGCCTCCAGCTTCGGCACCCAAACCTCGTTCAGATAGTTCAGGGTGAAGCTGCCGGCGGCCATGGCGGTCTGAAGCTTCAACATGGTGGCGGCCTGGCCGGTCGCGGCGATGGCGACAGAGGCAATGGCCGCCAGGCTGGCGGTCAGAATCGGGCGCATCTTGGGTCTCCCAGACGGTTTTTTGCACACGCCCTTGAACCGAGCGCGCGGGAACACGGTCACTACACGGGAAGTCACCGCCCCAAGTCAATTGTCGCAAGGCCGAATTCGACCAATGACCTGTACCGGCGGCGCGATTTGCTACCGGATCGCCTTGTCGGCGCGCAGCCCCGCAATGCGGTCGGCGTCGAAACCGAGTTCCGCCAGGATGGCGTCGGTCTGCTCGCCCGGCACCGGCACATGCGCCAGGAAGCCGCCGGGCTCGATCGCCGGCAGGCCGGGGATTTGCGGCACCGGCAGCGGCCGGTCGAACCCTTTCTGGTCCAGCCAGACCACCTGGTCGACCGCCTTCACCTGGGCATCCTCGAACAGGTCGCCGTAATCGTTGACCTTGGCGACCAGGATGTCGGCGGATTCGAGCAGCCCCAGCCACTCGTCGCTGGTCTTCCGTTCCATCGCCGGGCGAATGACCGCCATCAGCGCCGCCTCGTTGGCGATCCGGCCTTCCGGCGTGGTGAAGCGCGGGTCGGTCTTCCAGTCCGGCTGGCCGATCATGTCGCACAGCGCCCGGAAATGGGTGTCGCGCCGCGCGTTCATGTTGATGAAGCCGTCCTGGGTCTTGAACGTGCCGAGCGGCGCCCCCAGCACCGACGGCTCCGCCCCTTCCAACGTGTATTCGATCATCTTGCCCGCCTGGAACGCGGCGGCGGCGGCCGCCAGCGGCACGTCCAGATACTGGCCCTCGCCGGTGCGCTCGCGCAGAAACAGCGCCGGCGCCACCGCCTGGAAGGCATAAAGGCCGGTCATCACGTCGATGGCGATGATGGAGATGCGCTGCGGCAGGCCGTCCTTGTCCCTGTTGATCGACATCCAGCCGCTATAGGCCTGGATCACCGAATCGGTGACCGGCCGGTTGCTGTAGGGCCCCTGCTGGCCATAGCCGGTGACCGAAAGATAGATCGTCTTCGGGTTCCGGGCCTTCACGCTCGCATAGTCGAGCCCGAACCGGCCCATCACCCCCGGACGGAAGCTTTCCAGCACCACGTCCGCCTCGAATGCCAGCTTTTGCGCGATGGCGAGGCCCTCGGCGTGCTTCAGGTCCAGCGCGATGGAGCGCTTGCCGCGGTTGACCGACAGGCCATAGGCGCAGTGCTCGCCATGCTTCTTGCCGATGGCCCGGCCCCAGTCGCCGGCCAGCGGCTCCACCTTGACGACGTCGGCGCCGTGCTGGGCCAGCAGCATGGCGCAATGGGGGCCGGCGACGCCCTGGGTGGCGTCGAACACGCGGATTCCTTCGAAGGCTCGCATCGGGGGGCACTTTCTCGTAGGGCGGGAATGATCGTGGCGGCAATGTTAGCCGCCACGCCGCGCCGCGGCTATCCCGTCCCGTCCGCGTCGCGGCTATCCTGTCCCGCCCGCGCCGCGCCCCGCGAGCCGAAGGTCAGTGCGCGTGTTCGGAGCGCAGCACGTACTGGCCGTTTTTCATGCCGGTGAACACCGCTGCCAGATCCGGGTGCCGCACCGGCTTGCCGCTCTCGTCCACCAGCAAATTCTGCTCCGAGACATAGGCGATGTACGTGGTCTCGGCGTTCTCGGCGAACAGATGGTAATAGGGCTGGTCCTTGCGCGGCCGCGACTCTTCCGGGATCGACAGCCACCATTCCTCGCTGTTCGCGAAGGTGGGATCGACGTCGAAAATCACACCGCGAAACGGGAATCGCCGGTGCCGCACCACCTGCCCGATCTGAAACTTGGCCTGCAGCGCCTCCATGGTTGTTCCTTAATCTGCGAAAATCGCTCTCTCGGGTGGCATTGTACCGTAACCGCACCGGCGATACCACCGGCACAGCCGTTGCAGAGTGATGAAGATAGGGGCAAGCTGGCCATTCTTCCAGCCTTCGCCCACGCGACCGCTTTGCCAAAATCGAGGAAACCGATGCCCCGGACCGCTGCAAAAGTTCTGGTGGAAACCCTGCGCAGCCACGGCGTCGACCGCGCCTTCTGCGTGCCGGGCGAAAGCTATCTGGCGGTCATGGATGCCCTGGTCGAGGACCCGGCGCTGGAAATCGTCTCGTGCCGGCACGAGGGCGGGGCGGCCTTCATGGCCGTGGCCGACGCGAAATGCACCGGCCGGCCGGGCGTGGTGTTTGCGAGCCGCGGCCCCGGCGCCACCAATGCGGCGGTCGCGATCCACTCGGCCCATCAGGGCGGCGTGCCGCTGGTGGTGATGCTGGGCCAGGTCGGTACCCGCTCCATCGGCAAGACCCACACCCAGGAAATGGACTTCACCAAAACCTTCGCCGACATGGCAAAGCGCGTCGAGCAGGTGAACGACCCGAACCGCATCGCCGAGATCACCGCCCGCGCGTTTCACGTCGCCCAGACCGGCACGCCGGGGCCGGTCATCGTCGCCCTGCCCACCGACGTGCTGGAGGCGGCAACCGAGGCGGAGCCCCGCGACCCGCAGCCGCTCGGCCGCCCCGGCGCGGCGGAGGCGGACGTTTCCGCCGTTGCCGACCTGCTCGCCCGGTCCGAGCGCCCGGTGCTGATCGCCGGCGAGCACACCGGCCGCGCCCGCGACCTGCTGGCCCAGGTGGCGGAGGCGTATCAGGTGCCGGTGATGCCGGTCTACGAGCACCAGGACGTGTTCGACCACGAACACCCGCTCTATGCCGGCGAGCTGGGCGTGCGCCCGCCGATGGACGTGCGCCGCACCGCCTGGGACGCGGACGTGGTCGTCGCCATCGGCACGCGGCTGACCGGCGCCACCAATCTCGCCTACACCATTCCGGGCGAGGCGCAGACCTTCGTCCATATCCACCCGGACCCGGCGGAGGTGGGCGTGCGCCATCGCACCGACCACGCCATTGTCGCCGACGCGCCGGGCTTCCTCGCCGCGCTCGCCGGCCGCAACGCGCCGCCGCCGCCCGCCGGCCGCGCCGCCTGGACCCGGCGGGCGCATGACGCCTATCTGGGCGGGGCCTCGCTGCCGCCGCGCACCGCCGCCGACGGCATCGACTTCGCCCATGTGGTGGACGGGCTCAGCCGCCTGGCGCCGCCGGATGCCATCGTCACCACCGACGCCGGCAATTTCATGAGCTGGCTGCACCAGCGCTTCCGCTTCCGCCGCACGCAATTGCTGCTCGGCTCCGAGATCGGCGCCATGGGCATGGGCATTCCGGCCGGCGTCGCCGCCTCGCTGCGCTTTCCCGAGCGGCAGGTGTTCAGCTTCTGCGGCGATGGCGGCGCGCTGATGACCGGCTCGGAACTGGCCACCGCCATGCTGACCGGCGCCAAGCCTCGCATCATCGTCTCGAACAACCAGCATTACGGCACCATCCGCTTCCATCAGGAAACCCATTTCCCGAACCGGGCCCATCCGGTGACGACGCTGCGCAATCCGGACTTCGCCGCCTACGCCGCCGCCTTCGGCGCCAAGGGCCTGCGCATTCTGGAGCCCGACGACGTCGAGCCGGTGCTGCGCGAGGCGATGGCGACCGACGGCCCGGTGGTGATCGAGGTGCGCACCAGCCTGGAGTTGAACACCGCGCAGACGACGCTCAGCGCGCTGCAGGGCAAGGCGTAGGCGGGAGCGTTTCACCGTGAGCCTGCCGCCCACCGTTGCCGGCGTGTTGCTGTTCACCGCCGGCCTCTCCTTCATTGCGCTCGCCGACGCCATGGCCAAGGTGCTGGGCCAGAGCATGCCCAGCCCCCAGGTGGTCTGGCTCTATCTCTGTTGCGTGCTAATCGTGCTGGCGCTCTATTTCGGCGTGACCCGCCAGAATGTGCGCAAGCTGGCGAAGACCAACCGGCCGTGGCTGCAAGTGGCGCGCGGCCTCTGCATTCTCGGCTCGCTGACCTTCATCTTCGCAGCATTGCGCTTCCTGCCGCTGGCGGAGGCGACGGTGATCAACTTCACCGGCCCGCTGTTCATGGTCGCCCTGGCCGGCCCCATTCTGGGCGAGAAAGTGGGTTGGCGGCGCTGGGTGGCGGTGCTGGTGGGCCTGGCGGGGGCGTTGATCGTGGTGCGGCCCGGCTCGGCGGTGTTCCAGTGGGCGGCGCTGCTGCCCATCGGCTCCGCGGTGTTTTTCGCCCTGTTCCAGCTCATCACCCGCAAGCTGGCCGGCCAGGACAGCGCCATGACCACCCTGCTCTACACCCAGGTGGTGGCGGCCGTCGGCGCCATACCGGCCGCGCCCTTTTTCTGGACGCCGATCACGCTCTACCAGTTCGGCTATGTGTTCCTGGCGGGCTTTGTCGGCCTGGCGGCGCATATCTGCATGTTCAATGCCTTCCGCCTGGCCGATGCGTCGCTGCTGGCGCCGATCAACTACACCCGCATCGTCGCCAGCGTGCTGCTCGGCTATCTGATGTTCGACCAGCTTCCCGACGCCTACACCATCGCCGGCGGCGCGGTGATCGTTACCAGCGGCCTGTTCGTGATCTGGCGCGAGGCTCAGGTGCGGCGCGCGCGCCCTGCGAGGGCGGCCCGCCCCTGAACCAGCCAGAGGCCCGCCATCGCCATGGCAAAGCCGGCCAGCGCCGTCGGCGGCAGGGTCTCGCCCAGCAACCCATAGCCGAACACCGCGGTCAGGCCGGGGGTCAGGTAGAAATTCGCCGCCACCTTGCCGGCGGCGCCGCGGTTCAGCATGTAGAGATACAGGCCCATGCCGCCCAGCGACACGCCGAAAATCAGATAGAGCAGCGTGCCGACGCTGGCCGGCGTCCAGACGACGCGCACGTCCTCGAAGACGAGGGTCAGCACCGAACAGAACACCGCGGCCGCCAGCAATTGCAGCGCGTTGGCATGGGCGGCCGGCACGCCCTTGGCATAGCGGGCGAACAGCAGCGTCCCCACCACCATGCACGAGACCGAGCCCAGGCCCCAGGCCATGCCGGCCCCGGTGTCCAGTTGCAGCACGTTGACGCCCGCCACCAGCGCCACGCCGCCGGTCCCGAGCGCGAAGCCCAGCCATTGCGGCCAGCCGAAGCGCTCGCCCAGCAGCGGGCCGGACAGCACCGCCACCAGGATCGGCTGCAACGATCCGACCAGGGCCATGGTCGCGCCGGTGATCTCGGTCATGGCCAGATAGGCGGCCGACAGATAGCCGCCATTCATCAGCACGCCCGCCAGCGCCGTCAGCGCCCAGCGCCCGCGCAATTCCCGCCAGCGCCGCGGCTGCCAGAGCGAGACGATCACCGCCAGCACCGAGCCGGCAATGGCGAAGCGCACCGACAGGAAATACAGCGGCGAGACATCCGGCAAGCCGGCCCGCACCGCGATGAAGGCGCCGGACCACAGGCAGATGAACAGAAAGGGCGCCAGGGCAGCCACGGCAGGCAACGGCTTTCCACACGGAGAGAAGCCGCAGTAGTGCCGCTTGCCCGCTTCGGGGTAAAGGGGCAGAGTGCCCCGCAGGCCCAAAAACAAACGCAGGAACCGCGCGCCATGCCCGTCCGCCTCTCCCAACAGCAGGTCGAAGAGTATTTCGAAAAGGGCTATGTCGTCGTCGAAGGCGTCCTCAGCCCGGAAAAACTGCGCCGGCTGCGCGAGGAGACCGAGCGGATCATCGCCCAGGCGGCCAGCGTCACCGAGCACAACAGCGTCTACGACCTGGAAGACAGCCATTCCGCCAGCAATCCGCGCGTGCGCCGGATCAAGGAGCCGCACAACCATTTTCCCTTCTTCCGCGAATTGTTCTGCGACACCGACATCACCGACGTGCTGGTGCCGCTGCTGGGCGAAAACATCCGCATCTACGGCGCGAAGATGAACATGAAGGCGGCCGGCTATGGTGCGCCGGTGGAATGGCACCAGGACTGGGCCTTCTACCCGCACACCAATGACGACGTGCTGGCCACCGGCCTGCTGCTGGACGACTGCGACGAAAGCAACGGGCCGCTGATGGTGCTGCCGGGCAGCCACAAGGGGCCGGTCTACGACCACCACCATGACGGCTTTTTCTGCGGCGCCTTCGATCCGGATGCCATCGGCCTGGACCTCTCCGGCGCGGAGATGCTGACCGGGCCGGCCGGCTCCATGACCATCCACCATGTGCGCGCGGTGCATGGCTCGGCCCTGAACACCTCGAACCGCCAGCGCCGGCTGTTGCTGACCGAGTACGCCGCCGCCGATGCCTTTCCGATGGTGGGCTTGAAGGGCGATTACGAGGCCTATGAATCCCGCATCGCCCGCGGCGTCAGCACCCGCGAACCGCGGGTCGAGGCGGTGCCGGTGCGCCTGCCGCTGCCGGCGGCGAAAAACCAGGGCTCGATCTACGAGAACCAGAAAGGCGGCGGCCGGCGCTGGTTCGAGACCTACGAGGCCCGTACCGGCGAACGGCGCACGGCCGAAACCGCCGCCGAATAAGGCGCCGCCTGTTCCCCGGGCGAGGCCGAGCCGAGACCCGGGGCCGGTATCCTTCATCGAACACCGCCGCCGCCGGTGTTCGCGACAGCGAGCGGCCCCGGATCGGCGCTCCGCACCGTCCGGGGTACATCGGCGCTCCGCACCGTCCGGGGTACATCGGCGCTCCGCACCGTCCGGGGTACACCATTCCTTGGTGTGGTTTCCCCCCGATCTCGCCGCCGCCTGCTCCCCCGCGCGAGGCGGGGTCGAGACCCGGGGCCGGTGTCCACCTTCGAACACCGCCGCCGCGCTCAGATGCAGCGGTCCAGAAAGGCTTCCAGAGCCGCCTGGGGCAGGTCCGCCCGGAAGTCCGCCCGCACCGTCAGGGCCCGCTCCAGCTGGTCGCGGTAGTCGTCGCGCGGAATCTCGACCGTGCCGAACCGGGCCAGATGGTCGGTGATGAACTGCGTGTCCAGCAGGGTGAAGCCGCCATCGCACAGACGCGCCGCCAGGTGCACCAGCGCCACCTTGCTGGCGTCGCGCACCCGGCTGAACATGCTCTCGCCGAAAAACGCCCCGCCGAGGCGCAGGCCATAGAGGCCGCCCACCAGGGCATCGTCCTGCCAGCACTCGACCGTGTGGACCACGCCCATGTCATAGAGCGCCCGGAACAGCGAGCGCACTTCCGCATTGATCCAGGTATCGCGGCGGTCCGGGGTCGCCTCCGCACAGCCGTCGATCACGCCTTCGAAATCCGTATCGCACCGCACCCGAAAGCGGCCCTGCCGCACGGTGCGCTTCAGCCTTCGCGGCACATGGATCGCATCGAGCGGCAGCACGCCCCGCCGGTCCGGATCGACCCAGTACAGGGTTTCCGCGTCATGGGACTCCGCCATCGGGAACACGCCCATGGCGTAGGCCCGCAAGACCAATGTCGGGGTGAGAACCGTCATCGACAGCCTCCTGTTGCGAGATCAGGAGTCTGCCGCACCGGCGCCCGCCCGTCCAGAGAGCCCGTCCAGAGAGCCCGGACCGCGGGCGATCCGGTGTCCGCCGCCGATACACCCGGCAGGGGCGGGGCTATTCCAGCAACCGCTGCCACCAGCCGCGACGGCGCGGCCGCTTGGCCTCCGACGCCGCCGGCTCCCGCGTCGGCAGGAGCGGCTCGGATTCGGCGCGTTCCCCCCGACTCGGCTCGCTCCCGGCCATGGCGGGTGCAGGCGCACTCTCGGCCGTCACCAGTTCCGGTTCCGGCTCGGCTTCCGGCTCGGCTTCCGGTTCGGCGGCAGCCGCCGGTTCCTCGGCCGCGGGCGCCTCGTCGATTGCGTCGGATGCGTCGGTTACAACCGACGCCGCGTCTGCCTCGCCCGTCTCCGGCTCGACCGCAGCTTCGGTCGCCTCTGGCTCCGCCGCGGCTTCCGTCCCGGAGGGCACGGCATCCCCGACCGCCTCGGGCGCGGCCTCAGGCTCGGCCTCGGGCTCGGCCTCGGGCTCGGATTCCGGCACGGGCGCGGCGGCGCCGTTGACCGTCGCGTCCTCTGCCGTCACTTCTTCCTTGCGTGCCCGGCCCCGGCGTCCCTTGTCCTTGCGCCGGTCGCTGCGCGCCCGCGGCTTCTCCTCGGCAACCGGCTCGGCCTCGCTCTCCGCCTCGCTGCCGTCCGCCTCCAGGTCCGGCTCGGGCGCGACATGGAAGGCCAGCGGCGTGGCCGCACGGGCAAACACCGCGACACCCGGCAGGCTCTTCGTCTCCGGACGCGGCCGACGGCGGCGGCGGCGGCGGCGGTTGTTGCGGCTGCTGTCGCCGGCATCGCCCTCGCCCGCCTCGCCGCTCTCCTCGGCAACCGGCTGTTCGACCGGCTCGGCCGCCTCCACGGCGGCCTCCTCGCCGTCGCGCCGCCGGCGGCGACCGCCGCGGCGACCGCGGCGCCGGTCGGCCTCGTCCTCCGCTGGTTCGGCGGCGCCATTGCGGCGACCGCGACGCGGCTGGCTGCTGCGCGCCTCGGCCGCCTCCTCGACCTCGTCCTCGTCCTCTTCGTCCGCCTCAACGACCGGCGCCGGCAGCGGCACCAGGTCGAGGGTCGGCGACTCGCCGCGCTCCAGCATCTCCACCCGCATGTCGGGCGGCACCAGGGTCGAGTCGGGCTCGAAACGGCAGAACAGGTTGTAATCGCGCTCGAACCGGGCCAGTTCGTCCCGCTTGTCGTTCAGGATGTAGAAGGCCACGTCCGGCGCCAGGGTCACCCGGGCCACACCGGCATTGCCGCGCAGGCCATGGTCTTCCAGCGCCCGCAACACATGCAGCGCGCTGGTGCCGACGGAGTGAATGCGGCCGGTGCCCTCGCAATGCGGGCAGGGCTGCATCATCGTTTCCAGCAAGGACGGCCGCAGGCGCTGGCGCGACATCTCCAGCAGGCCGAGCGAACTGATGCGGCCCACCTGCACGCGGGCACGGTCGTTGCGCAGCGCGTCTTTCAGCCGGCGCTCGACCGCGGCGTTGTTGCGCCGGTCCTCCATGTCGATGAAGTCGATGACGATCAGGCCGGCCAGATCGCGCAAGCGCAACTGGCGGGCGATTTCCTCGGACGCTTCCAGATTGGTCTTGAGCGCCGTTTCCTCGATATGGCGCTCGCGCGTGGCCCGGCCGGAGTTGATGTCGATCGCCACCAGCGCCTCGGTCAGGTTGATGACCAGATAGCCGCCGGAACGCAGCTGCACGATGGGCGAGTGCAGATGCTCCAACTGCGAATCCACCTTGAAGCGGTGGAACAGCGGCGGCGAGCTGTCCTTGTAGGGCTGCACCCGCTTGGCGTGGCTCGGCATCAAGGTCTTCATGAAGTCCTTGGCCTCGCGATAGGCGGCATCGCCCTGGACCAGCACCTCCTCGATCTCGCGGCTATAGCTGTCGCGCAGCACCCGCTTGATGAGCTGGCTTTCCTCGTAGATCAGCGCCGGCGCGCGCGATTGCAGCGTCACCTCGCGGATCTGTTCCCAGGTCTTGGCCAGATAGTCGAAATCGCGCTTGATCTCGGACTTGGTGCGGCCGATGCCGGCGGTGCGCACGATCACCGCCATGCCGCCCGGAATCTCCAGCGAGTCGACAATGCCCTTCAGCCGCTTGCGGTCGCGGCCCTGGGTGATCTTGCGGCTGATGCCGCCGCCGCGCGCCGTGTTCGGCATCAGCACGCAATAGCGGCCGGCCAGCGACAGATAGGTGGTGACGGCCGCGCCCTTGGTGCCGCGCTCCTCCTTCACCACCTGGACCAGCATGATCTGGCCGCGCTTGATCACTTCCTGGATGGTGTAGGAGCGACGCAGCCGCGCGCCGCGGCGGCGGTCCTGCTCGTCGCGGCTGTCCTTGCGCCGGCCGCGGCCATTGCTGCGGCCCCGGCCGTTGCGCCGGGCACGGGGCTTTTCCGCCTCGCCGTCGTCATCGTCTTCGTCCGCGTCGTCGTCCGAAGGCTCGGCATACGCCGCGGCGCCATCTTCCGCCGTCAGCGCCGCGTCGGCACCGTCCTCGTCCGCATCGTCCGCGGCATCGTCGGCGTCGCGCTCGTCCGCCTCGTCTGCGGCATCGTCTGCCGCCTCCGCGGCGTCATCATCGTCGCCGTCGTCGTCGAAATCGTCATTGCGGTGCGCGCGCGCCTGTTCGGCCAGCAACGCCTCCCGGTCGGCGACCGGAATGCGGTAGTAATCCGGGTGGATTTCGCTGAACGGCAGAAAGCCGTGGCGGTTGCCGCCGTAATCGACGAATGCCGCCTGGAGCGACGGCTCTACCCGGGTGATCTTGGCCAGGTAGATATTGCCCTTGAGCGCTCGTTGGCTGCTAAGTTCCGAATCGTACTCAAGAAGCGTGTTGCCTTCCATGATGACCACGCGGGTTTGCTCCGCATGGCTGGAATCGATCAACATCCGTTTGGTCATAAACGATGGTCTCCGATCGGCGAACGGCCGATGGGGAGCCGGGGGGCGTTCGTGTGAGGGGCGCGCGGTTGAGCGAAGGCGGATAAACCGCCGGGTGGCGGACTTCGGAGCCGCGAATCGCGGGTAGAAGCCTGGCCAGCAACCGGCGCGCAGGCATCGAACTGATCCGGCTGGGCCGTTCGGTGTGGTATTGGGGCGGAAGGTCCAAGCAAGCCGGTAGCGTCACGAAAATCGCGCTTGAGTGGAAAAACGGCGCGGTCGGTGAACGCAACGGTGCTTCAACCTCCATCAAGAGTGTCAAACGGGAAATGCGCAGCGGGCGGCGGTGATTCGCACGCGGGTCGGCGGGGCTTGAAAACACCCTGCCGCCGGGCTTCCACTCGATCGAAAGGCCGAACGCATGACATCGCGCACCGCGCACCATCCGAATGTGGTGTTTACATAGCCTGTTTTGCGACTGCTTACAATTCTTTGTTGGCGGTCGCGTTGCCGCGGAGGCTTGCCGCGGCGGACGGCGGTCTCTGCCGACGATTGCGTTTGCGCCGCAGCGCCGTTAAGCCCTAGCGGTGACCTGTCTCCTCCGCGAGCGCGTGATGGCCGAATCCATCTTCCCCCGATCGCCCCGTGCCACCGGCTGGGTCGTCGGGCTGTGGCTGTGCCTGCTGGCCGGATCGATCCTGCCGGCCGCCGGCGCGATGGCCAGGCCCCAAGTCCTGGATGTCGAACTGGTGCAGCAGGGCCCGGCCAGCACCGTGCAACTGATGGTCGATGCAAACGTCGGTTACCGGGCGTTCACCCTGGCCTCGCCGCTGCGGCTGGTGGTCGACCTGCCGGCGGTGGACTGGCGCGCGCCGGAAAGCCAGTTGGAACGGGCGGCGCGACAGAGCCGGCAGGTCAAGGCGGTCCGGTGGGGTTTGTTTCGGGAAGGCACGCTGCGCATCGTGTTCGATCTTGCCGGTCCGATCCGGGTGGAATCGGTGGCGCTGCGGCCGCACGGACGCCGGTATGCGCTGGAACTGCAATGGCGGGCCGACCGGACCTACCGCGCGCAGGAGTTCGGCAATTTCCGCGAAGTGCCGATCCCGCCGCCGCGCCCGACCCGTCATAGCCGGCAACCGCGGCCGCTGGTGGTGATCGACCCCGGCCATGGCGGCGTCGACCCCGGCGCGCTCGGCCGGCACAACACGCTGGAGAAATCGGTCACCCTGGCCGTGGCACAGCAACTGGCGCGGGCGCTCCGCGATACCGGCCGCTACCGCGTCGTCCTGACCCGCAACAACGATCGGTTCCTGCCGCTGCGCGAACGCATGCACATCGCCCGGCGCCTCGACGCCGACCTGTTCCTGTCCCTGCACGCCGATTCCGCGATCGATCCCCGGGCGCGCGGCCTGTCGGTCTATACCCTGTCGGACCAGGCGTCCGATGCCGAGGCCGCAGCGCTGGCGAAGCAGGAGAACCGGGCCGATGCCATTGGCGGCCTCGACCTGTCGGACGAGCAGCCGGAAGTGGTCTCGATCCTGATCGACCTGGCCCAGCGCGAGACCAAGAACCAGTCGGTGCGCTTTGCCAACCAGTTGATCCAGGCCATGGTTTTGCGGGTGCCGGTGCTGGACCGCCCGATCCGGCACGCGGGCTTTGCGGTCCTCAAGGCGCCGGACGTGCCGGCCGCCCTCATCGAACTGGGCTTTCTCTCGCACCCCCAGGAAGAGCGGCTGTTGCTTTCGGCGAAACACCGGGCGGCGATCATCGACGGCATTGTCGCCGCCACCGACAGTTTCTTCGCCGACCGCAGGCAGGCAGCGGCCGATGACCGTTGAGCGCTGCGAGGCCGCGGGCGCGCGGGGTCGACGACGGCGCCCCGAACGCTTAGGTAGGGCGCAGGCGTCTCGAACGGCGAACGCACCGACAACGGCGGAAGCAGTCGAATGAAGCGATGGTTGTTGCGCGGCCTGTGGGCCTATCTGGTGGTGATGGTGATCGGCCTCGCCGCTGGCCTCGCCGCTGTCTACCACTTTGCCAGCGACCTGCCGGACAACCGCGCGCTGGAAGCCTATGTGCCGCCGATCACCACCCGCCTGTATGCGGAAAACGGCGAGTTGATGGCCGAGTACGCGACCGAAAACCGGGTGTTCGTGCCGATCGAAGAAGTGCCGCCCATGGTCAAGAACGCCTTCCTGGCGGCGGAAGACAACAATTTCTATCAGCATCACGGCATCGACGTTCGCGGCATTCTGCGCGCGGCCGTCACCAATCTGCGCAATATCGGCACCGGCCGCCGGCTGGTCGGCGGTTCCACCATCACCCAGCAGGTGGCCAAGAATTTCTCGCTGTCGAGCGAGGTGTCCTGGCAGCGCAAGATCAAGGAGGCCATCCTCGCCTTCCGCATCGAACGCGCCCTGCCGAAGGACCGTATCCTCGAACTTTATCTGAACGAAATTTATCTGGGGGCGGGCGCCTATGGCATCGGCGCCGCCGCCGAACGCTATTTCGGCAAGACGCTGGACGAATTGCATCCGGGCGAAATCGCCTTCCTGGCGGGCCTGCCGAAAGCCCCCAGCGCCTACAACCCGGTGCGCAATCATGACGAGGCGCTGGCCCGCCGCAATGTCGTGCTGCAACGCATGGCCGACGAGGGGCTGATTTCCGAGGCCGTCCTGACGTCCGAGCGGGCGCTGCCGCTCGAAGCCCCCGGGCTGGACAAGACCGGAAAGCAGCCCGCCCCCTGGTTTGCCGAGCAGGTGCGGCGCGAACTGGCCAACGAGTTCGGCAACACCAAGCTGTACGAGGGCGGTCTGTCGGTGCGCACGACCATGGACCCGCGCCTGCAAACCATCGCCCAGGCCGCGCTCCGCCGCGGGCTGGAGGTCTATGACCGCCGTCATGGCTATCGCGGCCCGGTCGCGCGGATCGACCTGGCCGGCGACTGGCAGAAGGCGCTGGCCGCGGTGGAAGACCCCGATCCCGGCACCGAGGCCCGGCTGGCGGTGGTGCGCGAGGTCGGCGCCCAATCCGTCGCCATCGCCTTTGCCGACGGCAGCAAGGGCACCCTGCCCTTTGGCCAGATGGAGTGGGCCGGCGGGTACGAGCAAAACTCCCGGCGGGTCGGCGATCCGAAGCGGCCGTCCGACGTGGTCAGCGCCGGCGACGTGATCCTGGTGCGCCCGTTCGACACCGACGGCAAGCCGCTCGACAAGGGCGACTTCGCCCTGACCCAGGCACCGGCGGTCGACGGCGCGCTGATCGCGGTCGATCCCTATACCGGCCGCATGCTGGCCATGGTCGGCGGCTACAATGCGCGCCGCAGCGAGTTCAACCGGGCGGTGCAGGCCAAGCGCCAGCCGGGATCGGCCTTCAAGCCGTTCGTCTATCTGACGGCGCTGGACAACGGCTTCACCCCAGCCACCATCATCCAGGACGCGCCGTTCGTGATGCGCGACCCGACGGTGCTGGGCAGCGGCTGGAAGCCCTCGAACTACAGCTCGGGCCGGTTTTACGGCCCCTCGCCCATGCGCCTCGGCATCGAGTTTTCGCGCAATCTGATGACGGTGCGCCTCGCCAATGCGGTGGGCATGGACAAGATCGCGGCCACCGCCGCGCGTTTCGACGTGATCGAGGACATGGCGCCGGTGCTGGCCATGGCGCTCGGCAGCGGCGAGACCACGCTGCTCAAGCTCACCACCGCCTATGCCATGCTGGTCAATGGCGGCAAGCGCGTCCAGCCGAGTTTCATCGACCGCATCCAGAACCGGTTCGGCAAGACCGAATACCGCCACGATGCCCGCCCCTGCCCCGATTGCTCCGGGCCCGCCGCCATTCTGGACGCCGTTCCGCTGCCGGACTGGCAGGCCGAGCAGGTGGACGACCCGGTGTCGATCTATCAGATCGTCTCGATGTTGCAGGGCGTGATCGACCGCGGCACGGCCAAACGCGCCCGCATTCCGGGCGTGCCGCTTGCCGGCAAGACCGGCACCAGCAACGACGCGCGCGACACCTGGTTCATCGGTTTCAGTTCGAACCTGGCAGTGGGCGTGTTCGTCGGCTTCGACCAGCCGGCAAGCCTGGGGCCGCACGAAGCCGGCGGCGTCGTGGCCGCGCCGATCTTCGGCGATTTCATGAAGCAGGCGCTGGATTTCTATCCGGCCCACCCGTTCCGGGCACCGGAAGGGGTGCGGTTCGTCCGCATCGACCGGAAGACCGGCAAACTGCCGTCGCCCGGCGACACCGACGTGATCCTGGAGGCGTTCCGCCCCGGCACCGAGCCCGGCGCCGCGCCCCAGGCCACCATCGCCGACACCCCCGACGACCAGCCGCAACCCGCGACCGATACCGAAGCCACGCGGGTTCGCAAACGCATGGGCGGCATTTACTAGGGCGGAGTGCTTTCCCGCTGGTACCAGGGCGGAGTCTTCTCCCGCTGGCTCACCGCCCCATCTTCCCTGTCCTCGCGCAAGCGGGGACCCATGCCTGAGAGACCAATACAGAATCCCTGTCCTTGGGAGAAGCTCTCAGGCATGGGCTCCCGCTTGCGCGGGAGATGGGGCAGGAGAGTGGCTCAACCAGGACCGAAAGCACACTAGACGCCCGGCCCCGCCGGAGACGGCCCCGCCGAGGTCAGCGATGGGGGCGTCAGCGATGGGGGCGCGGCTTGATCAGCTTCTCGCCCAGTTGATCGCGCAGGGCCTTGCGCCCCACCTCCTCGACCGCGCCGCGCGGCAGCTTGCCGAGTTGGAACGGGCCGTAGGCCGTGCGGATCAGGCGGCTGACCGGATAGCCCAGCCACTGCATCACCCGGCGGATTTCCCGGTTCTTGCCCTCGCGCAGGGCCACCGTGATCCAGGCGTTCGACCCTTTCTGTTCGTCCAGGGTTGCCTGGATCGGTCCATAGCGGACACCGTCAACCACCGGCCCCTTCTCCAACTGCGCCAGCCTGGCCGGGTCGATCTGCCCATGCGCCCGCACCCGGTAGCGCCGCAGCCAGCCGCGGCTCGGCAATTCCAGTTCCCGCGCAAGGGCGCCGTCATTGGTCAGCAGCAACAACCCCTCGCTGGTGAGGTCCAGGCGGCCGACGGTCATCACGCGCGGCAGTTCGGGCGGCAGGCGGTCGAACACGGTCGGCCGGCCTTCCGGATCGCGGTTGGTGGTCACCAGCCCCGACGGCTTGTGATAGCGCCAGAGCCGAGCCGGCTCGGCCGAGGGAATCGGCTGGCCATCGACCGTGATCACATCGGTTTCGCTGACATTGACCGCGGCCGAGGTCAGCACCTTGCCGCCGACGGCGACCCGTCCGGCCTCGATCCAGCGTTCGGCCTCGCGCCGGGAACACAGGCCGGCGCGGGCCAGGCGTTTGGCGATGCGCTCGCCGGAAGCCGGCGTCGGGGACTGCGCTTCAGCCATGCCCGACACGGCTCCGGCGGCCGACCGAACGGCCAAGGGGAAGGAAGGACGCACGCATGGCAAGGGTTCCTGTCGCGGCCAAGGGTTTGCTGTTATGTAGGCGCATGCCGAACGGTTCGCACTCCTCCGCCCTGGCCCATGGCCATCCCATGCGCCTCGCGCTCGCCGAAGCCCGCGCCGCCGCCGCGGCGGGCGAGGTGCCGGTGGGGGCGGTGCTGGTCTGCGGCGACCGGGTGCTGGCTCGGGCGCACAATCGCGTCGAGTGCGACCACGACCCGACCGCGCACGCCGAAATCCTGGCGATCCGCGCGGCCGCGCACGATCTCGGGACGCCCCGTCTAGAGGATTGCGACCTCTATGTCACGCTGGAGCCCTGCGCCATGTGCGCCCAGGCCCTGAGCCTCGCCCGCATCCGGCGACTATATTTCGGCGCCTACGACCCCAAGGGCGGCGGCGTCGAGCACGGCGCCCGCGTGTTCGCCCGCACCACCTGCCACCACCGGCCGGAGGTCTATGGCGGCGTCGCCGAGGCCGAAGCGGCCGAACTGCTGCGCCGCTTCTTCGCCGAGCGGCGCTGACCCGCGACGACCGTCACCTGTTCCCCGGAGGGGCGGAGCCGTCCGGGCCGGCGTCGGGGACATGTCAATGTGCCGCACGCGGCGGCGCCGCACCTGCCGGGCGCCTACACTGTCGCCGCAGTTTCCCCGATTGCCGCAGTTTGCCCTGTCTGATTGAATATGGTGCCGGATCGAACGAACACTGCCCCTCTCGCTCCGCCATCGCCTGTCTGCGACAAGGACCCGACCGATGAACGACATCGCCCCCTCGCTCTCGAACGAAGCCGCCCTGAAAGCCTCGGCCAACGAGCACGTGTTCATGCACGGCTCCGCCTATCGCTCGCTGGCCCACGACGCCGGCAAGCGCGTGCTGGTGGAGGGCAAGGGCATCTGGGTCAAGGATATCGACGGCAACTGGCTGATGGACGCCATGGCCGGGCTCTGGCTGGTCAATGTCGGCCATGGCCGCAAGGAAATCGGCGAGGCCATCGCCCGCCAGGCCGGCCAGCTCGCCTATGCCAGTTCCACCACCGCCACCACCATTCCCGCCATCCAGCTGGCCGAGCGGCTGGCGGCGATCACCCCCGGCGACCAGAACACGGTGTTCTTCACCTCCGGCGGCTCGGAATCGGTCGAAAGCGCGCTGAAGATCGCGCGCCAGTACCATTATCACCGCGGCGAGCCGAAGCGGCAGAAGATCATCGGCCGGCGTGGCTCCTATCACGGCGGCACCTATGCCGCCATGAGCGTCAGCGGCACCCGGCCGGTGAGCGACCCCTATCACTCGCCCTTCATGCCCGGCGTGCTGCACGCCTCGCCGCCCTATTGCTATCGCTGCGACTTCCGCCAGACCTTCCCCGGCTGCGACCTGCTCTGCGCCGACCAGATCGGCCAGATGATCGAGTACGAGAACCCCAAGACCGTCGCCGCCGTGATCGGCGAGCCGATCAGCGCCTCCAACGGCATCGTCATCCCGCCGGAGGGCTATTGGCGGCGCCTGCGCGAAATTTGCGACAAGTACGGCGTGCTGCTGATCACCGACGAGGTCATCAACGGCTTCGGCCGCACCGGCAAAATGTTCGCCAGCGAGCATTTCGGCGTGGTCGGCGATATGATGACCATGGCCAAGGGCCTGACCAGCGGCTACGTCCCCATGGGCGGCGTCATGTGCCGGCCGCACGTGGTCGAGGCGTTCGAGGGCGACAACTCGCTCTCGCACCTGATCACCTATGGCGGCCACCCGGTCGCTGCCGCCGCCGCGCTCGCCAATCTCGACATCATCGAGCGCGAAGGGCTGGTGGAGAACTCCGCCAAGATGGGCGCGCTGCTGCTGGAAGGGCTGAACGGGCTCCGCGACAAGCACGCGTGCATCGGCGACGTGCGCGGCCTCGGCCTGATCGCCGGCGTCGAGGTGGTGAAGGACCGGACGACCAAGGCGAAATTCGCCGAGAACGGTCCGGAACTGAAGGCGATGAACGAAGGGCTGCGCCAGCGCGGCCTGATCACCCGCGCCGGCACGGTGCTGAATCTCTGCCCGCCGCTCTGCATTTCGGCGGACGAGGTGCAACAGATGGTGGACATTGTCGACGGCGCGCTCGGCGACCTGGAACGGGCCGCCGGCATGGCCTGAGCCTGCGCTCGCCCCTCGGTGTAAAACGGGATGGCCGGTGTGTCCCGGACGGTGCTGAGCGCCGATCCGGGACCGGTGTCCTTGATCGCACACCGACGCCGATGCTCGCACGCGAACGCGAGCCCCCCCCTATTCCGCCGCCACGGCGACCTTCGGCCTCTCCTCGTCGGCCGGGGTCGGCAGCATGGCGATGGCTGCAATGGCCACGGCAGCGAAGACCGCCAGCACCAGGAACAACTGCACGAACTCGCCCGTGCTGTCATAGACGAAGCCAACCAGCGGCAGGGCCGCCGCGCTCGAACACAGCGAGATGGCGAAACGCAGGCCGTAGGCGGTGTTGATCCAGCGCTGCGGCACGTATTTGCTGAACAGCGCGTCCGAAATCGGCTGGGTGCCGACGGTGCAGACCATGACCAGGAACAGGCCGAACACCATGGTCCCGTCCGCCGCCTGCGAGCACAGCACCAGCGCCGGCGCCATCAGGCCATAGGTCATCAGGAACAGGCGTTTCAGCGGGTATTTGTCTGCCAGCACGCCGCCGACCAGTTGCGCCCCGCCCGCCACCATCAGAATGGCGGAGGTCAGGCCGCCCGCGCCCAGCACGGCGGCCAGCCCGATCTGCACCCGATGGTCGACCACGTTGGTGAGCGAAAAGGTCATGGCCTGGAACACCATGCCCATGCAGAAGGTCAGCAGCGCCAGCAGGCCCATCAGCCGCAGGAACGGCCCCAGGCCGACGGCGGCGACGAAATCCTTCAGGCTCGCATGTTCGTTGGCCTTGGCGCGCGAGACGTCCAGGTTCAGCCCGCGGCACCGCCAGTAGAAGCAGATGCCGACCAGGATCGCCGCCATGCCCGGCACAATGAAGGCGGCGCGCCAGCTCACCGTCAGCGTCAGCACCTCGGCGATGATCGCGGCACTCGCCATGCCGAGCGAGCCGAAAATGCCGTTGACGCCCAGCATCTTGCCCCGGTTCTTGCCGGCGGCGCGGATCACCATGGGAATGCCGACGGGGTGATAGATCGAGGCGAACAGGCCAATGGCCGAGAGCGCAATGCCGATCTCCCAGGCCGAACCGGCCAGGCCCGCCAGCACCGCCGAGGCGCCGATGCCGACAAAATAGAGGGTCATCGTGCCGACGCTGCTCCACCGGTCGGCCAGCCAGCCGGCGAGCGGCGCGCCGGCGCCGAACAGCACGAAGCCCAGCCAGGCGAGCCCGACCAGTTGGCCATAGCTCATGCCAAACTCGGTCTGCAGCGGCCCGACCACGATCACGGTGGCGAACAGCAGGATCAGCATGTGGTCGAAGCTGTGGCCGAGGCACAGAAAGGGCATCGGCCCGCGGAAGAAATCTTTCATGGCGCTAGGGCGTTCCTTGTTGATCGCTTGGGCCTTGCCGATCGCCTGGGCCTTGTTGGCTGGCTCGGCTCTCGGTTTCGGCAGCGATCCAATCGAGAAAATCCGGATTGCCGCCCTGGACGGGCAGCGCGACGACGCAGGGACAGGTCGAACCGTGCAGCGCCTTGATGCGCTCCGTCGCCGGCTCGACGAGGCCAACGCGGGTCTTGACGATCAACGCGGTCTCCGCCCCCTGCTGCACCGCCCCTTCCCACCGATAGAAGGCGGTGATGCCGCCCAGGATATTGGCGCATGCCGCCAGCCGTTCCTCCACCAGGGTCCGGCCGATGGAGGCGGCCTCCTCCGGCGTTGCGGCGGTGATGTAGAGAATAACGGGCTGCATGCGATATCGGCGAGCGGTTTGAACGAAAGTGCTAGTCTATAGCACACTCCGACGCCGTTGGGGCTATACCGATTTCCGCACAGGCCCCGGCAATATCCGCTCACACCCCGCCGCGGGCGAGGCCCCGGCTCGGTTCGGATGATCCCCCCACACAAGCGGCGAGCGCCGCCAGCGTTAGGCTGGCGGCGCTGCGTTGGATGGCCCGCGTTAGCGTGGTCATCGGTTAGAAGGTCCGGCTCCTCACTTCAGGACGCGGATTTCGACGCGGCGGTTCTTCGGCTCCCGCACGCCGTCGGCGGTCGGCACGGCCAGGTCGGCCTCGCCGGTGGCGCTGACATTGATGCGGTCGCTTCCGACACCGTCGGCGTTCAGCATGCTGACCACCGACTGCGCCCGCCGCGACGACAGACCCAGGTTGTACGAGGCCGGGCCGCTGGTGTCGGTGTGGCCGGTCACCACCACCTCGCCATCGCCGCCCGCTGCCGCCTGGGCCGCCTCGTCGATCGCCTGACGCTGATCCGCCGCGACATTCGAACGGTCGAAGCCGAAGTAGATCGTCCACGGTCCCATCGCCATCGGCGCGAAGCTCGCCATGCTCACCTGGTGGTCCAGGTTGTACAGCATCGCCTCCGGCACGCCCCAGAGCTCCTCGTTGCCGATCGGCACATAGAGGAAGTCCAGCTGGTCGCGGTCCAGTTCGAACAGGTTCGGCTCATCCGAGATCCGGTAGATCAGATCCACCGGCGGCAGCGAGCCGCACGTGTTCGTGTCGCCGATCACGCAGTTGTTGAACCGGTAGCGCGCGCTGCGCGGGCCATGCGGCAGAAGCCCTGCCACCTGGGTCCGCGTCACCCGCAGGAAGCCGGTCAGATCGATCAGCTCATGCCCGCCGGCCGGCATACCAGAACGACCGCGCGATGTTCACGCCAAAGTAGGCATTGTTCGCATCGAAGTTCGCGTTCGTCGCCGCCGTCCGCGGCAGGATGATCCGACCCGGCGCACGCTGCACGTTCAGGCTGCGGACATAGAAGATGTCCTCCCGGAACCCGGGCTCGCCCGGCGCAGACAGCAGCGGATCGAACGTCGCCGCATTCGGATCCGTCGGATCCGCCAGCACCCCTGATCACAACGTCGTCGTCGCTGTTGATGACCACGTCGCCGACCGCACCTTCGCCGCCGACCACGCTGCCGTCCCGGATCGTCTGCGTCAGCGAACGATCCAGACCCAGAACCTGACGGAAGAACACCGAACCGTCGTTCGCCGTCGTCACCTCCAGACGGTTCGCGACCACCGCACCGAAGTGGATGTCGCTCGCGTCCGTGAGCTGCACCGTCTCGCCCCGCACATGCACGCGGCCGATCGGCAGGGCCAGGTTGTTGGCCGGGTCGTCGTGATAGCTGCCGAAGTTGTTGTCGGCCGCCGTCAGGATCACGTCGCTGACGGTGTTCGCGTCCAGCGTCGAGTTGCCCGCAACCGTCAGCACCGTCCCCGGAGCCTGCAGGATGTCCTGCCCGGCCACTTCCGGCCTGGACCACGCCCCGGTCGCCCAGGATGCGCAGCATGGCCGGATCGGCCGTGTAGCTGCCCTGATCGGCGATCACCGTCAGGTTGCCGTGGTCCGGGTTCATCGCGTTCTGGCCGCGATCGATCACCAGCGAGGCCACCGCGAACGAACCGCCGTTCACCGCCACATCCTCGATGCCGTCGGTCGCCGTCGACCCCACCGGGCGGCTCGGAACCGGGATGACGTCGTCGAACGTCACCTGGCCCGTGTCGCCGGCGATGACCACGCCGCCACCCAGCACGACACCGAAGTCCGCCTCGATCGCGAGGTTGAAGTTCCGGAACGTGCCCGAAACCGCAACGTCGCGCGGATCGCTGCCCGCCAGACCGTTGACCAGGTCCGCCGGACCCACCCGCAGGTTCTGGATGTCGACATTGCCCATGCCCATCGACCCTTCGGCCCGGACCGTGCCCGCACTCCAGTCGACCAGCAGGTTGTCGCCGTCGAACGTGCCGATCGCCGTGCGGGCGTCACCGTTCAGCGCCGACTGGCTCAGATCGCCCGCCAGCGTGTTGGTCACGATCAGGTCCGCATCGCCGTCCGCCGCGCTCAGCGTGGCCGAGCCGCCGATATCGTCGATATTGGCCAGGATCCGGTCCGGCTGGCCGTCGCTGTCGCCCGCCGTCTCCGTCAGGCTCACGGCACCGCCCACCGACGTCGCATCCACCAGGATGTCGTCCAGGGCGCTGACCGTCAGCGCGCCGCCGACCGAGGCGCGATCCACGCCCGTCGGCGCCGGCTGGCCGTCCACATAGGCCGACCCGCCGCTCGCCGTCACCGTCAGGTCGTTGCCGGCCGTGCCCAGGAACACCGCGCCCGCCGGGCCGGTCACCGTGGCATTGTTGCCGATCACGCCCCGCAGACCCGCTTCGTCGGCCGCCGTCACCGTCGCGTCGACCCCGACCGTCAGCGGGTTCGCGTCGCCGTCGCCGGCATGGGCAAACCCGGTCTGGCTGGTCGCCAGCAGCGTGCCGTCGACCGTGTTGCCGGCCAGCGTGTTCGCGCCCGCCTTCACTTCCAGGTCGCCGTTCGCCGTGATGGTCGCGTCGCCCGCCGCCGTCAGCGCAATCGACAGATTGTTGCTGTCGCCGACGATCACATTGTTGCCGATCGCCGTCAGCATCGTGCCGATGTCCGCATAGGCGAAGTCATGCAGGGGCACGCCGCCGCCGTCGACATTGTCCAGCAGGATGTCGCCCGCCGCCGTCAGCACCGTCGCCGCATCCGGCACGATCACGGCGCGGTCGTCCGCGTCCACGATCGGGCCCGCCAGCGTCGTCGCATCCAGCGTGCCGAGATGCACCTCCAGATTGGCCGACGGGTAGGTCGCGCCCGGCGCCATGCCGCGCTCGCTGCCGTCAAGCGTCCCCGGACGATCCGGCGCCGGCGTCACCGTGTCGAAGTCGATCTGAACCGTCAGGTCCGGGATGGCGATGCCGCCGCCCAGAACCAGGCCCTGCGCCGAGTCCACCGCCACATTGTAGCTGGTGAACACGCCCGACACCGCGATGTCGCCCGCCGACGCTTCCGCCGGCACGCCGCTGGTCAGGTCCACCGGACCGAAGCGCACGTCCGTCGCGGACGCGCCGCCCGTGTCCGTCGCCGTCAGATTGCCGCCCAGGCTGGTGATGCTCAGGTCGCCCGCCACCAGGCCCGCCGCAAACGCCGCCGTGCCCAGCGGGCTGGAGACGATCGCACCGCCCTGAAGGTCGTCCGCGATCAGCGCCGCGTCGCCGCCATTCGCCGTCACCGTGGCCAGGCCCGCCACCGTGCCCACATTCGCCAGAATGCGGTCGCCGGCATCGAACACGCCGTCGGCGCCGTCGTCCGTCTCGATCAGCGTCAGCACGCCGCCGATATCCGAGGCATCCACGCTGATCTGGTCCTGCGCCGTCACGATCAGGTCGCCGCCGATCGACGCCCGGTCCCGCGGGTCCACCGTCCCCTCCGGGTCCGGCTTGCCGTCGACCAGGGCCGAGCCCGACAGGGCCGTCACCGTCGTATTGCCGGTCGCAGACCCCAGGAACGCCGCGCCGTCCGGACCGGTGACGTCCACCGTGCCGACAACGCTCGCCCGAAGGCCCGCCATCGTCGCGCCGGTCACCACCGCGCCGTTGCCGACCATCATCATGTTGACGTCGCCCGTGCCCGCATAGGCAAAGGCGTTCCGGCTCGTCGCCGACAGCGCGCCGTCGATCGTGTTGCCGCCGGCCGTGTTGACGCCCGCCTTCACTTCCAGGCGCTGCTCCGCGATCACCGTCGCATCGCCATAGGCCGTCACCTGCAGCGACAGGTCGTTGGCGTCGATCACCACAACATTCTGGCCGACCACGGTCAGCATCGCGCCGACATCCGCATACGCGAAGTCGTGCAGCGCCGGACCGTCATTGTCGAGCAGCACGTCGTAATGGGTCAGGCCGTCTTCCGACTCCGCCGTGACGCTGGCATTGCCGGACACCGTGATCGCCTCGCCGGCCACGTCGTCCACCTGCCCGCGCGCGATCACCGTCAGGCCCGTCGCCGTGATCGTCCCCAGCTGGATATCGTCCAGGTCCACCAGCGTGATCTGGTTGCCCGTCGCGTCGACCTCGTTGAAGTCGTGCAGGGCCGGACCGTTGTTGTCCAGCAGGATGTCGAACCCGATCGCCGTCAGCGTCGTCAGGCCGCCGACCGTGATCGCCTCGCCGGCCACGTCGTCGATCTGGCCGCCCGCCGTCACCGACAGGTCGCCCGTCGCCGTCACCGTGCCCAGTTGGATATCGTCGATATCCACCAGCACGATGTTGGCGCCGTCCGCATCGACCTCGTTGAAGTCGTTGCTGGCCGCATCCAGCGTGATGTCGTTGCCGTTCGCGTTCAGCGTCGTCAGCCCATCGACATTGACATTGCCGCCAGGCCCCGCATCCGCCGTGCTGAAGATCGGACCGAACGCCTCCACCGTCAGGTCGCCCACGGTGTCGATGTCGCCCAGCTGGATGTCATCCACATCCCGCAGGATGATGCTGGTGCCGCTGGCATTCACCTCGTTCAGGTCGTGGGTGAACGGCGTGTCGTTGTCCAGCCACACATGACCGCCGGCGAACAGGTTCGCCGGACCGACCGACGTGACCGCCAGGCCGGGCGTGTCGTCGATATCGCCGGCCGCGATGATCGTCAGCGTCGCCGGATCCGTCGCCGTCACCGTGCCCAGCTGGATGTCGTTCAGGTCTTCGATATAGATCGTGCCGCCATAGGCATCCACCTGGCCCTGGAAGTCGTGCGTCGCCGCATTGTCCAGCAGGATGTCGAAGTCCGTCGCGCCGTCCGTCGCGGTCAGGTCGGCCACGCCGCCCACCGTGATCGCCTCGCCGGCAACGTCCGTGATGTCGCCGGCCGCCGTCACCGTCAGGTCGCCCGTCGCCGTCACCGTGCCCAGCTGGATGTCGTCGACATCCACCAGCACGATGTTGGCGCCGGTGACGTCGACCTCGTTGAAGTCGTGCGTCGCCGGGTCGTTGTCCAGCAGCACGTCGCCCGTCGCCGTCAGCGTCGTCAGACCGCCCACCGTGATCGCCTCGCCGGCCACGTCGTCGATCTGGCCGCCCGCCGTCACCGACAGGTCGCCCGTCGCCGTCACCGTGCCCAGCTGGATGTCGTCGACATCCACCAGCACGATGTTGACGCCGTCCGCATCGACCTCGTTCAGGTCGTGCAGCGCCGGGCTGTTGTCCAGCAGGATGTCGAACCCGGTCGCCGTCAGCGTCGTCAGACCGCCCACCGTGATCGCCTCGCCGGCCACGTCGTCGATCTGGCCGCCCGCCGTCACCGACAGGTCGCCCGTCGCCGTCACCGTGCCCAGCTGGATGTCGTCGATATCCGCCAGCACGATGTTGGCGCCGTCCGCATCGACCTCGTTGAAGTCGTTGCTGGCCGCATCCAGCGTGATGTCGTTGCCGTTGGAGTCGAGCGTCGTCAGCCCGCCGACATTGACATTGCCGCCCGGTCCGGAGTCCGCCGTGCTGGTGATCGGGCCGAACGTCTCCACCGTCAGGTCGCCCGCGGTGTTGATATTGCCCAGCTGGATGTCGTCCACATCCCGCAGAATGATGCTGGTGCCGTCGGCATTCACCTCGTTCAGGTCGTGGGTGAACGGCGTGCTGTTGTCGAGCCACACATGACCGCCGGCAAAGAAGTTCGCCGGACCCACCGAGGTGATCGCCAGGCCGGGCGTGTCGTCGATATCGCCCGCCGCGATGATCGTCAGCGTCATCGGAGACGTCGCCGTCACCGTGCCCAGCTGGATATCGCTCAGGTCATCGATATAGACCGTGCCGCCATAGGCATCCACCTGGCCCTGGAAGTCGTGCGTCGCGGACTCATCCAGCAGCACGTCGAAGTCCGTGCCGGCGCCATCCGTCGCCGACAGGTCCGCCATGCCGGCCACCGTGATCGCCTGGCCGGCCGAGTCGGTGATGTCGCCATCGCTGCTCGTCACCGTCAGGTCCGCCGCCGTCACCGTGCCCAGCACGATGCCGCCCGCAACGTCGTTCAGCACAACATTGCCCGGGCCGCCCGACGCCGTGTCGACGCTCACCGCGCCGACAAAGTCGTGGTCGCCGTTCAGCTCCACCATGCCGCCGCCGCTGACCGTGAACAGGCTGGTGCCCGCCGCGGAGATCGACCGGCCGTCGACATCGAAAATGTTGTCGCCCGCCGCCGTCGCCGTCAGGTTGTTGGCCACGATCGAACCCAGATACAGGTCCGTCGCCCCGTCGAACACGACCACGTCCGCCGGCGCCGAGACACCGCCGTTCGACGTGTCCACATTCACCGGGCCGTCGAAGTCGTTGCCCGCATGGTCCAGCGTCACCGACTGGCCGTCCGTCAGCACCGTCAGCTCGTGCGTCGGACCTTCCACCTGGATGCTGTTCGTGTCGTCGAACGCCTGCGAGGCCGCGTTCGGCGCCACCGTCGACAGCACCAGATTGTTGTCCGTGATCACGATCCGCGGCAGCGTCAGGCTCGCGCCCACCAGCGTGATATCCAGGTCCGGTCCACCCGCATCCAGCAGGCGCCCCGTGCCGCCGATCGCCAGCGTCAGCGCGTTGTCGCCGGTCACCGTCACGCCGCCGTCGATCGTGATATTGTCGACCGAATTGGCGTCCGCGTCCGCCGTGATGCTCAGCGCGCCGTTCAGAACCGTCAGGTCGCCGCGCAGGATGACACGCTGGTTCGCGACCATCGTTGCATCGCCGCCGTCATTCGCGAACGTACCCGCCGGCGTCACCAGGAAGTCCTGGTCGGCGAACACGTCGAACGTGCCGCCGCCGCCGACCACCGTGTTGTTCACGATCACGCTGCCGTCCAGCGCCGTGATGGTGTCGTTGCCCGGGCCGCCCGTGAACACGCCGTTGAACTCGATGTCGCCGCCATTGCCGTGCGACGTCGCATCCATCGAGTTCACCGTAACATCGCCGAACTCAATGCCGTTGATGTCGTCCAACTGCACGTCATTGGCCGCAGTGATCACCACCGGACCGCCGAAGTCGTGCGTCACCGGCGCATCGTTGTCGAACTGGACGTCGAAGTTCGTGCCCGCGCCGTCCGTCGCCGTGATCGTCGTCGTCCCCGTCGCCGTGATCGCCAGGGTCGCCACGTCGTTGATCGCGCCGTCGCTCGAAACCAGCGTCAGGTCCGATGCCGTCACCGTCCCCAGAACCAGGCCGCCGGTGTCGTCGTTCAGGCTCACACTCGCCGGGGTCGCGCCGCCGATGGCGGTGTTGGCGTCCACACGGCCCTGGAAGTCATGGCCCTGGTCGAGGATGATCAACCCGCCGCGGGTGCGCAGATCCGTCAGGCCAACCGCCGTGATCGCCGAGCCGCCGGCGTTGATGATGCCGGCCCCCATGAAGCCGGTTTCGAGCAACAAGGTGCCGCCGGCCTTCGTCGTGACGGTGCCGACCAGGATAAGGCTGGCTTCCTTCACCGTGACGTTCACACCCGACGCGTTCACGGTCCCCAGGCCGTGCGCGCCCGGCAGGGTCGTCGGATCGTTGTCCAGGACCACATCGCCGACATTGCTGTTGTCGCTGTCCGCGGTCAGGTTGACCGTGCCGCCAGTGGCGACGGAACTGCCGGCCGTGTCGGTGATGTCGCCGGTGGCGACAACCGTCAGCGACGTGCTCCCGATGGCGGTGATCGACCCCAGTTGGATGTCGTTGGCATCGTGCAGCACGACCGACTCGGCGATCGCATTCACCGGCCCGCCGAAGTCGTGCGCCCCGGCCGCCTGCTCGTCGTTGTCGAGGATGACCGCCTCTGTGGGTCCGGCCCCACCCCCGAAGAAGGTCGCCGCATTGGCGACGGTGATCGATTCACCGACCGTATCCGTGATCGCACCGCCCAGGGACGTCACCCTCAGCGTGTTCGAGGCGGTGACGGTGCCCAGTTGGATGCCGTTGCGGTCCGTGAGGGCAATCGCCGTCCCCACCGCGCTCACCGCGCCGCCGAAGTCGTTGGCCACCTGGATCAGGCTGATGGCAGAGCCGGTCGCGTCGATATTCGTGGTGGTGCCGACGTCGATCCGGTCGCCGGCCATTCCCCCGGCGAGCTGCGTCACCGCACCGCCGGCAATCACCGTCAGGCTGCCGCTCGCGTCGATGTCGCCGAAGATGATGCCGTTGGTGTCCGTCACCGCAATATCGGTGCCGGCCGCCGCAAACGTACCGAAGTTGTGGCCGCCGCCGCCCTGCGTCAGCGTCACCGCGCCGGTGGTGGTGATCTGCGTCAGGTTGCTCACCACGATGGTGTCGGCGGCGCTGTCGGTGACATCCCCGCCGGCATTGACGGTCAGGTTCAGCGCCTGCACACCGCTCAACTGCAACGCATTGTCATCGCGAATGGTCGCGGTGGAGCCGGTCGCAATCAGGTCGACCTCATTGGAGAAGTCGTTGCCCGCATTGTCGAGAGTGATGGCGTTGCCGTTCGAGTTGAACACCGCGGACGGATCGCCGTTGGCGTCGATCGTCGTCGCGGCCGCCTGGGTGATGGTGCCGCCGGCATTCACGTTCAGCGTGTTCGCGGCCACGATATTGCCGAGAACGATGGCGTTCGAGTCGACCAGGAAAATGGCGTTGCCGGCCACATCCACCTGGCCGCCGAAGTCGTTGCCCGCACCGTTCAGGATCACATCGAAGCCAGAGGCATTGACATCCAAAAGGCTGCCGGTCGTGACCGCGAAGCCGGACGCGTCGATGATTCCGCCGGAGTTGAGCGTGAAGTTGCCGTCGACCGTCACATTCGCATCGATATTGATGCCGCCGGCGCCGGCATTGAGGGTCAATCTCCCGTCGGTGTTGATGGCCGAGTCGATGGTGAGGGCGTTGTCGGCGGTCAGGGTCAAGAGCCCGACACCGGAGCCAATATCGGTAATGCTGCCGAATCCGCTCGTGACGACAATGTTGCCGACATCGGGATCGGGACTGGCTGTGAAGACGGTCGCCGAGTTGCCCGAGCCGCCTTGGAGAACGGTGACGAGGGGGGCGGGGTCAATCCCGGTGTAGCCCGGGATGACGGCGACGCCGCCGGTGATGATCTCAAGGTTGGTCGGGTCGATCAGCCAGAGGCCGCCCGTGCCCGTGCCCGCACCCGAAATCTCGACCGACGACGGCGCAAAGCTGCCGGTCGCCGCCGACGTCTCGACGAAGCCGCCGTCGCCATCGACGGTGGCCGCCGCGGACAGGACGGAGCCCTTCTCGAGAACCAAGCTGTCTGCCAGAAACGCGTTGCTGGTCCCGGCGCCGTACTTGTCGCCGCCCAGCAGCACCTTGCCGCCGCCGGTGGCGCCGTCGGCGCGCACTTCGGCCGTCGACGCGATGGTCACGTCCTTGCCGTACACCTCGACCAGGCCGCCATTCGCCGTCGACGACGACGCGTCCACCGTCCCGCTCACATTCACCACGCTCGAGACCAGGTCGTCCGCCTGCGCCGCCGTGATCAGGATGTAGCCGCCGTCGTTCTTGATCGTCCCGCTGTTCACCACCGACGTCGCCGACGCCGCCGGGTCCACCTGGAACGCCATCAGGCCGTCGCCCGCCAGGTCCACCGCAAACGTGTCCTGGCCCGCCACGACGACCGAGCCCAGCTTGCCGACAATCGTGCCGGAGTTCTCGACCCCCGGCGCCACCAGGCCGGCCAGCCCCGCCTCGGCAAACGTGATATTGCCCCGGTTCACCACCTTCGCGCCCTCGGCGCCCGGCACCGTGAACTTGTAATTCCCCGCCATGAAGTCTTCGTTGGCGATGTCCGACGTCGTCACCAGCAGGCCGCCCACGTCGATCTGCGCCGACTGGTGGATCGTCACGCCGTGATGGTTCACGATCCAAACATTGCCGTTCGCCAGCAACTGGCCCCGGATCTCCGACGGAAGACCGTCCAGAACCCGGTTCAGCGCAATCGCCGACGCACCGGGCTGCGTGAACTTCACCAGCTCGTTCGGGTCGATGTTGAAGCTCGCCCAGTCGATGATCAGACGCGAGCTCGACTGGTTGATTTCCGTCGTGTTGCCGATCGACGAGATCGTGCCCGCGCCGCCGACGACCGTGCCGCCGTTCGGGCCCGCCTGGGCCGTACCGCCCGCGCCGACGGCCAGGGTCGTTGCCAGCGACGCCAGCATGGCGATCGCAGAGGCAGACGAATAGTGGCGCTCGCGGTCAGCCGCGCGCCGGGGTGTCGTGATGATGGCCATGTGATCTATCCTTCGCCCCTAAAACCGTTTCACAATGTTGAACAGGAACAGCACGTTGCGCTCGTCGTTCCGCTTCAACTCCTGAAGCGGAACCGCAACTTCGCCACCCAGCTGGATGTCCAGCGGCAGGTCCAGGCGGACGCCGCCGCCAACCGAAACCAGCTGGTCGCTGTCCGGCTGGCCGTCGCCCTTGTTGAACACCTTCGCCGCGTCCGTGAACCCGTACACCTGGTAGCCCGTCTGGTAGCCCTTGATCTGGAACTGGTTCGTGTACCGCAGTTCCGCCGTGCCGCCGATGCCGTGGTCGCCCGTGATCTCCGACGGGTCGAAGCCCCGCCCGAACGTGCTGCCGCCCGCGTTGAACTCTTCCGACGCCAGCAGCGCATCCTTCGAAACCTGACCCGCGCCCTTCAGGAACAGCGAGAACCCGTGCGTCAGTTGCAGGTCGCGGTTGATCTCCAGCCGCAGCAGGGTGAAGTCGTTCTTGCCGTCGAACCGGCTCGTCAGGTCATGGTTGCTGTCGCTCGCGCCCAGAACGTCCAGGCCCTGGCGCACCTCGATCAGGCCTTCCGTGTAGCCCAGCGAGTCCCGCTCCAGCACCCGCGCGCCGATCGCGGCGATGCGCAGCTTGTCGTCCGACAGCGTCGCCGCACCGCCCAGAACCTCGTTCTTCACATTGCGGTATTCGAACCCGCCATTCACCCAGATCGACAGCCGCCGCGTCCGTTTGAGCGGGTATTCCAGCTGGACTTCCGCCTCGAGCTGCTCGCCTTCCAGGTCCAGCGGCGTCAGCACGTCGCCCGGACGCGTCCGCCCGTACAGGAACCGCGCCTTGCCCACCAGGCCGCTGCTGCCGAAGCTGTGCTGGTGCGAGATCTCGCCCAGATTGCGCTCGTCCAGGTCCAGCTTGTCGTCGTCGCCGAACGAGTTCACATACGTGAACTGCGTCGAGTCGCCCATCGACGTGTAGGAGTCCAGGTTCAGCTGCACGCCGGCGCTGCCGCGGCCGATCACCGGAGACTGCCGGTTGTCCGCGAACACCGCGCCCGAGAACGCATCCCGCTCCACGTTCACGAACAGGTCGACCTCGCCCGCATTCTGACCCGGACGCGGCACCGCCGTCGCCCGCGTGATGCCCGGCACGTCGTTCATCAGCAGCAGAACCCGCTCCAGGTCCGCCAGCCGCGGGTTCTTCATCCCCACCAGACGATCGCCCATGCGCATCAGCAGGCTCTTCACCGGCCCGATCGGACCCGACGGCTCTTCCACCGTCACCGCCCCGATCGTCGCTTCCACCACCGTGATCTGCGCCGCGCCCGAACCGTCGACATTCAGCGCCGTCCGCGTGAACACATAGCCCGCGTCCCGGTACATGTTCCGGATCGCCTGCGCCACGCCGTTCAGCGCACCCGTCGTCGTTTCCTTGCCCACCAGGTCCGCGTAGAGCGGGCTGAAGTCGGCATCCGAAAACACCGTCGAACCCGTCACGCTCAGGCTGTGCAGCATCACAGGCTGGCCCGGATCCGCCATCTCCTTCATGCCCTGGTCCGGCGGTGCCGTCTGGCCCGGCAGAGGCGCATGCTCCGCGTTCCGCTCGTCCGGAACCGTCTGCTTCAACGTCTGCGACGGCGACGCAATCTGCGCGTAGGCGGACGACCACAGCAGCATCCCCGCCACCACGCACACGCCGTTCCGCAACATCCCTCTCATTTGGCCCATCCGATCCGTCCACTTCTTCGGCTTAACCGCACCGGAAACCCTTCCGTAACCAGAGCGCGAGTATTTTGGTACCATGTTCATTCACACAATATGAAACGCTTGATGATGTATATTTTCCTGCTGTTACCTGTCAAACGATCACAGTTAATTAACCGTAAAATTCTATTGGGGTACGAAATCGACACCATGAAATACGCCCGATCCCGCAGTCTCCCTGACGTCTCTATCACTCATCGCTGAGGGACGCTGCCGCGCACCAACGCCGCGGAATCGCCGTAATTCCGCCCTGTCAACGCCGGTGATCGCGTCCCAAAAAGTCGATTCTGGATGGCCGTGCGACCTGGCGGCGCCCGGATATCCGCGCCCCGCCCGGACCGGCTCGTCATCGAGGACAGTCTGCCCTCCGCCACGGGTGGCTTGCCGATTCGATTCGGCAGCCGCGCCCCCGCGCTGCGACCGTCACGAACCCGCCGCACTCAGCAGCGTCGCATTTCCCCCCGCCGCGGTCGTATCGATGCAGACCGCGCGTTCGAGGCAGTGGATCGCCGCATCGCCCTGATCCGTCGCCAGGGCCACGATGCGCCCCTCCCGCATCGCCAGGTTCCGGCGCACATCCGTCAGCACGGCAGGCGCCGCATCAATCGCGACCACGTCGATCTCCAGTGCGCCCAGCGCCTCCGGGGCCAGCACGCCGGCCAGGGCCGCCAGGGGCAGGCCCGCCCGCAGCAGCGGCTTCAGCGCCCCAAGGACAGCCGGCGCGACGGCAATCACCCGATTGCCGGCCGCAAGCGCCAGCACCGCCTGCGCCAGCACCGCCTCCGGAGCGGGGCCGAGGCACAGCACGTCGCCCCGCGGCCCGAGTTCGAACCGGTTTGACTCGCCCGTCGGCCCCGGCAGGTCGACGGGACCCTGGTCGAGCGCCGCAGCGGCCGCCACTGCCTCACCCGCACGCCCCTGCAACAGCGCCCGCAGACGGGCGATCCGGTCGGGCGCACGCCGCCAGGCCGCCCCGTCGAGCCCGTCCAGCGCCGCGCGGACGGCCGCCGCCCCGATCTCGGCACCGCGTCGTTCGGACGGCTGCGCGACGCTTCCGCGTCGGCGGAACCGGGCCAAATAGTGCGGCCCGCCGGCCTTGGGTCCGGTTCCGGACAGGCCGTGCCCTCCGAAGGGCTGGCTGCCGACCACCGCGCCGATCTGATCGCGATTGACATAGACATTGCCGACCCGGATCCGATCCAGCACGCGCTGCACCCGGCGGTCGATGCGCGTGTGCAGGCCGAAGGTCAGCCCGAATTGCCGGGCGTTGATCCGCTCGACCACCGCCTCGATCCCATCGGCCGCGAAGGTCGCAACATGCAGGACGGGGCCGAAAACCTCGCGCTCGACCGCGTCGATGCCGGAGACCCGAACCAGGCAAGGCGCAACGAAGTGCCCTTCGAACGGAACCGGGCGTTGCTTCAAGAGGCGCCCCTGCCGTGCCATCTCGGCCACATAACCGCCGACGGCGGCATGGGCGTCAGCGTCGATCAGCGGCGGAACATCCGTTGCCAGGGACCACGGATCGCCGACGGTGAGCGCGTCCATCGCGCCTTCCAGCATCGCGCGCAACGCGGTCTCGATATCCTGTTGCACGTAAAGCATGCGCAAGGCCGAGCACCGCTGGCCCGCGGACTGAAAAGCGGATCGGACGATGTCGCGGGTCGCCTGCTCCAGGAGCGCCGTCGAATCGACGATCATCGCATTGATGCTGCCGGTTTCGGCGATCAGCATCGCCGCCGGCGCACTGTTCGCAAGCTGCCGGTCGATGATTTTCGCCACCTCGGCGGAGCCGGTGAAACAGACGCCCGCAACGCGCGGATCGGCGGTGAGCGCCGCGCCGACCGTTGCGCCATCGCCCGGCAAGAGCTGGAGGACGCCCTCCGGCACGCCGGCTTCCATCAGCCATTGCGCCGCCCGGAACGCGATCAGGGGCGTTTGCTCCGCGGGTTTGGCGACGACCGCATTGCCGGTGGCAAGAGCGGCCGCAATCTGCCCGGTGAAGATCGCCAGCGGAAAGTTCCAGGGCGAGATGCAGACGATGACACCGCGTGCGCCACCGGCCGCGTCCATCCGCTCGGCCTCGTCGGCATAATAGCGGAGGAAATCCACCGCCTCGCGCAGTTCCGCCACGGCATCGGCCAGCGTCTTGCCGGCCTCGCGCGCCGTCAGGGCAAACACCTCGCCCGCATGGCCTTCGTACAGGTCGGCCGCCCGGCGCAGGATCGCGGCGCGCCCGGCCGCTCCGCGCGCGTCCCAGCCTGGCTGGGCCTCGACCGCAATCCCCATGGCGGCGGTCACCAGACGGTCGTCCGCCTCCGCGACCGTCCCCACGACCTCGGCCGGTCGGGCCGGATTGGTCACGGTGATCGTCGGCTCCCACTGGCCGGCAGCGGGCGAAACCGGCGCGGCATGCCACCGATACGGCGCGGCAAACGGGGCGCGGCCCGCCTCGATCCGGGCGAGATCGACCGGGTCGGTGAGATCCCAACCGGCGCTGTTCCGACGGGGCGCAAAAATCTGGGAGGGCCGGGCGATCGCAGCGTTCGGCGCAAACGCCGCCGCTTCGGCCACCGCAATCGGGTCGCGCGCAATCTCCTCGGGCGGAACGCTCTCGTCCACGAGCTGGTTGACGAACGACGAATTGGCCCCGTTTTCCAGCAGTCGCCGCACCAGATAGGCCAGCAGATCGGAATGGGCGCCGACAGGGGCATAGATCCGGCATGCGGTCCCCTCCCGCTCGCGCACGGCCTCGTGCAGCGCCTCGCCCATGCCGTGCAGGCGCTGGAATTCGAACCGGTCGCGCCGGTCGCCGCCCAGGCGAGGGTCGCCGGCCATGCGAAGGTCGCCCGCCATGCGAAGGATGGCGGCAACCGAATGGGCGTTGTGGGTGGCAAACTGCGGGTAGACCCGGTCCGTCATCCCCAGCAGCTTGCGCGCACCGGCCAGATAGCTGACATCGGAGTGCGCCTTGCGGGTGAAGACGGGAAAGTCCCGCAATCCCATGGCCTGGGCGCGTTTGATCTCCGTGTCCCAATAGGCGCCCTTGACCAGACGCACCATGATCCTGCGGTTGCGCGCCTCGGCCAGATCGTGCAGCCAGTCGAGGGTCGGAAGGGACCGCCGGCCATAGGCCTGCACGACGACGCCGAACCCGTCCCAGCCTTGGAGGCTGCCATCGCCCAGAACCCGCTCGATCACATCCAGCGAGAGGTCCAGGCGCTCGGCTTCCTCCGCGTCGATATTCAGCCCGATGCCGGCGGATTTGGCCGCCCGCGCCAGTTCCAGCAGCCGCGCCGAAATCTCCGGCAGCATCCGGTCCCGCTGGCTCCGCTCATAGCGCGGATGCAGCGCCGACAGTTTCACCGAAATGCCGGGATTGCGGCGAACGCCACCGTCCACGGCCCGCAGGGCGATGCGTTGGATCGCGTGGGCGTAGGCGGCATGATAGCGCTCCGCATCCGCGTCCGTCCGCGCCGCCTCCCCCAGCATATCGAACGAATAGGTGTAGCCCTTGGCGGTCATCGCATGGCCGCGCTGCAATGCCTCGTCGATGCTCCGCCCAAGCACGAACTGCGCGCCCAGTTCGGCCATGGCCTGGCCGACGGCGGTTCGGACCACCGGTTCGCCCAGCCGGCGGACCAGGCCGTGCAGGATGCCGGCAACCCCCTCGCCGTCGTCCTCCAAAAGCCGCCCGGTCAGCATCAACGCCCAGGTCGAGGCATTCACGAGGATCGAGCCGGAATCGCCGATATGCGCGGCCCAGTCGTGCGGTGTGATCTTGTCCCGGATCAGTTCGTCGACCGTCTCGGCATCCGGCACCCGCAGCATGGCCTCGGCCAGGCACATCAGGGCGACGCCTTCCCGGGTCGAGAGGCCATACTCGGCCAGCAAGGATTCCAGCATGCCGACGCGGCCCGTCTGCCGCACCGCCCGCACGAGGTTGGCCGCATCGGCCGCAATGGCCGCCCGAGCGGTCCGGCCCAGCCCCGCCAGCCTCACAAGCTGTCGGACCAGCCCGGCCTCATCGGCCAGATAGTGCGTGCGGATCGCTTCCCGGCTCATGGGGAACCTCCCTGTCGCCTCGTCCCTTCCCATGATCTTCAATTGGGACGAAGGAGGGACAAATGCCACAGGAACCGGGCGGCCGGCCGAGACTCGCCATGCAGGGCCGCGAACCCGCCGGCGCGAACAGGATTACGCCTTTTCGGAACTGCCGATCTCGCCCGTGATGCGAATGCCCGCTCCGGCGATTTTGTAGCGGCGATTGATCTGAATGATGACGCTGGTCAGCGCCTCCGCCGCGGCGGAATTCGCGAGCGGTCCGGCGTGCCAGCCCCGCAACCCCGCGTCTTCGACCAATCCAATGACCGTGTCGCGCGCCGCGAGCTTGTCGCCGGCCACCAGGATATCGCAGTCCAGTTCCGCATCGGATTTCAGCTTGTCGGCCGCAACATTCTGGAACGCCGACACCACCTGAACGCCGTCGCCCAGCATTTTCTGGGAATTCACCGCCGCGCAGCCGCCCTCCGGCAATTGCACGGTCCCGACCTTGGGCGGCATGAGCGGGACGGTCGCATCGATCAGGATCTTGCCCTGCAACGCCTCCTTGACCGTGTCCAGGGTCCGCAACTGGTTTTCGTAGGGCACGGTGATCGCAACGATTTCCGCCGCACTGGCCGCCGCCAGATTGTCCATCCCTTCGGCTCCCGGCACCTGTGCCGCGGCCTCTTGCGCCCGTTCGGCGCTGCGCGATCCGATGATCACGCGATGGCCGGCCTTGGCCCAGCGTCGCGCCAGGCCGGTCCCCAGATCGCCGGTACCGCCAAGAATTGCGATGGTCTTGCTCATGCGTTCGTCCAATCGAAGATACCAGAGGTGCGCGGCTCCAGGGCCAACGCCGGAAGGTTGGGATTTAGCGCGACCAGCTGGCCAGCGTCGAGTGTCGAAAGGTCCTGGGCCATCTGCCACAAGCGGTCGACCGCGTCCGCGGCCATATGCGGCGACGCCAGACGGCGTAGCTTGGCCTGGTAGTCGGGCCCATCCCAGGGCGCGGCGCCGTTCGGGTGGGCATCGGCAACGGCCTTTTCCGCCTCGATGACCGATCCATCCTTCAGGGTCACCTCCACCCGACCGCCAAAGACGCGGTCGCGCGGATCGGTAGCGTGATACCGCTCGGTCCAGTGCGCGTCTTCCTCGGTCGTGACCGCACTCCAGAGGCGATGGGTCTCCAGCCGGGCCGCGCGTTCGGGCGCGTAGGACGCCACATGGTCCCAATCGCCGTCCTCCAGGGCGACGGCAAAAATATAGGGCAGGGAGTGATCCAGGGTTTCCCGACTGGCAAGCGGATCGTATTTCTGCGGGTCGTTCGCGCCGGAGCCGATCACCCGGTGCGTGTGGTCGCTGGTGTAAATCACCACGCTGGCGATATCCGCCAAGATTACCCGTTCCCGCAGCGCGAAGGCCAGGTCGATCATCGCCTGCGCCTGATATTCGGCCGAATGCGCCTTGGGGTAGGTCTCCAAAATCCCGAGCGGTGCCTCCCCCGGGCCGGGCAGGGTGACCCGGTGGGTCGCATCCGGGCCGCCCAGCATCCAGGCCAGAACCGAATCCTCCCCCTCGTAAATCGGGTTGGGGCCGCCCTCGCCCCGCATGGCGCGATCCACCGCCTCGATTGCGGTTTTGCCGGCCCATGCCGGCGCATACGCCTTCCAGGACGAGATGGACCCCTTGCGCGACTGGCGCGTCGCAAACGACAGGTGCACCGCCTGGTTCAGGGCGTCATACGCCACCTCGCTCGACAGCCCGAGCAAGGCCGCCAGGCCCGCCGTCACCGCCGGCGCCAGATGGGCGACGTGATCGATCTTATGGCTGTGCAGGTCGATGGCCTTGACCAGGGCAACCTGCACTTCGTAGGCGACGGCGATGGCCCCTGCCAGGTCGGCACCGGTGCGGCCGGTCTGTTGGGCAACCGCCAGCAAGGGCGCGATGCAATCGGAGGGGTGGGCGAAATCCGCCGCCAGAAAGGTATCGTTCCAATCCAGTTCGCGCACCGCGACGCCATTGGCCCAGGCCGCCCATTCCGCATGCACGGGCGTGTCGCAGCCGAAAACCCGGGCGCCCTGCGGGCGCGGGTGCGCCAGCGCCATGCCCCGGGCCGCGCGAACCGGCTTGCGATCGATCGCGGCCAGGGCCACGGCCAGCGCGTCGGCCAAGCGGTGGGCCACGGTCCGTTTGACCTCGTTCAGCACCGGCGGCCGACCGCAGGCGAAGCGGGCAATGGCCCAGGCCAGCTGGTCCTCTCGCGGCAACATATCGGCGGATGGATGAACGGATACGTCTATGGTCGGCATGGATTGAATTCGATCACGGATTGGGCGTATTGCTCAGCCTACCGTCAAACGCGGCCCATTCCTATCTCTACCGTTTCCCCTCTCTGCCGTTTCCCCTCTCTACCATTTCCCCGACGGCCCTGCCGAGGCTTGCATGTCCCTGCGCACCATAGAAGCACTGATCGAAGCGGGGTTCGCGACCGACGATCACCGGGCCGAATTGGAAACCGTCGCGGCGTCCTATGCCGTGGCGGTCACCCCCGCCATGGCGGCCCTGATCGGCCGCGCCCCGGAGTCGGACCCGATCGCACGCCAGTTCGTGCCGAGCGCGGCGGAACTGACCGTCTCCGACGACGAACGGTACGATCCGATTGGCGACGATGCGTTCGCGCCGGTAAAGGGCATTGTTCATCGCTACCCGGACCGGGCCCTCCTCAAGCCCACGCACACCTGTCCCGTCTACTGCCGCTTTTGCTTTCGGCGCGAGATGGTGGGGCCGGATGGCGCGGGCAATCTCTCCGGCGACGAACTGGCGCGCGCGCTGGCCTACATTCGCAACACGCCCTCGATCTGGGAGGTCATCGTCACCGGCGGCGACCCCTTCGTCCTGTCTCCGCGGCGCCTGGGCGAGATCGTCGCGGCCCTGGACGCCATCGATCATGTCCGCGTGATTCGCTTTCACACGCGCGTTCCCGTGGTCGACCCGGATCGCATCGACCCGGCCCTGATCCGCGCCCTGTCCGCCAGAACCAGTGTCTATGTCGCGCTGCACGCCAATCATCCGCGGGAATTGACGGCGGCGGCGCGTGCGGCCTGCGCCCGCCTGATCGACGCCGGCATTGCGATGGTCAGCCAGACAGTGCTGTTGCGCGGTGTCAGAGGTGGTCCTGGTCGTTTGGACAGGTTGGCAGCGTTGCTAAGGTGTATCCCGCTTGCTGATCAGGCTGCCAAAATCCCATTGATAAATTTTTGTTGCTGCTGGGCCTGTGGAGATGTGGGCAAGGCGTCAGTCTTGTCCATCATATCCAGCAGGCCGGTTTCATACGCTTCTGCCGGTGTCCGGCCGTCAAGGGCTGAGTGCGGGCGGGTGGCATTGTAGAAAGTCAGCCACTCGCCGATGACGCGCCTTGCGGCAAAGCCGTCGGCAATCTCGTGCAGGTAGATAGCCTCGTATTTCAGCGACCGCCAGAGGCGCTCGATGAACACGTTGTCGAGCCAGCGGCCGCGCCCGTCCATGCTGATCCGGATCTCGTGCGCCTGCAGAAGGCCGGTGAAATCGGAACTGGTGAACTGGCTGCCCTGGTCGGTATTGAAGATCTCCGGCTTGCCGTAGCGCGTCAGCGCTTCGTCCAGTGCTTCGACGCAAAAGTCGGCGTGCATGGTATTCGACAGCCGCCACGACAGCACCCTGCGGGAGTGCCAATCCATGATCGCCACCAGATACAGGAACCCGCGTTGGACAGGGATGTAGGTGATGTCGCTGCACCAAGCCTGGTTCGGGCGGCCAATGACCAGGTCTTTGAGAAGATACGGATAGATCCGATGCTCCGGATGTGGCTCGCTGGTCTTCGGCGCCTGGTAGATCGCCTGCAGGCCCATCAATCGCATCAGCCGGCGAACCCGATGCCGGCCGACCGGGTGCCCGTCCCGGCGTAATTGGCGCATGATCTGCCGGCTGCCATAGAAGGGACAGGCCAGGTAGATCTCGTCGATCCGCCGCATCAACGCCAGCGTCTCCGCATTGGCAGGCCGCGGGCGGTAGTACAGCGACGACCGACTGATCGCCACCAGACGGCATTGCCGGCTCAGGCTCAACTTGGGATGGTCGGGCTCGATCATGGCCTGGCGAACGTCCCGGCTCATCGCTTGAGCCCTCGTGCCAAAAAATCCCGTTCCACCGTCAATTCGCCGATCTTCGCGTGCAGATCGCGAACAGCCGCCTCATGATCCCGCTCCGTCTTTTCGGCCTTGTCCGAAAACACACCGCTCAGGCCATCGACCGCCTGCTTCTTCCAGGTGCTCACCTGGTTGGGATGCACGCCGTACTTTGCAGCGATGTCCTGGATCGGACGTTCACCCCGCAGCGCTTCCAGCGCAACCTTGGCCTTGAACTCACCCGTAAATCGGCGACGCTTCGCCATACTTGGTTCCTCCGATGCTCGGTGGAACACACCTTAAGCCCTTGTCCAACTTTTCGGGACCAGCTCTGTCAACGACACTGTCGAAACCCTGGCCGCGTTGATGCGCGCGTTCGTCGAAATCCGGGTTCGCCCCTATTACCTGCACCATCCGGACCTGGCCCGCGGCACGGGCCATTTCCGGCTCGGCCTCGCCGAGGGACAGGCCCTGGTCGCCGCCCTGCGGGGGCGGCTTTCCGGCCTGTGCCAGCCGACCTATGTGCTGGATATTCCCGGCGGGTTCGGCAAGACGCCGGTCGGGCCGTCCTACGTCACCCCGCTGCCCGGCGACGACGAAAAAGCCCTGGTAGAAGACTACCAGGGCCGCAAACACGTCTATGGAACCGCGGAGGCGAGCGGTTAGTTGACCTCGCCTTCCGGGTTTTCGCCCGGATCGCCGACCGGCCGACGGTCATCGTCGGGCAGCGTCCCCAGCTCTTCGAAATCGATGTCGGGATCGAAGGTGAAGCCGGCTTCCTCCTGCTCGACAACCCCGCCCTCGGCCTGAACCGCGGCTTCTTCCACCGTGCGCGCCACATTGGCGGTGACGGTGATCGACACCTCGGGATGCAGGGCGACGCGCACCTCGTGCATGCCCAATTCCTTGATCGCACGCTCCAGCAGCACCTGGCGCGCATGGATGGTGTAGCCCGCGTCCCGGATCGCCTCGGCAATGTCGCGACCGGTCACCGAGCCATAGAGCTGGTTGGTGCCTCCCGCCTGACGGATCAGAACAACCGTCAGACCGTCCATGCGCTCGGCAACGGTTTCGGCCTCGTCCTTGCGGCGCAAATTCTCCGCTTCCAGCTGGGCGCGACGGCTTTCGAACACCGCCATATTCTCTTTGGTTGCGCGCAGCGCCTTGCCCTGCGGCAGCAGGAAATTGCGAGCAAATCCCGGCTTCACGCGGACGACGTCGCCCATCTGCCCGAGGCGTTCCACCCGCTCCAACAAGACGATCTCGATCATTTCACTTTACCTCCATCAGGTATTTTTGCGCCCGGCAAAGCGGGTACGAAGTCGAACAAACGGCTCTGCCAGTCCGAGCACGATGACAACCAGCGCCAGCCAGCCCAGCAGAATCAGGAGGAAGTAGAACAGGCCGAACGCCAACGGCCCACCTCCCCAGTAATGCACCAAGCCGTGAACCACGCCCAGGCCCTGGAAGAACAACGGATAGGCCAAAACAATGGCGACATTGATGGCACCAAACCCGAAGTCGCCGGGCACGACAAGGCCGACTAGCACGCAAACGGCACCGATGCCAATCCAGGTGTATCCGATGTCGATGTCGGCAAGGCGAAGCGGCGGGCGCAAGATCTTGCCCAGGCGACGCGCGATGACCTGAGCCAGCAGGCCGTTCACCGTCATCATCAACATCCACGACCAGGCAACGACCCCGGGCAGGATCATGGCCGCCGACTTCAACGCCGAAGCGTCGACCGGCAGATTGGCCTCCTGGCCGAATGCGGCCGTCATGGCATGGAGCACAGTCTCCACGCCGGCAACGAGCCCATCGCCGGAGACCGCGAGCGCAATCGCCGCCACGACGATCAGCCCGGCGCACCAAAGCGACAAGCCGGCCAGAAGCCGACCGGCGGGATACCAATAGGTCTGACCGTCGGTCCACTGGCGGTTGCGCAGGGCGAGGACGGTCATCGCGACGGCGGGAATCGCTTGGGTGACGGCAAACATCAAACCCAGCAGCCAGGAGCCAAAGGCGACGATGCCGGCTGCCGCGCACACCGCGGCAATAGCCGTGGCCGCGGGACCGCGGGTCAACCCGACGACGAACAGCGGCAACACCGCCAGATACGCCAGGACGACCCCGAGAAAGTGTCCGCTCAGGGCCGCGGCATAGAGAACGGCACTTCCCAGTCCAGCAGCCAGCGCGATCGGTAGGTAACGGGCCATTGGACCAAGCCGTCTCTCACAAGGCCCCGCCGCTTCCCGCCATGCCGGCGCGCTTCGGTGGGGCCCTGTGCCCTCAGTCGATCACATACGGCAGCAGGCCGACGAACCGCGCGCGCTTGATGGCCTGGGCCAGAACGCGCTGCTTCTTCGACGACACGGCGGTGATCCGGCTCGGCACGATCTTGCCGCGCTCGGAAATGAAACGCTGCAGCAGGCGAAGATCCTTGTAGTCGATCGTCGGCGCGTTCGGGCCGGAAAACGGGCAGGATTTGCGGCGGCGGAAGAAAGCCCGGCGGGCGGTTGCAGCCATAACTAGTTCGCTCCATCGGTTGCGGCGGCGGCGCCATCGTCATTGCGGGGGGCACGCGCCTCGCGGCTCTCCCCTTCCTCGCGATCCCGGCCGCGGCGTTCGCCGCGATCACCCCGGTCGCCACGATCTCCGCGGTCGCCCCGATCTCCGCGGTCACCCCGGTCCCCGCGCTCCCGCTGCTGCAGCATGGCCGACGGCCCTTCGGGGATGGCGTCGATCTTGACCGACATATAGCGGAGAATGTCCTCGGAGATGCGCATCCGGCGCTCCATCTCGGACAAGGCTTCCGGCGGGCAGTCCAGATGCATCATGACATAGTGGCCACGACGATTCTTGTTCATGCGATAGGCCAGCGTGCGCAGGCCCCACATTTCCCGCTTCGCCAGCGAGCCGCCCTGTTCGGCCATCAGCTCGCCAAAGCCATCCGCCATCGCTTCAACCTGCGCGGCGGACATGTCCTGACGGGCGATAAAAACTGTCTCGTAATACGGCATTCAGCGATCCCGGCGGTACGACTCCTCGCCGTCCGCACTTGCTCCGGTTATGGTCTCCGCGGCCTTGGATTTTGCCGGGTATGCCGCCGCAAACCCCGGAAACCGGGCGGCGGAATTGCCCGCTCCCCACCGCATTCGGCCAATCATACGAAAAGCCCGCGGCAGCGGAAAGCGCCCTTATACCGATTTTGGGTTTTAGCGCAAGGCCGGAGTGGGAAAAATTCGTACCATGTCGCTTGACACAAGGTCGACACCCGTTCTCTAACGTGTCGCTCTCGGCAAACAGAAGCACTTTTAATCATACAGAGACGGAAACGCCATGGCGCGCGCATTTGTGTTCCCCGGACAAGGGTCTCAATCCGTTGGCATGGGCCAGCGACTGGCCGAAGCCTCGGCCGTGGCCCGCGAGGTCTTTGAGGAGGTCGATGACGCGCTCGGCCAACGCCTGTCCCGACTGATGTTCGAAGGGCCATCGGAAGACCTGACCCTGACCGCCAACGCCCAGCCCGCCCTGATGGCCGTATCGGTGGCCCTGGTGCGAACCCTGGAGCGCGAAGGCGGCAAGCGCCTGGCGGATATCGCCTCCGTCGTCGCCGGCCACTCTCTTGGCGAATACTCCGCGCTCGCGTCCGCCGGTGCCATCGGCCTAGCGGATACGGCCCGGCTGCTACGCCGTCGCGGCGAGGCCATGCAGGCGGCGGTGCCGGTGGGCGAAGGCGCGATGGCCGCCCTGCTCGGCCTCGACATCCCCGACGTCGAGGCGGTTGTCGCCGCGGCCGCCGCGGATGGCGTGGTCGCCATCGCCAACGACAACACACCGGGACAGGTGGTCGTCAGCGGCGCGGTCAAGGCGGTCGAGCGCGCCGCGGAACTCGCCAAGGAAAAAGGCGCGCGCCGCGCCATCATGCTGGATGTCAGCGCCCCCTTCCATTGCCCGCTGCTGCAACCGGCCGCGGAGGCCATGCGCGAAGCGCTGGCGAATATCGTTCTGGACGAGCCCTCCGTGCCGCTGATCGCCAACGTGACGGCGAGGCCGACCAGCGATCCCGAGGAAATTCGCGCGCTGCTGGTCGACCAGGTGACCGCAACGGTGCGCTGGCGCGAGAGCGTGCTGGCCATGAAGGCTCTCGACGTCGATACGCTGGTGGAGATGGGCGGCGGCAAGGTTCTGACCGGCATGGTCCGTCGCATCGACCGCGATCTGGCCGGCGTCGCCGTGGAAGGCCCGGACGACATCGAAACCCTGTTGAGCAAGCTGTAAGCGGAGGCCCATCGGTATGATGTTCGACTTGACCGGCCGGCGCGCCCTGGTCACCGGCGCCTCCGGCGGCATCGGCGCCGCCATTGCGACGGCCTTCCACCAGCAAGGCGCGGCGGTCGCGCTCTCGGGCACGCGCGTTGACGCGCTGGAACGCCTGGCCGACCAGCTCGGCGGCGAGCGCACGGCCATCACCCCCTGCAACCTAGCCGACGGCGAGGCGGTCGACGCCCTGGTCGCGCAGGCCGAATCGGCGCTGGGCGGACTGGATATCCTGGTGAACAATGCGGGGCTGACGCGGGATGGCCTGGCCCTGCGGATGAAGGACGCCGACTGGCAGACCGTCCTCGACGTCAATCTGACCGCCGGGTTCAAGCTCGCGAAGAATGCGCTGCGCGGCATGACCCGCGCCCGGTTCGGCCGGATCATCAACATCACGTCGGTCGTGGGCGTGACCGGCAATCCCGGCCAGGCGAACTATGCCGCCTCCAAGGCCGGAATGATCGGCATGAGCAAGGCATTGGCCGCCGAGGTCGCGGCCCGTGGCGTCACCGTCAACTGCGTCGCGCCCGGCTTCATCGAAACGGCGATGACCGACGCCCTGAACGAAAAACAGAAGGAAGCCATCCTGCCGCGCATTCCGGCCGGGCGCCTGGGCTCCGGGCCCGAAGTGGCCGCGGCCGTGGTGTATCTCGCCAGCAACGAGGCCGCCTATGTGACGGGGCAGACGCTGCACGTCAACGGCGGCATGGCGATGATTTAGGCGATCCGGTGCGGATATGCCGCGGCTGCAACCAGAAAGTTTCCGGCCCAATCGCAGTGTGAGTTGGCCTAGAAGGTGGCGTCAAATCATGGTAACACCGCTCGCTAAGGCCTCCGCGGCTCGCGCTGGGGCGGTTTTTCCAACCTGTGGCCTCCCCGCTGGGTTACGGGCAGACGCCACGACCGACAAAACCCATCATCAAGAACCTTAGAGGACCCGTATCCATGAGCGATGTCGCTGAGCGCGTTAAAAAGATCGTTGTCGAACACCTGGGTGTCGAGGAAGACAAAGTTACCGAAAATGCCACTTTCATCGACGATCTGGGCGCGGATTCGCTCGACACGGTCGAACTGGTGATGGCGTTCGAGGAAGAGTTCGGTGTGGAAATCCCCGACGATGCCGCCGAGAAAATTCAAAGCGTGAAAGACGCGATCGCCTATATCCAAGAGAACGCCTGACCGTTTGGGTCCGTATATAAGGCGTGGTTAACATCGCCGGGAGTATTGTGCATGCGACGCGTCGTGGTTACAGGGCTGGGCCTTGTCACTCCTCTTGGTTGCGGGGTTGAAGCAACCTGGGAACGACTGGTAGCAGGGCAATCCGGGCTAAAGCGGATTGACCGGTTCAACGTCGATGACCTGCCCTGCAAAGTCGCGGGGCAACTCCCGGTAGGTGCCACCGAAGATGGTCTCTGGAACCCGGATGACTGGGTCGAAAAGCGCGAACAGCGCAAGATCGACCCGTTCATCACCTACGGGATCGCGGCCGCCCAACAAGCGGTCGACGATTCCGGCTGGGTGCCGGGCGACGAGCAGGCGCGCTGCCGCACCGGCGTGATGATCGGCTCCGGCATTGGCGGCCTCGGCACGATCTACGAGAACTCCATCATCCTGGAGACCAAGGGCCCGCGTCGGATTTCGCCGTTTTTCATTCCGGCGGCCCTGATCAATCTGGTATCCGGCCAGGTCTCGATCCGGTTCGGCTTCAAGGGCCCGAACCATGCCCCCGTGACCGCTTGCGCGACCGGGGCGCACGCCATCGGCGACGCCGCCCGGTTGATCGCCTTCGACGACGCCGATGTGATGGTTGCCGGCGGTTCGGAAGCCGCCATCTGCCGCCTCGGCATTGCCGGCTTCGCCGCGGCCCGGGCGCTTTCCACCGGTTACAACGACGAGCCGGAGCGCGCGTCGCGCCCCTGGGATATCGGCCGTGACGGCTTCGTCATGGGCGAAGGCGCCGGGGTGGTCGTGCTGGAAGAGTACGAACACGCCAAGGCCCGCGGCGCAAAAATCTATGCCGAACTGCGCGGCTATGGCCTGTCGGGCGACGCCCACCATATCACGGCTCCGGCGGAAGATGGCGACGGCGGCTATCGCGCCATGGTCGGCGCCCTGAAGCGCGCGGACCTTTCCGTCGCCGACATCGACTATATCAACGCCCACGGCACCTCGACGCCGCTTGGCGACGAAATCGAACTGGGCGCCGTGAAGCGGCTGTTCGGCAAACACGCCTACGACCTTGCGATGTCCTCGACAAAGTCGGCGATCGGGCATTTGCTGGGCGCGGCCGGCGCGGTCGAGGGGATTTTCAGCATTCTCGCCATGCGCGACGGCATCCTGCCGCCGACCCTGAATCTGGAACAGCCCTCGGAAGCGTGCGACCTGAACCTGGTCGCGAAAACGGCCCAGCGTCGCGAAATTCGCGCGGTCCTTTCCAACTCGTTCGGGTTTGGCGGGACCAACGCCTCGCTGATCTTTGCCAAGGCCTGATTGATCGGGACGGGATCGGCCGGTGTGGAAGCGTTTGCTGGCGCTGACCGTGGTTTTGGCGCTGGTGGCGGCCGGCGGTGCGTATCTTTGGGCGCAAAGGGCCATCACGGCCCCCGGCCCATCGACCGCGGCGACAACGGTGGTCATCGCCAAGGGCAGCGGCGTCCTGGAAATCGCCTGGCAATTGAAGCGGGCCGGTGTCATCGAACACCCGCAGCTGTTTCGCCTGCTGAGTGACTGGCGTCGCCTGTCGGGCGCGTTGAAGGCCGGGGAATATCTCTTCCCCGCCGGCGCGAGCTTGCAGGCCGCCCTGGAAAGGATCGCGCGCGGCGAGACCGAGGTCCACTTCATCACCTTCGCCGAGGGCCTGACGTCCAGCGCCATCCTGAAAATCCTGGCGGCGGAGCAGGGATTGAGCGGCGATCTGCCCGTGTCGGTCCCCGAAGGCACGCTCCTGCCCGCAACCTACGACTATCAACGCGGCACCGAGCGTGCCACGATCCTTGCCCGCATGCGGACGGCGATGGCCGCGGCGGTGGAGGCAGCCTGGGCGTCCCGCGCCCCGGGACTGCCGCTGGCCAGCAAGGAGGAATTGGTGACCCTGGCGTCGATTGTCGAGAAAGAGACCGGCATTCCGGAGGAGCGGAGCCAGGTGGCGGCCGTCTTTTTCAACCGATTGAGCCGCAATATGCGACTGCAATCCGATCCGACCACGATCTACGCCGTCACCGGCGGCAAGGCTCCGCTGGGGCGGGGCCTGCGCCGCAGCGAACTGACCGCGGCGCATCCGTACAACACCTACCAAATTGCCGGCCTGCCGCCGGGGCCGATTGCCAACCCGGGCGAGGCCGCCCTGATGGCGGTCGCGCACCCGGCCGAGAGCGACGCCCTGTATTTCGTCGCCGACGGAAGCGGCGGCCACGCATTCGCCCGGACCCTGGCCGAGCACAACCGCAATGTCGCGCGATGGCGGGCGCTTGAAAATACGCGCAAGGCCACGGAATGAGGCGCAGCCCATGACCATTCATTCGATGACCGGATTTGCGCGGTCGCAAGGCAGCCTGGACGACCTGCAATGGGTCTGGGAATTGCGGAGCGTCAACAACCGCGGCCTCGATCTTCGCTTGCGCCTGCCCTCCGGGTTCGAGGCACTGGACCAACCCGTGCGCAAGCTCGCGAGCGGCCAGTTCGCCCGCGGCAGCATTGCCATCAATCTTCAGGTGCAGTGGACCCGCAAGCGGGTGGCCTATCAACTGAACGAAGAGTGGCTTGCGACCCTGCAGAAACGCGCCAGCGACATGACGGAGGGCCACCACACAGCCATCTTCGACCAGATCCGCCCCGAAGGGCTGCTGGCGCTGCGCGGCGTGATCGAGGCGGTCGAAGACACGCAAACGCCCACGCTGGAGGCCGCCGCCCAATCGGAGTTGCTGGCCGGTGCCAGGATTGCCGTCGATGCGCTTGCGAGCGCTCGGGCCGACGAGGGCCGGGCCCTCCATGCGGTTCTGGCCAGCCATTTCGACACGATCGAACGCCTGACCGGCGCGGCGCGCGCGACGGCGGCCACGCAACCGCAGGCCATCCAGGCGCGGATCACCCGCGCCGTCGCCGACCTCGTGTCGTCGACGCCCGCCCTTTCCGAAGACCGCATTGCCCAGGAAGTCGCGCTGCTCGCCACCAAGGCGGACGTGCGCGAGGAACTGGATCGCCTGACCGCCCATGTCGAAGCCGGCCGCGACCTGGTCGCACGCGGCGAGCCCTGCGGGCGCAAGCTGGAATTCCTGGCCCAGGAATTCAACCGCGAGGCCAATACGCTCTGCAGCAAATCGCAGGATATCGACCTAACCCGAATCGGGCTTGATCTTAAGGCCACGATTGATCAGTTGCGCGAGCAGGTCGCGAACGTGGAATAGTCCGCGCCTGAGGAGATACCGATATGGATGCCATCCTGCGTCGGCGCGGTCTCATGCTGGTTTTGTCGTCGCCGTCCGGCGCCGGCAAAACCACCATTGCCCGGCGCCTGTTGGCCGAAGACGAGAATCTGGACATGTCCGTCTCGGCCACCACCCGCACCAAACGGCCGGGAGAGGTCGCCGGCGTCGACTACCAGTTCGTCGACAAGACCACGTTCAACCTCATGCTGAACCGGGGCGAGTTGCTGGAACATGCGCGCGTGTTCAGCAACTACTACGGCACCCCGCGAGGCCCGGTCGAGGCCGCGCTCAGCGCCGGCCAGGACATGCTGTTCGACATCGACTGGCAGGGAACGCAACAGTTGCGTGAATCCGCACGGGCGGATCTGGTATCGGTCTTCATCCTGCCGCCCTCGACCCGAGCCCTGGAGGAACGCCTGACCCGGCGCGCCCAGGACCCGCCGGAGATCGTGGCGGAGCGCATGGCAAAGGCGGCCGACGAAATGAGCCATTGGCCGGAATACGACTATGTGATCGTCAACGCCGATATCGACCGCAGCGTCGCCCAGGTCCGCGCGATCCTGATGGCCGAACGGTCACGCCGCGACCGGCTGGTCGGACTGGGCGAGTTCGTCCGGGGCTTGCAGGCCGGTCACTGACCGTCCGGAAAATCCCGATCATGGGCCACCGCCAGCCGGACGAAATCGCCCGGCGTCAGCTCTTCGGCCCGCGCGCCGGCGTTCAGACCGGTTTCCTCCAGCAAGGCTTCCGCGGCGGGTGTCCAGCGACGCAGGCTGGTGCGGAGCACCTTGCGCCGCTGGCCGAATGCCGCGGCCGTACAGGCCTCCAGGGTGCCGACCCGGCAGGGCAACGGCGTTTCGTGCGGCGTCAGCGTGACGACGGTCGACGTCACCTTGGGAGGCGGATGGAAGGCGCCTGGCGGCAGATCGAAATTCTTGACCACGCGGCAGGTCGCCTGCGCCAGAACGCTGAGGCGCCCGTAGGATTTCGTCCGCGGCACCGCCATCAGGCGATCCGCAACCTCCTTCTGGAACATCAGCGTCAGGCCGGCAAAGGCCTGCGCCTGCGCAAGCCACTGCGTCAGCAGGACGGTGGAGATGTTGTAGGGCAGGTTGGCGACGATCTTCCGCGGCGGTGTGCCGATCCGGGCGACATCCACCTTCAGCGCATCGCCCGCGATGATCTCCAGCCGGTCCGGATATACCGACACCAGTTCCTCCAGCGCGGCCAGACATCGTTCGTCATACTCGACCGCCACGAGGCGTTGCGCACCGGCCGCCAGCAGGGCGCGGGTCAGGCCGCCGGGGCCCGGCCCGATTTCGATCACCATGCCCTGTGTGAGGTCCCCCGCCACGGCTGCGATGCGCGCGATCAGCCGGGGATCGGTGAGAAAGTGCTGCCCGAACCGCTTCAGCGGCGCGAGACCGTGCCGCTGGATCACCTCGCGCAGGGGCGGCAGCGCCTTGTCGTCAGCTCCGGGCACGGCACGCCGCAATCGCTTTTGCCTGCCGCAGCGCCGCAATGAAGCTGGCCGGGTTCGCAACGCCCTTCCCGGCGATATCGAACGCCGTTCCGTGATCCGGAGAGGTGCGAACGATGGGCAGCCCCAGGGTGATATTGACCCCCTCATAGAAGGCCAGCGTCTTCAGGGGAATCAACGCCTGGTCGTGATACATGCAAATGGCAGCGTCATACCCGGCGCGGGCTTTGGCATGGAACATGCTGTCGGGCGCCAGCGGGCCGGCAATGGCCAGGCCGCGGGCGCGCAGCCGATCGGCGGCGGGGCGGATGAAGCGCACCTCCTCGTCGCCCAGAGCCCCGTCTTCGCCCGCATGGGGGTTCAGTCCGGCCAGGGCCAGCCGCGGTCGCTCGATCCCGAAATCCGCGGTCAGCGCGTGCGCCACCCGGATGGCCGTGTCCTCGATGCGGTCGCCGCTCAGGCTGGCGATGGCCGACACCAGGGACTGGTGGATCGTCACCGGCACCACCCGCAAATCCGGCCCCGCCAGCATCATGATCGGCGCCGCCTCCGTTCCCGTCAAATGCCCGAGAAATTCCGTATGCCCCGGAAAGGCGAACCCCTTCCCGTACAGGGAGGATTTGTGGATCGGCTGGGTGACCATCCCCACGACCTCGCCTTCGATCGCCAGACGGGCCGCGGTTTCGATGCTTTCGATAATGGCGGCCATGCTCCGGGAATCCGGCGCCCCGAGGGTGTCGGGGACCGGCGCGGCGACCGGAAAGACCGGAAGGGCCTGCGGAAAGCGGCTCGCGGCGTCGGCGACCGTATCGACGGCGACGACCGGCACCTCCCAGCCCAGGCGTGCCGCCAGTCGGCGCAGGCGCTCGACATTGTCGACGGCGCAAAAGGCGGGGATGCAGTCGCTCTTGCGCTGCAACCAGGCTTTCAGCGTAATCTCCCCACCGATTCCGGCGGGGTCACCCATGGTTACCGCGAGCACACGTCGTCGCCTTATTGCGGGATTTCGATCAGCGCATTCTGACGCAAGTCACGCAGGTATCGCCGCGCCTCAAGATCGGACCGCCGGTTCAACAAGGTCGCCCGAACCTGGTCGCGATCCGGAAGTCCGATCGACTTCACCTCCTTGTTGCACAGCACCATGATCAAGACGCCGTCAATAAGGGTCAGGGCCTTGGTCTTGCCGCTGTCGCCGAGTTTCTCGATGAACGGGCGCAAGGGCCCCGGCAACTCGCCAAGGCGGATGGCGCCCAGGTCGGTCGACTGCGCTCCGTATTTTTTCGCCACCGCGGCCACGTCGGTGCAACCGGAAATTTCCGCCCGCGCCCGCTCCGCCCGTTGCACGATCTGCCGCTTCACGGCGTTGCTGGCGTTCTGGGCGAAGGGCGCATAATAGCGCTGCAAGTTGTACAGGGTCTCCTGGCGCCCTTCCTTGCCGAACTCGCGCCGATCGCGCAGTGCCAGAAGGTAATAGCCATCGTCGACCTCGACCGGCGGCGACACCTGCCCGACCGGCATCGCCCGCAGGGCGGCCGCCAAACGCGGGTCGAGTTGATCGACATCCACCCAGCCCATATCCCCGCCGCCGGCCGCGGTGGGCGCCTGGCTGAACTGCCGGGCCAGGGTTTGAAACGAATTGCCCTTTCGGATCTGGTCCCGGATATCCTCGATCACGGCCTTCGCGGCGGGCAGGTCCTGCACCGTCTGCGCGGAAATGAAGATCTCCGCCAGCAGAAATTCCTCGGTCTGCCTTTGTCCCAAATCGGCAAGATAGGCATCGATGTCCTCGTCGCTGATCGCGACCCTGCCGCTCAATCGCTGCCGCACCACCTTCCGCCAGGCGAGGGTCGCCCGGATTTGCGAGATCAATGTCGCCGCATCGATCCCTCGGGCGGTCAGCGTCTTCAGCAGCGCGCCCTGCGCCATGCCGTTGGATTTCTCGATCGTGGCGATGGCCGACTGAATTTCCTCGTTATCGACCGTCAATCCCAGGCGGCTTGCCTCCTGCAACTGAATCCGCTCGTCCGTCAGCCCCTCCAGCACCTGGGACCGGATCCGTTGCAGGGCGGACTCGCTCGTCGGCCGGCCGGCGGTGGCAATCACCATGCGCAGCCGGGCATCGACGTCGTATTCCGAGATCGGGTAGTCATTGACGATGCGGACAATCTTGTTGGAAGCCGACGCCTGGGCCATGCCGGTCTGCACAAGGAAAAGCAGCGGCACAAGCACAGAAACTATACCAACAATCCCAATAATTGGTCTCGTCTTTTTGGCTTCAGAAAAACAATTCATCATCCGTCCTCGGTATACAAAAGCCAAGCGGCACCCAACATTGTAACGAATGCGACCGGAGCCCAGGCAGAAAGAGCCGCTGGCAACTGCCCGGATAATCCAAGGCGAAAGAACACTTGCGTCAGCAAGTGGAAACCCAAGCCGGCAATGGCAGCCATCGTCATCAGCAGAAGCACGCCGCCCCGACGAGGCGGCCGGATGGCGAAACCCGCGGCGATCAAGACCATCGAGACCATCGCCATCGGAGCCGCCAATGCGATGTGCAGCTGGACCCTGTGGGCCGCCGCAGAGAAGCCCGCGTCTTCTAGCAGCCGTATGAACGCCGGTAAACGCCAAACCGGCATGCTGGCCGGCGACGCGAAACTGTCCTCGAGCTTGAGCCATGTCAGCCGGGTCGGCAATTCAAGATGGGGCTGTTGGACCGCAGCCTGGGCCGGACCGACGGTGCTCACATCGTCAAACGCCCAGACCCCGTTTTTCAATACGCCCCGCGCCGCATCGATTCTCTTCTCGAACTTGCCGTCGTCCGACATCTCAAAGACGGTGACTTCCTCAAGATACCGGCTTCCGGGCACCAGCTTGTTCGCATGAACGATAAAATTGTACCGTTCCGAATAATCCTTCAACCACAATCCGGACTCCTGAAATACGGTGTTGCTGGATTTCTTGTCGAAATAGACCGCCTCGAAATCCTCGAACATGGTCAGCGACACGGCGACCAAAGGATTAAACGCAACGACCTTCAACACTCCGATCAAGAATGCCACCGCCAATCCCGGCAACAACAACTGCCAGATCGACAATCCGGCCGCTCTTGCAACGGCCAGTTCGTGATGCCGCGACAGTTGCGACAACGCCGCCAGGGCCGCGAACAGCATCGCAAACGGCAGGGCAATATCGATGATGTGCGGCAGGTGCAGCAATGCCATTTGTACGATCGTGCCCAGGCCCACGTCCGCGCGAGATGCCGCGCGCCGCACCAACTCCAGCACCTCCAGCAACAGCACAACCATCGCTGCAACGGCGAGAAACCCGAAAAACCACACCAGAATTCTACGTGAAATATAAAGAAACAGCGTCTTCGACATTATTTTTCCCTGGGACTCTTACAAAAGTCCCTCCGGATAGGCGGCGTTAATCAATGCCATACAATATCCCTATCCCGATTCCGAACGCCAAACCGCCTCACGGCAGGGGCTGACATGCGCCATTGCGAAGCGTCAGGCGAAAATCATCGATCGGTGTGATCCGCCTCTGGCTTGGCCAAGGTGTTGAGCTCGGACCAGTCCAGAACCCGCACCCGCTGCGGCGTCGGCAGCGCGATCACCTGGTTGTCGATCAAACGGGTCATCGTCCGGCTCACCGTCTCGATCGTCAGGCCGAGATAGTCGGCAATATCGCTTCTCGCCATGGGCAGGTCGAACTGGCCCTTGTCGCCAACCCATTCCGCGGACGCCAGAAGAAACGCCGCCACTTTCTCGATCGCGGTTTTGCGCGACAAGAGGACGATATGGTCGTTGGCGGCATGCAGCCGGTCCGACGCCATGGAGGCGACCTGCCGGTGCAGGGCCGGGAACTCCTGGGCGAGTTCTTCCAGGTCCCGCACGGTGATCCGGCAATATTCCAGATCGGTTACGGCTTCGGCCGTAGCGGGATAGGCCGATTGGCCGAAACCGCCGCCGAAGAAATCGCCATCGTGCAGAAATCCGACAACACTGCGGCGGCCATCCGGGAAGCTTCGGACAACCCGCACCACCCCCCGGCGAATGGTAAAGAAATGGCGCGCGGGATCGCCTTCAAAGAACAGGGCCTGCCCCGGCGTCGCTTCCAGCTGATCGGTCTTCTCGGCCACGCGGATCAGCTGGCCCGCCTCCATGCCCGCACAGAGGCTGTGGTCGCGAACCGGGCAGTGCGCACAATCCGGCATTCGCGCCGCAGAGCGAATCGATGGACGGTACAAACTTTCCCGGCCCGCGGTATGCCGCCATATGTTCATCGACGCTCGATCCCTTATGGACTCAGCCATTCATACCAACAATTGCCCGCTACCACCGAACAAATCAAGCGCGCATTCTTGGATGTGCGGTGCCAGGGTCGAAGTGTCGCCAGAGGACTGAACCGGCTCAACAGACCATTGCTCATGCACATTCCCAGCTTAAACGGGACAGTTACCCGAATGCGCAGACACCTCATTCTACAACTTTTTTGACTGTTCCTTCAAACGCCAAGTTCCTCCCCTCTCCGGGTAAGAATAGAGGGGCACCAACGGGAGAACTCCACCTATGCCGTCGCCAATGTAGGCGCGCTTGGATTACCGGCAACGGCAGCGGCGCAGACTAGGACCCGAACCGCCCCTCGCCCAACCAGGGCAACACTTCGCTCCCCCACAAATCCGGGGTGTTGACCGGCAGAAAATGGCCCGTCGGCAACTCGCGGAATTCCGCGACGGGGAGGGCGTCCGCGATGGCCCGCATGGCGGTGGGCGTCAGCAAGGCGTCGTCGCTGCCCCCAATCACCAGCACCGGGCCGGCAATGCGCGCAAGATGCGCGGTTTCGTCCATGGCCGCCAGCATGCGGTTGTGGCTGGCATAGCTCACCGGATCGTTGGCGATCCATCGGTTGCGATAGGCGACAAAGGCTTCCCGGTCGCTGCGGTATTTGGGCAAATAGGAGCGGTCGAGGCTCGTATCGACCTGGCCGCGCATGCCCTGGACTTCCACCAGGTCCGCGCGGGACCGGAGCATGTCTTTCAGCCCGTCACTCCCCCCGATCGCCGGGCTGGAGACCGCGACCCTGCGCACCTTGGCCGGGTGGCGCGCCGCGAACGCCAGCGCGACGCCACCGCCGAGGGCCGTGCCCGCCACATCCGCCGGTTGCGCAAGCCCGACGGCGATGATCAGCGCCGCGAGGTCGTCGCACAGCGTCGCGACATCCAGCTCCCCCCTGATCTTCTCCGACGCCCCGGTGCCCCGCCAGTTGTAGCGCAGCACGCGGCGGCCGGCGGCGGCCAATGCCGGCATGCAGCGGTCCCAGCTTTGCAGGGAGCCGCCCAATTCGTGAATCAGCACCAGCGGCGCGCCGCCGGCCGGCCCGGTCAGCTCGTATTCCTGGACGATGCCGTTCGCTTCGATCAAGGCCATGACCCGGTCTCCTCACGCCGCCAGCCAGGGCAGCACGGTTTCGGCCCACAGGTCCGGTGCATAGACCGGCAGGAAATGGCCGGCCTGCAATTCCCGGTAATCGGCGCCGGGAATGGCGTCGGCGATCTCCTTCACCGCGGCCGGGGTGCGCAGCGGATCGTCGGAACCGGAAAGCACCAACGCCTTGCAGGCCAGCTTGCCGAAGTTCACCGACTCGTCCATGGCCCCCAGCATCAGATTGTGGGCGGCAAAGCTGTCCGGATCGTTGCAAATCCAGCGGTTGCGGTATTCGGCGAATGCCGCTGGGTCTGTGCGGTATTTCTCGGGGTAGGAGAGCGCCAGGCTCGGATCGGCGAACGGCCGCATGCCGTCTTTCTTCACCCCGGCCGCGCGGGTCATGATCCGCTCATTGCCGCCGGGGCTGCCCGTCGCGGGGCTGGAGACGACCAGCTTCCGGACCCTGGCCGGATAGCGCGCGGCGAAGGCAATGGCGACGCCGCCGCCCAGCGCCGTGCCGACCATGTCCGCAGGCTGGCCGAAGCCCACCGCCTCCATCAGCGCGGCCAGATCGGCGCACATGTCGTCGATGGAGAAATCCCCGCGGATTTTCTCCGACAGGCCCGAGCCACGCCAATCCCAACGCAGCACCTTGTGCCCCGCCGCCGTGACGCGCGGGATCAGGGGCTGCCAACTGTGGCTGGTGCCGCCCAGCTCGTGCACCAGCACCAGCGGCCGGCCGGTCTCCGGCCCGTCCAGGCTGTAGTGAAGGGTAACGCCGTTCGCTTCGATCCAAGGCATGGAGCGCCCCCCTTACATCTGGAACTTCCAGGTTTCGGGCACGATGCGGTAGCCGCTGCCCTGCTTCACCAAATGGCTGAACGCCGGGAAATGCAGGTGCATGCCGGCGATCAGCAACCGGTCGGTCTCCACCATATCGAAGACGCGGCGGCGGCTGGCCGCCGCCTTTTCCTTGTCGGTGTCGAAGTCGATGCAGACCTCGGGATGGGGCGCCTGGATCTCCGGCACATGCACGGTATCGCCCCAGATCAGCAACTGTTCGTTGCCGGATTGGACCTGATAGATGGTGTGGCCGGGCGTGTGGCCGTTCGCCGGCATGGCGATCACGCCCGGGAACACTTCCTGTTCCTTCGCGAACGTCCGCATCCGCGCCTTATAGGGGCCCACCTGCTCGCGCGTGCATTGGAAATAGAGCATTTTCTCGCGATCCGTGCCCTTGGCCATGGCCGCATCGTCTTCCCAGTGCGGCAGTTCGTTCTCGTGGCAGACCAGTTCGGCATTCTCGTAGAACGGCTTCCAGGTCTCCCGGTCGCTCAGGCCCGCGGAATGGTCCGGATGCATGTGGGTCAGCATGATCGTGTCGATCTCGCTGGCCTTGATGCCGGCAATCTCCAGCATGTTCCGCTGCCAGCCGGCCGTCGGACCCATATACGTGCCGGAGCCGGTATCGACGATGGCGCAGCGCCCCTGGCTCTGAATCAGGAAGGTGTTGACGCTGGTGCGCCGCCCCTTCTCCGGCCCGAAATTGTCGCGGATCAGGGCCTGGCCCTGTTCCTCGGTGATATTGTGCAACACGCTCAACTGGCCGTCGAGAAAGCCGTCGGTTACGGCAGTGACGACGATATCGCCGATCTTGCGATGATAGACGCCGGGAATTTGCTGGGTGGGAGTCTGCGGCATGGTGGGGGTTTCCTCTGGTGGAAAGCGGGTTCCGATTGGCGGACTGTCGGCAAACCGCCTGCCAATCGGCGCCACTGTTTCGGGGCGGCAATCGTGACCGTCAGCGACCGGCCATCATCCGGGTCGCCTCGAAGGTCGCGACCGTCACGCCCTCTTGATTGACGATGTCGTTGCGGGTCTTGACGATGCCGCGATTGCCCTTGGAGGTCGGACGCAGCGACAACACCTCGACCTCCACATGGATGGTGTCGCCGACATTGGTCGGCCCCAACACCTTCAGGTCGCATTCCAGCATCGCCAGGCCGGTGTTCTGCATGGTGGCCTGGACCAGCAGCCCCTCGGCGAAGCAATAGCAGAGCGCGCCGGGCACCGGCCGCGCGCCCTTGATCGCGCCCTGATTGGCGAAGGTCTTGTCGGTGAAAATCATCTCGACCATGCCGGTGGCATTGATGAAGTTCACCAAATCCGCCTCGGTGATCGTGCGGTTGATGGTGCGGAATTTCTGGCCGACTTCCAGGTCGTTCCAGTGCAGGCCGAGGCCGACATAATCCATGGCTCTGGGGTCCTTGGTTCGAAAAGAAGAACGATTACAGGCCGCTCAGGGCGGCGATGTCCGTATCGTTGATGCCGACGCGCCGCGCCGCTTCCTGGATGCTGGCCCAGGCGTCGTCGGCCAGCGGCACGCCGTTGGCGAGGCGCTCGGCCTTGGTGGCGCGCTCCGGGTCGCCCGGCACCAGCACCGGTTTGGAGGGATCGGCAGGCTTGGCCGACATGACGAAATTCACATAGTCCGCCACTTCCGCCGCAAAGCCACCCTGGTCGTCGATCGTGGCGGCGTCGATATAGATCGACAGCATGCCGTTGGCGAACGGCTTGCCCGGCGGGCCGGCGGTGCCGTTGCCGGTGAGCGCGCCGCCCAGCAATTCGCACATCAGCGCCAGGCCCGACCCCTTGTGGTCGCCAAAGGCCCGGATCGCGCCCTTGCCGTCGCGCAAGGCCACCGGCGCATCCGGCCCCGCGGTGCCATAGAGGGCCACGGGGTCGGTGGTGCGGTTGCCGTGCTCATCGATCAGCGCGCCCTCCGGCAAGGGCTTGCCGCCCTTCGCCGCGACCATCACCTTGCCCTCGGCGACGATGGAGGTGGCGAAGTCGAGGATCACCGGCGGCTCGCCCTTGCGCGGCACGCCCACGCAGAAGGGCGCGGTCGAAAACCGCCGCTCGGTGCCGCCATAGGGCGCCACCAGGACCGAGCCGCGCGCATTGGCGAAATGAACGGAGACATAGCCCGCCTCCGCCGCCTTGATCGCCCACGAGCCGACGCGGCCCACATGCCCGGCATTGCGCAGCGCCACGATATAGCAGCCGTTCGCCTTCGCCCGCTCCAGCCCGAAATCCACCGCCTGTTCGGCGACGGTGTGACCCATGCCGTAATCGCCGTCCAGCACGGCCATGGCCGGGTTCTCGCTCACCACCTTGATGGTGCGCCCCGCCTTGAACAGACCCTGCTCCAGCCAGGAGACATAGCGGCTGGTGCGCAGCACGCCATGGCTGTCGTGCCCGGTCAGGTTCGCGTCCAGCAGGTAATGCGCGATACGCCTGGCCTCGACGCTGTCACAGTCGGTGTGTTCGAAAATCCGCGCGATCAGCGCTTCGAGTTTGTCGGCGGCGATGATGACGCCCATGGCCTTCCTCCGGCTTCGGATTGGGCGCATCATGGCGTTCGGCCGCCGGTTCGACAAGCGTGGAAGGACCCGAAATGCGAAGCCAAGTCGACAAAGCCGATCTGTTTGCACGACTGCACCGTCAGGAGGGTATTTTCGTCATTCCCAACCCTTGGGACGTCACCAGCGCAAAGATGCTGGCCGGCCTGGGCTACAAGGCTCTGGCCACCACGTCAGCGGGCATGGCCTGGAGCCTCGGCCTGGGCGACAGCCAGGTCGGTCGCGAGCAAGTGCTGGAGCATTGCCGCATGCTGGCCGCGGCAACCGACCTGCCGCTGGCCGCAGACCTGGAGGATTGTTTCAGCGAGACGCCCGAAGGCGTCGCCGAGACCATCCGCCTGGGGGCGGAGGCCGGTCTGGTCGGCGGCTCGGTCGAGGATTGGGCGCCGGGCCGCACCGGCGACGCAGCCCGCATCCGGCCCATCGCGGAAGCCGCCGAGCGAGTGGCTGCGGCGGCCGAAGCGGCCCGCGCGCTCCCCTTCCCGTTCATGCTATGTGCCCGGGCGGAGAACCACATTCGCGGCGTCACCGACCTGGCAGACACCATTCGCCGCCTGCAAGCCTTCCAAGAGGCCGGCGCCGACGTGCTGTATGCGCCGGGCCTCCGCACGCTGGAGGATATCCGCAGTGTGCTCAGCGAAATCGACCGCCCCTTCAACATGCTGATGGGCGGGGCCACCGGCTTCCACACGATAGCGGAGTTGGCGGCTCTGGGCGTGAAGCGTGTGAGCCTCGGCGGTGCCTTCGCCAACGCCGCATACAGCGCCCTGCTGAACGCTGCGAAGGAGGTGGCGGAGCAGGGCACCTTCACCTTCCGCAACCAGACGGTGCCCGCCGGCGACATTGTCGGCTTGTTGCAGCGAGGCCAATAGCACAGAGCCCCGATCGCGATTGCGGCGCCCGGTCGAACGCCGGACGCGCGTTCAGTCCAGCGCGTCCCACTTCTGGCCGATCACGTCGAGCGAGACGAAATCCTTCAGGTCGCCGCGGCTGACCGGCCCGAAATGGCCCATGGGCCAACCGATCGGGATGATGGCGTAGGAGAGCCAGCCATCGGGCAGCTTCAGCGCCTTCTCCGTCTCGTCCGCATAGATCAGGTGGCGCGTGGTCAGGTTGGCGCCCAGCCCCAGCGCCCGGCAGGCGAGCAGGATGTTCTGCACCGCCGGATAGATCGAGGCGCCGGACATGCGCGACGGCAACCCGCCGCCGCTCTTGAGGCAGCAAACGATCCAGACCGGGGCCTCGTGGAAGTGGTCGGTCAGATATTCCACGGCCAGGTGCTGGCGGTGATATTTCTCCGCGTTCGAACCCGGCGGCGGCGCGCTGGTGGCGTAGCGCGGGCCGATGACCTCATCGAGCGCCTTCTTGTACCAGACCTGAACCGCCTGCTTGATCGCGGCATCCTTGACGACGACGAAATGCCAGGGCTGGTTGTTGCCGCCGCTGGGCGCCCGGATCGCGGCGTCGAGGATTTTCACCACCAGTTCGTCCGGCACCGGGTCCGGCTTCAGCCGGCGCATGGCGCGCATGGTGTAGAGGATATCGAACAGATTCTGGCTGTTCAGGTCGATGGGGGCGTTGGCCATGGGGCAGGCTCCGGTGTTGTGCCGAGCGGAATCAGTACCACGCCGGCCCGACTTGGCAAACACGCCGCCCTTGGCGTTGAATGACCCACAACGCCGATAACCGTGCCCAAGAGGATTGCGCCCCATGCCCCTCCCCCTCGCCAAAACCGTGACCTTCGGCCTGCATTCGCAAATGCCGACCGTGGCCGACACCCGCAAGCTGGTGCGCGCCGCCGAGGATGGCGGCTTCTCCGCGCTCGCCGTCGGCGACCATCTGGCCTTTGCCCTGCCGATCCTCGACCCGTTCGTGCAACTGGCGCAGGTGGTCGCGCTGTCGGACCGGCTCCGGGTGCACACCTCGGTCTATCTGCTGCCGCTCCGCCACCCGGTGCCGGTGGCCAAGCAGGCGGCGACGCTCGACCGCGTGAGCGGCGGTCGCTTTGTCATGGGCCTGGGTGTCGGCGGCGAGTTTCCGGGCGAGTTCGCCGCCGCCGGCGTGCCGCACAAGGAACGCGGCGCGCGCCTGGACGAAGGCATTGCGGTGCTGCGCAAGCTCTGGACCGGAGAGAAGGTGGCGCACGACGGCCGCTTCTTCTCCTTCCCCGAAACCCAGATGCTGCCGACCCCGGCCCGCCCCGGCGGCCCACCGCTTTGGGTCGGCGGCCGCACCGAGGCGGCGTTCCGGCGCGCGGGCACGCTGTGCGACGGCTATGTGAGCTATGTGGTGACGCCGGACCAGTACCGAGCCGCCCTGCAAAGCATCGGCGGCCATTACGCGGCCGCCGGCCGCTCGCACGCCGAATACGGCACCTCGCACCTGTTGTTCATGCGGCTCGGCCCCACATACGAGGAGGCCTACGATGCCGCCAATGCGCTGTTGTCGAAGCGCTACGCCATGGACTTCTCGCGCGCGACCAAACGCTATGCGGCCCTGGGCGCACCGGCGGACATCGCGGCCTTCCTGCAGCAGTTCCATGCCGCGGGCGTCCGCCATTTCGAACTGGAATTCCTCGGCACGCCGGAGGAACGCGACGCCCAGATCGAGCAATTCGGCCGCGAGGTCCGGCCGTTGCTGGATTTCGCCTGAGCCCCTTCTCCCGGGAAGGCGGCAGCCGTCACGGCCCGGCTAGCGCAGGTTCTTTCCCAGCTGGCTCGCCGCCCCATTTTCCCTGTCCTCGCGGAAGCGGGGACCCATGCCTGAGAGACAAAGACAGCCTCCGCGTCCTGTGAGACGCTCTCAGGCATGGGCTCCCGCTTCCGCGGGAGATCGGTGGTTCAACCAGGACCGAAAACGTCCTACCGCAGCCCCAGCCCGCGGGCGATGATGCCGCGCAGCACCTCGCGCGTGCCGCCCTGGATGGTCAGTTTCGGGGCGATCAGCGTGTTGAGCCGCTGCACATCCTCGAACCGGGCCCGGTTGCCCGCCATGGCCTGGGCGGCCTTGGGGGCCAGCAGGCGCACGGTATTGGGCAGCGCCTGCTCCCAGTTGGTGCCCAGGTCCTTGACCACCGCCGCCTCCGCCACCGGCGACTGGCCGTCCTGGAGCATGCCTGCAATCGAGGCCGACATGCGCCGCAGCGTCTTCAGATGGGCGACTTCCCGTCCCAGGCCGGCGCTGATGCGGTCGTCCGCCCTGGCCTCCGCCACCCGCGTCAGCTCGATCAGCGAGAAGATGGTTTCGGTCCAGCGGTCGGGACCGGAGCGCTCGTAGGCCAGCTCGTCGGTCGCCTGTTTCCAGGCCTCGTCGACGCGGCCGATGACATGGGAATCCGGCACGAACACGTCGTCGAACACGACCTCATTGAACTCGTGCGCACCCGTCAGGTTGATGATCGGGCGCGGTTGCGGCCCGTTCTCGTCCATTTTGATCAGGAACTGGGTCAGGCCGTGGCGGCGGTTTTCCTGCGTCGACGGCGAGGTGCGGACCAGGGCGATCATATAGTGCGAGCGGTGCGCGTTCGAGGTCCAGATCTTGCGGCCGTTCACCAGCCAGCCGCCGTCGGTCTTGGTCGCGCGGGTGGACGCGGCGAACAGATCGGAACCGGAATTGGGCTCGGACAGGCCGATGCAGAAACAGAGTTCGCCCGCCGCGATCTTCGGCACGATCTCCTTGCGCACCTCCTCCTGGCCGTATTTCAGCAGCACCGGGCCGCTCTGCCGGTCGGCGACCCAGTGGAAGCGCACCGGCGCCCGCATCGCCAGCATTTCCTCGGTCATCACATAGCGCTCCAAATGCGAGCGCCCGTGACCGCCATAGGCCTTGGGCCAGGTCATGCCGAGCCAGCCGCGCTCGCCCACCTTGCGCGAGAATTCGGGATTGTAGCCCGCTTCCTTGTCGGTATCGCCGGGCGTGAAGGTGCCGGCGGCGATTTCCCGGTGCAGGAACTCCCGCACTTCCATGCGGAACGCCTCCAACTCCGGCGTGAACGGCATGGAATCGAAGCGGAATTCGTGAGCCATCGGCGTGTCCTCGTGTGCGGCGGGCGGGCGGGTCTTCAGCGCCCGCTCGCGAACCCGTTCAGAAAGCTGGTGAGATTGGCCCCCAGGGCCTCGACATTGTAGCCACCCTCCTGCACCAGGACGGTGGGCAGGCCCAGCCGGGCGATGGCTTCGCCGATCCGGCCAAAGCCCTCGGTCGAAATCGACAGGAAGCCGATCGGGTCGCCCGCATAGGCATCGAAGCCCAGCGAGACCAGAAGCGCATCCGGCGCATAGCGGCGGATGGCGCCCAACCCATCGTCCAGCGCCGACAGATAGTCCTCGTCGCCGGTGCCCTGGGCCTGGGGCAGGTTCAGATTGTAGCCGAGCCCCTCGCCCTCGCCGCGCTCGTGCGCATAGCCGGCGAAGAACGGAAAATACTCGGCCGGGTCGCCGTGCAGCGACACGAACAGGCAATCGCGCCGCCGATAGAAAATCCCCTGGGTGCCGTTGCCGTGATGCACGTCGATGTCGAGGATCGCGACCCGCGCCAGTTCCTGCAACATGTCGTTGGCGGCGATAGCGACATTGTTGAGATAGCAGAATCCGCCGGCCGTATCGGCATAGGCGTGATGGCCCGGCGGCCGGCAGGCGGCATAGGCCACGTCCGCTCCGTCCAGCACCGCCCGGGCCGCGCTGACGGCGGTATCGGCCGACGCCAGCGCCGCCTCCCAGGTGCCGGCGACGATGGGGGCGGAGTTCGTGGTGACGTAATAGCCCGCCTGGCCCAGCACGTCCGTCGGCCGGCCGGTCATGTGCCGGCCCGGATGCGCGTTCGGCTGCACCGCCGGCGGCGGGTTCGGCAGTTCCTGCCAGCGCTGCCAGGCGGTCTCCAGGAATTCGAGATAGCCGGGATCGTGCACGGCGGCGACCGGGGCCAGGCCATGGCTTTCCGGCGCTTCCACGCTATGGCCGCCGTCGACCAGGGCCTGGTGCAAGGCGCCGGCCCGGGCCGCCACCTCCCAATGGGGAACGGCCCGGCCGCGGGCGATGATTTCCGGCGGCTGATGGCTCAGATGAACGTCAGAGAAAAAGGCGCGCATGGCCGAATCTGCCCTTTACCAACTACGGTCGTCTTCGATGGTCTCGCCGCCGAGGTCGGCGATCATGCGGCGGATCTCGTCGCCGACGGTGTCGAGCAGATCCTGGCTGGTGGCGCGCGCCACCAGTTTCACGCCATTGCCGCGCGGCGTGTTGTAAAACGGATACGAGCCGAGGTCCGCATGCGGGTGGCGCTTCTGGATCGCCTCCAGCGGCCCGGCCAGTTCGCCCTCGACCAGATGGGTGGTGATCGAGCGGGAATGGACGACATTGCCCCGGCGCAGATAGGGCTTGGTCGCCTCGAACATGGCCTGGGCGATCCGGGGCACACCGGCCAGCACGAACACGTTCTCGACCTTCAGGCCGGGCGCGATCATCGCCTCGTTGTTCACCAGTTCCGCGCCTTCCGGCGCCAGCGTCATCCGCTTGCGCCCCTCGGTAAAGTCCTGTCCGCGGGACGCATAAAAGGCTTCCAGCCGCGCGAAGGCCTCCGGGTGGTAGGTCACCTTGCGCTCGAAGGCGAGGGCCACCGCTTCCGCCGTGATGTCGTCGTGGGTGGGGCCGATGCCGCCGGTGGTGAACACATAGTCCCAGCGCCCGCGCAGCGCGTTCACCGCGTCCGCGATCTCGCGGTGAATGTCCGGCACGACGCGGACTTCCCGCAATTGAATGCCGATTTCGTTCAAACCGCGCGCGATATACGCGATGTTTTCGTCCTGAACACTGCCGGACAGGATTTCGTTGCCGATCACGGCGATCGCAGCGGTTACGACGGTCTCGTCGGGGTGGGCGGCGGCCATAAGTTTTCCTTCGGATCGGGCGAACGGCTGCATTATAGGCGGCTTGGCGCGCAATGCCAGCGGGGCAAACGCCCGCCGCAACCGCCGCGTATCGCAGCGCCGGCGGATTTCGCCCTGGACAATATAACGATATCTTTATATGGTTATAAGCATCTCCACTGACCAAAGGACCTTCTTATGCCCGCCGACACCCGGCCCGCTCTGACCGCATTGATGGCGGACCGTATCCTCGTCCTCGAAGGCGCGATGGGCACGATGATCCAGGCGGAAAAGCTGGATGAGTCCGGCTATCGCGGCAGCCAGTTCGCCGACCACGGCCATCACCTGCGCGGCAACAACGACCTGCTGAACCTGACCCAGCCGGCGGTGATTGAGCGCATCCACGACACCTATCTGGCCATCGGCTCCGACCTGATCGAGACCAACACGTTCAACGCGACCACGATCAGCCAGTCCGACTACGGCTGCGAGCCGTTCGTGCACAACATCAATCTCGACGGCGCCCGCATCGCGCGCCGCGCCGCCGACCGCTGGACCGAAAAGACGCCGGAAAAGCCACGCTATGTCATCGGCAATCTCGGCCCGACCAACCGGACCTGCTCGATCTCGCCGGATGTGAACCGCCCCGGCTTTCGCGCGGTCACGTTCGAGGAAATGCGCAAGGCCTACCACCACCAGGCCAAGGCCCTGTTCGAGGGCGGGGTGGATTGCTTTGCCGTCGAGACGGTGTTCGACACGCTGAACTGCAAGGCCGCCCTGTTCGCGCTGGAGCAACTGGCGGACGAAACCGGCGTGAAGCTGCCGGTCATGGTGACCGGCACCGTCACCGACCTGACCGGGCGCAATCTTTCCGGCCAGACGGTGACCGCGTTCTGGTATGCCGTGCGCCACGCCGATCCGGTGGCCTTCGGCCTGAATTGCGGCTTCGGCGCCGAACAGCTGCGCCCCTTCGTCGAGGAACTGGCGCGCGAGTGCGAGGTGCCGCTGGTCGTGTATCCGAACGCGGGCCTGCCGAACGAGCTGGGCGCCTATGACGAGGCACCGGCGATGACGGCCCGCCTGATCCGCGAATGGGCCGAGGAAGGCCTGGTCAACATTGTCGGCGGTTGCTGCGGCACCACGCCGGATCATATCCAAGCCATCGCCGAGGCGGTGAAGGATGTCCCGCCGCGACAGGTTCCGGCCGACCGGCCGCGCCTGCGCCTTTCCGGCCTGGATCCGTTCGTCTCCGCCGCCTGACCCAGAGAGTGCACGCCATCACCATGCAACAAGCCCAAGCCACATTCATCAATATCGGCGAGCGGACCAACGTCACCGGCTCCGCCCGCTTCAAGAAGCTCATCATGGGCGGCGATTACGACACCGCGCTGGAAGTCGCCCGCCAGCAGGTCGAAAACGGCGCCCAGATCATCGACGTCAACATGGACGAAGGCCTTCTGGACTCCAAGGAGGCCATGGTCACCTTCCTGAACCTGATCGCGGCCGAGCCGGACATCGCCCGCGTGCCGATCATGATCGACTCGTCCAAGTGGGAGGTGATCGAGGCGGGGCTGCAATGCGTCGCGGGCAAGGCCATCGTCAACTCGATCAGCATGAAGGAGGGCGAGGAGGCGTTTCTGCGCCAGGCCCGGCTGATCCGCCGCTACGGCGCGGCCGCGGTCGTCATGGCGTTCGACGAAAAGGGCCAGGCCGACACCAAGGCGCGCAAGGTCGCAATCTGCACCCGGGCCTACAAGCTGCTGACCGAAGACGGCTTCCACCCGGAAGACATCATTTTCGACCCCAACATTTTCGCGATCGCGACGGGCATCGAGGAGCACGACAATTACGGCGTCGACTTCATCGAGGCCTGCCGCGAGATCAAGCAGTCGTTGCCGCATGCCAAAATCTCGGGCGGCGTGTCCAATCTCTCGTTCAGCTTCCGCGGCAACGAGCCCGTGCGCGAGGCCATGCACTCGGTGTTCCTCTACCACGCCATCCGGGCGGGCATGGACATGGGTATCGTCAATGCCGGCCAGCTGGCGGTCTATGACGAGATCAAGCCCGACCTGCGCGAGCGCGTCGAGGACGTCATCCTCAACCGGCGCAAGGACGGCACCGAACGGCTGCTCGAAATCGCCGAGGAGTATCGCGGCCAGGGCGGACAGAAGCGCGAGCAGGACAATTCCTGGCGCGAACTGCCGGTGGAACAGCGGATCGAGCACGCGCTCGTCCACGGCATCAACGCCCACATCGTCGACGACACCGAGGAAGCCCGCCAGCGCGCCGACAAGCCGCTGTCGGTGATCGAAGGCCCGCTGATGGACGGCATGAACCGGGTCGGCGACCTGTTCGGCGCCGGCAAAATGTTCCTGCCGCAGGTGGTGAAGTCCGCCCGGGTGATGAAACAGGCGGTGGCCCACCTCATCCCCTTCATCGAAGCCGAGGCCGAGGCATCCGGCGTCGCACAGCAGAAAAAGGGCAAAATCCTGCTCGCCACCGTGAAGGGCGACGTGCACGACATCGGCAAGAACATCGTCGGCGTCGTGCTCCAGTGCAACAATTACGAGGTGATCGACCTGGGCGTCATGGTGCCGTCGGCCAAGATCCTGGACACCGCCGCCAAGGAGGCCGTCGACCTGATCGGCCTGTCGGGCCTGATCACGCCGTCGCTGGACGAAATGGTCCAGGTGGCGAGCGATATGCATCGCCGCGGCCTGAAAACGCCGCTGCTGATCGGCGGCGCCACCACGTCGAAGCTGCACACCGCCCTGAAGATCGACCCCGCCTACAAGGGGCCGGTGGTGCACGTGCTCGACGCCTCGCGCGCCGTCGGCGTGGCGGGCCAGTTGCTGTCGGCCGAGACCTTCGGCCCGTATACCGCGAACATTGCCGAGGAGTACGACACGCTGCGTCGCCGCCGCAAATCCGGCCCGACGCACGAAGCCGTCACCCTGGCGGATGCCCGTGCCAACAAGCCGAAGCTGGACTGGACGGCCTATACCCCGCCGGAGCCCTCCTTCCTCGGCACGCGGACCTTCGTCCAATACCCGCTGGACGAACTGGTGGACCGCATCGACTGGACGCCCTTCTTCCGCACCTGGGAACTGGCCGGCACCTATCCGCGCCTGCTCGACGACCCGGTGGTGGGCGAGGCCGCCCGCGCCCTGTTCGCCGATGCCGAGGCGATGCTGAAGCGGATTGTCGACGAGAAATGGCTGGAAGCGCGCGGCGTCATCGGCTTCTGGCCGGCGAACAGCGACGGCGAGGAAGGCGTGGTCCTGCACGACCCGGCCCGGTTCAACGAGCCGCTGGCCTCCCTGACCTTCCTGCGCCAGCAGGTGAACAAGTCCCAGGGGCGCGCGCATTTCTGCCTTGCCGACTTCGTCGCCCCGCAGGCCAGCGGCAAGACCGACTATCTGGGCGGCTTTGCGGTCACCGCCGGGCACGGCATCGAAGGCCCGCTGGCGGACTACGAACGCAAGAATGACGACTACAACGCCATCCTTCTGAAAGCCCTGGCGGATCGGCTGGCGGAAGCCTTTGCCGAACGCATGCACGAGCGCGTTCGCCGCGAATTCTGGGGCTATGCGTCGGACGAGAACCTTTCGAACGCCGATCTGATCCGCGAGCAGTATCGCGGCATCCGTCCGGCCCCCGGCTACCCCGCCTGCCCCGACCACAGCCAGAAGCCGACCCTGTTCCAACTGCTGGATGCGGAAGCGGCAGCGGGCATCCAGTTGACCGAGGGCTATGCCATGCTGCCGACCGCGGCGGTCAGCGGCTGGTATTTCGCCCATCCGGACTCCTCGTATTTCGGCATCGGTCGCGTGGAGCGGGATCAGTTGTTGCGCTATGCCGAGCGCACCGGCGTTTCCGAGACAATCGCCGCCCGTCGCCTGGCCCCGGTGCTGGCCGACGACGCCACGCGCCCCGGCCAGAACCAGGATCGCAAAGCGGCCTGATCCACGGCCCGGCTGCGGGGGCGGTGCACCGGCGCACGCGGCCCCTCCCCGCACCCCCGGCGGCAAGATCGGCGACCGGAGCCTGCGCACGCTGGCCGCCGCGGACGACGGACGCGGATCGCCGGGCTCCGGGCTGCGCCGGGCGGCTCAGGCCGGCGCGGCGCCGGCATTCTCGTGCAGGATGGCGACGTAGCGGTCCAGCATGGCCTGCACCGTCTCCCGCTCGAACGCCGCGGCGTCATAGTCGAAACTGCAGGTGATGCGGTCCCGTTCCTCCCACACCAGCACCTGCAGCCGGGCTTGCGGAAAATACAGGCCAGCGATGCGGTGCATGTCGGTCAGGATGCGCTCGAACACGCAGCCACCCGCCTCCAGAACCAGCTCGTCCGGACGTTGCAGCAACTGGAACAGCAGGCCGGGCGGATAGCCGATATCCCGGAAATCGTCGTCCAGAAGGGCCTTCAACCGGTCGACCGGATATTCGCGGTGGGCATACGCCTGCGAGGCCCGGTCGCGCATCCGGTCCAGCACCGCCGCAAAGGGTTCGCCCGGTTGCGCCTCCAGCACCACCAGCACCGGGTTCATGAAACAGCCGACCACATCCTGGAATTTCGGCCCGGGGCGGTTGGCCGTCGGAATGCAGAGCGTCGTTTGCGTCACCCCCTTCTCGCGACACAACACGCCCAGGGCGGCCAGGAACACGGTCGTGATCGTGGCCCGGTGCCGCCAGGCCAGGCCGCGCACGGCGGTGGCCAGGGCATCCGGCAGCGTCCGCGACAGGCGCTCGCCGGCTTGCGGGACGGGCGAAGCGGCGGCGGTCGCCCGCGCGCCGGGCACGACCATGGGCGGACGCCCGGCCAGGGTTTCGCGCCAGAAATCCGCATGCCGGTCCATGGCGCCGCTTTCCAACCGGTCCCACTGCCGGGTCGCGAAATCGGCGAACTGGGCGGCCGGCGGCTCGGGCCCGTCCGTTCCCTGCGTCACAGACCGGTAAAACGCCACCACGTCCCGGAACAGGATCTGTCCCGACAGCATGTCGGAGGCGATGTGATGCGCCATCATGCCGAACAGGCAACGGTCGTCGTCGACCCGAACCAGCAGCGCCCGGAACGGAAACTCTTCCTCGCCGACATCGAACGGGGTGTGGGCAAACGCCTGAACAATCCGGCGCATCTCGGCTTCGGTCTCGGCGACGGTGCCGGCGCAGGCGTCGTGCCGTTCGAAGACCACCGGCGCGGCGGGAAGAACCTCCTGGCGCAGTGGTCGCGGCCCGGCGGCCGGCACCAGCATCGTCCGCAGCACCGGGTGGCGCTCGACCACCGCATCCAGCGCCTGCTGCAGCGCGTCGGCGTCGAGGTCGCCCCGGATCCAGGCGAAAAAGCGGTTGTTCAACGAATAATCGTCTTCGTTCCGCATCTGATGCACATAGAACCCGATCTGGCCGATACTGCTCGGCGCCAGCTCATTCGTGTCTTGCGGCATGGGACCATCCTGTTTCGGGGCGGGTTCGACCGGGCCCACGCCGACAGGCGCGCGCACGGCCGGCCATTCTATCGCGGACCCCGCGCCACCTGAACCGGTTATTCCAGCGCGCCATCGGCGCCGGAACAAAGCCGTGCGGGCGCGGTCAGGCCGCCTCCGACCTCCCCAGAACCAGCACGTCGTTTTCCGGCGAGCGCAGGACGGCGGCAGAGTCGGTGCGCACCAGGTCGAGCACCGCCAGGCCCGCCTCCGCGGCCGCGCGCTGCCAGTCGACGAACGAGCGCACTCACAATCGCGTGTGCAGGCCCGGACCGGCGCCCGGCCTAGCCGGACAGCACAGCCGGCAGCCAGAGCGAGATTTCCGGGAACGCGATCAGCAAGGTCATGATGACCGCCTCGCAGACCAGGAACCAGACGAGGCCGCGGAAAATCGTCGTCAGCGGCACCGCATCGCCGACCACGCCTTTCACCACATAGGCGTTCAGCCCGACCGGTGGCGTCAGCAGGCCGATCTCGATCAGCTTCACCACCAGCACGCCGATCCAGATCAGGTCGATGTGCAGAACCTTGAAGGCGGGCAGGAAGATCGGCAGCGTCAGCAGCATCAGGCCCAGCGGGTCCAGGAACATGCCCAGGATGAGATAGATCACCGTCATCGCCAGGATCACGGTGAGCGCGTCGGCATCGAATTGCTGCACGATCTCGGCCATGAACCGCGGCACCCCGGCCATGGCCAGGAAGCGGGTCAGCAGGATCGCGCCGATGGCGACCAGGAACACCGCCGAGACCGTGCGCAACGCCTCCACGAACGAGCGGACGAAGGTCTCGCGGTTCAATTGCTTCTTCACCGCACCGATGATCAGCGCGAAAAAGGCGCCGAGCGCGCCCGCCTCGGTCGGCGTGGCGACGCCGCCATAAATGCTGCCCATGACGCAGAGCACCAGCAGGGGCAGCGGCCAGACCTCTTTCAGGGCCGCGAGCTTCGCGCTCATGGGCACATGCTGGCGAATGGGCGGCGCCAGTTTCGGGTTCAGGGCGCAACGCCAGATAATCATGCTCGCATAGATGACAGCGGTCAGCACGCCCGGCAGGAAGCCCGCCATCAGCAGGGTGCCGACCGGCTGCTCCGTGAACCAGCCATAGATGACGAAGGCGATCGAGGGCGGGATCAGCGCGCCCAGCGTGCCGGAGGCGGCGATGGTGCCGGTCGCCAGCGACTTGTCATAGCCGGCCTTCAGCATTTCCGGAATGGCGAGCCGGCCCATGGCCGCCGCCGTCGCGACGCTGGAGCCCGACGCCGCCGCGAACCCGGCCGACGCGAAGTTCGAGGCGACCGCCAGCCCGCCCGGCAGCCGGTTCAGCCACAGCCGGGCGGCGTCGTAGAGCGAGCCGGTCAGGCCGGTGTGATAGGCGGCCGCGCCCATCAGCAGGAACATCGGCACCGCCGACAGGGTGAAGTTGGAGGCAAAGTCGTAGGGCAGGCTGCCGAGCGTGCCGAGCGCCGCACCCTGCCCGCGCAAAATCCAGATGCCGCCGATCGAAACCGTGGCGAGCGCCACGGCGATGGGCACCCGAAGCGCCAGCAGAACCAGCACGAGGCCGATGCCGCAAAACCCGATGGTGAGACTATCCATGTTCCGGCTCCTGCGCGGGTGCCAGTGCCGGCGGCGTCCAGCCGCCCGCACCCGCACAGTTAGAGATCGAGGTCGAGGCCATGCTGGCTTTCGCCGCTGGTCATGATGCGGTGGCCGCGGACGAAGAACGAGAAATTGTCGATGACGTGGATCAGGAGATAGACGAACATCAGGCCGACGCCGATCGGGATGAACCAGCGCGATGGCCACACCTGCATGTCCCAGATCGCGGTTTCCCAGGACTCGCCGATCAGCATCTTCTCCCAGGCTTCCTCGGCGCAACGGAAGGTCATCACGCCGATATAGGCCATGGCCAGAATCCCCGCGACGCCGTTCACCAGCGCCAGCCAGCGCGGGCTCAGCCCCTGGGTGAACAGTTCGACGCTGATATGCTCGTGATCGCGGGTGACGATGCCGAGCGGCAGGAAGATCAGCGCCACCATGTAATAGCTCGACACCGTCTCCAGCGTCGCCGGGATCGGGTAGCTGAAAATGTATTTCAACGCCACGTCGAGCGAGATCTGAACCATCATCACGAACATGGCCGCGCCGGCAATGAACGCGCTGTAGTTCGACAGCCGGTTGAAGAACCGTTCAAAGCTTTTCATCGGAGCCTTCCGCTGGGCAGTAGCCGCCATCCGGCCGCGCGTCCGGGCACGCCGCAGACCGGGCGCCGGGACGCCGCCGCGTCACCCGGCGGTGCAACCGCCGGGATCGCCGGGCGGTTTTACGGGGTGGCCTTGGAGAAAATCTCGCGCCAGAGCGCTTCCTCGTATTTCTCCTTGTCGCGGCCGATATCGGCCACGATCTTGCGCCATTTCTCGACGCTGGCCATGAAGTGATTCAGGATCCGTTCCGGGTCCTTCACCCCCGCCTCGCGGGCCTTGTCGATGGACACCTGGACCTCGCCCTGGCGGAATTTGTCGATGGCGTTCTTCAGCGGTTCGTCCGCTTCCAGAACCTGCAGGCCGTTGTTCTTGATCGCTTCCTCGCGCGCGAGGTCGCCCTCGGCCATGTAGGCGAACACCGTGTCGCTGACCAGTTTCGGCAGGTTCTTGCGGATCGCCATGCGCTCCGCGTCGGTGAGCGAGTTCCAGCGGTCGGCGTTCATGTTCATGCCCTCGCCGCCGATATAGGCGCCGATGGGATAGTCGATCACCGCCTTGATCACGTCCTTCAGGCCATAGGCGTTCAGCCACGCGGTCGACCCGGTGGTGCAATCCGCCTGGCCGCGTTGCAGCGCCTCGTACATTTCGGCGGTGGTGATGCCGACGGGCGTCGCACCCAGCTCCTTCATCAGCACGCCGTGCCGCCCGGCCGAGCGCACCTTTACGCCATGCAACCCTTCCAGCGTGTGGATCGGGCTGGTGCACATGATGTTGTAGATGCCGGTCGAATTGCGCGAGAGCGCAATCTTGTTGTGCTTCTTCGTCTCCGCCGCGCATTGCGGGCAGTCGATCAGATAAGCCTCGTTCGTGGCCGCGGCGAAGACCAGCGGATCGTCCACCAGCAGGCCGACATCGGCGATGGTGACCGACACCGGCACATCGCGCTTGATATAGACGTCGACGATGATGGCGCTATCGACGACATCGTCCTCGATCGTCTGCAACGCCTCTTTCGGGCCGCCCATGGCGCCGCCGGAGAACAATTCCCAGGTCAGGGAGCCGTTGGTGTCCTGTTCTACCCGCTTGAAGAAGGGCAGCAGGCCTTTCTCGTGAATCACATGGGTGGCCGGCAGGTAGCTGCCATAGGTCAGTTTTGTTACCGCGGTCGCGGAACCGGACCAGGCGACCGCAAGGGTCGCCAAGCCGGCGCACAGCAACCGGCCCTTCAAAGACAGGGGCATTGTTTCCTCCAAGGGTTTCGGCCAGCGCTCGGTCGGCGCCAGTTCGCAATTGTCTTGCACGGAACGGACAATCATCCCGACAAGTTGCGTTTACTGTGCGCGGGCGCGACAACCTGTGCAATGGGAAACTTTCCGCCGGCGCCCATGCGTCAGGCCGGCCCTGCCCAGCGAACGGGCACGGCCTCCGCCCAAATTTTTGGCGCCGGACCGCCGGCCCGCCACCACCCATTATTGCAACGCACAATATTCCACGATTGGCATACTTCTTGCTTTGTTGGGCTTTGGAAGGCTCTGAGGCGTTCATTTTCGCAACCGCACAACGCACGTTCACGAGCCGCACGGTCCGACAGTCCAGGAGCACACAATGATATCGGCGTTGAAGGGAATTTTGGGGTCCGCTCTGATCGCGGCGTCCGCGGTGGCGGTGACGACGACCGCCAGTGCGCAGGAGTTCAAACTGCGCTGGGGGCATTATCTGCCCAACAGCCCGTTCGTTCAGGCGGAAAAGGACTTCGCCGCCAAGATCGAGGAACGGACCGGCGGCCGGGTCAAGATCGACATCACCTTCGCCGGCGGCCTCGGCAAGGGCAACGAACTGGGCCTGCTCGCCGGCCGCGGCGCGGTCGACATGGCGGCGATCCCGCCCGGCTACTACCCGGACCAGTTGCTGTTCTGGAAGGCGTTCCAGATCCCGTTCGTCTTCAACGATCCGGTCCAGGCCATCGACGTGCTGAAGAAATCCTACGCGCAGTTCCCGGTCTTCAAGGACGAGACGGACAAGATGCGCGTGCACTATCTGTTCGAGCAGCCGCTCGGCTCCTATTACCTGACCGGCCCCTCGCCCGATTGCACCACGGTCGCCAGCCTGAAGGGCAAGAAGCTGCGCAGCTTCGGGGCCGACGTGCCGAAACTGCACAATGCCATCGGCGCGGTTCCGGTCACGGTCAGCCCGGTCGAGGTCTATGAGGCGCTGCAACGCGGCACCATCGACTATTCGTTCCTGAACACTGGCAATATCGAGAGCCTGCGCCTGTTCGAGGTCGGCAAGACCAATTGCGGCCCGATCATGACCATCACCGGCCACATGATCATCATCGGCGAGCGCACCTGGAAGCGGCTGCCGCCGGACATTCAGGAGATCTTCACCGACCAGGCGGCCAAGAGCCAGCAGGACTATCTCGACTGGGTGGTTGCCGGCGACGCGGCGTCGAAGGCCGCCATCGAGGCCGCCGGCGGCGCGTTCCAGGCGTTCCCGCCCGCGGAACTGGCGAAGTGGAAGGCGGCGGCGCCGGACCTGCTGGCCGCCTGGGAAGCGGACCTGAAAGAACGGGGCTATGGCGAACAGGCCGCCGCCGTCGCCAAGGCCTGGCGCGAGTGGACCCAGTAACGCCCTCTTGCAACCGTTGCCCCCCATCGGAGCCGGCCACCAAGCCCAAACGGGCCGGCCGGCTCCGGTTCCCCTTCCGCGCACGCCGGGCCTGACCGGCGAACGGTGGCTGCCATGAGCGTCTTTGCAAAATCGCTGGAGCGGGTCGCGCTCCTCGTCCTGATGATCGGCTCGATCGGCATGGTGCTCTCGACCGTGCTCGGCACCGCCGACGTCGTCGGGACCCAGTTGCTGGCGCATCCCGTCCCCGGCGCGCTGGAACTGACCGAAAGCACCATGGTGGTGATCGTCTTCGGCGCGCTCGCCTATTCGCAGATCCGCCGCAACCATATCCGCGTGGAGCTGTTCTACACCCGCGTCGGCCCGCGGGGGCAGGCGGCCATGGACGTGTTCGCGGACCTCATGGCCATCGCCTTCTTTTCCCTGCTGCTGTGGCAGGCGGTGCTGGAGGCGCAGTTCAGCCTGGATATCGGCGAATCCACCTTCGGCCTGATCCGCTTCCCGCTCTGGCCCGCACGGCTGATGCTGGCCTTCGGCACCGGCCTGATGATCCTGCAACTGGTCGCGGACCTGATCGCCGATGTCCGGCGCCTGTCCGACGGCAGCGCGGCGGTTTCGGCCGAAGAGTTGCTGCAACGGGAAATCGGCTCCGCCGTCTCCCTCATCGAACCGGACGCGCGGTGACGCCATGATCGATACCATGACCAGCGGCGCCATTGTCGGCGCCGCCCTCCTCGTCATGCTGGGCTTCGGCGTCCATATCGGCGTCGCCCTCGGCCTTTGCGGCGTGCTCGGCACCCTGCTGGTGATCGGCTTCGACGCCGCCATCGCCCAGATGGCCACCATCCCCTTCAGCACCACCAACTCGTTCACGCTGGCGGTGATCCCGCTCTTTATCCTGATGGGGTCGCTGGCGACCCAGGCCGGGCTGACCGCCGACCTCTATCGTGCGGCCTACAACTGGCTGGGGCGTCTGCCGGGCGGGCTCGCCATGGCGACGACGCTCGCCTCGGCCGCCTTCGGCGCGGCCAGCGGCTCGACCGTGGTCAACGCCGCGGTGTTCACCCGCATGGCGCTGCCGCAGATGACGGCCTTCGGCTATGACAAGCGCCTGAGCGCCGGCTGCATCGCCGCCTCCGGCACGCTGGCCTCGCTGATCCCGCCCAGCATTTTGATGGTGATCTATGCCATCCTGACCGAGCAATCGATCGCCTTCCTGCTGATGGCCGGCCTGCTGCCGGGCCTGCTGTCCGGCGCGATGTATATGGGGGCGATCTATGGCATTGCCCGCGTCCGGCCGGAAATGGCGCCGCGGGCGACGGAAGCGATCTCGCTGCGCCAGAAGGTGCAGTCGCTCTCCGGCGTCTGGGGCGTGGCGCTGCTGTTCACGCTGGTGATCGGCGGCATATATGCGGGCTTTTTCGTGCCCACCTATGCCGGCGCCGTCGGTGCGTTCGGCGCCTTCCTGATCGTGCTCGGCAAGCGGCGGCTCGACCGCGGCACCACCGTCGCGACGCTGAAGGACGCGGGCGTCACCACCTCCGTCATCTTCATCATCGTCATCGGCGGCATCATCTTCGCCCGCTACCTGACCTATACCGGCCTTGTCACCGAGATCACCGACGGCCTGCTGGCGCTGGACCTGAACAAATACGCCTATCTGTTCGCGTTCGCGCTGATCTACCTGGTGCTCGGCATGCTGATCGACCCGATCGCGATCATGGTGATCACGCTGCCGGTGATGTTCCCGATCCTGACCGGCGCCGGCTTCGACCCAATCTGGCTCGGCGTCATCTCGATCAAGCTGGCGGAGATGTCGCTGATGACGCCGCCGGTCGGCCTGAACGTCTATGTGGTGCGCAGCGCCTCGCCCATTCCCCTGAAGCTGGAAGAGGTGTTTGCCGGCGTCATGCCGTTTCTGGCGGTGGACGTGGTGACGCTGCTGCTGCTGATCTTCATCCCGGACATCACCCTGTTCCTGCCGACGCTGATGCAGTGAGCCACCCCGTCACGACCCGGCCGCGGGGTCTCGCCCCGGCTGGCCCGCCCTCCCCATCCACCCGCCCTCGCGAACAAAGGACGGCCCCATGCCAACCCCTGCCAAATCCATGCTCTCGGTCACGGGACTGCGAAAATACTTCCCCATCGGCTCCGGCGTGCTGCCCTGGCGGCCCAGCGCCTATGTGCGCGCCGTGGACGGGGTCAGCTTTACCGTCCATGCGGGCGAAACCCTGGGCGTGGTCGGGGAATCCGGCTGCGGCAAGTCCACCATGGCGCGGCTGCTGATCCAGCTCATCACCCACGATGACGGCGAAATCATCCTCGACGGTGAGAAAATCGGCGCTTCCGACGGTATTTCCGTACGCGACATGCGCGCGCGGGTGCAGATGGTGTTCCAGGACAGCTATGCCTCGCTGAACCCGCGCCTGCCGATCGAGGAAAGCATCGCCTTCGGCCCGGTCTCGGCCGGCGTGCCGCGGCGCGAGGCGATGGAGCGGGCGGTCGACCTGATGGCCAAGGTCGGCCTCGACCCGCAACTGTTCCTGCATCGCTACCCGCACGAACTGTCCGGCGGCCAGCGCCAGCGGGTGAACATTGCCCGCGCCCTGGCCATGCAGCCGCAACTCCTGATCCTGGACGAGGCGGTCTCCGCCCTCGACAAGTCGGTCGAAGCCCAGGTGTTGAACCTGCTGACCGATCTGAAGGCGGAATTCAACCTGACCTATATCTTCATCAGCCACGACCTGAACGTGGTGCGCTACATTTCCGACCGGGTGCTGGTGATGTATCTGGGCGAGGTGGTGGAGATCGGCGACGTTCACAGCGTCTACGACCACCCCCAGCACCCCTATACGCGGGCGCTGCTCAGCGCCCAGCCGTCCATGGACCCGGACAACCGGCGCAAGGAAGCGCCGGTCAGCGGCGACCCGCCGAACCCGATCAACCCGCCGTCGGGCTGTCGCTTTCACACCCGCTGCCCGCACGCGCAGGCGCTCTGCAAGATCCACGCGCCGCTGTTGACCAGCGCCGAGGCGCCGGACCACGCGGCGGCCTGCCACCTGGTTTCCGGTGCGCTGGATGCGCGCCGCGCCACCGCCTGATGCCCGAAGGAAGTTCCCCCATGTCCGCGACCCAACCGCTGCTCGCCGTCCGCGACCTGCACGTCACCTTCGTCACGCGCGAGCGCACCGTCCACGCCGTCAACGGCGTCTCCTTCGACCTGAAGCGCGGCGAGGTGCTCAGCATTCTGGGCGAGTCCGGTTCCGGCAAGAGCGTGTCGCTGCGCGCGGTGCAGCGGCTGCTGCCGGAGCGGCGCACCCGCCTGTCCGGCTCGATCCGCATGGAGGGCGAGGAAGTGCTGGACATGGACGGCGCGCGCCTGCGCCGGCTCCGCGGCGGCGAGGTGGCGATGATCTTCCAGGAACCGGCCACCGCCTTCGACCCGGTCTACACCGTCGGCCAGCAGATCACCGAGGCGGTGATGAAGCACAAGGGCTGCAGCCACTCCGCCGCCCGCGCCCGTGCGCTGGAACTGCTGGAACTGGTGCGCATTCCCTCCGCCGCCCAGCGCCTGAACAACTATCCGCACGAAATGTCGGGCGGCATGCGCCAGCGCGCCATGATCGCGCTGGCGCTGTCGTGCGATCCGAAAATCCTGCTGGCGGACGAGCCGACGACGGCGCTGGACGCCACCGTGCAGATCCAGGTGCTGTTGCTGATGCAACAATTGCAGCGGGAGCTGGGGCTCGGCGTCATCATCGTCACCCACGATGTCGGCGTCGCCATCGAGATCGGCGACCGGCTGGCGGTGATGTATGGCGGCCAGATCGTCGAGAGCGGGCCGCTGGCCGATGTGGTGCGCGACCCGCAACATCCCTACACCCAGGGCCTGCTCTCCTCGACGATCCATGCGGCGAGCCGCGGCCGGCGGTTGCAGGCGATCCCCGGCACGCCGCCGAACCTGTCCTCACCGCCCGCGGCCTGCTCGTTCGCGCCGCGCTGCCCCTATGCCGGCGACGCCTGCCTGGCGCGGGTGCCGGACGAGGTGCAGGTGAGCCCGACCCGCATGTCCCGCTGCGCCCGCATCGGCGCCTGGGGCAACACCCCGCAGGGCATCGGCGCACTCGGCACCGAGGCCGCCTGAGACCGGGCGCGGGCCATCCCCCCGCGCGTCATCCCGACTGGGCGCAGTACGCCGGATCGACAGGCGCCCGCGCCATCGGACCGGCGTCCGCGGGCCTGAACGGATGCCGGTCCGGGACACGGCTCCCAAAACCCGCGCCCCATGGGAGGCTCTCAGGCATGGGCTCCCGCCTGCGCGGGAGAAAGGAGGTGGAAGGAATAAGCGGGAGAGGGAGAAACAGGGAGAGGCGAAAGCAAGGGAAGAGCGGGACAGCAGCGGAAGCAGCGCCCCATCCCCCGCGCTTCATCCCCCGCGCCTCATCCTCCGCGCTTCATCCCGAGTAGGCGCGGAGCGCCGTAGCGAGGGACACCAGCGCCCTCACCCACGCCGTCTCACCACCCCCTTCTCCCGCGCAGGCGGGAGCCCATGCCTGAGAGTCCAATCCCGCAACCCGGCCCCTGTGGGAAGCGCACCGCCAAGCCCCCGGCTCAAGGCCGGGGGCGGCGATCGCAGCCAGCGACGGGAACCCGCGCTCAGAGCTCCGGCCAGGTGAACAGATCCGGGCGCGCCCGTTCGAACCGGTGGCCAACGCGCAGCACGTCGGCGTCGCGGAACGCGTGGCCGATCAGCTGGACGCCCACCGGCAGGCCGTTCGCGGCGTGACCGCCCCGGATCGTCAGCGCCGGCTGGCCGCTGATATTCGCCGGCATGGTGAGCGACGGCTTGCCGAAGAAGTGAAAGTCCTGCTGCGACGCGGCGAAGGTTTCCGCCGGGCCGTACTGGTTGGCGGTCAGCACCAGGTCGACATCGGCCATCGCGGCCACCATGGCCGCGGCCAGCGAGCGGCGCCAGCGCATGGCGTCCAGATACTGGTCGGCGCTGATGAAGGCGCCGAGGCGGGTGCGCAGGCGGAAGAACTCGCCATACTGCTCCGGCTGGGTCGCGATCCAGCGGCGGTGGATCGCGAACGCTTCCGACAGGATGATGACGCGGCCGCAGGCGTGAAAGTCGGCGAGCGGCGGCATCTCCACCGGCACGATCTCCGCCCCCAGGCCCGCGAGCGTTTCCGCGGTCGCCGCCAGCGCCTGCTCGACGCTGGCATCCGCCTCGCCCTCGTACCAGTTGCGGCACCAGCCGACGCGCAGGCCCTCGATCGGCCGGTCGAGGCCGCTGACAAAATCCGGCACCGGCGCGTTGACCGAGGCCGGGTCCAGCGGATCGTGGCCGGCCAGCACCTGCAGGACGAGCGCGCAATCCTCGCTGGTGCGGGCGAGCGGCCCGGCATGGTCCTGCGTCCAGCTCAGCGGGAAGATGCCGCGGCGCGACAGGCGGCCATAGCTGGGCTTCAGGCCCGCCAGCCCGCCGACGCCGGCCGGCCCGCGGATCGAGCCGCCGGTGTCCGACCCCATGGCCATATAGGCCATGCCGGCCGCCACGGCCGCGCCGGACCCGCTGGAGGAGCCGGCCGGGATATGGTCCGGGTTCCAGGGATTGCGCGCCGGCGGCCAGGGCAGATCGAAGGACGGCCCGCCGGTGGCGAATTCGTGCGTCGCCGTCTTGCCCAGCAGCACGGCACCGCCGGCCGACAGCCGCGCCCACGCATCGCTGTCCGTCTCCGGCACCCGGTCGGCGAACAGTTTCGAGTGGCAGGTGGTGAGAATGCCGGCGGTGTCGTAAATGTCCTTCAGCGCGACGGGAATGCCATGCAGCGGCCCGCGCCACAGGCCCCGGGCGATCTCGGCGTCCGCCCGGTCCGCCGCCGTCCGCGCAGTGTCGGTGCAGACGGTAATATAGGCGTTCAGCCCGGCATCATGGGCCGCGATCCGCTCCAGGCAGGCATCGGTCAGGTCCCGCGACGTGACCGTGCCCAATCGCAACAGGCGCGCGGCCTCCGCCATGGAGACATGGTGCAGGTCGGTCATCGCCGGACCTCCCCGCCGTCGCCGAGAAACACGCTGGCAGGGTCGATGGCGGGTTCCGGGTTGGCGGGCATGCGCGCCAGCAGAACTTGCAGCGAGCAATAGCCGGCATAGAGGCGGCTCAGAATATCCGCGCTCTCGATCCGCAGGCCCCGCTGGGCGGCCAGGAGCGAAAAGCGTTCAATATCCATGGGGGCATCTTCCATGGGGGTATCGGAACTCATCGGGTGGTCTCCTTGCGCATCAGAGCTTGACGTCCATGGCGGACCGCAGGCCGTCGCTCATCAGGTTGAAGCAAATGCCGGTGATGAAGATCATCACGCCCGGCAGGGCGGCATTGACCGGCGCCACATAGATCGACTGGCGCAGCGTGTTCAGCATCAGGCCCCAGTCCGCCTCCGGCGGGCTGACGCCCAGCCCCAGAAAGCTCAGGCCCGAGGCGACGATGATCGAGACGCTGACCAGGCTGGAGGCGTAGATCAGGATCGGCCCCAGCACATTGCCCAGGATATGCACGCGCAGGATGCGCCCGGTGCTGGCGGGCGTCGCCCGGGCGGCGGCGATGAAATCCAGGTTGCGCACCTGGGTCGTCACCGTCTCCGCCACGCGGCAGAGCGGCGGCATGAAGATCAGCGTCAGCGAGATGACGGCGTTGACGATGCCGGAGCCGAGGGCGCCGGAAATGGCGATCGCCAGCAGGATCGAGGGAAAGGCGTAGAAAACGTCCATGGTGCGCATGATGATCATGTTCACCCGCCCGCCCAGAAAGCCGGCGACGACGCCCAGCGTCCCGCCCAGGATCAAGGCGCCGAACACCGGCACGATGGCCGTGAACAGCGAGACGCGGCCGCCATAGATCAGCCGGCTCAGCATGTCGCGGCCCAGTTCGTCCGTCCCCAGCAGAAAGCCGGGCGAGCCGACCGGGGCCAGGCGTTTCAACATGCTGGTCTTGTACGGATCGTGCGGCGCGATCAGCGGCGCGAACACGGCGGCCAACAGGATCAACAGGATGATCACCGCGCAGCCGATGGTGACGGGGTCGCGGCGCAGGCGCTCGAACACGCTGGTCCAGTAGCCGCGCCGTTGCGGGCCGGCCGCCGGCGCCTCGGCCGCGGCGAGAACGGGGGAATCGAGGGTGGGAGCGGTCATGACGGCGGTCTCCAACCGGAAATCGGGGCTAGCGTTTGATGCGCGGGTCGAGCGTCGCCTGCGCGACATCGACCAGCAGGTTCAGCGCCACGAAAATCAGGGCCAGCACCAGGATCGTGCCCTGGAGCAGCGGGATATCGCGCGAGAAGATGGCGTTGTTCAGCAGCAGGCCGGTGCCGGGCCAGGCGAACACGGTCTCGATCAGGATCGACCCGCCCAGCAGATACCCCATCTGCAACCCCATCACCGCCAGCACCTGCGGCGCGGCGTTCTTGGCGACATGGCGGAGAATGCGGTGCTCGCTCATGCCCTTGGAGCGCAGCGCCTCGACGAATTCCTGGTTGAGCAGTTCCGCCACCGCGCCCCGGACCGTGCGGGTGACGATGCCGGCGGGGATCACCGACAGCGCGATCACCGGCAGCACCATGTGGCGCAGGTTTTCGATGCTGAAGGTGAAATCCGTCGCCCCGCTCATATTCATGCCCAGCGAGGGCAGCCATTGCAGTTCGACCGAGAAGATGATCACCAGCACGATGGCGAGCCAGTAGTGCGGCACGCTCACGCCCGTAATGGCGAGGCCGGTAAAGGCGCGGTCGGCGGGCCGGCCGTGGAAAAAGCCGGCCAGGCCGCCCAGGATCATGCCGACCAGGAAGCCCAGCATCGCGCCGCCTACCGCCAGGATGACGCTGTTGACCAGGGCCGGCAGCACCTCGCCCAGCACCGGGCGGCTGGTGACGATGGAAATGCCGAAATCCCCGGTCAGCGCCTTGCCGAGCCAGAGGACGTATTGAATCACCAGGGGTTTATCGAGGCCGTACTCGGCCTTCAGACGGTCGACGACCTCCTGCGGCGCATCCTCCGGCAGCAGGGTGCTGAGCGGATCGCCCGGCCCGATATGGACAAGAGCAAAACAGATCACCGAGACGCCGAGCGCGATCGGGATCGAATACACCAGCCGTTTCAAAACATAGAACAGCATGAACAAATCCAAGCATCGCGGGGAAACGGAGAGCGCAACGAGAATGGCGCCCGATCCGCCGCCGGCCACGGCCGGTTGGGCCGGGCCGGCGGTCGGCAAGACCTAACGTTCGAGGGAAATCGGCGTCAGATCCTGGAACCAGCTTTTCGCCTGCACGAACCCCTTCACGTACGGGGCCAGCGCGCGCGGGTTGACGTCGTGGACGACCCAGACCCATTCCGCATTGTCGACCACACGCTCGTGCACGGATTGCAGGATCTTGGTCTGCGCGGTCACGTCGAAGGTCTTGGCCGCCTTCGCCAGGGTCTCGTCATACCAGGGGTCGACCAGCATGCCCCAGTTGGAGCCGGCCGGCGAAATGCGCGACGACAGGAAGAACCGCTCGAAGGCGCTGTAGGGGTCTTGCAGCGCGTGGCTGATGACCACCGCATTCACGCCCTTGCTGACGGCCTCTTCCGAGTTCGCCGGCTTGCGGCCGAACGCGGTCAGCGCGTTCCACTCCATGACCTCCGCCTGAACGTCGAAATAGCATTCGTTCAGGTTGGCCTGCAGGAATTCGAACATGGGCAGCGGCTGCATCTGGCCGGAGCCACTGGTGGAGATCGCGATTTTCACGGTCAGCGGCTTGTCGGCGCTGTGGCCGCTGGCGGCCATGAGCTTGCGGGCCTCGTCGGGTTTGTAGCCCAGCTTGAATGTCGGCTCACCGAACCAGGTGTCGCCCGGCGGCAGATGGCCTTCCGACGGGATCGCCAGCCCGCCCAGCATCTGGGTCATGCCCGCGCGGTCGATGCAGAGATTGGCCGCCTTGCGCACATTGATGTCGTTCCAGGGCGACCCCTCGATCCGGCTCGGCTTGATCGCCCAGTTGTGCGGGTAGGCGTTGGTGACGATCTTCATGCCCGACGACTTCAGCCGCGGAATCGCATCCGGCGGCGGCGCCTCGATGAAATCGACCTGGCCGGACAGAAGCGCGGCGACACGGGCCGAGGCTTCCGGGATCGGCCGCAGGATCACGCGGTCGACCTTGGGCACGCGGGCCGGGTTCCAGTAGTCCTTGTTCGGGACCATTTCCACCTTGGCCCGCGGCGTCTGCGAGACAAACTTCCAGGGGCCGGTGCCCGACGGCGCCTTGGCGAATTCGGCCCAGCTGCCGACCTTCTCCCACTGTTCCTGGCTCGACATGAACCAGAAGCTGACCTGGTAGGGCACATAGGCGCTGACGCCATCGGTCAGGATCTCGACAGTGTAGTCGTCGATCTTGTTCACGGCCTTCAGCGCCGGGATGCGCGCCGCGACCAGCGCCGCCTGCTTCGGCTCGTATTGCGGCGCGTCGGAATTGCGGACCTTCTCGAAATTCCAGACCACGTCGTCGGCGGTGAAATCGCTGCCGTCATGGAATTTCACGCCCTTGCGCAGCTTGAAAATCCAGCGCTCGGGATTGTCCGGGTCGACCGACCAGCTTTCCGCCAGGCCCGGGGTCAGGCCGGCCGGTGCATCCGCCTTCGACAGGTCCCAAAGGACCAGCGGGTCGTAGAGCATGTAGCCCATGAAGCGGAAGCCCTCGAACCCCTGGTCCGGCTGGCCGATATTGATGGGAATGTCCGCGGCGGTCATGCCGACGCGGAGCACGCTCTCCGCCTGGGCCTGAGCTCCGGGCAGGGCGATCGCGCCGGCCAGCACCGCGGCGCCGACGCTGCGCCTCAGTGTGCGACGCAGCATTCGCGTCCATGGCGAGCGGGGATTTTGGGTCATTCAAACGTCTCCTGGCTTTGAGAAGGCAGTCAGGTTCACCGGACATCGCACCGCGCCGTTCGCGACAGGGCCCGAATCCAAACAACCTCTCACAAGCACACGGCATGCCAATTGTTGAATAATGTTGCCAATGCCCGAAATACGGTCAGGATGATGAAGAAATATTCGAAATTCCCTCAATCTGCACGATCATTGATCGTTACCGTCAATCTTTTTCGCACCATGATACCGAGCGATATTAAATCGGTACTTTCGTTTACGATCCCGCTATATTCGAAACCTGCTCGAACTTTGATCGTTGCCCCTAGACACATGCATATTTGTGCATCGCAATATATTCCCGCGGCCGGAATGCTGCATTGCCGTCGCGATCCAATCCCTCCGCCCCGGAACAGGAGCCCGATACGATGACCGGCACCCCATCCGAGCCGCCGCCGCGCGCGGCCGCCGCGCTTGCCACGCACGGGCGCTACGACTACGTGCCCTTGCCGGAGCGCCCGGACTATTGCTGGCCGGACGGCCGCAGGCTGGCGGTCTATCTGGCGCTGAACCTGGAGCATTTCGCCTTCGGCGAGGGGCTGGGCGCGGCGCTGGCGCCGGGCGGCCCGCAGCCCGACGTGCTGAACTTCTCCTGGCGGGATTATGGCAACCGGGTCGGGGTGTGGCGGCTGCTGAACCTGTTCGACGCCCTGGACCTGCCCGTGGCCGTGCTCGCCAATACGGCCATGTACGCCTATGCGGCCCCGGCCATGGCCGCGTTCCGCCAGCGGGGCGCGGAGATGGTCGGCCACGGCCGCACCAATTCGGAACGCCAGGGCGAAATGCGCGAGGCGGACGAACGCGCCTTGATCGCCGATTGCGCGGCGACCCTCCATCGCTTCGAGGGACGGCGACCGGCCGGATGGCTCGGCCCCTGGATTTCGGAAAGCCGGGTGACCCCGGACCTGCTGGAGGAATGCGGCTACACCTATCTGCTCGACTGGTGCCATGACGACCAGCCGGTCTGGTTTCGCACCCGATCCGGCGGCCGCATCCTGTCGGTCCCCTACCCGCAGGAGCTGAACGACATTCCGGCGATTGCCGCCCGGCAGGGCAGTGCTGCGGACTTTGCCGACATGATCGTCGACACGTTCGAGGAGATGCGGACCCAATCGCGGGAGCAGCCGCTGGTCATGGGCATCGCGCTGCACGCCTATCTGGTCGGCCAGCCCCACCGCCTGCGCCATCTGCGCCGCGCGCTCTCGCACATCATCGCGCAGGCGGACGAACGGGTCTGGATCACCACGCCGGGCGCCATCGCCGCCCATGTCGCCGCCCTGCCCGACGGCGTGGTGCCCTAGGTGCGCCCGCCGACCGCCGGCGGTTCGGACTCCCCCGCCTTGCCGGCCCCCGCCAGCCCTCCTAGGCTATCCGCACGATCATCGTAGCGGAAGGAGCACGGCCATGGCCTGGACCATAAAGGGCGAATACATGGAGAGCTGCAATTGCGACTATCTCTGCCCCTGCATCTACACCAACCCGCAGGGGCCGGCGACGCGCGACCATTGCACGGCGCTGCTGATCTTCCGCGTGGATGAAGGACAGGCCGATGGCGTCGACCTGGCCGGCAGCAAGTTCGCCCTGATCTTCAAGACCGGCCGCGTCATGGCCGACGGCGACTGGACCTATGCCGCTGTCATCGACCCCGCCAGCGACGCCCAGGCCGCAGCCCTCGAAGCCATTGCCGGCGGCAAGGCGGGCGGCGTGCCGCAGCATGTCTGCGACGGGCTGGTGAGCGAGCATCGCGGCGTACAGCGCGCGCCCATCGCCTTCACGGTGGACGGCCTCGCGCGCTCGGTCGAGATTCCGGGCGTGCTGTCGTTCGCGATCAAGGGGGTGGAGCCGCGCATCGCGCCGGGCGAGGCCATGCATATCGACCACACCTCGCATCCCGCCAACCGCCGGCTGGCCCTGGCCCAGGCGAGCCATATGCGCATCTCTGCCTTCGGCATCGCCGAGACGCTGGAAGGCCAGGGCAATAACGGCCATTTCGCCCCCTTCGCCTGGAAGGGGTAGGGCGCCGGAGGAAGAGGCGCCCGCCGCACGCTCGCTTTCCCGGCCGTCGCGGAGCGGCGGGCCGGGACCGGTGTCAACGATCGAACACCGCCGGGACCGGTGTTCGCACAGGGCCACCGGCCCCGGATGGCGGCTCCGCCACCTCCGGGGAACAAACGCGGCTCGGGTGCGCCCCATCCGCGGCCGGAATGCGCCACAAGGAACACCATTCCCGGTCGCCTCAATGCTTTCCCGGCCGAGCCGGAGGCGAGAGCCGGGATCTCACGCGGGAGGCAGGCCCGGCCCGAGGTCCCGGATCGGCTGCGCCCGTCCGGGAAAGCTCCGAGGTCCCGGATCGGCTGCGCCGTCCGGGAAAGCTCGGAAATGGCCGTGCCGCCAGCCTCAGTGATACTTGTTCTTCGGCTCGAAGCCGGAGACCTCCGGCTTGCGCTCGTTGCGCACCCAGACCTCGCGGTTCGGGTGCATGCCGCCGCCGCGGGTCGCGGGCACGCCCATATTGCGCATGCGGTGCAACAGCCGCGTGTCGGCGACGCCGCATTTCGGGTGCAGGCCGCCATTGGCGTCCACCGCCTTCTGCCACGCGGCCATGCGCGTGGCGAACACAGCCTGGTCCTGCAACGCGGTGCAGTTCAGCTCGTTGCTGTTCAGGTCGGCGACGACCTCGTCCCCGTCCTCGATCAGGGCGATGGGGCCGCCCAGCGCCGCCTCCGGCCCGACATGGCCGATCACCAGCCCGACCGAGCCGCCGGAGAAGCGGGCGTCCGTCATCAGGCCGACGACAATGCCCTTCTCGCGGCAGAGCGTGGTGATGCGCGAGGTGCTGTCCAGCATTTCCGGCATACCGGGCGCGCCGGCCGGGCCCTCGTAGCGGACGATGACCATGTCGTGGTTCTGGAACACGTCCGGCGTCTTGTCCAACGCCTCCAGCAGATCCGCCTCGCCCTCGAACACCCGGGCCGAGCCCTTGAACACGTTGTCCTCCAGGCCGCCCTCGACGCCGGCCAGCTTCAGGATGGCGCTGTAGTCGGGCGAGAGATTGCCGCCCAGGAGGCGCAGGCCGCCGGTCGGCTTGTACGGCTTGGCGCAGGAGTGGATCACGTCGCCGTCCGGCTTCGGCGTGCCGAGGCGCGCGACCTGCTCCGCCAGGGTCTCGCCGGTGCAGGTGGGCACGTCGCCGTTCAGAAGGCCCGCGTCCATCAACTCCTTGACGATCACCTGCACGCCGCCGACCCGGTCGATATCCACCATGGAATAGCGGCCATAGGGGCGGGCGTCGGTCAGCACCGGCACCACGTTCTGGGAGAGGTGGTTGAACTCCTCCGGCGTCATCACATCGCGCCAGAAATGGGCAAAGCCCGCGGCGCGCGCGATCTCCGGCGCGTGCAGCACCACATTGGTCGACCCGCCGACGGCCATGGCGACGATGACCGCGTTGCGCAGGCTGTCGCGGCCGACAATGTCGCGCGGGCGCACGCCCTGCTCGATCATCCGCTGCAAATGGCCCACCAGTTCCGCCGCGAACTCGCCGGTGCGGCGCGGATCGTCGGAGGGCGGCGCCACCATGTGCAGCGGCTGCAGGCCGACCACGCCGATAAAGGTCTGCATGGTGTTGTAGGTGAACATGCCGCCGCACGAGCCGTAGCCCGGGCAGGCATGGCAGGCGATGCGGAACTTGTAGTCCTCGTCATGGCTGCCGGCCACCTGGTAGGAGGCGACGATGTCCAGCGGCTCGTTCGAGTCCGGATCGTGGCCCGGATGGATCGAGCCGTCGGACATGATGATCGCCGGCTGGTTGTGCTCCAGCAGCGCCGCGAGCGTGCCGACCGGCGGCTTGTCGCAGGCGACGACGGCGATGCAGCCGGCCAGGCCCGAGCCCGACAGGTGCTCGGACGCGCTGTCCTGGGTGATCTCGCGCCCGATCAGCGAATAGCGCATCTCGCGCGTGCCGTTGCGGATGCCGTCGGAAATGCCGACCGTGTATTCCGGCTGCACCAGGCGCAGCGGCATCTGGCCGGCACCGGTGCCGATCTTGCCCCGCAGCGCCTCGTGGATCGCCTCCACCTTGCGCTGCACGCCGATATAGCACTGGCTGTCGCCCTTGTTGCCGATCACGCCGACCGAGGGCTCGTGGATCAGATCGATCGGCGTGTCGAGTTCGCGCGCGATGCCGATGGTCTGCGAGGAGCGGCCGGGATGGCGGTCGATGATGACGGGCTTGGACGAGGACACGGGAGTTGGCTCCTGGCGAGAAAAACAAGGCGATAAGCCGTGACCCCTCTTATGGCGCGGAAGGGGGCGAAGGGGCAAGGGGGTGAGGCAAGGCGCCCGCGGCACGGACGCGGACGGCGCGCCGCAGCGAATTTTCTGGATTTAGATTGCAATGCGTATTATATGTCTACCTATCGAATGGCATTCCCGAACCATCGGCCAGGCCGTTCCCGATTGACCGAACCCGAACCATAACCGGCCCCCGTATGAAGACCGATCCGGAAACGAGCCTGGGCTTCCTGGTGAGCGATGTCGCGCGCCTGCTGCGCAAGAATTTCCTGCGCCGCGCGCAGGAAATCGGCCTGTCGCAGGCGCAATGGCAGGCGCTCGCCTATCTCTCGATCCAGCCGGGCATCAACCAGGTGACGTTGGCGGACAAGCTGGAAATCCAACCCATCAGCCTGGTCCGGACCATCGACCGGCTGCAGGAGCAAGGGCTGGTCGCCCGCGAGCCGGACCCGAATGACCGGCGGGCGGTGCAACTGGTGCTGACGGACAAGGCCCAGCCGCTTCTGGACCATATGTGGGACCTTGCCGCGGATACGCGGGCGGATGCCATGGGCGACGTGCCGCAAGCCGAATACGAAGCGCTGATCACGGCGCTCGCCCAAATCAAACAGAACCTGATTAGCGCTGAGGGACGCCTGGTGGCAGAGCCAATGCAGGATGTCTCAGCAAGACGAAGGCGATCATGTCGGAAATAACCCACTCGAACGAAACGCAGGCCAACGAAACACCGGCCAACGAAACACCGGCGGCGGTGCCGGCCCCGGCCGGCCGCAACCGCGTCGACACCGGTGCCGGCGGCAGACCGAAGCGCCGCTCGCGCATGCGGCGGTGGCGGCGGCCGCTGTTGCTTCTGGGCCCGGTGCTCGTCATCCTGGTCGGCGGCTATTTCTACATCACCGGCGGCCGCTATGTGAGCACGGAAAACGCCTATGTCCAGGCGGACAAGGTGATGATTTCCGCCCAGGTCTCCGGCCTGATCACCGACGTTGCGGTGCGCGAAAACCAGCCGGTAAAGGCCGGTGACGTACTGTTCCGCATCGACGGCGAACCCTATCGGATCGCGCTGGAAGAGGCGGACGCGCAACTGACCAATGTGCGCGACGACATCGTGCGCCTGAAGGCCGCCTATCGCGAGGCGGTCGAGCAAAAGGCGATTGCGGAAACCGATATCGACTACACCCGCAAACAGCTGGACCGCCAGGCGATGCTGCTGAAGCGCAGGAATGTTTCGCAGACCTCGTTCGACCAGGCCGAGCACGATTACGAGCTGGCGATGCGGCATCTGAGCGTCACCAAACAGCAGATCCAGCAGATCGAGGCGCAGCTTGGCGGCGACCCGAACCTGCCGGTCGAGCAGCATCCGCGCTACCGCGAGGCCAAGGCGAACCGCGACCGCGCCACGCTCGACCTGCAACGGACGGCGGTGCGGGCACCGTTTGCCGGCATCGCCAGCAACACGCCGCAGATCGGCCAGCACGTGATCGGCGACGGGCCGACGAGCACCCCGGTCATGAGCCTGGTGGCGCAGGCCGGCGTCTGGATCGAGGCGAACTTCAAGGAAACCGACCTGACCCATGTGAAGCCGGGCCAGAAGGTCGACATCACGGTGGACACCTATCCGGGCCATGACTGGAAGGGCACGGTCCAGAGCATCAGCCAGGCGACCGGCGCCGAATTCTCGATCATCCCGCCGCAGAACGCGACCGGCAACTGGGTCAAGGTGGTGCAGCGCATCCCGGTGCGCATCGCCGTCGACGACGCCGCGGCCGACCTGCCCCTGCGCGCCGGCATGAGCACCAGCGTGGAGATCGACACCGGCTATAAAAGGCCCGTTCCCGCCATGGTGAAGTCGGCGCTGTCCCTCTTCACGGAGAGTTCGGCCGCCCTGGCGGCCGAAGTCGACCATCCGCGATGACCACAGTCCCAACGGCCGGGGACAGCACACCGCTCGGCCGCGGCCTGATCACCGGGTCGATCATGCTGGCGACGATCATGCAGGCGTTGGACACGACCATCGCCAATGTCGCCCTGCCGCACATGCAGGGCAGCATGTCGGCGACGCAGGATCAGATCTCGTGGGTGCTGACCTCCTATATCGTCGCCGCGGCGATCATGACGCCGGCCACCGGCGTGCTGGCGGCGAAGCTGGGCCGCAAGCGGCTGTTTGCCGGCATGGTCACGGGCTTCACCCTCGCCTCCATGCTGTGCGGCGCCGCCCAGTCGCTGGAGGAGATCGTGCTGTTCCGCCTGTTGCAGGGCGTGTTCGGTGCGGGCCTGGTGCCGCTGTCGCAGTCGGTGCTGCTCGACACCTACCCGCCGGAAAAGCACGGCTCCGCCATGGCGATGTGGGGCGTGGGCGTCATGGTCGGCCCGATCCTGGGGCCGACGCTCGGCGGCTACCTGACCGAGTATTATAACTGGCGCTATGTCTTTTACATCAACCTGCCCTTCGGCATTCTGGCGCTGCTCGGCATTCTGACCTTCGTGCCGGAGACGGTGCGCGACCGCAGCCGCAGCTTCGACGTGTTCGGCTTCGCCCTGCTCAGCCTCGCCATCGGCGCGCTGCAAATGATGCTGGACCGCGGCCAGTCGCAGGACTGGTTCTCCTCGACCGAGATCGTGATCGAGGCGATCATGGTCGCGCTGTTCTCCTACCTGTTCCTGGTGCACATGTTCACGGCCAAGCAGCCGTTTCTGGAGCCGGGCCTGTTCCGCGACCGCAATCTGAGCATCGGCCTGGTGCTGATCTTCCTGATCGGCGTGATCCTGCTCGCCACCATGGCGCTGCTGCCGCCCTTCCTGCAGGTGCTGATGGGCTTTCCGGTCGTCACCACCGGCTATGTGCTGGCGCCGCGCGGCGTCGGCACGATGATCGCCATACTGATCGTCGGCCGGTTGATCGGCCGGGTCGACCCGCGCCTGCTGCTGCTGACCGGCATCGGCCTGACCGCCTTTTCGCTCTGGGAGATGACCGCCTTCACCATCGAGGTGCCGATTTCCGCCATCGTCCGGACCGGCATCATGCAGGGGCTGGGGCTGGGCTTCATCTTCGTGCCGCTCAGCACCGTCACCTTCTCGACGCTGGCGCCGCACTACCGCAACGAGGGCACGGCCATGTTCAGCCTGATGCGGAATATCGGCAGCAGCATCGGCATTTCGGTGGTGATGACACTGCTGGCCCAGAACACCCAGGCGAACCATGCGAGCCTGGCCGACCTCATGACGCCGTTCCGCCAGGTGCTGCAAGCGCCCTGGCTGCCGCAGGCCTGGAACTGGCAGACGGAGACGGGCGTGGCGGCCCTGAACGCGGAGGTCACCCGCCAGGCGGCCGCAATCGCCTATCTGGGCGACTTCCATTTCATGATGTGGGTGACGCTCGCCGCCGCCCCGCTGCTGCTGCTGATGCGCAAAAGCAAGCCAAAAGGGGCATAGGCCAAAAAGGGCATAGGCCAAAAAGGGCATAGGCCAAAAAAGGGCATAGGAAGGCGGCAGTACGGGTGCATCGCCGCGGCGGCGCACCCTTCCCCCCTTCCCCCAAACCCGCTATTGCTCCGCCTCAGGCATTCTGCACCCTGACACCCTCCCCCTTCCGGAGCCTTCCCCTCATGTATATCGACGGCGTCTGGGCCACTTCCGGCCCCACCTTCCCGGTCACCAATCCCGCCACCGGTGAGGAAATCGGCCAGGTGGCCGACGGCGGCGCGGCCGAGGCCAAGGCCGCCATCGAGGCCGCGCACAAGGCCTTTCCCGCCTGGGCCGGCAAGACCGCGTTCGAGCGCTCGGCCATTCTCTACAAGGCCCACCAGATCATGCTGGAGCGGCGCAAGGACCTGGCCCGCCTCATGACCGTCGAGCAGGGCAAGCCGCTGCGCATGTCCAACAACGAGGTGGGCTATGCTGCCGACTTCCTGCTGTTCTATGCGGAGGAAGCGAAGCGGGTTTATGGCGACGTGCTGCCGTCCGGTCGCGCCGACCAGCGGTTCCTGGTGCTGCGCCAGCCGGTGGGCGTGGTCGCCGCGGTGACGCCCTGGAACTACCCCATCTCGATGCTGACCCGGAAAATGGCGCCAGCGCTGGCGGCGGGCTGCACCATCGTGCTGAAGCCGGCCGAGGCGACGCCGCTCTGCGCCATCGAGACCTACAAGTGCTTCATCGACGCCGGCGTGCCCGAAGGCGTCATCAACCTGGTGACCGCCCGCGACCCGAAGCCGATCGGCGAGGAATTCTGCACCAACCCGCTGGTGCGCAAGATCACCTTCACCGGCTCCACCGCCGTTGGCAAGATGCTGGTCGGCAAGGCGGCCGCGAACATGAAGCGCGTCTCGGCCGAGTTGGGCGGCCATGCGCCCTTCATCGTCTTCAAGGATGCCGACCCGGTCCACGCCGCCAAGGGCGCCGCGGCGGTGAAGTTCCTGAACACCGGACAGGCCTGCATCTCGCCGAACCGCATGTTCGTGCACGAAAGCCAGGTCGAGCCCTTCCTGGAGGAGTTCACGAGCCGGGTGAACCGGCTGCGCGCCGGCAACGGCCTGGAGGACGGCATCGGCGTCGGCCCGCTGATCAACGAGGCCGCCATCGAGAAAATCGACCGCCAGGTCAAGGACGCGGTCGCCAAGGGCGCGCGCGTCCTGGCCGGCGGCCATCGGCTGATGGACAACGGCCTGGACCGCGGCAGCTTCTACGCCCCCACCCTGCTGGCGGACGTGCGCCCGGACATGCTGATCTACCGCGAGGAAACCTTCGGCCCGGTCGCGCCCGTGATCGCCTATGGCGACGATGACGACGTGCTGGCCATGGCGAACGACACCCATTACGGGCTCGCCGCCTATGTCTACACCAACAGCATCGCCACCGGCATGCGCGCCTTCGAAGGGCTGAATTTCGGCATTATCGGCATCAACGACATCAATCCGACCTCGGCCAGCGCACCCTTCGGCGGCACCAAGGACTCGGGCCTGGGCCGCGAGGGCGCGCGCGAGAGGCATTGCCGAATACCTGGAGACCAAGACCGGCGGCTTCGCCGTCTGACCGGCAGATCGCCCGGCACCCGGGCGGCCCCAACGGGCGCCCCGGACCCCGCACGCTTGCGACGGACGCTTCTGACGGGCGCCTCTGACAGGCGCGATCCTGATGGGTGCGGGCGTCCGCCTGCGATAGCGCACCGCACATCAACCGCCATTCCCTCTGGGCGGGCTGGGTTGGTTTCGTTAGTCTCGGTTCCGACACGTTCAACGGTAGACGGGCGGACCATCCCATGCGCATCACTGGCTGCGAAATCCTGCACTGCAACGCGGGCTGGCGGGATTTCTCCTTCCTGAAGCTGACCACGGACGAGGGCATTACCGGCATCGCCGAGTACAACGAGTGCTATGGCTCGCCCGGCCTTTCGGTCGTCATCCGCCGGCTGGTGCAGCGCGTGGTCGGCATGGATGCCATGGCGCACGAACGCGTGCACCAGATGCTCTACGCCATGACCCGCCAGGCGCCGGGCGGCGTCAACCAGCAGGCCATCGCGGCGATCGAGAACGCGCTGCTCGACATCAAGGGCCAGGCCCTGAACGCGCCGGTCTACGACCTGCTGGGCGGGGCCATGCGCACGGAAATCCCGGTCTATTGGAGCCATTGCGGCACCCATCTGCTCAACCCGGAGATGGCGGACCAGATCGGCCAGCCGGCGATCCGCAAGGTCGACGACCTGGTGGCGCTCGGCCGCCGGGTGCGCGATGCCGGCTTCCGCGGCCTGAAGACCAACATTTTCCTGTTCGATCCGGAGGCGGAAACGGCGGGCCTGCACATGCCGGGCTTCGGCCGCTCGCCCGGCTGGCCGGCGCTGCCCGCGACCCCGGCGCTGGTGGACGGTCTGCGCGAGCAGATCGCGGCGCTGGGCGAGGGCGCCGGCCCGGAAATGGGCATTCGCCTCGACCTGAACTTCAACTTCAAGCCCGAAGGCTACCGCCAGATCGCCCAGGGCCTGGACGATCTGGGCCTGACCTGGATCGAGATCGACCTCTACGACCCGAAGGCGCTGGCCGCCATCCGCGAGCGGGTCGCCACCCCCATCGCGTCCTGCGAATCCCTGTTCGGCCTGCGCGAATTCCGGCCCTTTTTCGAGCAGGCCAGCATGGACGTCGCCATCGTCGACCTGCCCTGGAACGGCACCTGGCTCGGCGCCAAGATCGCGGCGATGGCGGAGGCCTATGAGATCAACTGCGCGCCGCACAATTTCTACGGCAACCTCTCCAGCCTGATGAGCGCGCATTTCTGTGCAGCCATCCCGAATTTCCGGGTGATGGAGATCGATATCGACGACATTCCCTGGAAGGACGACATCCTCACCTGGAAGCCGGACATCCGCAACGGGGCGGTGCAATTGCCGCCGGGCCCCGGCTGGGGCGCCAAGCTGAACGAGGACGTGATCCGCGCCCACCCGCCGAAATTCGTGCCGGCGGATTGATATCCGGACCCTCCATCGTCCCGATTAGAGCAAAGTTCTTTTCCCACTGGCTCACCACCCAATCTTCCCCGTCCTCGCGAATGCGGGGACCCATGCCTGAGAGACCAAGACAGAGTCCGTGTCCTGTGAGACGCTCTCAGGCATGGGCTCCCGCTTGCGCGGGAGATGGGCGGGACAGTGGGTCAACCAGTGCCGAGCGCTCTGGCTCACCCGCCTGCGCGGGGAAATGGGGAGGAACCGAAAGTCGGGTGCGAATGCCTCCCGGACAAAGACACACGGACGAGAGCGCCTGCGCGGGGCCGTCACCGAACCTTCAAATGTCTGCAACGGCAGCGTAGCGATGGCGCCATAAGGGAGGCGGGTCTCTGACCGTTTCCGACACGGAGCCCGCCCATGTCCCGCATCCTCACCACCCGCCGCCGCCTGTTGCAGACCGCCGGCGCGGGCCTGACGCTCGCCGCCGCCGGCGCCTGGCCCGTCCGGCGCTGGCTGTCGGCGGCCGCCCGGTCATCACCCACGGTATCCAATCGGGCGACATCACCGCCAACAGCGCCGTGGTCTGGAGCCGCGCCGACCGCGCCGCCCGCATGATGGTCGAAGTCGCCGCCACCGAAGACTTCCACAACGCCCGCCTGATCCGCGGCCCGCACGCACTCGCCAACAGCGACTACACCGCGAAAATGGTCGTGACCGGCCTGGAGCCGGGCCAGGACGTGTTCTACCGCGTCCGCTTTGCCGGCCTCGACAGCGACAAGGCCACGTCCGAGCCGATGGTGGGCCGCATCCGCACGGCCCCCATGGCCAAGCGCGACATCACCTTCGTCTGGTCCGGCGACACCTGCGGCCAGGGCTGGGGCATCAACACCGAATGGGGCGGCATGCGCGGCTACAAGGCCATGCTGGACCAGAATCCGGACTTCTTCCTGAACAACGGCGACTGCATCTTACGCCGACGGCCCGATCAAGCCCGAAGTCACGTTGAAGGACGGCAGCATCTGGAAGAACGTCACCACGGAAGAAAAGTCCAAGGTGGCCGAAACCCTGGCCGAGTTCCGCGGCAACTACAAATACAACCTGATGGACACGAATGTCCGCGCGCTGCTGGCCCAAGTGCCGGTGATCGCCCAGTGGGACGACCACGAGACCCTGAACAACTGGTATCCGAACGAGATCCTGGCCGACGACCGCTACACCGAGAAAAGCGTCGCCCTGCTCTCCGCCCGCGCCAACCAGGCCTTCCACGAATTCATGCCGACCAACCCGTCCCTGGTCGAGCCGGGCCGCGTCTACCGCAAGATTTCCTATGGCCCGCTGCTGGACGTGTTCGTGCTCGACATGCGCAGCTATCGCGGCGACAACTCGCCGAACCGGCAGCCGACGCGCAGCAGCGCCACCGACTTCCTCGGCCGCGAGCAATTGCAGTGGCTGAAGCGCGAACTGGCGACCAGCAAGGCCACCTGGAAGGTCATGGCCGCCGACATGCCGATCGGCATCCTGGTGCGCGACGGCAAGACCGCTTTCGAGAACGGCTCCAACGGCGACGGCCCGGTGCTGGGGCGTGAGTTCGACATTGCCGAACTGCTGTCCTTCCTGAAGGCGGCGAACATCCGCAACACCGTCTGGCTGACCACGGACGTGCACTACACCGCCGCCCATTACTACAACCCGAACAAGGCGCAGTTTCAGGACTTCCTGCCATTCTGGGAGTTCGTCTCCGGCCCGATCCATGCCGGCTCGTTCGGTCCGGGTGCGATGGACAACACCTTCGGGCCGGAGGTGAAATTCTCGAAAGACCCGGGCGGCGTCGCCAACCTGCCGCCGTCCGAGGGCCTGCAATTCTACGGCAGGATCGACATTGCCGCCGACAGCGGCGTGATGACCGTCGATCTGCGCGACATCGCCAACACCTCGCTGTTCAAGGTCGACCTGTCGCCCGAGACATAGGCCGAAGCCCGGCCGTTTCGGTCCCGCCCTCCGCTTCACCCCGAGCAGCCGCGGACACTGTCCGGGGCGTATCGAGGGGCGTCAGGCACACCGTCCCTCGATACGCGGGCCTTGCCCGCTACTCGGGATGAAGCGCCGGTGGGCGGTCGACTCCCCACTCCCCACCCCCCGCTTCACCCCGAGTGGCCGCGGACACCGTCCGGGGCGTATCGAGGGGCGTCCGGTACCGGTCCCTTCCCCGGCGCCGGCTCTTTCAAGGGGCCGGCGCTTTGCCGTTGCGTATCGACGCTGTCCGCCGAACGTCCTATCCTGCGGCCCGACACGCGCACCCGCGGACAAGGGATACCCTCATTATGGCAATCGGCATCGGCCTCGGCATGGCGGAGTTTCCGTTTTCGTCCGCCAAGGCGTTCTGGCGCTGGGTCGACCAGTGCGAGACCGGCGGCATCGACTCGCTCTGGCAGACCGATCGGCTGGTCTCGAAAGTGCCGTTCCTGGAGGCGATGAGCACCATGGCGGCGCTGGCCGGCGCCACCCAGCGGCTGAAATTCGGCATGAACGTCGCCAGCGCCGGCCTGCGCGACCCGCTGCTGCTGGCCAAGCAGTGCGCGACGGTGGATTTCCTCTCGGCGGTCGCATCCTGCCCGCCTTCGGCGTCGGCTCGCCGCTGGCGCCGGACTGGAGCGCCACCGGCCGCTCGTCCCAGGGCTCCGGCAAGATCGCCGACGAGGCGCTGGACCTGATCGCGGCCCTCTGGCGCGAGGAAAAAGGTCAGCTATGACGGCCAGTATTTCCAGTACAAAGGAGGCCACGATCAGCCCCAGGCCGGTGAACAAGAATATTCCGCTCTGGATCGGCGGTTCCTCCAAGGCGGCGATCCGCAGGACCGCGCGCATCGGCACCGGCTGGCAGGCGGGCGCGGAGACGCCGGCCCAGGTCGCCCCGGTGATCGCCGCGATCAAAGGCCGCGACGGCGGAGGCCGGCCGCTCCATCGACGACGACCATTACGGAACCGGCTTCTATTTCCGCTTCGGCGGCTGGGAGGACGGCCCGCTGCCCTTCCTGGTCAAGAACATCCAGAAGCGCACCGGCCGCGACCCCAAATACGCGTTCGCGGTGGGATCGGCCGACGACATCTGCGCCCGCATCGAGGAATATATCGCCGCCGGCGTCTCCAAATTCGTCCTGCGCCCGACCGGCGGCAGCGACCAGGAATTGCTCGACCAGACCCAGCGCCTGATCGAAGATGTCATTCCGGTGTTCGCCGGGCGGTAGGCCGTCTCATCCTCGTGGGCGTCATTGCGAGAAGCCGCAGGCGACGAAGCAATCCAGGCAATGCCCTTCCCGGTCCGGCACTGGCCTGGATTGCTTCGGCTCCGCCTCGCAATGACGCCCGAAGGGTGGGGTAGACTGGCTGCAGACAAAAGCACCAAACCGAGGAACCGCCCCCATGTCTCGCGAAACCGCCCGCCCCCACACCGTCCGCCGCATCGGCTCCACCCGCGACAGGCTCGGCGAAGGCCCGCTCTGGGATGTGGCCGAGCAGGCGCTCTACTGGCTCGACAGCCGCGGGCCGACCGTGCATCGGCTCGACCCCCGGACCGGCCGGCGCGAGGACTGGCAGGTGCCCTCCACCGTCGGCTCCATGGCGTTGCGCGAACAGGGCGGCGCGGTGCTGGCGATGGAGGATGGTTTCCACTTCCTCGACTTCGCCACCGGCAAGACCGAACACATCACCGATCCGGAGCCGGACAAGCCGGGCAACCGCCTGAACGACGGCAAGTGCGACAAGCAGGGCCGCTTCGCTTGCCGGCTCCATGGCCACCAGGATCAGCGGCGAGGCACAGGGCACGCTCTACCGCCTGAACCCCGACCTGTCGCTGGACACGCTGATGGGCGATATCATCGTCACCAACGGCCCGTCGTTCAGCCCGGACGGCAAGACCTTCTACTTCTCCGACAGCCGAAAGGCCCGCATCGCCGCCTACGATTATTCGGACGCCGGCGTCGCAAACGAGCGCATCGTGGTCGACACCAAGGCGGCCCACGACGCCTGGCCGGACGGCGGCACGGTCGATGCCAAGGGCTATATCTGGTCGGCGCTGGTGACCGCCGGCAAGGTGGCGCGCTTCGCGCCCGATGGCACGCTCGACCTGCTGGTCGCCATGCCCTGCTCGCGCCCGACCAGCGTCATGTTCGGCGGGCCGGACCTGGAGGACATCTACATCACCTCGATCAGCGAGAGCCACAACATGACCGCCGACGGCCCCGACGACGGCGGCCTGTTCGTGATCGAGGGCCTGGGCATCAAGGGCGTGCCCGAACCGCGCTTCCGGGGGTAAACGCAGCGGCGAGGGTGTTCGCGAGAGCGACCGGCTCCGGCTCTCACCTCCGGCGCGGCCGGGGAACACGCCGGGTTCTGGCGGCAACCCGGCTCATTCCCGCAATCTCTCAGAGCGCGTGTACCCCGGAGGGGGCGGAGCCGCCATGCGGGGCCGCTCGCCCCCCGCGAACACCGGCAGCGAGCACGAGCAAGGGTTCCCGCCACCGCGGCGGCCGGGGTCCGAGCTTGCTACGACCGCTTGCGGCGGGCCACGCCGACCAGGCCGAGCAGCACGCCACCCATCAGCAGCCCGGCGCCGGGAACCGGCACGGCGGAGATGCGCACCAGCGCGTCGTTGCCGCTCGACGGGTGCTGCACGTTCACATAGGCGACGTTTGGGTCAGCCAGGCTGAAGAACAGGCCGGTCGGCTCCGCGCCGGCGGTCTGCAGGCCGATCCAACGCGACAGGCCCTCACCGGCATCCAGCAGGTCGCCGTCGTGGTTCAGGTCGACCGCACGCCAGATGTCGGCCTTCGGCGCCGCCTGATCCTCGACGATGTAGAGATTGCCGTCGGCATCCACCGCCATGTTGTCCGGGCTGGCCAGATTCGTCCCGACCGGCAGGCCGGTCGCCAGGTCGATGGTGTTGCGGTCGGCGAAGACCGACATCATCCCGGTGGTCAGGTCCAGACCGAAAATCTGGTGCGTGCCGGTGGCGGTGAAGGCCAGGAACTCGTCGCCATTGCCGAGCGTGGCGATTTCCATGTCTTCCGGCCGGTTGAACTCGGTCGCCAGTGCCAGATTGGCGGCCGCGTCGCCGACCAGGTCGCCGGTGCCGGCATCCACCGCCGCCGCATAGGCCGGCAGCACCTGGCCCATTGCGTCGGTCAGCGCTTCCCACTGCACCGCGCCGGTGGCGCCGAAATTGTTGCCGCCGTCGACCTTGGCCACATAGACCGTGCCCGCACCGAAAAAGGCGTTGCCGTCCGGCGCGTTCGGGTCGGCCGCGGTGTATTTGTAGAGCGAGCCGCCGTTCAGCTCGTCGATGAAATACAGGTTGTTCAGCGAGTCGAAGGCGACGCCCTCGTGCGCAACCCGCGGGATGATGTTGCGGTGGACGAAATCGGCATCGCCCGGGCCGGTCGCATCCACCGGGTTGGTCAGCTCGAACATGCGGCCGTGCAGAACGCCGCCGGCCGTCCCGGTGTTCTCCTCGCCCGTGAGCCAGCCGCCCCAGGGCGTCCAGCGCGAGGCGTCGCCGCGAATGAAGGTGTCGGTCAGCGAGTTCACCAGCGTCACGGTGCGGGTGTTGTAGTTCGCGTCCCAGGTGTCGACCCGCTGCACGCCGGAGCCGTCGACGCCGGCTACGCCGCCGCCGTAATTGGGCTCGAACGGCATGAACAGATAGCGGTTGGCGTCCGGCCCGGTGCGGTTCGTGTCGATCATGTCCGCGGACCCGGAATTCTGCTGGCCCAGGCCGAGCTGGGTGTTGCGATCGGCGATCACCTGCTGATGAAAGACAATGGTCGGCGTGTTCGGCAGGACGAAGGGCGAGGTGAGTTCCTGCGCCTCCGGCACCACCACCGCCGGGGTGGTGAGCGGGGCGACGTCGTCGAACAGCGTCGTCCCGGCGGACAGGGCGGTGGTGCTGTAGAGCACGGCGCCCAGGGTCAGAGCGAATTTGGTTGGCATTGCACGCATCCCGTGTGGTCGAACGTCTGATTGGCGGAGCGGCCTCTCGCCGCCCGCGCCGCCAATCTGCCCACCGTTTGGGTCACGCCGGTTACCGGTTTGTGACAGCTTTGGGTAACCTGATACGCGCGCATCCCGCGCACTTGCGCAAGCGCCCGCTTGACAGTTCCCCCGCGCCCGCGTTTCCTGCACGACCAACACGATCCGCATTTCCGAACGGCAAGAATCACCCCCATGACCGACTCGATCATCGTCGATACCGTCACCCGCGTATGCCAGGACCTGTGCGAACCCGGCGTCGTCAACGACGCGGAGGAAGGCAAATGGCCGGCGGACCTCTGGAACACGCTGGAGGAAAGCGGCCTGACGCTCACCTGGGTCAGCGATGAACTGGGCGGCGCCGGCGCGGAGATGGCCGACGGCTTCGCCGTGCTGAAAGTGGCCGGCGCCTTCGCCACCCCGGTGCCGCTCGCCGAAACGCTGATGGCCGGCTGGCTGCTGGCCCAGGCCGGCATGCAGGTGCCGATGGGGCCGATGACCGTCGCTCCCGCAGGCCCCGACCAGCGCATCACCCTGAAGGGCGGCCAGTTGGAGGGTTCGGCCCGTGCGGTGCCGTTCGCCCGCAATGCCGACCACATCGTCGTGCTGGCGCGCGAGGCCGGCCCGGTGCCGGAGCAGGAAGCCCTGGTCGTGGCCATGGTGCGCGCCGGCGCCTGCTCGATCGTGCCCGGCACCTCGCTGGCGGGCGAGCCGGCCGACGACGTCTCGTTCGATGCCGTCGTCCCGGTCAGCGTCGAGCCCGCCCCGGCCGGCCTGGACGAGGCGGCGCTGCAAGGCTTCGGCGCCACCGTGCGCGCGGCCCAGATGGCCGGCGCCCTGCAACGCATTCTCGACCAGTCGGTGGAATATGCGCTGGAGCGCGAACAGTTCGGCCGGCCGATCGCCAAGTTCCAGGCGATCCAGCACGCGCTTGCCGAGCTGGCGGGCGAAGCCGCTGCCGCCGGCGCTGCCGCGGACGCCGCTGCCGAGGCGGTCTCCGCCCCGGACGCCCTGACCGCCGACGGCTGGAGCGAGGCGGCGCTGGCCGAAATCGCCACCGCCAAGGTCCGGGTGGGCGAGGCCGCGACCAAGGGCTCGGCCATCGCGCACCAGTCGCACGGCGCCATGGGCTTCACCTACGAGCACTCGCTGCACCACCGCACCCGCCGCCTCTGGACCTGGCGCGACGAGTTCGGCAACGAGGCCGAATGGTCGATCCGGCTGGGGCAGATGGTGGCCCAGCGCGGCGCCGACGACCTCTGGGCCTTCGTCACCGGCACCTGAGCCGGCGCGCTTCCAACCCACCGGCGACACACCGTCCCCGACGGCCCCTGCGAGCCACGAAAAAACCCCCGGACCAGCCTGGTCCGGGGGTTTAATTTCGCCGCAACGCGGAGGAACAGGCGCTATTCCGCCGGCACCGGCGCCACGGACCGGTTGGCGATCCAGGTCAGCACGATGGTGGGCACGATCAGCACCGCCGCCGCCAGGCTCAGCTCCCAGTTGCTGTAGCCGACGATCTTGCCGCCCGGCAGCATCATGATGACGCCGCCGACGAACAGCACGATGCGCAACGCGAAGCCGACCGGCCCCCAGAACACCATGGTTCCGACGCCGATCAGATAGCCTTGCAAGGCCGCGCCGAGCAGCGCGACGCCGACCAGGGCGGCCGCGACCACCTCGATCACATAAAGGGTGGGCCCTTGGCCAATCAGCGCCGGGTTGAGCGCGAAGAAGAAGGGCACGAAATAGATCACGGTGCCAAGCCGCATCGCCTCGAACCCGGTCTTGACCGGACTCGCCTCCGCCACGCTTGCCGCCGCATAGGCGCCGATGGCCACCGGCGGGGTGATGAAGCTGATCATGCCCCAGTAGAGCAGGAACAGGTGCACGGCCAGCTTGTTCAGGCCGCCGTCGACCAGGGCCGGCGACACGGTCACCGCCAGGAACAGATAGGCCGCCGTCACCGTCATGCCCATGCCCAGGATGAAGCTGGTCACCGCGCCCAAAATCAGCAGCATGATGACACTGTCGCCGGCCACGTTCACCAGCTCATAGGCGATGGAGCCGATCTTGCCGGACAGCGTCAGCGCGCCGATGATCAGGCCGATGCCGGCCAGAATCGCCGCCAGTTCGGTGAACAGCTTGCCGATGCCGACCAGGAAATCCAGCAGTTTGCGCATGTTCCAGCGATGCCGCGGCGAGACCTGGTTGATCAGCAGCAGCAACAGGCTGGCATAGTAGGGCGCCTGCGCCTCGCGCTGCATGTAGAGCAGCATGACGATCAGCAGGGCGAAGACGAAGATGAAATACCAGCCCTCTTTGAGAACGGTCAGGACCCGCGGCAGTTCCGACACCGGCAGGCCCTTCATCTTGAAGCGGGCCGAATAGGCGTCGATCTGCACGAACAGGCCGAAATAATACAGCACCGAGGGGATCACCGCCGCCAGGACGATGTCGCCATAGGGGATTTCCAGATAGGTCGCCATGACGAAGGCCGTGGCGCCCATGATCGGCGGCATCAGCACGCCGCCGGTGGAGGCGCAGGCCTCGACGCCGCCGGCATAGGCGGGCCGGAAGCCGACCCGCTTCATCGCCGGAATGGTCATGACGCCGGTGGTCAGCACGTTGGTGATCACCGAACCGCTCATCGAGCCCATCAGGCCGGAGGCGAAGATCGCCACCTTGGCCGGCCCGCCCCGGTACTTGCCCAGCATGGCAAAGGCCAGGTTCAGGAAGAAGGCACCGCCGCCGGTAAACTGCAAGGCCACACCGAACACCAGGAAGCCCACCACCAGGTTGGCGAAGGCGGTCATCGGAATGCCCAGCACGCTCTCCGTGCCGTAGATGTGGAAGGCGGCCGCCACCGTCCACGTGGTCGGCTGGCCCTGCAGCACGCCCGGGAACCAGTCCGCATAGACCGGGTAGATCGACAGGATCACGCAGACGAAGAAGATCGGCAGACCGCCGCCGCGCCGCGCCGCTTCCAGCACGATCGCCCACATGACGAAAGCCAGGATTGCCGGCGTCTGCGGCGGCAGGTATTCCCAGCCGTCCTCCAGGATCTCGTTGCCGTGGGTCACGAAATAGATCGAAATCCCAAAGGTAACGGCGGCAATCAGTATGTCATACCATGGCACCCGGTCCATGGGCCCCACCCCCGCCCAGGGCGGATAGAGCAGGAATACCAGCGGCAGCAGCAGCCCCAGCATGGCATAGAAATACTCGGTTTCCAGCGGCACATAGAGGCCGAGCCGGTTGCCGAGACCGAAAATCACATAGATCGAGAGCGCGATCGACAACAGCGCCGATGCAAGCAGGATCGTCCACCAAAAGGGGGACAGTTTGCGGTGGCGGTCGACGGCAGCTTCAGCCTGTTCGACCGCTTCTTCAGCACTGACGGAACCGGGTTCCGGCGACGGGCTTGTCATGGAGGAGGAGACCGTTTCGGGTTAGAGATGCAGGGTTCGGGTGGGAGAGGCAACAGACGCCGCGCGACGGCGCCGGGCAAGGAGCACATGGCCACGGCCGGCGGCGGCCATGTGCCCGGATCGATCAATCGTCATTCAAGGGCTCCGCGAACGGCACGCTCAGGCCCGCGGCCTTCAGATGCTGGGCACGGGTTTCAAGCCATTTGGCCTCGAAGGCGTCACCGGTCACGCCCATGCCCCGAAACGCCTTCCAGGCCGCTGCCAGCACCGCGTTGCGCTGCAACAGGCGATCGGTGTTGGCCTGAGCGTCCGCGTCCCAGACCCCCGCTTCCTTGAAGAAGCGAATCGAGCCGGGGTGATAGGGAAACACCCAGCCGAAGCGCTGGTTGGCCAGTTGGTAGCCATCCATGCCGGGACCGGCATCCTTGTAGCTGTCGTAATTCTCCATCACCGCCTTGGTCAGGTTGTAGGCGATGCTGTCCGGCAGGTCCGGCAGGCTGATGAAGATGGGATAGGGATAGCCGGCGCCCTCATACGACTTGGCACCGCCGGGATTGTGATCGATCGCCACCGCATTCGTGACCGTCATTTGATAGATATAGGGCGCCACGGCGTGCAGACGCTCCCAGCCCGCGGTATCGTTGTGCGGGAAGGGCAGATGCCAGAGACCGCGCGGGCTCGCCGCGATCTGATTGCCGACGCTCGAAATGCTGGAACCCCAGGCCGCATCCGCCTGTCCGTCCAGAATGGCCTGCATGGACTGGCCCCAGCCGGGCACCACAACCTTGGTGACGTCGTCCCAGGTCAACCCGGCGAAGGCCAACGCCGCTGTCGTGTTCAGATTGAGCGACGGGGCGCCCTTGGTCCAGGTGATGCGCTTGCCTTTCAGGCCGGCATAACTGTTGATCCCCAGGTCATGCGCCACCAACATCCCGCCGCCGGCGCCGCCGATATTGTTGAACAGGTTGTAGAGCGGCGTCGGCCCCCAGCGTTCGTTGGCGAACATATAGACGCCTTCCTGGCCGAAATAGGCGGCGATACCGCAGGCGCAGAGTTCCGCCTGCTTCGCCTTCAGCGGCAGCATGCGGCTGACATCGTTCTTGCCGGGGATGATGCGCAGGCTGGTACCGTACTTCGCCTTCAGCATGTTGCCGAGGCCGACCGACTGGGCATAGCCGGAAGACGTGCTGCCATAGGCCGTCCACGACAAGTCCGCGGGCAGTTCGATGTCCGCGGCGGCCGCGTTGCCCGCAAGCAGCAACGCGGCGCAGGTCCAGGCTAGAATCGATCGCATGAGGCATCCTCCGCTAACACGGTCGTCATTGGCCGCACCCGGTTTCTTACCGGATTGCTGGCGAGGCGCCATTGAAGCATCGGCTTCCGGCGGACGCAACCGACCGTGGAAAGACGCCGCCCGACCCCAAAGGCCGGGCGGCTTCCGCACGGATCACTCTTCCGGTAGCGGCTCAGGGAAGGGCACTTTCATGCCGGCATCCTTCAGATGCTTGGCCCGCACCTCCAGCCAGGCTTTCTCATAGCCATCGCCGGACACGCCCATGCCCTGGAATTCCTTCCAGGCGGCGGCCAGCACCTCGTTCCGCTTCAGCAGGCCGTCGGTGTTGGCCTGATTCTCGGCCGTCCACTTGCCGATCTCCTTGAAATAGCGGATCGAACCCGGATGGTAGGGGAAAATCCACGACAGGTTCTGGTTCTGGACCTGATAGCCATCCATGCCGGGGCCGGAATCCTTGTAGGTCTCGTAGTTTTCCATCACTGCCTTGGTCAGGCCATAGGCAACGGTCTCGTCCATGGTCGGGTTGGCGACGAAGATCGGATAGGGGAAGCCCGCGCCGTCAAACGCCTTGCCGCCGGTCGGGTTTTTCTCGATCGCCACCGCGTTCGTCACTTCGATCGGATACCAGTGCGGCGCGATCGCCTGCGCACGGGCCCAGGCCGCCTTGTCGTCGTGCGGGAACGGCAGATGGATCAGGCTGCGCGGGCTGGCGCTGATCTGGTTGTATTTCGACGAAATGGTCGAGCCGTAGGCGGCATCGGCCTGGCCATCGATGATTGCCTGCATCGACTGGCCCCAGCCCGGCACCACGACCTTCTCGACATCGTTCCAGGTCAGGCCGGCGAAGGCCAGCACCGCGGTGGAGTTCAGGTTCAGCGCCGGCGAACCCTTCACCCAGGTGACGCGCTTGCCCTTCAGATCAGCATAACCCTTCACGCCCAGATCGCCGGCGACGATCAGACCCGCGCCATTGCGGCCGATATTGTTGAACAGGTTGTAGAGCGGCGTCGGGCCCCATTTCGGCTCGGCGAACATGAACACGCCTTCCTGGCCGAAATACGCCGCGATGCCGCAAGCGCAGATGTCCGCCTGCCCGGCCTTCAGCGGCAGCATGCGGCTGACGTCGTTCTTGCCGGGAATGATGCGCAGTTCGACGTCGTATTTCGCCTTCAGCATATTGCCGAGGCCGACCGACTGTGCGTAACCGGAGGACGTGGTGCCGTAGGCCGTCCAGGACAGATTCTTCGGCAGTTGCACGTCCGCGGCCAGCGCGCTGCCTGCCATCAATACGGATGCCGCCACCGCAGCGAAAAGCGATCTCATGACGTTGATCTCCCAGTTTTTTGCCCCGCCTGATCGGCGTGGGTCCTTTTGAACGGGCGGGATTTGAGCATGCGATACAAGCGAAGGCAACCGGAGATAAAAAAACCGGCGGGAATCGCCCCGCCGGCCACCTTCTCGCTCCGAGCCGGCCGGGCTCAGTCCGGCTCGGGCAGCGGACTTTGAAACGGCACCGCCAGCCCGGCGGCACGCAAATGCTCCGCCCGCACGGCCAGCCAGGCGGTTTCGAACGCGTCCTTGGCGACGGTCGTCTTCCGGAACGCGGCCCAGGCATCCGCCAGCACCCGGTTGCGCTGCAACAGGCCGTCGGTCGTGGCCTGGTTCTCCGCGGTCCAGCGACCGGCTTCCTTGTAATAGCGGATCGCACCCGGATGGTAGGGCAGCACCCAGGACAGGTTCTGGTTCTGCAACTGGTAGCCATCCATGCCCGGCCCGGCATTCTTGAACAGGTCGTAATTCTCCATCACCGCCTTGGTCAGGCCATAGGCGGTGGCGTCGGACAGGGTCGGCATGCCGACAAAGGTCGGGTAGGGATAGGCCGCGCCATCGTACGACTTCGCCCCGGTCGGGTTCTTTTCCAGGGCGATCGCATTCGTCACCGTCACCGGATACCAATAGGGGGCGACGGCCAAAGCCCGCGCCCAGGCCGCCTTGTCGTCATGCGGGAACGGCAGGTGGATCAGGCTGCGCGGACTGGCGCTGATCTGGTTGTAAATGCTGGAAAGCGTGGTGCCGAACGCGGCATCGGCCTGGCCGTCCAGGATCGCCTGCATGGCCTGGCCCCAGCCGGGCACGACCACGCGGACCACGTCGCTCCAGGTCAGGCCGGCAAAGGCCAGGTTGGCGGTGGTGTTCAGGTTGACTTCCGGGGCGCCCTTGGCCCAGGCGATGCGCTTGCCCTTCAGGTCGGCAAAGCGCGTCACGCCCAGATCGCCGGCCACGATCAGGCCGGCACCGTTGCGGCCGATATTGTTGAACAGATTGTAGATCGGCGTCGGCCCCCAGCGGTCGTTGGCGAACATGTAGACGCCTTCCTGGCCGAAATACGCGGCAATGCCGCAGGCACAGATATCCGCCTGGTTCGCCTTCAGCGGCAGCATGCGGCTGACGTCGTTCTTGCCCGGAATAATGCGCAGGTCGGTGTCGTACTTGGCCTTCAGCATGTTGCCGAGGCCAATCGACTGGGAATAGCCCGACGATGTCGTGCCATAGGCCGTCCAGGCCAGTTGCTTCGGCAGTTGCACGTCCGCCGCCAGGGCGTTGCCCGCCATCAAGCCCGCCGCCGCAAGGGCCGCCACAATCCATCGCATCGCGTTTCCATCCTTTGGAGAGCGCGCCCCATCGCTCGCGCGGGGCGTCGAGTCGTTGGCGGGATTGGACCACGGGGCCTCGCCAATGGCAACCAGCCCGATAGCAATCGACCCGATGACAACTGGCCCGATGCCAACCGGCCCGGCATCCTGATACGAAAACGGCCGGCGGGATTGCCCCGCCGGCCGCTGGAAATCGGCGCGAATGACAGACCGTCAGTTCGGCTCGGGCAGCGGGTCCTTGAACGGCACCGGCATGCCGGCGTCGCTCAGATGCTTGGCCCGCACCTCCAGCCATTTGGCCTCGTGCTCATCCTTCGAGACGTCCATGCCCTTGAAGTCCTTCCACGCGGCGGCCAACACCTCCAGACGCTTCAGCAGCATGTCCTGGTTGGCCTGGGCGGCGTCGGTCCACACACCCGCTTCCTTGTAAAAGCGGATGGCGCCCTCATGATACGGGAACACCCACTCGAAATTCTGGTTCTGGAGCTGGTAGCCGTCCATGCCCGGACCGGAGTCCTTGTAGACCTCGTAATTCTCCATCACCGCCTTGGTCAGGTTGTAGGCCAGGTCGGTGTCCAGCTTGTCCATGCCGACAAAGATCGGATAGGGGTAGTTGTTGCCCTCGTAAGGCACCTTGCCCGACGTGTTCGACTCGATGTCGACCGCGTTGCTGATCATCTGCTGGTTCCAGAACGGCGCCACCGCCTTGGCCCGGGCCCAGGCTTCGGTGTCGCTGAACGGCAGGGCCACATGGGTCAGGCCACGCGGGCTCGCGCCCAGCTGGTTGAAGATGCTGGAGATGGTCGAGCCCACCGCCGCATCCGACTGGCCGTCGATGATCGCCTGCATGGACTGGCCCCAGCCCGGCACAACCACCACCTGCACGTCATCCAGGGTCAGGCCGCCGAAGGCGAGCGCCGCCAGCAGGTTGACCTGCAATGCCGGCGAACCCTTCACCCACGACACGCGCTTGCCCTTCAGGTCGGCAAAGCTTTTGACGTGCAGGTCGCCCGCGACGATGGTCGACTGGCCGTTGCGGCCGATATTGTTGAACAGGTTATAGAGCTTGGTCGGCCCCCAGCGGTCGTCGGCGAACATGAACACGCCTTCCTGACCGAAATAGGCGGCAATACCGCAGGCGCAGATATCGGCCTGGCCCACCTTGATCGGCAGCATGCGGCTGACATCGTTCTTGCCCGGGATGATGCGCAGGTCGGTGTCGTACTTGGCCTTCAGCATGTTGCCGATGCCGACCGACTGGGCATAGCCGGACGAGGTGGTGCCATAGGCCGTCCAGGCCAGATGCTTCGGCAGGCCGCCGTCAGCATAGGCCGCGGTGCCAATAACCGCCATGGCCGCGGCGGCGATCAGAGAACGCATATGGGGTAACTCCCTATCCCAATCGTGACATTCGGACCGTGGTACACGGCCGATCCGGGCGGAATGGACCATTCTCGGCACGATTGCGCAAGAGGCAGCTTACAAAAGGATGCGCGTATCGCCCCGGCGGCGGGTGATGCCGGCCCGGTCGAAATACTCCAACACCTCGATCGCGACATTGCGGCCGATGCCGGTGGCATCCTTGTATTGCTGGGCGGTGAAGCGGCCGTCCGGCTGGTCCGCGGCCAGTTGCCGGGCCGACTCGACCAGGGCCTCAATCGCCGGCGGCGGGAAGAACCGATTCTTGGCCACCGGCGCCACCAGCGCCAGATTGGCCGCCCGGCGCAGCACCGCCTCGATCCGCACTGGCTCCTCGCCGACGCTGGCCGCCAGTTCCCGCACCCGCGGCGGGCGCAGGCCACCCTCCAGCAGCAGCGGCTCCAATTCCTCCCACAGCACGCGGTCGGCATGGGCCATGGTGGCCTCGTGCTCGACCAGGGCCACCATCGGCCCCACCTGCTTGGTGACGCCGTCGGCGAGCGCCAGGGCCAGCGCCGCCGCCCAGGTCGGCCGCGGCGCCGAGGTCGTCAGCGTCCGGCGCAGGCTTTCCGGCGGCGCGCCGGCGCGGTCGCGAAAGTCCTCGTGCCAGCGGGTCAGCGCCGCGCGCACCCGCTCGACCCAGCCGGCCGCATGCTCCGGGCTGAACGAGAGGCCGGCCGCCGTCCTGGCGTCCAGCCGCGCCGTCAGCGTCTCGCGCTCCGCCGCCATCAGGTTGTGGGCCAGCGCGAACCGGCCGAGATCCAACCCGTTCGGCGAGGCCGCCAGCGCCGCCGCCAGCGCGGCACCGCGGTCCGGCCGGTCCAGCGCCGCCAGAAAGGCCAGCCGCTCCGGCGCGCGCCGGCCGCGGGCGGGCGGGAACGGGTCCACCACCCGGCCGCCGCCCAGCGTCAGCCGGGCCGACTGGTCGCGCAGCACGAAGCGGTCGCCCGCCAGCGCACCCACCGCATGGTCCAGCACCAGTTGCGCCCAGCCGCTTTCGCCCGGCTCCAGCCGCCGCCCTTCCAGCAGGGCCAGCCGCCCGGTCACGTCCGCCGCGCCCAGATGCACATGCACCGGCTGGCGGTCTCCGAGCGAGAGGCCCTCGCCCGCCGCGACCCGCACGCACACGTCAATCCGATCGGTCGGCGCGTGCACTGCCGGCGCCAGGATCCAGTCGCCGCGACGCACCAGGTCCTTGTCGACGCCGACCAGGTTCAGCGCCAGCCGCTGGCGTTCCCGGCCGGTATCGCTCTCCGCATTCTGGGCGTGGAGCGAACGCACCCGCACCTCGCGCCCCAATGGCGAGAGCAGCAGCCGGTCGCCCACATGGACCTCGCCGCTGACCGCCGTGCCGGTCACCACCAGGCCGGCGCCCTGCAACGTAAAGGCCCGATCCACCGCCAGCCGGAAATGGCCGGAGACCGCCGGTCGGTCCAGGCCGCGCGCCCGCTCCAGCAGCCAGGCCTTCAAGTCCGCCACGCCCTGGCCGGTATAGGCAGAGGTGACCCAGAGCGGCGCGTCCGCCATACAGGTGCCGCGGGTGGCGGCGCGGATTTCCTGCTCCACCTCCGCCAGCCGCTCGGCCGAGACCCGGTCGGCCTTGGTGACGACCACCGCGCCCGCCGGCACCGCCATCAGGTCGAGAATGGCGAGGTGTTCCCGCGTCTGCGGCATCGGCCCGTCGTCGGCGGCCACCACCAGCAGGGCGAGGTCGATGCCGGCGACGCCCGCCAGCATGGTGCGCACGAATTTCTCGTGGCCCGGCACGTCGACAAAGCCGACGGTCAGCCCGGCCTCCACCGGCCAGTAGGCGAAGCCCAGGTCGATGGTCATGCCGCGGCGTTTTTCTTCCGGCAGCCGGTCGGCGTCGATGCCGGTCAGCGCCTGCACCAGCGCGGTCTTGCCATGGTCGATATGGCCGGCGGTGGCGACGATCATGGCCGCAACTCCCGCAACTGTGCCGCGAACCCGGCCTTGTCCTCCAGGCAGCGCAGGTCGAGCCAGAGGGCGTCGTCCGCCAGCCGGCCCACCACCGGCCGCGGCAGCGCGCGCAGCGCCGCCGCCAGGCGCTGCAACGCCCGGCCGCTGCCTTTCGCCGCCACCGGCCGCGCCACCAGGGCGGCGCTCGGCAGCAGGTCCACCGGCAGCGCGCCGGAGCCGATCTGGCTCTGGCAATCCTCGACGCCGACCGCGAAGCCGTCGCCCACCGCCGCCGCAAACCCCGGCGCCAGCCGCTCGGCCAGGTCGCGGATCTCCGCCGCCGGCCGGGTCAGCAGGCGCAGCGAGGGAATGCGCCGCGCCGCCCGTTCCGGGTCGTCATAGAGCGCCAGCGTCGCCTCCAGCGCGGCCAGCATCACCTTGTCGAGGCGCATGGCCCGCTTCAGCGGGTTGCGCCGCAGCTTCTCCACCAGGTCCTTGCGGCCGACCACCAGGCCCGCCTGCGGCCCGCCCAGCAGCTTGTCGCCGCTGAAGGTGACGATGTCGGCGCCGTCGGCCAGTGCCTCCGCCGCGGTCCGCTCCGCCGGCAGGCCCAGCGCCGCCATGTCGATCAGCGCGCCCGAGCCCAGGTCGTCGATGAAAGGCAGGCCGTGCGCGTGCGCCAGCGCCGCGATCTCGCGCGGCGGCGGCTTGGCGGTAAAGCCCTGGATCGCATAATTCGAGGGATGCACCGTCATCAGCGCGCCGGTCCTGGGCTCGGTTTCGGTTTCAATGGCCTCGGCGTAGTCCTTCAGGTGGGTGCGGTTGGTGGTGCCGACCTCCACCAGCCGGGCACCGGCCCGCTTCATCACGTCCGGCACGCGGAAGGCGCCGCCGATCTCCACCAATTCGCCGCGGCTGACCGGCACCGCCTTGCCGCTGGCAAGCGCGTTCAGGGCTAGCAGCACCGCGGCGGCGTTGTTGTTGACCACCAGCGCCGCCTCCGCGCCGGTCAGTTCGCAGAGCCAGCGTTCCACATGCGCGTCCCGCTCGCCGCGCCGGCCCTTGGCCAGGTCGAACTCCACGGCGGACGCGCCGGCAGCGGCGACCATGGCCCGGATCGCCTCCTCGGCCAGCGGCGCGCGGCCCAGATTGGTGTGCAACACCGTACCGGTCAGATTGTAGACCGCCTTGAGGCCGATGGCCTGCCGCGCCGCCAGCCGGCGCGAGAGAGCGTCCGGCAGGGCGTCGGCATCGAACGCGCCGGCCGCCCGCGCCTCGTCCAGCGCCGCGCGCACCGCCGCGACCAGCGGGCGGCGGCCATAAGGGCCGGCCAGGGCGGCAATCGCCGGCTCGGACAGCAGGCGTTCGACGGAGGGCAGGCGCAGGGCAGAAGCGGTTTTGTTCGGCGCGGTTTTGTTCGACATGGCGCTAGTAAGTAGAGAGCCACCCCGGGACGTCAAGCGCCGGTATCGGCCAGCGGAACGTCCTCGAACCCGGCCTCCTCCGCGGATACGCGCGGGTCGAGCGGAATGGCGGCGGGTGTGGTGCGCGGCACGGCGACGAACGGCTCTTTCTGCGCGTCCGGCGGCGCCGGCCGGGCCCGGCGCCGGATCGCGGCGAACAGCATGCCGAAGGCGGCAACCACGGCGATCTGGCCGAACATTCCGCCCGGCCCGAACTCGGCCATGGTAAAGCCGGCCAGCACCGGGCTGACGATCGCACCGGCGCCGAACAGCAGCAGCAGGCCGGCGCTGACGCTGATGCGGTCGCCATCGCCCATCAGGTCGTTGACATGGCTGACGCACAGCGCGTTCACGCAGAACGCCGTGCCGCCGAACGCCGCCGCCAGGCCCAGCCAGGCGGAAAACGGCAGGACGAACGGCAACCAGGACGAGGCCGCCAGCGTCGCCGAGACCAGCGCCACCAGCCCGAACACGCCGATCAGCACCGCCCGCCGGTCGACCCGGTCCGACAGCCAGCCGAGCGGCCATTGCATCGCCATGCCGCCCAGGATCACCGTGCTGAGAAACACCGTCGTCGTCGCCAGGTCGAACCCCTGGCGCTGCGCATAGACCGCCCCCAGCGTCCAGAAGGGCGAGGTGATCAGGCCGGAGAGGAACACGCCGACCGTACCCATGGGCGACAGGCGCACCAGCCGCCGCAGGTCCAGCCGCACCGAGGGCGGCGTCGGCGGTTGCTCGCTGCGGGTCAGCGCCACCGGCAACAGGCCGAGGCAGACCAGCAGCGCGGCGATGGCGAACAGGTCCAGCCCGCCCGGCAGGGCCAGGCGCAAGCCCTGTTGGGCCGCGGTCGCCGCGCCCAGATTGATGACCATATAGATGCCGATCACCCGGCCGCGCGTCGCGTTGGTGGCACGGACATTGAGCCAGCTTTCCACCGCCATGAACATGGTCGCCATGGCGAAGCCGGTGCAGAACCGCACCGGCAGCCAGGTCCAGGGCTCGACGAACAGGCCGAGCCCCAGGGCCGCGGCGGCGACCAGGGCGCCGGCGGCGCTGAACATGCGGATATGGCCGACCCGGCGCATCAGTGGCGGCAGGAACACGCAGCCGGCAAAAAAGCCGGCGTAATAGGCCGTCCCGATACCGCCGATCAGGGTGTCCGGAAAGCCTTCCAGATTGGCCCGGACCGCCAGCAGCGTCGTCAGCAGGCCATGGCCCAGCAACAGCAGGCCGGCCCCCAGAAACAGGGCCGCGAGGCCGCCGATGGTGTGCCGCATGCGCGCCGGCTCCCCTCAGCGCACGGGCCCGCCACCCCGTTGGGGCAGCGCGACAAACCACAAGACCGGGTGCAATCGAACCTGCAAGGCGCCAAGCCTCTGCGACAAGGGAAGAATTCCAAGCGAACAGCTTAAAGACCATTCGCGCCGGGGAAAAGCCCGCTGACGCCGCGGGACCAGGTCCGCGAGCATGGATGCGGCGCCACCGGTGGCGCGGTTTTCGTTCGCAAATCGCGAGGCTCGGCCCGCCCCGCTTCCCGTTCGTCGCTTTTCACCCCGGCCCGATCCGCGCGGAGCGCAACAGGGCGGCCACGGCGGGCCAGTGGGCGGCGAAACCGTGGTCGCGGGTGGCGGTGAAGGCGATCAGGTAGAGACGCCCCGCCACCATCGCGCCGGCGGCATAGCCGTCGAACACCAGCCCGTCGGCGCCGGCAAAGGCATACTGGAAGCGGAAGCCGGGCCGACCGGCGAACGCCGCCGGCATCAACCCGCCGACGGTCACCTGCCGCCCGCCGCGCAGCGCCAGTTCGGTGCTCCAGAGCTCCATCACCTCGCTGGGGGTCATGGTCGCCCGCAGCAGCAGCGAGCGCCGTTCGCGCCGATGCGTCAGCAACGGTTCGCCCTCGCCCCGCCCGGCCACGAACAGCAGCCGGTCGAGCCCCGGCCCGTCCCGGGTCCAGGCCCGGTCGGCCCCGAAAGCCTCCGCCGGCAGCCGGTTCCAGCCGGCCCCACCGGCCACGCTCAACCCCTGGCCGACCGGCTCGCGCTCCGGCCCGACCGCGGCGATGCGGGCACAACCGGCCACCGCCAGGAGAAACACCGCCACCGCGAGGAATCGCCATCGCATGGCTCGCTGCCATCGCATGGCTCAGAGCGTCCCGGCGATATAGGCCGCGACCACCGCCCGGTCCGTTGCCCGCGGCGCGCGCGCCAGATACCGCTCGAAGGCGAAGCGCGCGCCGCGGCTCTGGCCCAGCGCCCGGCGCACCAGGCCGATGGAGCGGTGCGTCTCCGCCGGCGCGTCGGCGAAGGCCAGGGCCTTGGCATAGCGGGCAAGCGCCTTTTCCCGGTCGCCCTTCCAGCCGCGCAAGCGGTAGACCTCGCCCCAGGCAAAGGCCAGTTGCCCGTCCAGACCGTCGCGCGCGGCCAGATGGCGGAACAGCACCAGGGTCGCGGTCGGCTGGCGCAGGCGCACCTCGTCGGCCAGAAAGGCGGCGCGATAGGGGGCGAGAGCGGCGCGATAGGCCGCCCGTCCGCGGCGCCGGTCGGCGCTGCCCGGCAAGCCGGCCGCGGCCTCGGTCAGCCGCTGCCGCCGCTCCGCCGGTGCCGGATGGGTGGCGAGCAGCCGGCCCGCCGCGCTGGCACCGCTCGCCTCAGCCTCGGCCTGTACCAGCGTCCAGACCTCCGCACCGGCGGCGGGGTCGTAGCCCGCGGCGGCCATGCGCTCCAGCCCGAACGCATCGGCGACGCGCTCCTGGTCGCGGCCATAGGCGAGCCGGTCCAGTTCCACCCCGGCCTGCCATGCGCCAGTGCCGCCCGCCACCCCCAGCGCCAGGCCGAACAGCCCCATCCAGGCGGTCAGATCGCCCAGTTGCCGCGCCCGCTCGGCTTGCGCGAACGTGTCCCGGTGAATGTAGTGGCCCAGTTCGTGGCCGATCACCGCCGCCAGTTGCGCCTCGTCGGCGAGCCGCAGCAACAGGCCGGATCGCAGGATCAGCGTGCCGTTCGGCAACATGCCAGCGTTGAAGCCGGCCCGGCGCACCAGATAGACCCGGATATCCGGGCAATAGGGGCCGGCGAGCCGGCAGGCCACGCCCTCCGCATAGGCCGTCAGCGCCGGGTCGCGGATGCGGTCCGGGGCGTTCCGCAAGGCCTGCTCCATCCGGTCGGCGACGAGCCAGTGGCCCGCTTCGTCCGCCGCCACCGGCGGGCGCGCCTGCGGCTCCAGCGCCGGCGGCCGCGCGCGGTGCAGCCGGCCAGCGCCAGCGCGGCCAGAAGGGCCGGACCGCGCCTCACAGCGGCAGGTCCCGCAGCAGGGCGGCGGCGGTCTCCGCGCCGCGTCCGGGGTCCGCAGGTCGCCGCTGGCGCGGTCGATGTGCGACGCCCAGACGACGGCGCCGGTGCGCAGGTCGACCAGCGTCGCCAGCCCGGCCTGGGCGCCACTCGGCCAGGTGGCGGGCACCAGGAACAGCAGCATTTCCGCCACCGCCAGTGCCCGGCGGCCGCCGCTGGCATAGCTGTCGTCCAGGGTGACGAACAGCGCATAGTCCGCACCGGCCAGCCGGTGGCGAAGCGGTGCCGCCGCCTCCCCCAGGCTCCAGCCGAGCGGGCCGGCCTTGGCCGGCAGGCGGTCGCCGCGGCGGCCGAACCGGTGGGCGAGGATTGCCGCGGCGACGCGGCCATAGAGCCGGCGCACGGCTTGCAGGTCCGGCTCGGCCCAGAGGTCGTGCGGCGCAGGCTCGGCGCGACCGCCCCGCTCGCGGATCGCCGCCATCAGGCCCAGCGTCAGGTTGCGCTCCGCCGCCAGCGTCCAGGCAGCGACCGGCTGGCGGGTGCCGCCGGCGGTCAGGCGCGCCAGGCTGAGGTCCGGCGGCAACACCGCGACCCGCGGCGGCCCGCCCGCCTGGCGGAGGCTCGGAGCCTCGCGCGCCGTTTCGGCGGCACAGGCGCCCAGCGCCAGCAACAACACAGCGGCAAGGAACCGGCGGCGGACCGGCAGCATGGGCCTCTCCCGACGCCCGTCTTGGGCGTCGGGTGATTAACCGCGGATTGACCCTAACAGGAGGTTAACGCTGCCCCCCGGCAAGCCACAGGATGCCGGACGGTCTCAGCGACAGCCGCGCGAGAACACGAACGCCGCGACGCCGGCCACCGCCATGCCGGCGGCAAACCCCAGCGCGCCCCAGGAGGCGACGGCCGCCACCACGCCTGAAAACACCGCGGCCGAGCCCAGTTGCAGCACGCCCATCAGGCCGGAGGCCACGCCCGCCCGCTCCGGGAAATGGCGCAGCGCGCCCGCATGCCCCAGCGAGAACACGAATCCCATGCCGCAGACGAAGATCATCATGCAGACCATCATGCTCCAGGCGGTCACCAGCCCGCCCGCGGCAATCGCCAGCATGGCGAGACAGCCGAGCGCTGCCACCGCCGCCCCCACTTTCATCAGGTAGGCGTCGCCGGTCTTCGCCACCAACTTGCGGACCAACGTACCGCTGATGATGAAGCCCGGAATCGAAAGCGCCGGATAAAGGCCGAATTCCATCGGCGACAGCCCGGCCTCCTGGATCGCCACCGCCGGCGCGCCGGTCAGGAAGGCGAACAGCCCGCCCATGGTCGCCGCCGTGGTCAGGGCATAGGCGCGAAACTGCGGATTGCCGGCGACGGTGCGGTAGCCGCTCCAGATGGTGCCGAAGCTCAGGCGGACCTTGGTGCTGCGGTTGGTCTCGCGCAGCCAGACGGTCACCGCCAGCAGCACCACCACACCGAAGCCGGTGGCGGCGGCAAAGCTGGCGCGCCAGCCGATCAGTTCCTGCAAGGCGCCGCCGATGACCGGCGCCACCGCCGGGACGGCGGAAAAGGCCATGGCGATGGCGGCCATGACCTTGCTGAGTTCCGGCCCCTCGAACAGGTCGCGGGTGACGGCGCGGCTGGCGACGACGCCGGCGCAAGCGCCCATGGCCTGCACCATGCGGCCGACAATGACGAAGCCGATGCTCTGGGCGGTCATACAGAGCAGGCTGCCGACCACGAACAGCACGCCGCCCAGCAGCATGATGGGCCGCCGTCCGAACCGGTCCGCCAGCGGGCCGTAGACGATCTGGAAGATGGCGAACGCCGCCAGATAGGCGGTCATGGTGGCCTGCACCGCGCCGCGCGAGGCGTCCAGCCCGGTCTGCATCGCCGGCATGGAGGGCAGGTAGACGCTGGAAGCGAACTGGCCGAGCGCCGCCAGCGCCGTCAGCAGCGCGATCAGGCCGGCGCCGCGCAGCGGCAGGGTCTCACGGGTTGCGGGCGCCACGCTGTTCACTTCAACACACCCGCGGCCGCAAACGCTGCGATCTCCGCCGGCGCGTACCCGAATTCGGCCAGGATTTCCGCATTGTGCTGGCCGATCGCCGGCGCAGGCGCGGGCGGTCGCTTGGCCTCGTCCCGCACCAGGACCGGGGTGCCGACGCTCCAGTCCGCGCCGAAGCCGCCGTCGGCGGGCACGACCGCACCGGCATGGCGCAACTGCCCGTCGCCGGCCAGGTCTTCCATCTTGGCCACCTGGCCATAGGTGATGCCCAGCCGGTCGAAATGCTCTTTCCAGTAGGCCCAGTCGTGCCGGGCGAAAATCTCGTCCATGACCTTGGTCAGCACCAGCGAGTTCTCGCGCCGCGCCTGCGGATCGGCGAAGCGGGGGTCGTCCAGCAGGTCCGGCCGGCCCATGGCCTCGAACAGCAGCGGCGCCTGTTTCGCCTCGTTCAGCACCGCCAGGATGAACCAGCGGCCGTCCTTGGCGCAGTAATGGTTGGCGACGGCGTTCGGCGCGTCGTCCCGGTGCGGGCGCAGGGCCACCTGGGCGCCCATCAGGGCGGCCTGGGCGTAGAAGCCGTTCATCCACATGCCGTTCGCCACCAGACTGGTGGAGACATGGCTGCCCTTGCCGGTCCGCTCGCGCCGGTAGAGGCCGGTCATGATCGCGCCATAGAGCGCCGTGCCGGTCGGATGGTCGCCCATGCCCGGCAGCGAGCGCACCGGCGCCACGCCCGGCGCGCGCATCATGTCCATCATGCCGGTGCGGGCGTAAAGCGCGGTGGAGTCGAAGCCGGTGCGTTCCGACTCCGGCCCCTCCTCGCCATAGGCGGTGAGGCTCGCATAAATCAGCCGGTCGTTCAGCGGCGCCACGTCCTCGTACATCAATTTCAGCTTGCGCCGCACAGGCATGGGGAAATTGGTCACCAGCACGTCGGCCTTGGCGATCAGCCGGCGCAGGATGTCCTGCCCGCTCTCGCTCACCAGGTCCAGGCACAGGCCGCGCTTCGAACGGTTGTCGCACATCCAGGCGAAATCCTGCCCGCCGGTGTCCGGCATGCCGTTGCCGGCGTGCAGCGCCCGGTAGCCATCGCCGCCCGGTGCCTCGATCTTGATGACGTTGGCGCCGAAATCGGCCAGGAAGGTGGTGGCAACGGGGGCGGCGATGAAGCTGGCAATGTCCAGCACCACCAGCCCCTCGAACAGGCGGTCGGCCATGGGATCGGTCCTCTCGAAGGCTGCTTTGGGCGTATCGCTTGCGCGCCGGCCCTGCTATGAGACATTTCTTCCAAGAAGCCACGGCCCCACCCCGGGCCGCAAGCCCAAACCGGTCCGCAAAGCGCAATTGCGAAGGAAACACCCCCGATGCAGCTCATTGGCAGTTCCACCTCCCCCTATGTCCGCAAGTGCCGCGTGGCGGTGGCCGAGCTCGGGCTGGCACAGCAGATTGCCTACCTCAATGCCGCGCCCGCCAGCGACGAAATCAAGGCCGTCAATCCGGTGCAGAAAGTGCCGGCGCTGGTGCGAGACAATGGCGAGGCCCTGTTCGATTCCCGCATCATCCTGCGCTTTCTGAACGAATCCGTCGGCGGTCCGCTCTATCCGGCCGGCCATTGGGGCGTGTCCCGGCGCGAGAGCCTGGCCGAAGCCGGGATCGACGCCGCGCTGCTGCTGCGCACCGAGACCTTCGCCCGCCCGGAAGAGTTCCGCTGGGATGGCTGGGTCCAGCAGCAGACGGACCGCATCAACCGCGTGCTCGACGCGCTGGAGAGCGAAGCCGATGCGCTGGCCAGCATCGATGCTGCGGCGATCGGTACCGGCTGCCTGCTGGGCTATCTGGATTTCCGCTTCGCCGACTGGGGCTGGCGCGAGAGCCATCCGAAGCTGGCGCGGTGGTTCGAAGGTTTCAACGCCCGTCCGTCCATGCAATCGACCGTGCCCGCATGAGCGGACGCTCGCCCCAGGAATTGGCGGAGGCGGTTGCGGCCAGGTTGCGGGACCGGGACCCGGCGTCCGGCCATATCGGCCTGGCGCTGGTGTCGGTCGGCCCCGGCACCGCCACCATTGCGATGACCGTGGAACCCCATTTGGCGAACGGGCTGAATGTCTGCCATGGTGGCTATATCTTCACGCTGGCGGATACGGCCATGGCCTATGCCAGCAACGCCTCCAACCGGCCGGCCCTCGCACAAGCGGCCCACGTCACCTTTCTGGCGCCGGGCCTGGTGGGCGACCGGCTGACCGCGGTCGCGACCGAGACGGCACAAGCCGGACGCAACGGCGTTTACGATGTCGAGGTGCGCAACCAGGACGGCAAGCAAATCGCCGTGTTCCGCGGCCAGACCCGAACGGTGCAAGGGGAAATCCTGACAGAATGAAACCAAGGCGCCCTGTTCTCGCCGCCCTGTTCGCGGGCCTGATCGCCCTGCTGTCGCCGGCCCTGGCGGCCGCAGCCGATCCGGTGGCGGCCGATCCTGCGGCGGCGCCCGCGGAAGCGGCGCACCAGCTGGCCGGCAGTTTCGCGGTGATGGACCTGCCGCAAGGCTTCGTGGAAAGCCCGGATTTCACCGGGGTGTTCTGGGACGACGGCTCCGCCACCATTCTGGTGACCGAGATGCCGCCCGAAGCCTATGGTCCGGTGTCCAAGGGCCTGCTGGGCGACCCGGCGGCGCTGGCGAGCCAGGGCATCCTGCTCGACACGGTCAAGCCCACCCGCCAGGGCGAGTTTGATGCCGTGCTGGGCCGCGGCCGCGAACGGGTCGGCTCGGTCCCGTTCGACAAATGGCTGCTATTGATCGGCGCACCGCGGGTCACCCTGCTGGTCACCGCGCAAATGCCCAGCCTGCTGGCGAACGCGGAACGCACCGCCAAGATGGAAGCGGTGCTGGCCTCGGTCCGGGTGGCGGTGAAGCGGAGCGACCCGCGCGACAGCCTGCTGTTCACCTTCGGCGAAACCGACCGGTTCCGCTTCCAGCGCGCGCTTTCCCGCAGCAGCGCCCTGCTCGCCGACATCGCCTACAAGGGCGAGCCGGCAACCACGCCCCTGTTCGTCATCGGCACCGCGCGCAGCATCGACTGCAACGCCTGGCGCAAGGACCTGCACGGCTTCGCCAAGGAAACCCTGGAGAGCCTGCAACGGGTCCAATCCCTGACGGTGGACACCACCTATCAGGGCCCGATCGGCGCCGACGGCGGCGTCGTGACCGAGGCGCACGGCACCGTCGCCGGCCAGCCGGCAATCGTGGTGCAGACCCTGCGCTTCCGCGCCTGCACCTATCTGCGCACCATCGGTATCGCCCCCGCATCGGAGACGCCGTTCTACCGGGCCCAGTTCGCGACCCTGGCCGCCAAGGTGGACTGGAAGCCGCTGAAATCCAAAATGCCGACGGTCCCGGCCAAGCAAAAGCCGCCCCAACGGTAGGCGCGGCGCCCATAACCCGCTATTGTCAGCAATCGGGAGGACACCCCCATGCAATTCGGCCTTTCCGCGCCCTTTCGCGGCCCGCTCGCCAATCCGGAGGATATCCGCGCCATCGCCACGGCGGCGGAGCGGCTGGGCTTCGCCTACCTGACCGTCTCGGACCACATTCTCTGCCCGCGGTCCATCGACGCCAAATATCCCTATAGCGATTCCGGCGAATTCCCCTGGACCCAGGGCGGCGGCGGCGACTGCATGGAGCAGTTCACGCTGATGGCCTGGCTCTGCGCCGCCACGACCCGGCTGCGCATTCTCTCCTCCGTCGCGGTGCTGCCGCATCGCAACCCGCTGTTCATGGCCAAGTCCATCGCCACCATGGACGTGCTCTCCGGCGGCCGCATCGCCATCGGCTGCGGCACCGGCTGGATGCGCGAGGAGTTCGAGACCCTGGGCGTGGAATTCGCCCGCCGCGGCCAGGTGACCAACGAATATATCGAGGCGATGAAAGCGCTCTGGACCCAGGACAACCCGTCCTACGACGGCGAGTTCGTCCGCTTCCGCGACATCATTTTCGACCCGAAGCCGGTGCAGAAGCCGCACCCGCCGCTCTGGATCGGCGGCGAGACCGGCCCGGCCATGCGGCGGGTCGCCCGGCTGGGCGATGTCTGGTACCCGTTCGCCTCCAACCCCCGCTTCCGCCTCGCCTCGCCGGCAGCCTATCGCGAGCGGGCCGCGCGGGTGCAGCAGGCGGTCGCCGAGGCCGGTCGCGATCCGGCGGCGGTGACGCTCGCCTACAACAGCCCCTACCATGCGGAGACCGCGGCGGACCTGGACGGCCAGCGCATCGCCATGACCGGCACGGCGGACCAGCGCGCCGGCGACGTGCGCGCCTTTGCCGAGGCGGGCACGGAGATCATGATCGTCAACCTCACCGCCAACGACCGCAGCGAAATGCTGGACCGGATGGAGCGGTTCGCGGCCGAGGTGATGCCGCTGGTATGACGCCCTTCCCCTTCTCCGCGGGCTGATCGATGCGCCGGGTTGCCGCCCTGACCCGGCTCCTGGTGCTGTCCGTTCTGCTCGCGGGGCTGGTGGCTCCACCGGTTCGGGCGGAAAGCTGGGCCCAGTTCCTGGTCCGGCCCCTGCTCCAGGCCCTCGGCCTGGACGAGAGTGCGGCGACGCTGGAGACGCTCGGCACCGACCGGGCGGTGCTGACCGGGGTGCGCCTCGGCCCCGCCCTCACGGCACGACGGGTGGAGGTGACGTTCGACCCGCTGCAACTGGTGCGGGGCCGGGTCGACGCGGTGCGGATTTTCGGGGCGGAAGGCGCGATCGACTTCAACGCCGACGGCAACCCGGTCATTCCCGGCTTGCGCCTGCCGAACCCGCAGCACGAGGCGAACCGGCAGACAGGGGCGAACCCGCAGGCGAGGCCGGCCGGCAGAGCCCACCGGCCCGGCCTGGCCCGCCCGACCGGCCGCCTCCCCGCCGTATGACCTTCCCGCTGCGCTCCCTGCTGTTGCGGCAGGCCCGTCTGACCCTGAACCTGCCGCAAGGCCCGGTTCGCGTGGAGGGCACGCTCCGCGCCCGCTTCGCGGCCGGCGTCGCGGCCACCGGCTCCCTGAGCCTGCACCACGCGCTGGGAGAGGCGCGCCTGAGCGTGGACGAAGCCCGGGCATCCCAGGGGCCGGACGGCGCCTGGTCGCTGGCGCTGACCGGTGCGCTGGCGCTGGCGGGCCAGCAGGCCCGGGCCGAGGGTCCGCTGGCGCTCTCCGCCGCGTTCGGCAAGGCCCGCCGGGTCGCCGTGACCTGGACCCCTCCGCGGGCAAACCTGCCGGGCGGCCTGACGCTGCAAGGCCTGAGCCTGCGGGCGGAGGCCGCGCAGGCGCCGGGCACCGCCCCGACGCCTTCCGCCCCGACGCTCTCAGTCCGGCTGGCCGCGGAGCAGGGTAGCGGCGATGGCTGGGCCGTGGCCCGACCGCAGATCGACCTGGACGGCTCCCCGAACGACCTGCGGCTGACGCTTGCCAGCGCAACGCAGGACCAGCCCCTGACCGTGCACTGGCAGCGCGGCGCCGAAACCCTGCTGACCGCCAACGGCACCGTCATCGTCGACTGGGTGGCGCCGATCCTCCGCGCCGCCGGCCTGCCGCTTTACGGTAGCGGCCAGGCGGTGACCCTGCTGTCGCTGCGCCTGCCGGACGGGCCGCTCGCCGAGCCGGCAACATGGGACGGGGCCGTGGCGAACGGCGTCGTCTCGCTGGCGCTGAAAGGGCTGCGCTGGGGCGACGAGGCCGCCATGGACAGCGTGAACGGCCGCCTGGTCTTCCAGGGCGCGGCCAATCGCGGCCGGGTCCGCGTGCCGGAGGGTCTGCGGATCGCCGGCCTGACCGTCGCCGAGCCGATCCGCGCCCGCCTGCCGCCGCTCCTGGCGCCGCTGCTGCGGCAGCCCGTGTTCGCGGCCTATGGCGGCCCATTGCTCGGCAGTCCGGAAATCGCCGTGGAACGGGCGAGCGACGGCACGATCACGGCCGCGGGGGAGCTGGCGCTGCGTCTCGGCAACCCGGTCTTCGCCGTGCGGACGGAAGGCGGGCTGCGGGCGACATTGCCGCCGGCCGGCCCGCCGCGCCTCGCCGCCGACGCCCTGACCCTGCGTCTGGTCGACACGCGGCTGGGAAAGATGCGCGCCAGCGGCGAGTTCGCCTTCCGCGACCTGGAGGCCACGCCCGGCAACGCCCATGCCCGGCTGACGCTGGCGGCACGCAGCAGCGGCACGCCCGACCCTTCGGTGCGCTTTGCCGAGGCGGACCTGGACGCAACGCTGGCGCTGGACTGGCGGGGCGAGCGCCTGACCCTGCATCTGGCTCCCGGCAGCCGCGCCCGCCTGCTGGCCCTGGAGGGACGCACCCTGCGCCTGACCAAGCCATCCGAAAAGTCCGGGACGACCGAGTTGCGCCTCGCGGCCGGCGACGATCAGCGCCTGACAATCGACCTGGCCCGGGGTGGGGTCTCGGGCGCCTTGCGCTTCGCTCCCGTCACCGGCGGCTTCACCGCGCGCGATGTGCAACAGGCGGCGCATGGCGCCAAATTCCGGTTGAGCGGCTTCCGGGTCGATCTCGCGCCGCACAGCCACCGCCTGCGCGTCGGCGACGGCGAGATCCGCGTGCCGAACCTCTCGCTGGTGGCCGACCGCATCCGGGCCGACCTGCGGCTCGGCCAAGAGTCCGGCCAGGGCAAAGGCCACGATGCCGGGCAGGTGGTGATCGGCCGGATCCGGCATGCGGTGGCCCGGCCGGCGGTGGTGCCGCTGCGCCTGGCGCTGAACCTGACCGAGGCGGGCGACCGGCTCGGCTTTGCCGGCCGGCTCACGGACCAGGGGAACCGCATCGCCTTCACCGTCAAGGGTGCTCACGACCTGGCGACCGGCACGGGATCGGTCCGCGTCCGGGCGCCCTTGCTGTTCCTGCCGAACGTGCTGCAACCGGCCGACCTGTTTCCGAGCGCCGCCAATCTGGTGTTGGACGCAAACGCGGCCGTCACCCTCGACGGCGCCGCCCGCTGGTCGGCCAAGGGCCTGACGCAGCACGGCCGGTTGTCGGTGTCGGTCGACCATGTGACCACCGCGGAACTTTCGGTCTCCGGCGCCGTCGCCTCGGTCGAGTTGGCGAGCCTGGTGCCGCCGGCCACGGCCGGGCCGCAGCGCATCACCATCGGCCGCCTCAATGTGGGCGTGCCGCTGAGCCTGGGCGTGATCGCCTTCGACATGCGCTCGCTTCAGGACGTGCGCCTGCATCTGGAGCAGTTCGACCTGTTCGGCGGCCGGGTGCGGGCCAAGCCGCTGCGCCTGAACACCGAGACGCTGAGCTTCGACACCGTGCTGGAGATCGACGGCATCGACCTCTCCCAGGCCTTGCGGTTTGCCGAATTCGGCGAATTCCGGGCCGAGGGCGTTCTGGCCGGCCGCATCCCCATCGTCGCCCGCGACGGCGAGATGCTGGTGCGCGGCGCCCGGCTGGAGACCACCAAGCCGGGGCGCATCCGCTACACGCCCATCGCGGTCGACCATGCCCTGAAGCAGGCGAACGAGGCCACCGACCTGGTGGTGCAGGCGCTGAAGGATTTCCGCTACGACCGGTTCGCCATCGACCTGGACGAGCAGGACGCGGAGGAATTGACGATCGGCCTGCATTTCAGCGGCCGCAGCGCCCGGCCCCTGACCCGTGATGGCATCACCCTTGACCCGCTGCCCATTGAGATCAATATCAAACTGGAAGGGCCGATGCGTCAGATCCTGAACGATGCGGTCGATGATACGTCGGACATCACGAGTTTTTCATGGACCGAAGAAGGCTCTCAATCGCGGTGACCTTGGCGGCAGGCCTCGCGCTCGCAGGCTGCCAGCCCTCGGTGCAATTGAAGGCGCCGGACAAGCCGATCGTCATCAATCTCAACATCAAGATCGAGCGCGAGGTGCGGGTGAAGATCGAACGCGAGGTCGAGGACCTGATGCGCGAGCGAAAGGATCTGTTCTGATGCGCTTTGTCCTGACACTGTTGTTGCTGCTGGCGGTGGCGCCGGCCCAGGCGATGAGCCTGGGCGACGCCCGCGCCCAGGGCCTGATCGGCGAGACGCCGCAGGGCTATGTCGCACCGGTCGGCGCCCAGAATGCCGAGGTGCAGGCGCTGGTGAACGAGGTCAATGCCGGCCGGCGCGCCGAGTACCAGTCCATCGCCAACCGCACCGGCTCCACCCTGCAACAGGTGGAGGCGGTCACCGGCCAGCGCCTTTACAAACAGGTGCCGGCCGGCACGTTCCTGCTGATCGAAGGCCAGTGGCGCAAGAAATAGCCGCCCTGATCCAGCCGGCGGCCCGGATGGTCGGCTTTCGCTCAAGCTTCGCCTGAAAGCAGACACCCTGATAGCCGTCATTGCGAGCCGAAGGCGAAGCAAACCAGACCGGCCGCTCTGCCAGGTCGCAGCGTGACTGGATTGCCACGGCCGCCGCGCGGGCTCGCAATGACGCCATCGTGGTTTTCGGGGGTTTTCAGGTATTCGTCCGCCGGTCAGGCTTCGGGGAAGCCGGTATCAAGCGACAAAGGGAAAGCTGTTCCGGTCCGCGTATTCGTAGGGCAGCGTCGTCACGTCCGCGGGCCCCCAGTCGGGCGTGTCCACGATCAGAATGTCCTCGCAGAGCGGCGTGTAGACATGGCGGAAATGCGTCTTGGAGCGCAGCAGGATGATGCCGAAATCCTCGGGCTTCAGGCCGAACTGGTCGAACGGGTCGCGGTCGATGGCGCTCCACTGCACCGAGATCAGCGAGACGGTGACGCCGCCGCCCAGGTCCAGCACCGCACTGTTGCCCAGCTTGAAGGTGGCGCCGGTGTAGAGCGGCCCCGTCACCTTGATGGTCTTGTCCCCGGCCCAAAGCACCTTCGCCGTGACGCTCAGCGGCCCGCCCGCCTGCGGCGAGGTCTTGCCGCAGAGGCGCAGGTCGACCGTGGCCCCGGTTCCGGCGGCGACACAGGCCGCCGCACTCTCCGGGTCGAACATAAAGGGTGCGAACACGCGAACGCCGCCCAGATCCCGCGCCAGCAACTCCCGTAGCGTGTAGGTGGAGTCGTTCAGGCGGTCGGCATGCTCCAGCACGCAGACGGGCTTGGCCGCGGTTTCGGCCAGCGCCAGCGCCTTCTCGACCCCGGCCGGCACGTCCAGCACCAGTTCGCGGCGGAACAGCACCGTGCGCCAGTCATGGGCGAGGCCGGCCAGCCGGTCGGCGGTGCGCTGCGCCAGGCCGGCATCGCCGTCGGTCACGACCACCACGCTCATGCCGCAGTCCGGCACGTCCGCATAGGCGAAGCCGCAGAAAATCGTGATGTCGAGCACGCCCGGCGTGTGCAGTTCCAGGTCGCGGGCGTGCTGCATCAGGGTCGCGAGCGGCTCCAGGCAGGTGGCGGAGAAGATGCTGGGCAGGATGATGCCGGGCCGGGCATGGCCCATGGCGAGGCCGGTCTCGCCCCGCAGCCGGGCAATCAGCATCCGCGCCGCGCGCTTGCCCGTCGCGGCCATGTCCGTGTGGGGGGAATAGTGATAACCCGCCAGCACCGTGGCGGCCTCGACCACGTCCGCGCCGATATTGCCGTGCAGGTCGAAGGCGACGGCGATGGGAAAGTCCGGCCCCACCGTCGCGCGGATCGCCTGCAACACCTGGGCGTCGGCGTTGCGGCGGCTGGGCGTGGCCAGCGCGCCGTGCAGGTGCAGCAGCAGGCCGTCGACCGCGTCCCGGACCGCGGCGAGGCCGGCGACGATCTCGCCCACATATGTGTCGAACGCCGCCTCGCTGGCGCTGGCCGCCGCGCCGGCGCCGGCCCAGACCAGGCCCACCGGCTCCACCCCCTCGGCCGCGCACACGTCCAGGAAGCCGCCAAGGCTGGTGTTGGTGCCGGCCAGCCCCTCCACCAGCGCGGCGCCCCGCAGCGCCCCGCGTTCGAAGTCGGGAATATCCGTGGTTTCAGGCAGGAAGGTCACGCTTTCGAGCGCGAATCCGGCGACGGCAAGGCGCATCGGCTCTGGTCTCTGGCTGTTGAGGGAGTATGCTGCGCTCACCTTAGCGCAAGAGGCTCCCGATGATCGACCCGCACGGCATTCCCGAGACAGAAACCTTCGTCACCCACCTGGAGTGCGGCTATGCGGGCGACCGTTATCCGGCCGACACGCTGCACAATCTCTCGAAAGCCGGCAAGCCGCTGCTGGTGCGCTACGACCTGGAGGGCGTGAAGAAGGCCCTGACCAAGGACGTGCTGGCAGGCCGGGCACAGACCATGTGGCGCTACCGCGAACTGCTGCCGGTGCGGCGCAGCGAGAACATCACCAGTCTCGGCGAGATCGTGACGCCGCTGGTGCGCCTGCCGGCGGTGGAGAAGACCAATGGCGCGGGCGCCCCGCTGCTGGTCAAGGACGAAGGCCGGTTGCCCACCGGCTCGTTCAAGGCGCGCGGCCTGGTGATGGCGGTCTCCATGGCCAAGGAATTGGGCATCCAGCGCGTCGCCATGCCGACCAACGGCAATGCCGGCGCCGCCATGGCCGCCTATTGCCGGCGCGGCGGCATGGAGGCCTATATCTTCTGCCCGGAGGACACGCCGGACATCAATGTGCGCGAAATCCAGTTGCAGGGCGCCAAGGTCTGGAAGGTGAACGGCTATATCGACGATTGCGGCAAGATCGTCGGCGAGGGCAAGGAGCCCATGGGCTGGTTCGACACCTCCACCCTGAAAGAGCCCTACCGGATCGAGGGCAAGAAGACCATGGGCCTGGAACTGGCCGAGCAACTGGGCTGGCAGGTGCCGGACGTGATCCTCTACCCCACCGGCGGCGGCACCGGCTTGATCGGCATGTGGAAGGCCTTCGCCGAGTTGGAGGCCATCGGCCTGATCGGCGCGAAGCGGCCGCGCATGGTGGCGGTGCAGGCGACCGGCTGCGCCCCCATGGTCCGCGCCTTCGAGGCGGGCGAGCGCCACGCGACGCGCTGGGAGAATGCCAAGACCCTGGCCTATGGCATCCGCGTGCCCCAGGCCATCGGCGATTTTCTCATCCTGGACGCGGTGCGCGAATCGAACGGGTTCGCCATCGCCGTCGACGACGACGCCATCCAGTCGGCGCAGGAAGAGGTCGCTCGCGACGAGGGGCTGTTGCTGTGCCCGGAAGGGGCGGCCACCTATGCCGCCTACAAGGCCGCTCGCGGCGATGGCCGCATCCGGGCGGACGAAAGCTGCGTGCTGTTCAACTGCGCCACCGGCCTGAAATACGCCATGCCGCCGGTGACCCGCACGCTCGACCGCAACCAGCCGATCGACTGGGCCGCCATCGCCGCCGCCTGAGCCCAGCCACCCCCGCGCCGAGTTCTCCCGGCCCGAGCTTTCCCTGACGGCGCGGAGCGCCGATCCGGGACCTCCGGCTGGGCCCGCCTCCCGCATGAGGTCCCGGCGCAAGGCCGGGAAAGCGACGCGGTGGGCCGGCCTCGGACGCCAGGATCTCATGCGGACGCCGGCCCCGGATCGATTCCGGGGCACACCGAATGGAACCCTCAGAACGCGCTCGCGGGCAGGCCGCCGCCATCGACGGCGATGGCCTGGCCGGTGGTGTAGCCGGCGTCCTCGCTGGCGAGATAGGCGATCAGGGCGGCGATTTCCTCCGGCGCGCCATGCCGCTTCGCCGGCAGGAACTGGGCGCGCTCGGCCAGGCCCGCCTGCACATCGCTCCAGCCGGCGCGCAGGGTCGAGGAAATTGCACGGTCCGTGGCAATCGAGCCGGGACAGACGCAATTGACCGTGATCCCCAGCGGCGCCAGATCGTGCGCGACCGACCGGGTGAGGCCGATCACCGCCGCCTTCGAGGCGGAATAGGCCGCCCGCTCCGGCAGCGCCACCATCCCCGCCACCGACGCCATGGAGACGATGCGGCCCCAGCCCTGGCGCTTCATGTGCGGCACCGCGGCCTTGGTCATCAGGAACACGCCCTTGGCGTTGATGTTCATGACCGCGTCCCAGCCCTCGACCGGCACGTCCTCGATCGGACCCCGGTCCTTGCCGTGCGGCGCGCCCGCATTGTTCACCAGGATGTCGAGCCGGCCGTATTTCGCCACCACCCGGTCGACCAGGGATTTCGCGCTGGCCTCCTGGCTGACATCGCCGGTCAGGCTGAACGCCTCGCCGCCGGCGGCCTCGATGCGGGCGACGAGCGTGTCGAGGCCCTGCCAGGCCGACGGCGCGCGGTCGGTCGCCAGGTCGTTCTCCACACCGGCGGCGGCGATATCGGCCACCGCAACGATCACGCCGTCGCGGGCGAGCCTCTGGGCCGTGGCGGCACCGATGCCGTTTTCCTTGCCGCAGCCGGTGATCAGCGCGACGCGTTTGCCGGTGGTGGACATGGGGCGGGTCCTCTCAGGGGAAGGTCGGGTCCTGGCCCGGAACTATACCGCCCCGCCCCGGTCTCACCAGCCCCACCAGCCCCAGCCATGGCCGGCGGCGTAGATGAAATAGCAGCCGCCCACCAGGATCACTGCTTCCACCACCAGGATGTGCACGCGCACGCCGGTGCGGCGCACGATCCAGCGGCCGGTCAGGTTGCCGGGGATGGTGCAGAGCCCGACCAGGAAGCCCGCCAGCGCCAGGCCCGGGTCCAGCACGGCAAAGCCACCGAACACCACGGATTTGGTGACGTTCACCGTCAGCGCCACCGCCGCCATCGTGCCCAGCAGCGCCTCGCCCGCCAGGCCCACCGCCAGCATGAACGGCGCCAGGATCAGGCCGGCGCCGACCGTGGAGCCGCTCAGCACGCCGAACGGCACGCCCACCCCCATGATCGTGCGCTTGCCGACGCTGACATTGCGCCGGTGCAGCGTGCGCCGCAGCGGGATGGTGGCGATCAGGAACACCCCCATCAGCAATGCAATCGCCTCGGTCGGCAGGTGGGAGTAGACCACCGCGCCGACGATGATGCCGGGAAAGGCGGTCGTCATCAGATTGCGATAGACCGGCCAGGTGAAGCCCTTGCGAAACGCCCACACCCGGCTGGTGTGGCTGACCAGCAGCGAGACCGCGATCACCGGCACCACCGCCTTGATGCCGATCACCGGCGCCAGCAGGATCGACAGGATCAGGCCGCCGCCGAACACGGCGACGCTGTGGAACACGGCCGAGCAATAGGCGCCCAGCACCACATACAGCAGGCTGGCCGGCGACAGGTCGCCGAAGATCTGGGTCAGTTGGGTCAGCATGAATGGTGGGCGGACGCCGCGACGGATGGTATGAGAGACCCACCATACGAGCCTCGTCCCAAAAAAGAAGTGTGCCGCAACGCCATGTCCACCGCCCCCTCCGCTCCCGTCTCCCCCGTCTCGGTCGCTCCGGTCTCGGTTGCCCAGGCGCACGAGATCGAACGCGCCGTCGCCGCCCGCGCCATGGCGCATATCCTGCTGGAGACCCAGTCGGCCTATTGCTATGATGACGAGCCCTTCACCTTCACCAGCGGCCGCCGCAGCCCGGTCTATATCGACTGCCGCCAGCTCATCAGCTTTCCGCGCGCCCGGCGCAAGCTGATGGACCTGGCCGTCCAGACCATCGAGCGCGATATCGGCCACGAAAGCATCGACGTGGTCGCGGGCGGCGAGACCGCCGGCATCGCCTTCGCCGCCTGGATCGCCGAGCGCATGGGCCTGCCCATGGTCTATGTGCGCAAGCAGGCCAAGGGCTTCGGCCGCATGGCCCAGATCGAGGGCGTGATGCCGGAAGGCGCCCGCGTGCTGCTGGTCGAGGATCTGGCCACCGACGGCGGCAGCAAGGTCAACTTCATCAACGCCATCCGCCAGGCGGGCGGCGTCATCAACGACTGCATGGTGCTGTTCCACTACGGCATTTTCCCCGAAAGCACATCGACTCTCGGCGAAATGGGCGTGAAGCTGCACGGGCTCGCCACCTGGTGGGACGTGATCGAGGAAGCCGAGGCGCGCGGCTATTTCCCGCCGGACAAGGCCGCGGTGGTGCGCGAATTCCTGGCCGCCCCCGACGGCTGGCAGCCGAAAGCGGGCTAGCCCCATGCTGCGGGTGGCGCTGGCGCTGATCCTCGCCCTCTGCCTCGCCGCCCCGGCGGCCCCGGCGGCGCGGGCGGAGGAGGCGAAGCGGACGCTGGTGATCGGCGTCACGCAGTTTCCCTCCACATTCCACCCGCTCATCGACGCCATGCTGGCCAAGAGCTATGTGCTCGGCATGGCGCTGCGCCCGGTCACCGGCTACGACCGGGACTGGCAACTGGCCTGCCTGGTGTGCGAGACGCTGCCGACCCTGGAAAACGGCGGCGCGGTGCGCGAGACCACGCCGGACGGCAAGGCGGGCATCGCCGTCACCTACCGCCTGCGCGAGGGGCTGGCCTGGGGCGACGGCGTGCCGGTCACCGCCGACGACATCCGCTTCGCCTGGGAGGTGGGCAAGCACAAGGACAGCGGCGTCACCGGCGCCGACGTGTTCCAGCGCATCTGGAAGGTGGAGACGCCGGACGCCCGCACCGTCATCCTGCACACCGACCGCATCACCTACACCTACAACGCCTTCGGGGTGGAGCCGCTGCCGGCCCATCTGGAGCGCGCCGTGTTCGAGGCCGACCCGCGCGCCTACAAGCAGCGCACGCTCTATGACCGGGAGACCGCCAATCCCGGCCTCTATTTCGGCCCCTATCGCATCGCCGCGGTCTCGGCCGGCGCCTTCACCACGCTGGAGCGCAACCCGCACTGGCCCGGCCCCAAGCCCTATTTCGACCGGATCGTGGTGCGGGTGATCCCCAACACCGCGGCGCTGGAGGCCAATCTTCTGTCCGGCGCCATCGACTATATCGCCGGGCCGCTGGGCCTGACCCTGGACCAGGCGCTGTCGCTGCAACAACGCCGCGGCGACGCGTTCGACTTCGTCTACAAGGCCGGCCTGATCTACGAGCATCTGGACGTCAATCTCGACAATCCGGTGCTGGCGGACCGGCGGGTCCGCCAGGCGCTGCTCTATGGCGTCGACCGGCAGGCGATCAGCCAGCGGCTGTTCCAGGGCCGCCAGCCGGTGGCGGACAGCAATGTCAGCCCGCTCGACTGGGTGCATTCGGACGACGTGACCCGCTATCCCTACGACCCCGAAAAAGCCAAGGCACTGCTGACGAAGGCCGGCTGGACGCCCGGCCCCGGCGGCGTGCGCGTCAATGGCGACGGCCAGACGCTCAGCCTGTCGCTGATGACCACCGCCGGCGCCCGGGTGCGCGAGCAGGTGGAGCAGGTGCTGCAATCCTACTGGAAGCAGATCGGCGTCGAGACACGCATCCGCAACGAGCCGGCCCGGGTGTTTTTCGGCCAGACCGTGCGCGAGCGGCGCTTCGAGGGGTTGGCCATGTTCGCCTGGATCAGCGCGCCGGAAAGCCTGCCCCGTTCGACGCTCCATTCCACCATGATCCCGACGGCGGAAAACAACTGGGCCGGCCAGAACTACACCGGCTACCGCAATCCCAGGGTCGATGCCCTGCTCGACGCCATCGAGGTCGACCTGGACCGGGAGTCGCGCCGGGCGAAATGGGCCGAACTCCAGCGCATCTACACGCAGGACCTGCCGGCGCTGCCGCTCTATTTCCGCGCCAACCCGTATGTGATCCCGAAATGGCTGAAGGGCGTGCGCCCCACCGGCCATCTGGCCCCGGCCACCCTCTGGGTCGAGCAGTGGCGGGCGGAGGGGCGCAAGTGAGCCTGCTGCCGGTGCCGCCCGGCTCCATTGCCGCCATCGTCACCCATCTGGAGAAAACCGCGCCGCCCGTCGCGTATCCGGCCCCGCCGCGCCCCGGTCTCCACGTCCGACGGGTGGAGCGGCCGGGCCTGGACTGGTACCGCACGCTGTACCGGCGCATCGGCGAGGACTGGCTCTGGTTCAGCCGGGCCGTGATGACCGATGCGCAACTGGCCGCCGTCATCCATCACCCCGCCGTCGCGGTCTATGCCCTCGAAGCCGCAGGGGAAGACCGCGGCGAGGCCATCGGCCTGCTGGAACTCGACTGGCGCGAGCGGCCGGCCTGCGAGATCGTCTTTTTCGGCCTGGTGCCGGAGGCGGTCGGCGCCGGCCTCGGCGTCTGGCTGATGGGCGAGGCGCAACGCCTGGCGTTTCAAGAGGGCGGGGCCGAGCGGCTCTGGCTACACACCTGCACGCTGGACCACCCGAACGCCCTGCCCTTCTACCTCGCCCGGGGCTTCCGGGCGTTCAAGCGCGAGATCGAAATCGCGCCGGACCCGCGGCTGTTCGACGATTTCCGCCGCAGCGCCGCGTCGCATCACCCGATCATCGAACCGCCCGGCGGCATCGATCGCCCGGATGGGGATGCGTTACCCGAGCGCGGCGTCGGGCCATGATCCTGCTCTACACGGATTTCGGCTGGCGGGGCCCCTATGTCGGCCAGATGCACGCCGCGATCCGCCGAACCACGCCGGATGTGCCGCTGGTGGACCTGATGCACGACGCCCCGGCCTTCGACCCGCTGGCGGCAGGGTGCCTGCTGGCGGCGCTGGCGTCGGACTGGGCGCCCGGCAGCGTCGTCATCGCCGTGGTCGATCCGGGGGTGGGCAGCGACCGCCTGCCCTTGGCGGTGCAAGCCGGTGACTGCTGGCTGGTGGGGCCGGACAACGGGCTGCTGGTCGCCGCCGCCCGCGCCCGCGACGCCGCACCGGCCTGGCACCGCATCGTCTGGCGGCCGGCGCGGCTGTCGGCCTCGTTTCACGGCCGCGACCTGTTCGCACCGACCGGTGCGCGTCTCGCCGAGGGCGACCGCACCGGCCTCGTGCCGCTGGACCGGGCTCCGGTCGGCAGGGAAACGCCGGACGAGCTGGCGGCGGTGGTCTATGTCGACGGCTATGGCAATGTCATGACCGGCCTGAAGCCGCGGCCGGGGGCGGTGCTGGCGGCCGGCCGCCAGCGCTTTGCCGAACGCCGCACCTTCGCCGAGGCGGCGGCGGGAGAAGCGTTCTGGTACAAAAATGCCCTGGGTCTGGCGGAAATCGCCGTGAACCAGGGCCATGCGGCGTCGCGACTGGGCTTGTCCCCCGGCGACGCCGTTGCTTGGGCGGGCTAGCCGATCAGGCGGCTTCGCTCGTCTGCTCCAGCGTGCCGACGGCAATCGCCTCGACGAAGATTTCGATGAAGGCTTCCAGGTCCTCGCGACCGGCGCCGGAGAGCACCGCACCGTCGACGACCGGCTCGCCGCCCGCCTGCCAGATGGCACCGGCCTTGCTCACCGTTTCCTCGATCACCGCATTGCCGCTGACGCTGCGGCCGGCAGCACACTCGGCGGCGACCAGCAGCAGCGGGCCACGGCCCAGCAGGCCGACCGGCTTGCCGGAGTCGATCATGCCCTTGACGATGCGCTTGGCGTGGGCGTTGCCGCAGAGCGACTGCAGCGAGCGCTCGCCACCCGGCACCAACAGGGCGTCATACTGGCTGGGCAGCACCTTGTTCAGGCTGCTGTCGACGAAAAAGTTGTGACCCCAGGATTCCTCATGCCACCCATTGACGACACCGATTTCATTCGAAATCACCGAGGACGCGGCACCCTGCTGCGTCAGAACCTTCTGAACCTCGGTCATGTGGGTCTCCTGGAAGCCGTTGGCCACCATGATCGCCACTTTCTTGCCGCTGAGTCGCTTTTCCTGCTGCATGGATATCTCCTTCTCTGGGTTCAGCGTTCGCCAGCCAGCGTCGAACATTGCTCAACAAGCGCGAAAAAAGGCGCAGAGGCCGAGGCACGCTCGCTGGAAATCCGGTGGCGGGGGAACGTCGGTTCCGAAACGCATTCGCCGCGGCTGCCTGCCATTCGCGGCGGCGACCGTCCGTCAATTCGCTCCGATGTGAATGGCCAGAACCTAGGCGCCCTCTCTCCGGGATGCAAGGTGCGCCTGCGGCTCTGGCCTGTTTTGCGGCAAGTTGTCCGAAACTAGCCGCGATCCATCATGCCGCGCAGCCGCAAGCGCAGCGCGTTCAACTTGATGAAACCCGCCGCATCCTTTTGATCGTAAACCGTATCGGCTTCGAAGGTGGCGAATTCGGGGTTGTAGAGCGACTTCGGCGAGCGGCGGCCGACCGTGCGCACGCTGCCCTTGAACAGCTTCACCCGCGCGGTGCCGGTCACCTGTTTCTGGCTTTCGTCGATGGCCGCCTGCAACATTTCCCGCTCCGGCGAGAACCAGAAACCGTTGTAGACCAGTTCCGCATAGCGCGGCATCAACTCGTCCTTCAGGTGCAGGGCACCGCGGTCGAGGCAAAGGCTTTCCACCGCCCGCCGCGCCTCCAGCAGCACGGTGCCGCCGGGGGTTTCGTAGACGCCGCGGGACTTCATGCCGACGAACCGATTCTCCACCATGTCGAGCCGGCCGACGCCATGGGCGCCGCCCAGTTCGTTCAGCTTGGTGAGCAACGCCGCCGGCGAGTAGCCCTGACCGTCAATGGCGACCGGGTCGCCGTGCTCGAAGTCGATTTCGACGTATTGCGGCGTATCCGGTGCCCGCTCCGGCGCGACCGAACGGGTGTACATATCCTCGTCCGCCTCGACCCACGGGTCTTCCAGCGCCTTGCCCTCGTAGGAGATGTGCAGCAGGTTCGCGTCGGTCGAATACGGCGCCTCGCCGCGCTTGTCCTTGGCGATCGGAATCTGGTGCTGTTCGGCGAACTCGATCAGCTTGCTGCGCGAGTTCAAATCCCACTCGCGCCAGGGGGCGATCACCTTGATATCCGGCTTCAGCGCGTAATAGCCCAGTTCGAAGCGGACCTGGTCGTTGCCCTTGCCGGTGGCACCGTGCGACACCGCGTCGGCGCCGACCAGTTCGGCGATCTCGATCTGGCGCTTGGCGATCAGCGGCCGGGCGATGGAGGTGCCGAGCAGATAGACGCCCTCATAGAGCGCGTTGGCCCGGAACATCGGGAAGACATAATCGCGCACGAACTCTTCGCGCAGGTCTTCGACGAAAATCTGGCGAACGCCGAACATCTCGGCCTTCTTGCGGGCGGGTTCCAACTCCTCGCCCTGGCCGAGATCGGCGGTGAAGGTCACCACCTCGCAGCGGTATTCTTCCTGCAGCCATTTCAAAATGACCGACGTATCCAGGCCGCCGGAATAGGCCAGCACCACGCGTTTGATTTCTTCTGCCATCGGTCCTCACCGCATGCGCCGCCTCCGGCCGCCCGCGCGGCGCCGAAGGTCGGCGGATCAAAGCCATAAGCCGGAGCGGCCGGTTCGCGCACCGCTCCGTTCGCCCGGCAGTACGGCGACGGACCGCCAGCGTCAAGGCGGCTGTCTGTCCGGGGGAAGGAGCCGGGCCGGCAACCGGCCCGGCCAGCCTCGGCCTTACTGGGTGTTCGTCGCCTTCTCGGTCTCGCTGAACGCGTCCCGGCCTGCGGCCGCGGGATCGGGCTTGCCGTCCCGGATGGCCGCCTCGCGCTGCTGGTTGTAGGCGGCGCGCACGGTCGCGTAATAGTCCAGCGAGCTGCGTTTCAGCGAGTCGATCGGGTCGATCAGCTCCTCGCGACGCACCAGGCCGATCGCCCCGGCATGCCCGTAGCGGAAGGCCGTGCCGCCTTCGTTCGGGAAGTAGCTCGCCACGTGGATCGGATCGGCATACCAGTCGATCAGGGTGCCGATGCCGTCGCGCATGTTCGACGGGCCGAGCAGGGGCAGCACCAGATACGGGCCGGGGCCGCTGCCATGGACGGCGAAGGTCTGGCCCATGTCTTCCTGGTGCAGTTTCAGGCCGGTGGGGGTGGCCACGTCGATCAGGCCGCCCATGCCGGCGACGGTGTTCACGAAGAAGCGGCTGGCCGCGATCTTCGCCTGCTCCGGCTTGCCCTGGAGCAGATCGTTCACGATGGTCATCGGCAAGGTCAGGTGGTTGACCAGATTGCCCAGCATCATCTTGAACGGGCGCGGCGCCCAGTCGCGATACACCACCGCAACCGGCCGGACCAGCACGGTGTCCACGGCGCTGTTGAACGCGAACACCTGTCGGTTCACCGGCTCGAACGGGTCATAGACGGTGCCGGGCGGATTGGTTGCACAACCGGCCGCAACCGCACACAACGCCCCGACGGCCAAGCCGCGGCCGATCTTCCTGCACCAGGTCTTCACCTGTACCATTCGCACACACCCTACTCCGAAATCCTCACCAGACGCCGACCAGGCCGGCCAACCTCTGAGGCGCACGCGCCCTGACGGCGCTGCACCCGGTCGCCCGCATATCCTATGCCGGAGAGGTTATCCGCCTGCTAGCACAATTGGCCATATTTGCCAATAATCGTGCGTATTGCCATCGCCGGCACCGCGGTTGGCATCACAATTGCGTTTGGCTCTTGCCAGCGCATTCTATATAATGATATCTTTATATCGTTATGAAGAAACGCTTCCCCGCCCGCGAGCGACCGCCATGCAAAGCCTGATCGAGTCGCTGAAAGCCATCGCCGAGCCGACGCGGCTGCGCATTGTCAGCCTGTGCGCCAGCGGCGAACTGGCGGTTTCGGAAATCGCACAAATCCTGGGCCAGAGCCAGCCTCGGGTCTCTCGCCATTTGAAAATCCTGGCCGATGTCGGCCTGCTGACGCCGATGCGCGAAGGCAATTGGAGCTTTTACCGGCTGGAGCGGATCGACAACCCGCTGGCCGCGGCGGTGCTGGAATTGATCCCCGCCGACGATCCGGTGATCGTGCTGGACCAGGCCCGGCTCAGCGATGTGCGCCGCCGGCGCCAGGCCGAAGCGGACGCCTATTTCGGCACCCATGCCGAATCGTGGGATGCGATTCGCCAGTTGCATATCGACGCGGCCGAGGTGGACCGCCAGGTTCTGGCCCAGGTGCCGGCCGGCGTGTTCGAGACGCTGCTGGACATCGGCACCGGCACCGGCGAGGTGCTGCGCCTGCTGGCGCCGCGGGTGCAATACGCCATCGGCCTCGACATCTCGCGCGAGATGTTGGCGGTGGCGCGCGACCGCGTCGCCCGCGCCGACCTGCAGCATGTCAGCCTGCGGCTCGGCGACATGTACGCGCTGCCGCTGGCCGATGCCTCGGTCGACCTGGTGGTGGTGCATCTGGTGCTGCATTTCGCCGACACGCCCGAACGGGCGGTGGCGGAGGCCGCGCGGGTGCTGCGGCCCGGCGGCCGCCTGATCGTGGTCGATTTCGCCCGTCACTCGGTCGAAGACCTGCGCAGCCGTCACGCGCACCGCCGGCTGGGATTCGACGACGAGGAAGTGCGCACCTGGTTCGACGGCTGCGGCCTGAAACTGGTGCGCGAGGAAGCCCTGCCCGGCGACCCGCTGACCGTCCGCCTGTGGACGGCCGATCATACGGTCGCCGGCGAAAGCCTGATCAACCGCGCCCGGATCGCCGGATCGCCCTGGCTCTGAATCCGGCCCCAACCCGCCGGCCGCCCCTGACGGCCCGGCCCGAACCGACACCGCCTATGGAGGCCCAAGAGTGCAGATTTCGTTCGAGTTTTTCCCGCCCAAGACCGACAAGGCCGAGGAATCGCTCTGGCAGACGATCGAACGCCTCGCGCCGCTGAAGCCCCGCTTCGTCTCCGTCACCTACGGCGCCGGCGGCACGACGCGCGAGCGGACCCACGCCACCGTCACGCGCATCCGGCGCGAGACCGAGCTGGAGCCCGCGGCGCATCTGACCTGCGTTGCCGCCAGCCGGGACGAGATCGACGCCATTGCCCGCGCCTATTGGGACGCCGGCATCCGCCATATCGTCGCCCTGCGCGGCGACCCGCCGGACGGCGCTGCGGAGTATCTGCCGCAGCCGGATGGCTATGCCTATGCGGTCGACCTGGTCGAGGGCCTGCGCAAGATCGCCGATTTCGAGATCAGCGTCGCCGCCTATCCGGAAACGCACCCGGCCGCGCCCAGCGCCGCGTTCGAAATCGACTATCTGAAGCGCAAGATCGACGCGGGCGCGACCCGTGCCATCACCCAGTTCTTCTTCGACGCCGACATCTATCTGCGCTTCCGCGACCGGCTGGCGGCGAACCGTATCGACATCCCGCTGGTGCCGGGCATCCTGCCGATCACCAATTTCGCCACCGCCGCCAAATTCGCCGGCATGTGCGGCGCCCGCATCCCGGACTGGATGGGCCGGCTGTACGAGGGCCTGGACGACGACCCGGAGGCCCGCCAGCTCGTGGCCGCCACCCAGGCAGCGGAACTCTGCCGCCGGTTGCAGGCGGAAGGCGTGGACGAGTTCCACTTCTACACCCTGAACCGGGCCGAACTGACCTGGGCCATCTGCCGCCTGCTGGGCGCCGCCCCGGCCCTGCCCGCGGCGGCCTAGGCCTCGCGAGCACGCGCGGGTCTCGGGCGAGGCGTGGCGAACATGGATCGGATGACGACGCACCGCTGGTCGGCGGCCTGTTTCGACCTGGACGGGACGCTGACCGACCCGAAACCCGGCATCACCGCCTGCATCCGCCATGCGTTGCAGCGGCTGGGCCGCACGCCGCCGCCCGCGGACGACCTGACCTGGTGCATCGGCCCGCCCCTGCTCGCCAGCTTCGAGACCCTGCTGGGCGACCGGGAACTGGCGCCCCGGGCACTGGCCCTGTACCGGGAGCGGTTCGGGGCGGTGGGCCTGTTCGAGAACCGGGTCTATGACGGCATTCCCGCAACCCTGGCCGCCTGTCGCCAGGCCGGCCTCCGCCTGTTCGTCGCCACCAGCAAGCCCACGGTCTATGCCACCCGCATCGCCGCCCATTTCAGCTTCGACCGGCATTTCGAGGCGGTCTGCGGGTCCGAGCTGGACGGCACCCGCACCGACAAGAGCGCGTTGCTGGCCTGGGTGCTGGCCCGCCACGGCCTGGACCCCGCACGCACCGTGATGATCGGCGACCGCCACCACGACATGGTGGGCGCCCGCAACAACGGCATGGCCGGCCTGGGTGTTGCCTATGGCTATGGCAGCCGGGCCGAACTGGCCGACGCCGGGGCGTTTCGCATCGTGACGGACCCGGCGGCCATCCCCGACGCCCTGGCCGACGCCCAAGCCGACGATCCGCTTTGAAGCCGCGGCCGGTCGCGGCTATCCTCGGTCGGGTCCGATTGGTTCCGTCCCGAGGAAAGGCCTTTGCCCATGACCAGCGATCTCTGGAAACGCTCCGCCGTCGAGATGCGGCAGGGGCTGGAAAGCAAGCAATTCTCGGCGCACGAGATCATGACCTCGGTCGTGGCCAGGATGCAGGCGGTGAACCCGCCGCTGAACGCCATCGTCTACGACTATTCGGAGCAGGCGCTGGCCAAGGCGCGCGAGGCCGACGCCGCGCTGGCCCGCGGCGAGTCCTGGGGGCCGCTGCACGGCCTGCCGGTCACCATCAAGGTGAATGTCGACTATGAGGGCACGCCCAACACCAACGGCCTGCCGGCGCTGGCCAACAATCTGGCGCCCGGCAACGCGCCGGTGGTGCAGAATCTGCTGGATGCGGGCGCCATCATTTTCGGCAAGACCAACACGCCGGAACTTTCCATGCGCGGCACCACCGACAACCCGCTGCACGGCCTGACCCACAGCCCGTGGGACGAGCGCGCCTCGCCCGGCGGCTCCTCCGGCGGGGCGAGTTCGGCCTGTGCCGCCGGCATCGGGCCGATCCACCACGGCAACGACATCGCCGGCTCGCTGCGCATCCCCGCATCCTGCTGCGGCCTCGCCACGGTGAAGTCGGGCCTGGGGCGCGTGCCGGCGTTCAATCCCAGCGCGGGCGCAGAACGCCTACTGCTGTCGCAGTTGATGAGCGTGCAGGGCGCGATCTGCCGCGAGACCCGGGACGTGCGCCTCGCCACCCGCGTGATGGCGAACCGCGATATGCGCGATCCCTGGTGGGCGCCGGTGCCGTTCGACGGCCCGCCGCTGCCAAAGCCGATCAAGGTCGCGGTCACCAAGGCGGCGCACGGCTACCCGATCCACCCGGAGGTGGCCGCCAGCATCGACCGCGCCGCCGGCTATCTGGCCGACGCCGGCTACCAGGTGGAGGAGGTGGCGGTGCCGTCGGTGAAGGAGGCCGCCGACGCCTGGCTCGAAGTGGCGATGCTGGAGATCAAGGAAGGGCTCGACCCGCTGGCGCGCCAGCACGGCAGCCCGACCATCCAGGCCATTTTCGACTGGTATTACCGCTTCGGCGACATGGTCGACCACAAGGGCTATATGCTGCGCGTCGCCGACCGCTCGCGCCTGATCCGGCAGTGGGCGGTGTTCCTGGAGGACTACCCGCTGGTGCTGACCCCTTTCCTGATGCGCCCGACCCACGACTACGACCACGACGAGACCTTCGAAGGGGCGAAGGACCTGTTCGACTCGATGATCTATTCCTATGGCATCAACTATATGGGCCTGCCGGCCGGCAACATCCCGATCGGCCTGATCGAGGGCCGGCCCTCGGGCGTGCAGATCGTCGGCCAGCGCTTCCGCGAGGACACGATCCTGGACGCGATGGAGGCGATCGAGGCCCGCGTCGGCGTGCTGGCACACACGCTCTGGGCGCGCATGTAACGCCCCCCTCCAGAGCTTTCCCGGACCGGCACAGCCGGATCCGGGACCTCTTTAAGCCTGCGCTCCGCCCCCTCGGAGACCCCGGATCGCGATGGCGCGTCCGGGGAAGCTCTCGATGCGCCTGCGCCCCGCCCCCCGGAGACCCCGGATCGCGATGGCGCGTCCGGGGAAGCTCCAGGGCGAACGCGTCCGGGGATGTTCTTTATGCAGAGGCGCTCCAGAAGCGATCAGGCCAGCGCCTGGTCCAGATCGGCCAGGATGTCGTCGATGTGCTCGATGCCGATCGAGAGCCGCACATAGCCGGGCGAGACGCCGGTGGCCTTCTGCTCTTCCTCCGACAACTGGCTGTGCGTCGTCGTCGCCGGGTGGATCGCCAGCGAGCGGGCGTCGCCGATATTGGCCACGTGATAGAACATTTGCAGCTTGTCGATGAAGCTCCGCCCGGCGTCGGCGCCGCCTTTCAGGACGATGCCCATCAGCGAGCCATACCCGCCCTTCAGATAGGTGTCGGCGCGGCGGCGCGGCTCGCCTTCCATCAGACCGGGGAAGATCACCCGTTCGATCGCCGGATGGTTTTTCAGGTGGTTGGCGACGGCGATGGCGTTCTGGCAGTGCCGCTCCATGCGCAGCGTCACCGTCTCCAGGCCGTGAATGGCCATGAAGGCGTTGAACGGCGCCATCGGCGCGCCCAGGTCGCGCAGCAGCGTCACCCGCGCCTTGATGATATAGGCGATGGGGCCGAGCGGCTTCACCGCCTCGGTCCAGACAGCGCCGTGATAGGACGGGTCCGGCTGGTTCAGATAGGGCTGGCGCTCCTTGTGCGCCTCCCAGTCGAAATTGCCGCCGTCGACGATCATGCCGCCGATGGAGGTGCCGTTGCCGGTGATGTATTTCGTCGTCGAATACATGACGATGGCCGCGCCGTGATCCAGCGGCCGGCACAGCACCGGCGCCGCCGTGTTGTCCATGATCAGCGGAATGCCGAGCGGCCGGCCGATATCGGCCACCTCCTTGATCGGGAAGACTTCCAGCTTCGGGTTCGGCAGGGTTTCGGCATAGAAGGCCCGGGTCTTGTCGTCGACGGCGCGGGCATAGTTCTGCGGGTCGCTCGGGTCGACGAAGCGGGTCTCGATGCCCATGTCCTTCAGCGTGTTGGCGAACAGGTTCCAGGTGCCGCCATACAGGTCGGTCGAGGCGACGATGTTGTCGCCGGCATGGGCGATGTTCTGGACCGCAAACGCGCTCGCCGCCTGGCCCGAGCCCACCGACAACGCCGCCACGCCGCCTTCCAGCGCCGCCACCCGCTGCTCGAACACGTCGTTGGTCGGGTTCATGATGCGGGTGTAGATATTGCCCAGTTCCTTCAGCGCGAACAGGTTCGCCGCGTGCTCGGTGTCGCGGAACTGGAACGACGTGGTCTGATAGAGCGGCACGGCCACGGCGCCGGTCGCCGGGTCGGCGCGATAGCCGGCGTGCAGCACGATGGTTTCGGGATGCTTGGACGAGGTCATGGCTTCGGAGTCTCCCTTCGGTGGTGTGGCGCGTGGCCTTTTCAGCTCGGCGATCGCACTGTAGGTAAGAACGACGCGCTTGGCGAGTGGCCTGCTTCACCGGGCGGCCATAAATATAAGGATATCTTTATGCGCATTCTTCTGATGGATGGCGACGGCATCGGGCCGGAAATCATGGCGGCCACCCGCCGGGCGATGGAGGCGCTGGACGCCCGGTTCGGCCTGGGACTGGAGTTCGAAGAGGTGCCCATCGGCCTGGTTTCGCTGCAAGCCATCGGCCACACCCTGCCGCCGGACGTGCTGGAGCGCTGCCGCGCCGCCGACGGCGTCGTCATGGGGCCGACCGACACCGCCGTCTATCCGCCGGAAAGCGAGGGCGGCATGGGGCCGTCGAAATTCCTGCGCTCCGGCCTGCAACTCTATGCCAATATCCGCCCGTCCAAGGGGATTCCCGGCGCCTTCGCGCCCGGCATGGACCTGGTGGTGGTGCGCGAGAACACCGAGGGCTTCTATGCCGACCGCAACATGTTCCAGGGCGGCGGCGAGTTCATGCCGACGGCGGACGTGGCGCTTTCCCTGCGCAAGATCACGCGCGAGGGCTCGCTCCGCATCGCCCGCGCCGCCTTCGAACTGGCGAGCCGACGGCGCAAATACGTGACCGCGGTGCACAAGGGCAATGTGCTGAAAATGACCGACGGCCTGTTCCTGGCCGCTGTCGAGGAGGTGGCGAAGGACTTCCCGGACGTGAAATGGGACAACGAGCACATCGATGCCATGACCAGCCATCTGGTGCGCACGCCGGACCGGTTCGACGTGGTGCTGTCCACCAACATGTATGGCGACATCCTCTCCAACCTCGCGGCGGAATTCTCCGGCGGGCTGGGGCTGGCGGGATCGCTGAACCGGGGCGACGGCATCGCGGTCGCCCAGGCGAGCCATGGCTCGGCGCCGGATATCGAAGGCAAGGGCATTGCCAACCCGGTGGCGCTGATGCGCTCGGCTGCGATGCTGCTGGCCTGGCGGGGCGAGCAGGATTCGAACAACGCCATGGCCGCCGCGGCGGAAGCACTGGATCGCGGCCTGGATGCGCTGTTGCAGACGCCGGACGCCTGCACCACCGACCTCGGCGGCCCGCTGGGCACCGAGGCGTTCGGCGCGGCGGTGGTGGAGGCGGTGAAGGGGTAGAGCGCCCGGAGCCGCTGCCCTTCGCCTCGACCGAGGCACTCCTGCTCTATGCGGGGCGGTGTTCGCATCGGCCCCGGATGGCGGCTCCGCCACCTCCGGGAACACTCCACCGCACGAATCCGGCGTATTCCACCGCCTCACAGCTTTCCCGGCCTTGAGCCGGGATCTCTTCCGGGAGGCCAGCACGGAAGGAGATCCCGGATCGCCTGCGGCGTCCGGGAAAGCTCGCCATGGCTCCGCCACCTCCGGGGAACACTCCACCGCACGATCCGGCGTATTCCACCGCCTCAATGCTTTCCGGCCCTGAGCCGGGATCTCTTTCCAGGAGGCCAGCACGGAGGAGATCCCGGATCGCCTGCGGCGTCCGGGAAAGCTCGTCATGGCTCTGCCGCCTCCGGGGCACACTCCACCGCACGAATCCGGCGTATTCCACCGCGTCACAGCTTTCCCGGCCTTGAGCCGGGATCTCTTCCGGGAGGCCAGCACGGAAGGAGATCCCGGATCGCCTGCGGCCTCCGGGAAAGCCCGCTATGGCTCCGCCGCCTCCGGGGAACACTCCACCCCACGAATCCGGCGTATTCCACCGCCTCACAGCTTTCGGCCTTGAGCCGGATCTCTTTCCGGGAGGCCAGCACGGGAGGAGATCCCGATCGTCTGCGGCGTCCGGAAAGCTCGCCATGGCTCCGCCGCCTCCGGGGCACACTCCACCGCACGAATCCGGCGTATTCCACCGCCTCACAGCTTTCCCGGCCCTTGAGCCGGGATCTCTTCCGGGAGGCCAGCACGGGAGGAGATCCCGGATCGCCTGTAACGTCCGGAAAGCCTCGCAACTCCGCCGCCTCCGGGGAACACTCCACCGCACGAGCTCGCCAATGGCTCGGCCATCCCGGGAGGGCGGGGGAATTTGCGGGCGCCGCTACAGGCCCAGCACCCGTTTGGCGATGACGTTCTTCTGCACCTCGTCCGAGCCGCCGGCGATGGAGCGGGCCCGCATCTCGAAATAGTCGGGCGCCATCTTGAACAGATAGTCCGGTCCCACCGGCGGCTCGTTCCAGCCGAAGCGGATGGCGTTCTGGCTGTAGGGCATGGCGCTGTAGCCGCCCGCCTCCACACAGGCCTCGCTGATCGATTTGCGGATTTCCGCCATGCCGAGCTTCAGGCCGGCCGCGGCCTCCGGCTTGATCTCCTTGTCGGCGGACGCACCGGCCAGCGCCCGCAACGAGGCGAATTGCAGCGTGGTGAGCTGCGTCTCCAGGTCGGCGATCTTGCGGCGGAAATCCGGGTTCTGGGCCAGCGCACCGCCGTCCGCCTGCTGGTCGAGGGCGATTTTCTTCAACAGGTCCAGCATCATGTGCGCACCGGCCACGCCGGCGCCGTTCGAGCGCTCGTGCCCCAGCAGGTATTTGGCGATGGACCAGCCCTCGCCCTCGCGCCCGACGCGGTTGGCCTGGGGCACGCGCACGTCGGCGAAGAATTCCTGGTTGAACTTGTGCCGGCCGTCCAGCTTGATCAGCGGCCGGATTTCGAGGCCCGGCGCGTCCATCGGGATCAGCAGGCAGGTGATGCCCTGCTGCTTTTTCTCTTCCTTCGAGGTGCGGACCAGGGCGAACATCCAGTCGGCGATATGCGCCTGGGTCGTCCAGATCTTGGAGCCGTTGACGATATAGTCGTCGCCGTCCTTGACCGCGCTGGTCGCGAGCGAGGCCAGATCGCTGCCGGCGCCGGGCTCGGAATAGCCCTGGCACCAGAGGGTCTCGCCGGAGAGAATGCCCGGCAGGTGCTGCGCCTTCTGCGCGTCGGTGCCATAGGCCAGCAGCACCGGCCCGACCATGCGGGTGCCGAACGGCACCACTTCCGGACAGGCGGAGACGGCCATCTCCTCCTCGAACAGGTATTTCTGCGCCACGTTCCAGCCGGGGCCGCCGGCGCTTTCGGGCCAGTTGGTGGCGAGCCAGCCTTTTTCGCCCAGGATCATCATCCAGCGGCGATAGTCGTCCTTGGTCAGTTCCAGACCCTGGCGCACCTTCGCCGCCAGGTCGTCCGGCAGCCGGTCGCGGATGAAGGCGCGAACCTCGTCGCGGAAGGCGAGTTCTTCGGCGCTGAAACGGGCGTCCATGGGGCGGTTCCTCGGTATGGTCTCGGGCTTGCCGGTCAGTATGCCGGAGGGTGACCAGCGGGGCTAGAGCGTCTGGCGCCCACTCGCGAGACCTGCCAGACTTCCCGGCCAACGCACTGTCACAGCGCAACCAACAAACCGCGCAGCCAACACGAGGACACGCCCATGCACATCCCCTCCGCATCCGGCCTGAAGGACAAGGTCGCCATCGTCGTCGGCGGCGGTGCCCGCGGCGACGGCATCGGCAACGGCCGCGCCGCCTGCCTGTTGCTGGCCGCCGAGGGCGCCAAGGTCCTGGTGGTCGACCGGGACGAGGCGCTGGCGGGCCACACCGCCCGGATGATCCAGGACAATGGCGGCACCGCCGCCGCGTTCGCCGCCGACGTCACCCAATCCGCCGACTGCAAGGCCCTGGTCGACCGGGCGCTGAGCCTGTGGGGCCGGGTCGATTGCCTGGACAACAATGTCGGCATCGGCTCGCGCGGCACCGTGGTCGAGGAGACCGAGGAGGAGTGGGACCGGGTGATGCAGGTCAACGTCAAGACCATGATGCTGACCGCCAAGCACGCCGTCCCGGCCATGGCCGAAAGCGGCGGCGGCGCCATCGTCAACATTTCCTCGATCAGCGCGCTGCGCCCGCGCGGGCTGACCGCCTATTCCGCCAGCAAGGGCGCGGTGATCGCGCTCAGCCGGGCCATGGCCGTGGACCACGCCCCGGAGGGCATCCGCGTCAACTGCGTCGCGCCGGGTCCGGTCTACACGCCGATGGTGATCCGCAACGGCATGAGCGAACAGGCCCGCGCCGGCCGCCGCAACGCCTCGCCGTTGAAAATCGAGGGCGAGGGCTGGGATATCGGTAACGCCGTGACCTTCCTGCTGTCCGACCGGGCCCGCTATATCACCGGACAAACCTTGGTGGTCGACGGCGGATGCACTATCGTCGGCCCGGCTCGCGAATCCGACCACTAACCCTTATCCCTCCCTGTTTGGACAAAAGGAAACGCCCTCCATGAGCGTCACCGATACCGACCGCCTGCTGTTCTCGGTCGAGGACATGGTCGCCACGATCACCCTGAACTTTCCGGAAAAGCTCAACGCCTTCAACAACGAGATGCTGCGCGCCTGGGCCGCGCGCCTGGAAGAGTGCCGCGACCGCGACGACGTGCGCTGCATCGTCGTCACCGGCGCCGGCCGTGGCTTCTGCTCCGGCGGCGACACCGGCGGCATGGGCCGCAGCGACCAGACCAGCCCGCGCCAGGCCAAGGAAAACCTGCAGCGCAACATCCATCCGATCGCGCTGACGCTCCAGACCATCGACAAGCCGGTGATCTGTGCCCTGAACGGCGTCGCCGCCGGCGCCGGCCTGGACATGGCGCTGCACTGCGATATCCGCTATGCGGCCGCCTCCGCCCGATTCGCCGAAACCTATACCCGTGTCGGCCTGGTGCCGGGCAATGGCGCGGCCTGGTTCCTGCCGCGCATTGTCGGCGTGCAGCGGGCGCTGGAAATGCTCTGGACCGCCCGGTTCGTGAATGCGGAGGAAGCCAAGGAAATCGGCCTGGTCCTCGACGTGTTCCCGGATGACGTGTTCATGGACGAGGTGATGAAAATCGCCAAGCAGATCGCCAAGAATGCGCCGATTTCGGTGCGCTATATCAAGCGGTTGGTCTATCAGGGCCAGACCCTGGACCTGCGCACCCATTTCGACGAGGTCTCCAGCCATATGATCGTAGCCCGCACCAGCCAGGATCATGTCGAGGCCATCGACGCCATGCGCGCCAAGCGGGAGCCGAATTTCACCGGCAACTGACCGGCCCAAGCGTCCCGGGCGAAGCCATACCTCTCCAATGGCTTCGCCCAAATGGCGGAAATTGCCGTGCGTTTACTTGTATAATCCTGTATAAATTCTCATCGGTCTGGGGTGCATCACCACTCGCACGCTAAAAAAAGATGAGGGAATGGGATGAAGAAGTCGGCGTTGGCGGCGTTGGTGGCCTTGGGTCTGGCCACGAGCGCGCAAGCCAAAGAGTTTACCTGGTCGTTCCAGAAGGATGCGCAGTCACTCGATCCTTACGTCTTGAACGAGACCTTCACGCTGGGATTCCTGGGCAATATCTACGAGGGCCTGATTCGCCGCGCTCCGGACCTGTCGATCCAACCGGCCCTGGCGGAAAGCTGGGAAATCCTGGAGCCGACCCGCTGGCGCTTTCACCTGCGCAAGGGCGTGAAATTCCACAACGGCAACGCTTTCACCGCCGACGACGTGGTGTTCAGCGCCAAACGCGTGCGCGCGGACGGGTCCGACCTCAAAACCCGCCTGCCGGACGACACCCAGGTGGTCAAGGTCGATGACTACACCGTCGATTTCATCACCGGCCAGCCGAACCCGATCCTGGTGACGGAATGGGCCAACTGGTACATCATGGACAAGGAATGGTCGGAGGAGCATGACGCCGTCGCCCCGTCCAGCGTCACCGAAGGCAAGGACAATTACGCGGCGTTCAACGCCAACGGCACCGGGCCGTTCAGGGTCGTCAAGCGCGAAACCGACGTCGAGACGATCATGGAGCCCTATGCCGGCTGGTGGGACACGCCGAAGCACAACCTGACCAAGGTCGTCTTCAAGCCCATTTCCAGCGACCCGACCCGCGTCGCGGCCCTGCTCTCCGGTTCGATCGACATGGCCTATCCGATCCCGGTACAGGACATCAACCGGGTCGAGCGCAACGAGGGCACCGGCATGCTGACCGGGCCGGAACTGCGCACCATCTTCCTGGGCCTGAACCAGTCGGCACCGGAACTCGGCAGTTCCAACATCAAGGGCAAGAACCCGCTCGCCGACGTGCGCGTGCGCGAGGCCATGTACCGGGCCATCGACATCGAGGCGATCAAGCGCAAGGTGATGCGCAACCTGTCGGAGCCGTCGGCGCTGATGATCTCGCCGCAACTGGTCGACAAGAGCGCCTGGCTGGAGCGCCTGCCCTTCGACCCGGACAAGGCCAAGGCGCTGATGGCCGAAGCCGGCTATGCGGACGGCTTTTCGATCACCCTGGACTGCCCGAACAACCGCTATGTCAACGATGAAAAAATCTGCACGGCGGTGGTCGGCATGCTGGCCAAGATCGGCATCAAGGTGAACCTTCTGGCCCAGCCGATGTCCATTTACGCCGCCAAGGTGCTGGGGCCGAAATACGATACCGACTTTTATTTGCTGGGCTGGACGCCCGGCAGCTTCGACAGTTGGAACGTGCTCTACAACCTCATTCGCTGCCGCGGCGAAGGCGGTGCCGGCAAGTTCAATCTGGGCAATTACTGCGATCCGCGCATTGGCGAGCTGACGGACAAGATCCTGTCCGAAACCGATATCCCGAAGCGCAATGCCATGATTGCCGAAGCGTTCAAGATCACCAACGACGACCGCGGCTATATCCCGCTGCACCAGCAGGGGCTGGCCTGGGGCAAGCGCGACACTGTCGAGCTCGCCCAGCGCGCGGACAACCAGTTCATGCTGTATTATGTGACCGTCCAATAGGCCCGACCCAATCGGCCTAACCCAATTGGCCCGAGGCGGCCTTCCCCGTCCCGAACCCCCGGCCGGCGTCCGCCTGCCGGGGATTTTTTTGTCCGGGACAGACAGGCCGGCCCCCTGGCGCCCACCGCATGCCCATTTCCCGGTTGACAACTGGGCCAGCACCGCAAATCTTAGCCTTTGGTAAATTTTATCGCTGAGACTAAATTCGATGACCGGCACCGTCGAGGGCGTGGTGACAACCAATGCATGGCGAGAGGGACGCGGCACCCCGTCCCTATCCGAGGTGTTCCGCAGCGTCGCCGTGCCGGTCACCGGCTCGCGCTTCCGCCGCTTCCTGGCCTTTGTCGGCCCCGGCTATCTGGTGGCGGTCGGCTATATGGACCCGGGCAACTGGGCGACGTCGCTCGCCGGCGGGGCGAAGTTCGGCTACACGCTGCTGTCGATCGCGCTGCTGTCCAACATCATGGCGATCCTGTTGCAGTCGCTCTGCGCCCGCCTCGCCATCGCCACCGGGCGCGACCTGGCCCAGGCCTGCCGCGACGCCTTTCCCCGCTGGGTCTCGCTGCCGCTCTGGCTGTTCGCGGAGGCCGCGATCATCGCCACCGACCTGGCCGAGGTGATCGGCACCGCCATCGGCCTCTACCTTTTGTTCGGCATACCGCTGACCATCGGCGTGGTCATCACGGCGGCCGACGTGCTGCTGATCCTCTGGCTGCAAAGCCGGGGCTTCCGCTGGATCGAGGCGCTGGTGATCGCGCTGCTGGTGGTGATCACCGCCTGTTTCGCGGTCCAGATCGCGCTCGCCGACCCGGTCTGGGGCGCGGTGCTGACCGGCTTCATTCCGTCGCCGGAAATCGCCGGCAATCCCGAAATGCTCTATCTGGCGCTCGGCATTATCGGCGCGACGGTCATGCCGCACAATCTCTACCTGCATTCCGGCATCGTCCAGACGCGCGCCTACGGCCTCGACGCCGACTCCAAGCGCGAGGCGCTGCGCAACGCGACCTGGGATTCCACCATCGCGCTGATGTTCGCCCTGACCATCAACGCGTCGATCCTGATCCTGGCCGCCGCCACCTTCCACACCAGCGGCAACACCGAAATCGTCGAAATCGAAGATGCGCACGCGCTGCTGGCGCCATTGCTGGGCGGCGCGCTGGCGCCGACCCTGTTCGGCATCGCGCTGCTGTGTTCCGGCCTGAACGCCACCGTGACCGCGACCATGGCCGGCCAGATCGTCATGGAAGGCTTTATCGGCTTCCGCATCAACCCGGCGTTGCGGCGGCTCATCACCCGCCTTCTGGCCATCGTGCCCACCATCGGCGTGATCCTGGTCTATGGCACCGGCGAAACCGGACGACTGCTGATCCTGAGCCAGGTGGTGCTCAGCTTTCAACTGCCGTTTGCCATCGTGCCCCTGGTGATGTTCGCGGCCAGCCCCGCCAAGATGGGGGCGCTGGTGGCGCCACGCTGGCTGACCGTGCTGTGCGGCCTGATCGCGGCCACCATCATCGCCCTCAACCTCAACCTGCTCCGCACCCTGCTCTGACCGGCCTGCTCTGACCGGCCTGCTCTGATCGGGAGGCCGGCGCCGGTTGGCCCGCGGTGGCTGCGACAATGGACGTTTCAGCCGTTTATCACCTTGCGTCCGCCCCCGGCCGCCCCGATACTCGCGCGACCATGCGTTCCGCCCCCCCCTCCCCATCCCCATCGCCGGCCGCCGCGCCGGACACGCTCACCGTCCGCGTCTGGCGCGGCGGCGAGGACGGCGCGTTTCAGACCTTCGCCGTGCCGCGCCGCGAGCATCAGACCGTGCTGGACGTGGTGACCCACATCCAGCGCGAACTGGACCCGACGCTCGCCTATCGCTTCGCCTGCCGGGTCGGCATGTGCGGCTCGTGCGGCATGACCGTGAACGGCCGGCCGCGCTGGACCTGCCGCACCCATGTCGACACCGCCACCGGCGGCGGCGACGTGCTGGAGCTGGAGCCGCTGCGCTCGCTGCCGGTGATCCGCGACCTGGCCACCGACATGACGCCGTTCTTCGAGAAATGGCAGGCCGCCCAGGGCCGCGCCACCGGCTCGCGCAGCCGGGCGGAGGAGCCGCACGCCATCGATCCGGCCTCGCCGCGCCGCCAGGCCGCCGATGCGGCGATCGAATGCATCAATTGCGGCGTCTGCTATGCCGCCTGCGACGTGGTGGCGAGCGACCCGGACTATCTCGGCCCCGCCGCCCTGAACCGCGCCTGGACCCTGGTGAATGACGACCGCGAGGCCGACCGCAAGGGCGTGCTGGCGGCGGCCATGGCCGGCGGCGGCTGCCATTCCTGCCACTCCCACGGCTCCTGCACCGAGCATTGTCCGGTGGACCTGAACCCGTCCCGCGGCGTCGCCGGGCTGAAGCGGCTGTCGCTGCTCGCCATGATCGGAGGCAAGGTCTGATGCCGGTGGTGCTGTTCCTGGCCCAGCGGGCCAGCGCGCAGGTGCTGGCGCCGCTGGTGCTGGTGCATCTGGGACTGGCGATCTATGCCATTCACGGCGGCCTGAGCGCCGCGGAAATCCTGGCCCGTACCCAGGGCTCGCTCGGCTGGACGCTGTTTTATGGCCTGTTCGTCGTGGCCGCGTCCGTGCATGCGCCCATCGGCCTGCGCAACGTGCTGCGCGAGTGGCTGGGATGGAAGGGAATGAGCGTGGATCTGGCGCTGGCGGCGTTCGGCCTGCTGCTGCTGGGGCTCGGCTTCCGCGCCGTCGGCGCCCTGACGGGGGTGTAGGCCGATGCGATCAGACATCCGAACATTCCCAGCCGGCGCGCCCGACGTGATCCGGCCGGAAACGCAGAATTTTCGTGCTTTCCCGGACGCGATCCGGCCGGAAACGCAGAATTCCCGTGCTTTCCCGGACGTGATCCGGCCGGAAGCGCAGAATTCCCGTGCTTTCCCGGACCTGATCCGGGATCCCTGGCCGACGGAGACGCTGACGGAGATCCCGGATCGCGTCCGGGAAGGCGGGGTTTCGCCTTGCTAGGCCCCCGCTCGCAGCATCATCGCGGCCGCTATGCGGCCTTGGCGCACCGGCTGTCCGGCGTGCTGCTGGCCGTGTTCCTGCCCTTTCACTTCCTGGCGCTCGGCCTCGCCATCGAGGGCGCGGCGCGGCTCGACGGTTTCCTGGCCTGGAGCGACCGCCCCCTGGTCAAGATCGCGGAATGGGGCCTCGTCACCCTGCTGGCGGTGCATTTGCTGGCCGGCCTGCGGGTGCTGGCGCTGGAATTCCTGCCCTGGCGCGATGCCCGCAAAAGCTGGATCACGGCGGGCGGCGTGATCGCGGCGGGCACCGGCCTCGTCTTTCTCGTCAGCGCCCTGGCCGGCTAGCGGCCGACGGAGAGCCCCCCATGACGTCCACCGTCCTCGAGACCCTCCAGACCGATATTCTGATCGTCGGCGCCGGCGGTGCCGGCCTGATGGCGGCCCTGCACGCGGCCCAGGCCAATCCGGACCTGGACATCACCATCGCCGTCAAGGGCCTGCTGGGCAAGTGCGGCTGCACCCGCATGGTGCAGGGCGGCTACAATGTCGCCATCAACCCCGGCGACAGCATCGAGCGCCATTTCATGGACTCCATCGTCGGCGGCAAATGGCTGCCGAACCAGGACCTGTGCTGGCGTCTGGTCACCGGCGCGGTCGAGCGCATCCGCGAGTTGGAAAACGAGATCGGCTGCTTTTTCGACCGCAACCCCGACGGCACCCTGCATCAGAAGGCCTTTGCCGGCCAGAGCTTCGACCGCACCGCGCACAAGGGCGACCTGACCGGTATCGAGATCGTCTCCCGTCTGATTGAGCAGATCTGGGCCCGGGCGAATGTCCGCCGGCTGGAAGAGCACCGGGCGCTGGCCATCGTGCCGGACCGGGATGGCCAGGCCTGCGCCGGCATGCTGCTCGCGGACATGCGCACCGGCGCCTTCAAGTTGGTGCGGGCCAAGGCGGTGCTGATGGCCGCCGGCGGCGGGCCGACCATGTACCGCTACCACACCCCGTCCGGCGACAAGGCCTGCGACGGCATGGCGATGGCGCTGGCGGCGGGGCTCACGCTGCGTGACATGGAAATGGTGCAGTTCCACCCCACCGGCCTCTTGGCGGGCGAGGACACGCGCATGACCGGCACGGTGCTGGAGGAAGGCTTGCGCGGCGCCGGTGGCTATCTGCTGAACGGCGACGGCCACCGCTTCATGCTGGACCGCAATCCCGCCGGCGAGCGGGCGACGCGCGACATTGTCAGCCGCGAAATCTACCGCGAGATGCGCGACGGCAAGACCACGCCCCATGGCGGCGTCTATATCGAGATGAAGCATTTGGGGCCGGAAAAGGTCGCGAAACTGTTCAAGGGCATGGTGCAGCGCTGCGCCGACTGCGGCTTCGACCTGGCCGGCGGCCGGGTCGAGGTGGTGCCGACCGCGCACTACATGATGGGCGGCGTCGTCTTCAACGTTGATGCCACCACCGCCCTGCCCGGCCTGTTCTGCGCCGGCGAGGACTCGGGCGGCGTGCATGGCGCCAACCGCCTGGGCGGCAACGGCGTCGCCAACTCCACCGTGTTCGGCGGCATTGCGGGCGAGAGCATGGCGGCCTTCGTCGCCGGGGAGCCCGGCTGGCGCGAGCCGGACCTGGCCGTCGCACAGGCCGCGGCCGCGGCCTCGCTGCGCGCCTTCGCCCTGCCGAAGGGCGACCTGAACGGCCTGCGCAAGCGGCTGCTCGACATGATGTGGGACGAGGCCGGCATTATCCGCACCCGCGATTCGCTGGACCGGGCGCTGGTGGCGCTGGACGGGTTCGAGGCCGAACTGCTTGGCACCGGCATCCCGGATGCCTCGCCGGCGTTCAACCTGACCTGGCACGACTGGCTGAACCTGGAAAGCCAGATCACGATCGCCAAGGCGATCACCCACGCGGCGGTCGCGCGCGAGAACAGCCGCGGCGCCCATTTCCGCGACGACTTCCCGGACGAGGGCGACCTGGACGCCAGCTATTTCACCAAGGTGAAGCTGGCGGGTGCCGATGCCACGGCCGGGTTCGAGGTGACGACCGAGCCGGTGAAGTTCACCATCGTCCGGCCGGGCGAAAGCCTGATCGAGGGCGGCGTCGGGGCGCCGGCATTGGCCGCCGGACCGTAAGGCCCGTTTCCGCCGGCCGGTCCGTGGGGGCCTGGCAGGCCCGGCGCAAAGCGGTTGCGCTTACGCTTGCAGAAATGCGCGCACATCGGCTCCGACGGCGGCGATGACCCGATCCCAGTCGCCGGGTGCCGGCTGCCGGTACAGCCGGGCGGTCGGATACCATGGCGAATCGCTGCGCTTCAGCAGCCAGCGGTAATCCGGCGCGAACGGCAGCAGGATCCAGACGGGCTTGCCCAACGCGCCGGCCAGGTGGGCAACGCTGGTATCGACCGTGACGACCAGATCGAGGCACGCGATCAAGGCCGCGGTGTCGGCGAAGTCCCCCATGTCATCGGCATACCGTTGGATGTCCGACCGCCGTTCGAGCCTTTCCCGTTCGAAATCGCGGGGCTCTTTTTGCAGGGAAATCAGGTCGCAATCCATGCGTTCGGTGAACCGCAGGAAGGTTTCGATGGGGATGCTGCGGTTGGCATCGTTCGCATGGTCGGCCGAACCGGACCAGCACAGACCGATCGTCTTCTTCTCGGACGCCAGCGCCTCCCGCCATTGCCGGACTTTCAGCGGGTCGGCGCGGAGATAGGGGATGGGCGCCGGTACGGTTTCGAGCGTGGTGCCGAAGACATGGGGCAGACTCATCACCGGGCAACAGGCATCGAACGCCGGCAGGCACTCTCCCCGGGCTATGACCCGCATCGGGCCATCGAGGGTCGACATCAGACGTGTGAGCGGCTGCCGCACCTCGAACACGATCTCGGCACCCAGCCGGGCGACCAGCGGCAGGTAGCGGGAAAACTGGATGACATCGCCGAACCCCTGCTCGCCATGGACAAGGATCGTCTTGCCGGCGATGTCGAAATCGCCTCGCCAAGCGGGAGCGGCAAAGCGGTGATAGTCCGCCTTCAAATCCGCCTTTTGCATCCGGCTCTCATAGAGTTTCCAGCCCTCCCGGTAATCGCCCTTCAAGATCAGGGCCAGGGACCGGTTCCATTGCGCCTCGACATAATCCGGCGCCGCCGCAAGCGCGCGTCGGTAACACGCGATCGCCTCATCGACCCGACCCAACTTCTGCAAGGCAGTGCCGAGATTGTTGTGGGCTTCGGCATAGTCGGGCGCGATGGCCAGGGCCTGCCGATAGAAGGCGAGAGCCTCGGCGGGCCGGCCCTGATCCTTCAGCAGATTGCCGATATTGTAGAGGGCCTCGGCAAAATCCGGCTTGATGGCCAGCGCCTGGCGGTAGGCAGCGAGGGCCTCGTCGGGCCGACCTTGGTTTGCCCGGGCAATTCCGATGTTGTTGTGGGCCTCGGCATAGTGCGGGCGGATCGCCAGCGCCCGCTGGCAGGCGCGGATCGCATCCCCGGGCCGGCCCAGATCTTTCAGCGCCGCGCCCATATTGTTGTGGGCTGCCGCCAGGTCGGGCTGAAGCGCGAGCGCCCGCCGGAAACAGGCGATGGCGTCGTCGAGCTTGCCCTCGCCCATCAACGCATGACCGAGATTGTTGTGCGCGTCGGCAAGATCGGGCCGGACCGCGAGCGCCTGCCGATAGGCGGCGATGGCCTCGGCCGGCTTGCCCTGACGCGCCAGGGCATTGCCGATATTGTAGAGCGCATCGGCACGATCCGGCTGGATTGCCAGCGCCTGCCGAAACGCGGCGATGGCCGCGTCCGGCTTGCCCTGAGCCATCAGCATGTTGCCGATATTGGTGTGCGCATCGGCATGGTCGGGCCGAAGCGCGAGCGCCTGCCGATAGGCGGCGATGGCCTCGGCCGGCTTGTTCTGACGCGCCAGCGCATTGCCGATATTGTAGAGCGCATCGGCTCGACCGGGTTGGATTGCCAGCGCCCGTCGCAACGCCGCGATGGCCTCGGCCAACTTGCCGTGGTCGAGATACGCCGCGCCGATATTGCAAAGCGCATCGCCATAGTCCGGCCGGGCCGCGATTGCTTGCCGGTAGGCAGCGATGGCTTCGTCGATCTTCCCCTGCTCCTTCAGGGCAAGGCCGATATTGTGATGGGCTTCGGCCAGGCCCGGCCGAAGCGCGAGCGCCCGGCGATAGCAGGCAATCGCCTCGTCCCGTTGCCCTTGCCGCAACAGGGTGTTGCCCAGATTGTAGTGCGCGTCCACCGAGTGCGGATTCAGGGCGCACGCCTGCCGGAAGCCGTGCACGGCCTCCGCCGACTTGCCGAGGCCGTCGCTGGCGGCCCCCCAAATGTTCCAGAGACCGAAGGAACCGGGATGGCGCGCGAGAAGGGCGTTTGCCAGCGCCCAGGCCTCCGGCAGGCGCCCCTGGTTGTAGGTCGACAGGAGTCGGGCCAGCTGGTCCTCCGGCACGGTGGCGACCGCAGGCGCCGGCGCCTTGCGAGCCTCCAAGGCGGTGAGCGCCTGCCGCTGCTCGACCGTAAGGCGTGCCATTCTCTCTCCAATCGGTTCGCGCCGCCGGGCGATTACAGAATGTTGACGGGCCCGCAACCGGGCGAGGGGTCTTGGCCGCATTCGGCCCTGCCTCCGCCGGTCTTCGGCCTGGACCAAATCCCGCGCTCCATATAAACAGCCAATACCGACAAACTGGATACCTTTAAAGAACATTTCGGTACACGGAGCCGTTTTCATGGAGAGACCGCCGGTAACCACGTTCGACTATCTGAATTTTCATGCCGTCAATACGCCAGATCGCTTAGTTTTTATTCTCGATGATGCGGAAATTACCTATTCGCGGTTCGCGAACGATGCGCTCCGGTTTACCAAGGCTCTTGCCGACCTGGGGGTCCGGCGCGGGCAGATCGTCGCGATTCACCATCCGCACTTCTACATCGCATGGCTGCTGACCATCGCTTGCGACAATCTGGGCGCCGTCTCGACAACCGACGACGCCAAGTCCTGGCAGCATGCGCGCTTTCTCTACGATCATGTGGATATCGCCCTGTCGGACTCGCCCGTCGAAGGACAGGCTCCGTTCCGGCACCACCGTTTGAGCGATGACTGGGTGCATACGGTGCTGGCGATGGACCTGGCCGCCGCTGCGTCCCAGGCCCTGCCGCTCCCCGAATGGCAGGATCCCGTTCGCATCAGCCGGTCGTCCGGGACGACGGGCATTCCAAAGCTCATTTGTGTGACCCGGCAAATTCAAGAACTCCGCTTGAACGAAGACATCCTGACCTCGGGCCTGAACCCCGACTCCAGAATGCTGATCATCGGCGCGGTCTTCGGCATTAACAGCATGCTCCGCTGGTGCCTGATCTGCTTCAAGGTCGGTGCCCTCCTGGTCAAGGTTTCCGATCGCGCGGGCGCGCTGCGCCGCCATGGCATCACACATATCTGGGCGCTGCCGCTGGAGTATGAGCGCCTGCTGGGCGAACTCCCCGCCGACGCCCGGCCGAACCCTCACCTGATCGCCGAGTCCGCGGGTGCCGCTGCCTCGCAGTCCCTGCAAGAGCGCATCATTGCCAAACTGACCCCCCGGCTCCGCAGCATGATGGGCGCCAACGAAGCCGGCTTCGTGTTGCGCATGCAGGACGCGGGGACCGGCATCCCGCTGCCGGGCGTCGAACTGGAAATCCGGGACGAACTCCACCGGAAAGTCCCGGATGGGACGGCGGGCCTGATCGCGCTCCGGAAGCCCGGCCTGATCGATGCCTATTTCCGCAACGAGGAGGAGACGCGGCAGCGGTTTCGCGAGGGCTGGTTCTATACCGGCGATGCCGGCGTCATGATCGGCCCCCGCAAGGTCAAGCTGCTGGGGCGGGCCGACGACATGGTCATCATGGGCGGGGTGAAGGAATCGCCCCTGGCCCTCGAAAACACGCTGCGCACCGGCGCCGGCGTCAGGGACGCCGCCGTGGTCTCGATCAAGGACAGTGACGGCGGCGATCTCGTCTGCGTGGCGCTGGTGACGGAGCCGGGCGCCGATATCGACCGGCTCAAGGCCGGCATCCATGAAATCTGGGCGCCGTATCGCGTCCGGATCGCCATTGACCTGATGGACGACCTGCCGCGGACCGACAACGGCAAGGTCAGCCGCGCGAAAGTGCGGGAGATCTTCCAGGCGCAATCGCCCCTCCCCTGAGCCGCGTCGGGCGCCCGGCGCAATCCGGATTTCCGGTCGGGGCGGGAATTCGCTATCATGTTCTTTCCGCTCCACATTCCAGGGAGGCAGCGGCATGAGCTATGTGGCGGACGCAGCGCGCGACACGCTGAAGGCTTCGGGTGTCGCACTCCGGCAGGCGCGGCGGACCCTGTATCTGGCGGCGGGCGTGCTGGCGCTGCTGCATCTGCTGACCGTCGCCCCCTATATCGCCGCGTCCAAGACGCTTGCGGACATCGAGGCCGCCATGGCGGCGAACCGGGCGCTGCTCGCCGCGGTCGACCCGGGCGTGGCCTCGCTGGCGGAGGCGGGCAAGCGCGCCCAGCGCCGGCTGGAAGAGACGCTGCGTGAGGCGACCGACGACATGATCGGCCGCTTCAACGCACTCCGCCCCCTGATCGCCGAGGCGCAGCAGGGCCGCGTCCTGCCGGCCGCCGGCCTCGCGCGGGCCGCGCCCTCGCCGCGGCAGGTGGCCGGTGCCGGCCCCTCGCAACGCCCATGCAGCAGCAACTGCCACCGCAGGCGCAGATGGCGCCGCAGGGGCTTGCGTTCCAGGGCCTGCCGCCGGCCAACATGCCGCCGCAAATGCAGATGCAGGCGCAAATGCCGGGCCAACCGCAAGAACAGTTGCAGCAGCAAACGCAAGGCCCGAGCCAACCGCAGGAACAGTTGCAGCAGCAAACGCAAGGCCCGAGCCAACCGCAGGAACAGTTGCAGGAGGTCCGCCCGCAGGCCCCGAACATGGCCTTCCGCCCCGCGGGCGATCCCTCGTTCGCCGTCAGTCCGGCGCTGCACGAAATCCTGACCGCCGTCGCCGAGAATCGCCGCGACGCCTATCCTCTGATGGCTGCCTATGGCCGGGACGCCATCGTGAAGCCGGCCTATGAGCGGGCAGAGCGGGTCTGGGCGCGCGAAATCCGGCCGGCCTACGGCAAAACCCTCTCGGCCGTGGTGCAAAGCGCCCGCAATGCCGCCGCGAGTGCTCCAGCCGAAGCCGCGGCGACCGCCGCCGACCTCCGCGCCGCCGCCGATGCACTGGAGCAGCGCAAGGCCGCCATCGACACCGTCACCATCAGCCACGACACGCATGTGGACGCTTCGCTGGACTCCGACTGGTGGTTCACGGTCCAGGGCAAGGCGGCCTATGCCGGCGCGGTGATCGCCAGCATCCGGGACCAGCTGGACGCCGTGCTGGGGGTGGCGAGCGGCGCGACGGCCGACATCCAGCGCACGCTCACGCTCCAGGCCAGGCTTCAGGACGAGATCAAGACGGCGCAGGACCGGCTGAAGGAGCAGTTCACGGCCCAGCGCAGCCAGCTTGCCTCGCTCTCCGGCTTCGGCGGTGCGCTGCCGGTCGATCTCGCGAGCTTTATCGGCCTGTTCCCGCTGGTGCTCGGCCTCGTGCTGGGCCTGCTGCTGTTGCGCGCGGCGGAGGAACGGCGCCAGGCGGCCCTGGCCGCGGCCGATCTCGCCGGCTCGCCCGACGCCGAGCCGGCGACGCGGCAATGGCTGATCCGCCAGGCGCTCGGCGCCAGCGGCTGGCTGCCGCCCGCGGCGCTGACGCTCGCCCTGGCGCTGGCGGGTGCCGCCTGGGTCTGGTTTGCCGGCACCCAGGTGCAGGGCCTCCAGCCCGCACCGGTGCTGCGCCCGGAGACGAGCGCCCTGCTCGGCAGTGCCGCGATCACCGCGGCGGCGCTCTGGGACATTGTCGCGGTGTGGCGGCTGGCGCGCGCCCGCGTCTGAACCAAAACCCCGGAGCCAATTCGGTTCGGTCGTTCGAACACACCTTCGGCCTGAAGTGCCCGGCAAAGCCGAGCCGTGAAGGCGCGGCCGAGTGCAGCCCCGGCCGGGCGCTTCGAGGGCGCCTCAGGCGCCACCTCAGCGTGAAGGGAAGAGACGGATCAGGCGAAAATCGAACCGAAATTGCGCTCAATCGGAGTTTTTCGCGCTGGCTCACACCCCATCTCCCCTGTCCTCGCGCAAGCGGGGACCCATGCCTGAGAGACAAATACAGAGCCCGTGTCCTGTGAGAAGCCCTCAGGCATAGGCTCCCGCCTGCGCGGGAGAGGGGGCAGGAGAGTGGGTCGACCAGGACCGAATGTGCGCTAGATATAAATCGAGAACCCGCCGTCCACCGGGATCGACGTGCCGGTGACGAAGTCCGAGGCGGGGCTGGCGAGGAACACGGCGATGCCGGCATGGTCCTCGGGCTTGCCCCAGCGGCCGGCCGGGGTGCGGTCCAGCACGCGCTGGTGCAAGCCGTCCACCTGCTCGCGGGCGCGGATGGTCAGGGCGGTGTCGATCCAGCCGGGCAGGACCGTGTTCACCTGGATGTTGTCCTTCGCCCAGGAACTGGCCAGCGACTTGCCCAACTGCACGATGCCGCCCTTGCTGGAGGCGTAGGGCGCCGAAAACGAGGCGCCGAAAATCGACATCATCGAGCCGATCATGACGATCTTGCCGCCGCCCTGCGCCTGCATCAGCGGATAGACCGCCTGCGAGCAGACAAAGGCGCTGGTCAGGTTGGTGGTCAGCACCTCCTGCCATTCGGCCAGATCGTAATCCTGCGGCTGCTTGCGGATGGCGGTGCCGGCATTGTTGACCAGGCAGTCGATGCGCCCGAACCGGGCCTTGGTCGCATCGACCATGGCCCGGCAGGAGGCCGCGTCGGTCACGTCCACCGTCACCGCATCAGCCTCGGCGCCCAGATCCTTCAGTTCCGCCACCGCGGCGGCATTCTTGTCGGCATTGCGGCCGGCGACCATGATCGCCGCCCCCGCCTCCGCCATGCCGCGGGCCATGCCGAGGCCGATACCGCCATTGCCGCCGGTCACCAGGGCGACGCGGCCCGACAGATCGAACAATTTCAAAGACATGAACCCGGATCTCCTGCAAAGGTGTCTGCGCCCGACCCTATCGGCTGGCGCGGCCCGGCTCAATAGGGGTTTTCCAGGCTCTCCACCAGCCGGCGCAGCACGTCGCGGATCTGCCCCTCGTCGGCGCCCATGATGACGGCGTCTTCGAGCGCGTCCTGGGCCATTTGCTGCAATTCCTCCAGGTTCTCGTTCAGCACCTTGATCTTTTCGCGGCACGAAAGGGCGGTGCCATCGGGCGCGCGCCAGACGTCGGGAATGAGGGGGGCGGAATCGGACATGGGCGAACGGCTCCCGGTTGGCAGAAGGCGGTGTTGCCGGGCAATATGGGCCGAACCGCGCGGGCGTTCCAGTCCGCGCCCCCCTTCCCGGCCAAAGATCGCCAACCGAGGACCGCCCGGCCCATGCGCATCGTCACCACCATCCCGCAAGACAATCTCCGCAAGGTGCCGGAGGCGGCCCGCTCGGTCGAGGCGCGCGGCTTCGACGGCATCGTCACCATGGAGAACAAGCACGACCCCTATCTGCCGCTGGCGGTCGCCGCCACCTGCACCGAACGGGTGGAGCTGGCGACCGGCATCGCCATCTCGTTCAACCGCTCGCCCATGAGCGCCGCCAATGTCACCTGGGACCTGTACGAGGCCTCCGGCGGCCGGTTCGTGCTGGGGCTGGGCACCCAGATCCGCGCCCACAACGAAAAGCGCTTCTCCGTGCCCTGGACGCCGCCCGCGCCGCGCATGCGCGAATACCTGCAAGGGCTGAAGGCGATCTGGCGCTGCTGGGAGAGCGGCGAGAAGCTGGACTATCAGGGCGAGCACTACACCTTCACCCTGATGACGCCGAATTTCGTGCCGGAGAACACCGTGCCGGGCGTGCCCAAGGTGACGCTGGCCGCCGTCGGGCCGGTGATGATGCGGGTCGCGGCCGAGGAGGCGGACGGCGTGCGCCTGCACCCGTTCTGCACCCGCAAATACATGGAGGAGACCATCGTCCCCCGCATCGCCCGCGGCCTCGCCAATGTCGGCCGGGCGCGGGAGACGTTCGAGGTCTCCGGCGGCGGCTTCATCGCCACCGGTCCGGACGACGAGAGCGTGGCCAAGGTGGCGGAATGGGTGCGCTACCGCATCGGCTTCTACGGCTCGACCCCGGCCTATTACCCGGTGCTGGCCGCTCACGGCCAGGAAGAGCTGGGCCTGAAGCTGAACCACATGACCAAGCAGGGCCAGTGGGACAAGCTCGCCGGCGAGATCTCCGACGACCTGCTGCATCTCTGCGCCGCCATCGGCCGCCATGACGAGATCGCCGGCAAGATCGCAGAACGCTTCGGCGGCATCAGCGACACGGTCTCTGCCAGCGCCTCGGCCGAAATGGGCAGCGACATCCCGCCGGACGTGTTGCAGGACATCCAGCGCATCCCCAGCGCGTTCCGCGGCCACCAGTCCGCGGGCTAGAGCGTTTTCGGTCCCGGTTGAACCCATCTTCCGCGCAAGCGGGAGCCCATGCCTGAGAACTTCTCACAGGACACGGAGTCTGAATTTGTCTCTCAGGCATGGGTCCCCGCTTTCGCGAGGACAGGGAAGATAGGCTGGTGAGCCGGCTGGAAAAGACTCCACCCTAGCGGCTCACGGCCATTTCGCTTCCGGCGGCATGGACATGAGGATCGCCTCGGTATTGCCGCCGGTCTTGAGGCCGAAGGCGGTGCCGCGGTCGTGGATCAGGTTGAACTCCACATAGCGGCCGCGGCGCACCAGCTGGTGCTCGCGGTCGGCTGCGGTCCAGGGCGCGTGCATGTGGCGACGCACCAGTTGCGGGTAGATGTCCAGGAACGCCTCGCCCACCGCCCGGGTGAAGGCGAAGTCCGCCTCCCAGTCGCCGGTGTCGAGATAGTCGTAGAAAATGCCGCCGACGCCGCGCGCCTCGCCCCGGTGCGGCAGATAGAAATAGTCATCCGCCCATTGCTTGAACTTGGGATAGTAGGCCGGGTCGAAGCGGTCGCAGCAAGCCTTCAGCGCGCCATGGAAGTCGGCGGTGTCGCGCTCGTCCGGCACCATGGGCGTCAGGTCGGCGCCGCCGCCGAACCAGGCGCGAGAGGTGACAATGTGCCGGGTGTTCATGTGCACCGCCGGCACCTTGGGCGAGCGCATGTGCGCCACCAGCGACACGCCGCTGGCCCAGAAGCCGGGGTTTTCCGCAGCCCCCGGGATTTCGGCCGCGAATTTCTCGGAAAAGCGGCCGTGAACGGTGGAGACGTTGACGCCCACCTTCTCGAACACGCGCCCGCGCATCACCGCCATGATGCCGCCACCGCCGGGGCCGGAGTCCGGATCGTCGGAAACCGCGTTGCGGCTCCAGGGTTTGCGTTCGAACCGGCCAGGGGGCAGGTCGCGGTGCGGCCCGTCCGCCAGTTCGTCCTCCAGCCGCTCGAATGCGGTGCAGATGCGGGTGCGGAGCGCCTCGAACCAGTCGCTGGCGCGCTGTTTCCGGGCATCGGTGGCGGTCATGGCAGCGGGTCCTCGAACGGGGAATCGGAAAGGGGGTCGGGCGGAAACCCGTCGGGGGGAATTCCGTTGGGCGGAAACCCGTCGGTCTGGCGCAACGCCTCGCCCAGCACCAGCGCGGCGGCCAGCGCCACGTTCAGCGAGCGGGCGGTGGCGCGGAGGGGTATGCGGATGGCAAGGTCGGCGCGGTGATGCACGTCTGGCGGCACGCCCGCCGACTCGCGGCCCAGCAACAGCGTGTCGTCCGGCCGGAAAGCCGCGTCGGTGTGGCGGAGCGTGGCGCTGGTGGAGAGCAGCACCAGCCGGCCCGGCGGCCGCGCCTCCAGGAAGCGGGGCCAGGAGGCGTGGCGGACCAGGTCGACACCGGCCAGATAGTCCATGCCGGCCCGGCGCAACCGGCGGTCGTCCCAGACGAAGCCGCAGGGCTCGATCACGTCGACGCCGACGTCCAGGCAGGCGGCCAGGCGCAGGATCGCCCCGGTGTTCTGGGGAATGTCGGGTTGGTAGAGGGCAAGGCGCATGGCGCTAGATTTAGGCCGGTGCCGGCCGCGGCGGCAAGGGGATGCGGGCGCGCAGCCTCCCCCTTCCAGCCCCGGCCGTCGCTCGGGGTTGCCGATCCGGTGTCGAAGCCTTACTTCCAGGCCTGACCGCACGCCTTTTCGACGACCCACGCCCCGGAGCCCCCGCCGCCATGAACGATTCCCATCCGCCCTATTCGGCCCAGCAGGTGCTGGATTTCTGGTTCGGCGCTCCGAACGAGCCGGGCTATGGCGAACCGCGCAAGGCCTGGTTCGCCAAGGACGAGGCCTTCGACGCGGAAATCCGCCGCCGGTTCGGCGGGCTGCACCAGGCGGCGAGCCACGGCATGCTCGACTATTTCTGGAAGGATGTCGCGGGCCCGAACCTGGCGCTGGTCATCACCCTCGACCAGTTCTCTCGCCAGTTCTATCGCGGCGAGGCGAAGGCCTTCGCCCAGGACGCCCACGCGCTGCGCGTCGCCAAGCACGCCATCGACGAAGGCTTCGACCGCGACGCGCTGCCGGTGCAACGCCTGTTCTGGTATCTGCCGTTCGAGCACAGCGAGGCGCTGGCCGACCAGGACCGCTCCATCGAACTGATCGAGCCGCTGGGCAATGCGGAATGGACCCGCTATGCGCGCGAGCACCGGGACGTCATCGCCCGGTTCGGCCGCTTCCCGCACCGCAACGCCGCGCTCGGCCGCGACAACACGCCGGAAGAACAGGCCTATCTGGACCAGCCGGGCGCCGGCTTCTGAACCCGGGCGCTCCCGAGCGGACTTTTGCCGCTCGGGGTGGGGCCTGACACGAAAAGGGGCCTATCGCGAAAAGGGCCGCAACGGCTCAGATATTCGCCGGGAAGTGGCCGCCATCCATCAAAATGTTTTGGCCGGTGATGAAGCCCGCATGGACGCTGCAAAGAAAGGCGCAGGTGGCGCCGAACTCCTCGGCGGTGCCGAAGCGTTTGGACGGGTTCTCGTTCATGCGGGCCTGGCGCAGGTCCGCTTCCGGCTTGCCGGTGACCTGGGCGGCGTGGCTGAAATTGCCCTTCAGCCGGTCGGTGTCGAACGGGCCCGGCAGCAGGCCGTTAATGGTCACGTTGTGCGGCGCCACCTCGCGGCAGATGGTAGAGGAAAATCCGGTCAGTGCCATGCGCGCCGCCGTGGACAGGCCCAGATTCGGCACCGGCATTTTCACGCTCTGCGAGGTGATGTTGACAATGCGGCCGAACTTGCGCTCCGCCATGCCGTCGACCACGGCGGTGATCATCTCCACATGCGAGAGCAACTGCGCCTCCAGCGCCGCCAGCCAGCGCTCGCGCGTGTCGGTGCGGAAATTGCCGGGCGCGGGCCCGCCGGCATTGGTCACCAGAATGTCCGGTTCGGGGCAGGCTTGCAGGATCGCCGCCCGGATTTCGGGTTGGGTGATGTCGCCGGGGATCGCGGTGACCGGCACGTTGTAGCGGCTGCGGATTTCCTCGGCCGTGGCCTCCAGTTCGCTGGCGGTGCGGGCGTTGATGAACAGCGCGCAGCCTTCCTCGGCCAGCGCCATGGCGCAGCCCTTGCCCAGGCCTTTGCTGGCGGCTTCGACAATGGCCTTGCGGCCGCGAATTCCCATATCCATTGGCGTCTATCCTCCGCTAATTCGGGTCTTTTGGGGCCAACACGTCCTGCGCGAACTGCCGGGTGATCTTGCGACGCTGCGCCAGCGAGGCCCGGTCGAGCCGGGCCACCGCGGCGGCAACGGCCGCGCAGGAGCGTTCCAGATGAATGAGCATAAAGGCGATCACGGAGTCTGGCACGGTGATTTGCCGGTCGGCGAACAATTTTGCGGCCAGTCCGGCCAGCAGGGTGTCGCCGGGCGCCTGCAAGCCCACGGCCGGGAGCGCCCGCAGGCGCGAGTCGAGATCCGCCAGGCCACTGCTCCAGGCGGCGGCCGGCTCGCGCGCGGTGAGCAGAAAGGAATGGCCGCGCTCGCGGGCCGTGTTGATGAGATGAAACAACGCCCGGGGATCGCCGCACCGGTCAATGTCGTCGATGGCCATGTTGCCGTCAAGATGCAATGCGCTGGTCAGGGTCAGGCGGTCGGCCGGTTGGCATTCGGCTGCGGCCCGCGCCGCCCAGATCGCCGCCAGATGGGTCTTGCCACTGGCGGCGGGCCCATAGAGCAACAAGCCGCCGCCCGGCCAATCCGGCCAGGCATCCAGCCAGCGCACGGCCTCGGCATTGCTGTCGGCCACCAGGAAGTCCGCCTCCCCCTGGGCCGAGCGCACCGGCAGCGGCAGCGGCAATTGCCGGGCGGTGCCGGTCATGACCGCCCCCCGTGATCGTACAGGTCGCTGGCCCGGTATTGCGCCACCAGGAAGCGCACGCCAACCCCGATGACGGCGGCCACCGGCACGGCGATCAGCATGCCGACAAAGCCCATCAGCGAGCCGCCGGCAAACAGCGCGAACATGACCCAGACCGGGTGCAGGTTGACCTTGTCGCCCACCAGTTTCGGCGTCAGCACATTGCCCTCGATCGCCTGGCCGGCCACGAAAATCGCCGCCACGATGCCGATGCGCAGCGGATCGTTGAATTCCACCAGCGCCAGCCCGACGCTGGCCACGAACCCGAACATCGAGCCCATATAGGGGATGAACGAGACCAGACCGGACATCAGGCCGATGGTGAAGCCGAAGGGCAGGCCCGCCAGCGCCAGCGCCACGCCATAGCCGAGCCCCAAGGTCAGACACACGCTGGACTGGCCGCGCAGGAAGCCGGACAGCGTGTCGTCGACCGCGTGCGCCTGCTCCCGGACGGTCTCCCGATACTCCGGCGGCACCAAACCGTCGGCCTTGGCGACAATGCCATCCCAATCGCGCAGCAGGTAGAAGGCCACCACCGGGGTCACCACCAGCAGCGACAGGAATTCGAACAGGGCCATGCCCTTGGCAAAGACGCCGGAAACCATGCCGGTCAGGATATTCACGCCGCTGCCCAGTTCCGACGTCACCGCGCTTTTCAGGCGCTGGAAATCCTCCGGGCTCACCACGCCCTGCAAATGGTCGAGCGACCCCACCAGCCAGGCCTGAAAAGCCGAAACGATGTCCGGCAGGCGGCCGGCCAGGCCGACGATCTGGCTCTGGACCACCGGCACCAGCAGCAGGATCACCACCACGGCCAGAACGGCGAAGGCCAGCAGCGTGAACAGCGCCGCCCAGCCGCGGCCGACGCCCCACGCCTCCAGCCGGTCGGCCACCGGATCCAGAAAATAGGCGATGGCGAGGCCGGCCACGAACGGCAGCAGGATCGGCTGAAACAGCCATAGCAGCAGGATAAACGCGGCCAGGATCAGCAGCCAGGCCGCCGCCCGCTCGCGCACGCTCATGGCCGCGCTCCCCTGTCTGGCGGCGGCCTAGCCATTGACGTGCAGCACCCAGCCGCCGGGCTCCTGGGTCAGGCGCATGCCGAACTGGGCGAGCGCCTGGCGAACCTGCTCCAGCGAAAAGCGATAGCCGAGGCGAAACTCCGCCTGTTGCGGCGTCAGACGCGACACCACCACGCTGTCGACGCCGTCGACCTCGCGCAGCCTTTGCAGTGCGGTGGCATAGTCGCCCAGCCGGGTGAGCGGCACCGATACCAGCAGCGAATTGCCCCCCGGCCCGCTCTGGCGCTGGTTCTCGCGCTTCCAGGCGTCGGCCAGTTCGTCGAGCATGGTGGCCGCGGCCGTCCGCGTCAGTTGCTCCGCCGCCATGCCGGCACGGCCGCCCGGCTGGCCGGTGAAGCGGCGGGTGAAGGGACCGGCGGGAGCCGCCCCCTGCCCGGTGAGCGTCACCTCCAGCACCGGCTTGGCCGTCCGCGGGTCGACCGCAAACCGGCCGAGCGCGACCACGGCACCGCCGGCATTGTAGGTGCGGGCGACGCGTTGCAGCGCGGCCGCGTCGCCGGCCACGGCCTGATCGGCGCTCAGTTGCAACTGCTCTTCCGGCTTGCCCTCGGGCAGAAGCGTGGTGAGCAGACCATCGGTGCCCACTTCCTCGCTCCAGGCCGTGTGCCAGGGGTTCGGCACTTCCCAAAGCTGGCGGGCACCGGCCCAGTCATAGACCGGAAGGATCAGCAGCGGCGGGCTCGCCCGGTCGCTGAACGGAATGCGCCGGGCGTCCAGCAGCCGGCGCACCCGGTCCGGCACGAAGCGGATCGAAAGGTTGGCCTGGTAGGCGGTGGCGGTCACCTGCTCGCGCATCACGTCTACCGCGGCAATCAGTCCGTTGAGAATGTCCGGCGTCAGCGCCGGCTCCGAGGCCTGGTAGGCGCGCGGCACCAGGCGCTGAAACAGATGGTGAAACGCGGCCTGCCGTGCCTCCGCCAGGCCCTGATCCTGGGCGATCTGACCGGTTTGGGCCTGTTTGTTGACGGCGATATCGGTAACCGTATACACGCCGGCCGCGCCTTGCGCCCAGGCCGGAACCGCCAGCAGGGCCCATGCCAGCGCGACGAGCCCTGCGAGGCCGGGCCATGCCTTGCCGTTCGCCCATCGCCTGCGTTGCATTGCCAAGCCCTTTCGCTATGGTCCACTCGATTCGGGCCCGGGCCCGGATGAATCACGATTGGTTCTTATATCGGCTTCTTCTTATCAAGGCGAGGTAGGCATGTCCAAAGGCGGACGCCGCTATGCGGATGCCGGTGTGGATATCGAGGCAGGCGATGCCTTCGTCCGGGCGATCGGCCCGTTGGTGGCGGCAACGGCGCGCATGGGCTCGCGGCCGGATCTGCGCGGCTTTGCCGGCGCCTTCGACCTGAAAGCCTGCGGCTATCGCGATCCGCTGCTGCTGGCGGCGACCGACGGGGTCGGCACCAAGCTGCGCATTGCCATCGACACCGGCCGACACGACACCATCGGCCAGGATCTGGTGGCCATGTGCGCCAACGACCTGATCGTCCATGGCGGCGAACCGCTGTTCTTCCTGGACTATTTCGCCAGCGGCCATCTGGAAAGCGACGTGGCGACCGCGGTCGTCGCCGGCATCGCGCGCGCCTGCCGCGAGGCCGGGTGCGCCCTGATCGGCGGCGAGACGGCGGAAATGCCGGGCATGTATGCCGCCGGCGACTATGACCTGGCCGGCTTCGTCGTCGGCGCGGTCGAGCGGGACGCCTATATCGACGGCAGCCGCGTCGCCGCAGGCGACGTGTTGCTGGGGCTCGCCTCCAGTGGCGTGCACTCGAACGGCTACAGCCTGGTGCGCAAGGTGGTGAGCGACCTGGGCCTGGCCTGGGACGCCCCGGCCCCGTTCGCGCCGGAACTCTCGCTGGGCGAGGCGCTGCTGGCACCGACGCGGCTCTATATCCGCCAGGCCCTGGCGGCGGCCAGGACCGGCCGGGTGCATGCCATCGCCCATATCACCGGCGGCGGCCTGCCCGGCAACCTGCCGCGGGTGCTGCCGGACGGGCTGGGCGCGGCCCTGGACGCCGGCGCCTGGACCCTGCCGGCGGTGTTCCGCTGGCTGCACGAGGCGGGCGAGGTCGCCGTCGCGGAAATGCTCAAGACCTTCAACTGCGGCCTGGGGCTGATCCTCGCGGTGCCGCCCGAGGGCGAGGCCGAAGTGCGCGCCGCCCTGGCCGACGCCGGCGAGCCCGATGCGATCCGGCTCGGCACGATTCAGCCGGTGGCCGACGGCGCCGAACGGGTGCAGTGGCAGGGGGATGCCCCCTGGCGGCTGACCCGATGAGCGGCAAGACCAAGCTCGGCATTCTGATCTCCGGGCGCGGCAGCAACATGGCCGCCCTGGTTGCCGCCGCGGCCGACCCGGCCTATCCGGCGGAGGCGGCGCTGGTGCTGGCCAACCGCGCCGATGCGGCCGGGCTGGAGCACGCCGCCGCCCGGGGCGTTGCCACCGCCGTCGTCGCCAGCAAGCCGTTCGGCAGGGACCGGGAGGCGTTCGAGCGCGCGCTGGACGCGCGCCTGCAGCAGGCCGGGGTGGAACTGGTCTGCCTCGCCGGGTTCATGCGCCTGCTCACCCCCTGGTTCGTCGAACGCTGGCGCGACCGGCTGGTCAACATCCATCCTTCGATCCTGCCCGCGTTCAAGGGGCTGGACACGCACGAGCGGGCGCTGGCGGACGGCGTGCGCTGGCATGGCTGCACCGTGCATTATGTGCGGGCGGAGATGGACGCCGGGCCGATCATCGGCCAGGCCGCCGTGCCCGTTCTGCCCGGCGACGACGCCGACATCCTGGCCGCCCGCGTGCTGGCGGCGGAGCACCGGCTCTACCCGCTGGCGGTCGGGCTGGTGGCCGAGGGGCGGGCGCCGGTCGTGGGCGAACGGGTGAGGCTGCACCCGAGCGTTGCCGTCGCCGAAACCACCCTGCTCAACCCGACCGACGGACGCGCCTGAAACGGGCATACTCAAAACGGGCATACTCAAAACGGGTGGGCGCAAGACGTGCGCCCTCAAACCGCATAGATACGGGCGCGCTTGCCGGGTAGGCATTTGGTCTGAAACAATCGCGTTGCCGCCACCAATGGCGGGTCGCCGCTTTGAGGGATGCCTGAAGTCATGGAAAACTTCGAAGACTCCGTCCGCCGCCACCGGGCCAGCTGGGACGCGTTCAGCCATCTGATGCTGTATTCCACCGTCAGCGTGCTCGTCGTGCTGGCGCTGATGGCGATCTTCCTGCTCTGATCGCGCCGTTGGCGCCGCCCGATCGGAATTCCGGGCGCGGCGCCCGTTCCTCTTGAGAATCGCAGTCGACCGAGCGCGCTCCGTCATCGAGCGCGGCGGCTGGTTGTGCTTTCGAACTGGTTATTATTGTCGCAGGCGCGGCCCGTCCCCACGTCAAGGGTGTTCACGCAACGGAAGGAACACCCACGGATGAGCAACGTCTACAAGGTCACCGAGATTGTCGGCACCTCCGAGGAATCGATTTCGGACGCCATCCAAAGCGCCATCGCCAAGGCCGGCGAAAGCATCCGCAATCTGGAATGGTTCGAGGTCGGGCAGGTGCGCGGCTGGATCAAGGACGACAAGGTCGGCCATTATCAGGTGACGATGAAAATCGGCTTCAAATACGACAAATAGCCCCGGCGACGGACCGGAGTCCCTCGCTTCCCCGGACGGTGCGGAGCGCCGGTCCGGGGCCTCCGTGGGCGCGCGCATATCGGTGCCGGCGGTGTTCGTGAGGGCGGGAGATCCCGGCCCCCGCCTCCGGCGCGGCCGGGAAAGCTCGCTCTGCGGGGCCGGAATTCGGCCGGGAAGGCTCACTCTATGAACGTCAAGTCCGCACTGCGAGCGCAGCCCGAGGCTGAAGCGGGTGGAGAGTTGCCGTCGTCACCCTTGAGCGAACCCAACGTCCCCGCTTCCCCGGACGGTGCGGAGCGCCGGTCCGGGGCCTCCGTGGGCGCGCACCATTACCCCGCAAGCCGCGCCCGGACGGCTATTCCGCCGGCCGGATCCAGACGGCGGTGTCGTGGAACGGCGCGCCGCCGATCGGCGCAGACGGCTGCGACGAGGTCAGCCGGTTGATGCCGACGCCCTCGGGAAAGGCGTGGTTCGGCCAGACGCTTTCCACCACCACCGTGTTCGGCGTCAGCCCGTCGAAATAGCGGGCATGCACGGTGACCGCGCCCTTCTCGTTGCCGATCCGCACCGGAGCGCCGTCGGCGATGCCAAGCGGCGCGGCATCCTCGGCCCGGATCATCACCTCCGGCCGCCCTTCCCGTTTGCGCGAAGTCGGCGTTTCCGTGAAGGTGGAATTCAGGAAGGACCGCGCCGGCGCCGTCACCATGCGGAAAGGCTTCTCGGCCGTGGCCCGGTCGATGGCGTCCCAGTGGTCCGGCAGTGCCGGCATCCGGTCCGCCGGGCCGAACCGGCCGGTGCCGGTGGCGTCGTCGGTCGGTGGAATGCCGGTCCAATCCGGCTTGAAGCGGAACTTGCCATCCGGCCAGGCGAAGCCGTTCAGATAGTGCGCCTCTTCGAACGGCACCTGGCAATCGACCCATTTGCGGACCAACAGCTCGTCGTAAGAGCCCCGTTTCGACGCCTTCAGGGTCGCGTCGACCAGATCGCGCGCGCTCATGCGGAAGGCCGGCTGCGGGCAGCCGAGCCGCTGCGCCAGCGCGTTGATCACCGCCACGTTCGAGCGGCAGTCGCCCGGCGGCTCGATCACTTTCGGCCCCAGCAGGATGTATTGGTGGCCACCGCCCTGGTAGACGTCGTCATGCTCCAGGAACATGGTGGCGGGGATGACGATGTCGGCCATCTTGGCCGTGTCGGTCAGGAACTGCTCGTGCACGCAGGTAAACAAATCCTCGCGCGCGAATCCCCGATGCACCTTGGTCAGGTCCGGCGCGACCATCATCGGGTTGGTGTTCTGGATGAACAGACCGGTGACCGGCGGGCCGCCGCGCAGGGCCTCGGGATCGCCGGTCAGCACTTCGCCGATCCGGCTCATGTCGAGCCGGCGGATCGACGGGTCGGCATAGTCGCGCCCCTCCACCAGCGTCTTGTTCCAGCGATAGATGTCGCGGTTGTTGTGGAAGGCGCCGCCGCCCTCGAACTGCCAGGCGCCGCTGACCGCGGCGATGGAGAGCACGGCGTGCATGTTGTGGGCGCCGTTGCGCTGCCGCGTCATGCCATAGCCAATGCGCAAAAAATGCTTGCGGTTTGCCGCCAGCAGCGCCGCGAACGCCTCGATCTCCGCCGCCGGCACGCCGCAAATCGCCTCCGCCCATGCCGGCGTGCGCGTTTGCAGATGCGCCTCCAGCTCGCCCGGGCAATCGGTGTAGCGCTCCAGATAGGGCCGGTCGGCATGGCCGTCGCGGAACAGCACGTGCATGACCGCGCAGGCGAGCGCCCCGTCGGTGCCCGGCCGCACGCACAGGAACTGGTCGGCCTGGCGGGCGGTCTCGGTGCGGTAGGTGTCGACCACCACGATCTTGGCGCCGCGGGTCTTGCGGGCGTGCGCGGCGTGGGTCATGACGTTGACCTGGGTCGCGACCGCGTTGGTGCCCCAGATCACCACCACGTCGGCCACCCGCATCTCGCGCGGGTCGGCGCCGTGCAACGAGCCGGTGCCGGCGACGAAGCCGTTCCAGGCGGTGGGCACGCAGATGGTTTCGTGTTGGAAGCTGTATTTCTTGGCGTGGCGCAGGCGATGGATCGAATCGCGCTGCACCTGCCCCATGGTGCCGGCATAGAAATAGGGCCAGACCGTCTCCGATCCGTAGCGGGCTTCCGCCTTCAGGAACGCCTCGGCGGTCTCGGCGATCGCGTCCGCGAACGAGAGTTCCCGAAATTCGCCGGAGCCCTTGGGGCCGGTGCGCTGCAAGCAGGCGGTCAGCCGGTCGGGGTGGTGGATGCGCTCCGCGTAGCGCGCGACCTTGGCGCAGATGGCGCCATCGGTGTAGCGGTTTTCGTGCGAGCCTCGCACCCGACCGATGGTGCGGTCGTCCAGCCGTTCCACCTCCAACGCGCAGGTGGACGGACAATCGTGCGGGCAGGCGCTAAACACTGTTTCGGGACTTGCAAGGGAATCGGGCACTGCCGGGCTCCTGTCGGGCAGGCAACCTGCCTATATGGATGGACAGAAACGCGGAGGTTAGCAGATGTCGGACGCACGGGCCATCACCGGCCGGATTCAGGACTATCACATTCACGTCTATTACGACGCGACCACCAAGCCCAAGGCCGAGACGCTGCGGGCGAAGCTGGAGGCGGCCTTCCCTGCCGCCGTCTATGGCCGCTGGCACGACAAGCCGGTGGGTCCGCACCCCGAATGGTCCTACCAGGTGCATTTCCCCAAGGAATTGTTCGCCGAGATCGTGCCCTTCGTGGCGCTGGAGCGCGACGGCCTGACCGTGCTGGTTCACCCCAACACCGACGACGACCTGGCGGATCACCGCGACCACGCGTTCTGGATGGGCACCATGCCCGAGTTGAAGCTCGGGATTTTCGACCGCGACAAGGCCTGACTGTCGCTTCCGTTCGGCGAAGCACCGATGCCCCCCCCCCGACGGGGCGAAGGCCCCCGTACCCCGGACGGTGCGGAGCGCCGGTGTTCCCCGGACGGTGCGGAGGCCCCTGTTCCCCGGACGGTGCGGAGCGCCGATCCGGGGCCGGCGTCATCCTGCGAACACCGACCGCGCGGGTGTTCGATGACGGCAACCGGTCCCGGCCCACCGCTCCGCGGCGGCCGGGAAACACCGGTGCCGCGACTCATCGCACCTCGGGCCGGTCCCGGCCGGTCGCGACCGGTGGGCCGAGCGGCAGCGGCTCTTGCTCGCCCCTGGCCGCGCCCCTCGCGGCCCGGCGCCGGTTGCGCAGCCGCAGCACGCGCCGCCAGCACCAGCCGCCGCCCTTGCGCGCCGCCCACAACGGTGCCTGCAAGACCGACAGGAACACGATCCCGAGCAAGAACCCCTCGGCCTGATCGACCAGGACGAGGTTGACCACATTGCGCGCCACCCCGGCCAGCCCGCCCGCGTCCAACAGCCAGCCGGTCAGCCAGTTCGAGGCATCATAGAAGGCGGCATACGACGCCTTCGGGTCGGACACGCGCCAGGCGTAGAGCGCACAGGCGATCAGGCCGACCACCGCGCGCATCATGCGCCGTCACCCTGCCCGGCCCGCCGCGGGGCTATCCGGGGCGGCGCTCGAAGGCCGGCACGCCGTCCGGCAAATGGTGGAAGGGCTGCTTGTCGATGGTGAAGATCGCCGCCTGCGGCCGGAACCCGCTCGGATCGTCCAGCGTGCCGACCTTGACGATCATCGAGTCCGGGCGCGCCGGCGCGCGCGTGCCGAGGCCGGTGCCGCAGGTCGGGCAGAAAAACCGGGTGACCGGCCGCTCCAGGTCGCTGCGGGCGAAACTGGCCGGCTCGCCCTTGGTCCAGCGGAAGCCCGCCAGCGGCAAGATGACGATGGCGTTCGGATGGCCGCCGGTGATGTACTGGCATTCGCGGCAATGACACTGAATCTGGGCCTGGGGCTCGCCGTCCGCCTCGTAGCGGATGGCGCCGCAATAGCAGCCGCCGGTGATGCTCATGGTCTTCGGTCTCCGGACATCGGGAGGTTTAAGCCAGGGCGGCCACTTCAGCATGCCTGGGACAGGAAACCAAGTGGTCGTTCACCAGCCCCATGGCCTGCATGAAGGCGTAACAGGTGGTGGGGCCGCAAAAGCGGAAGCCCAGCCGCTTCAACTCCTTCGCCAGGGCCTTGGAGGCGGGCGTTTCCGCCGGCACCTCGGCCATGGAGCGCCAGGCGTTCTGTTGCGGCCGGCCGTCGACAAAGCCCCAGACCAGGTCGGCGAACGAGCCCCGCTCCATCAGGGCGAGCCAGGCCTGGGCGTTGGTCACGGTGGCGGCGATCTTGGCCCGGTTGCGGATAATGCCGGCATCCGCCAGCAGCGCCGCCTGCTTCGTCGCGTCGTAGGAGGCGATCACGTCGGGGCGAAAGCCGTCGAAGGCGGCCCGGAAATTCTCGCGCTTGCGCAGGATGGTGATCCAGGAGAGGCCGGCCTGGAACCCTTCCAGCACGATCTTTTCGAACAGGGCGCGGTCGTCGAACTGCGGCACGCCCCATTCGGTGTCGTGATAGCGCTGGTATTGCGGGTCGTCGCCGGCCCAGGGGCAGCGGTGCAGCGGTTGGATGTCGGTCACGGGCAGCCCTATTTCGAGCGCAGCCGCGGGTCGAGCGTGTCGCGCACCGCATCGCCGAACAGGTTGAAGGCGAACACCGCCAGCGTGATGGCGAGGCCCGGGAACAGCGCGATCCAGATGGCGCTTTCGGCGTATTCCTCGGCGCCGCCCTGCAACATCAGGCCCCAGGCCGGCGTCGGCTCCTGCACGCCCAGGCCCAGATAGCTGAGCGAGGCTTCCGCCAGGATCGCCTGGCCGAGAAAGCTCGTGAACATGATCAGATAGGGCGCCATCACGTTCGGCGCCATGTGGCGCAACACGATGCGCACATGGCTGAAGCCCAGCGAGCGGGCGGCGTCGATATAGGGGATTTCCCGCACCTGCAACGCGCTGGAACGCACGACACGGGCGCAGTTGGGAATCATCGGAATGGTGATCGCCAGGATCACGTTTTGCGTGCCGCTGCCGAAGGTGGCGACGATGGCCAGCGCGATGATGATGGACGGGAACGCCATGAACACGTCCATGACCCGCTGGAACAGCAGGTCGAACATCCCGCCCAGATAGGCGCTGGTCACGCCCAGGACCAACCCCAGGGTCGAGCCGACGAACGAGGCGACGAAGCCGACCAGCAGCGCGGTCTGCGCGCCATAGATGATCCGGCTCAAAACGTCACGACCGAACTGGTCCGTGCCCAACAGGAATTCCGCGCCCGGCGGCGTCAGCATGTTGGCGAAATCGTTGAGTTCCGGGTCGTAGGGCGCAACCTGGCTGGCGAAAACCGCCACCAGGATCATGATGATCAGAAGCACGCCGCTGATGGCGCCCATCGGCTGGCGACGGCACCAGCGCAGGACGGTGGTCAGGATCGTCTTGCGATCCGGCAGGCGGGCGGGTTCGATTTGGCTGACAGCGGTCATCGCCAGGGGCTCCTTCCCGACCGGCTAGCTATAGCGGATGCGCGGATCGAGCCACGCATAGATCACGTCGATGCACAGGTTCGAGAGCACGAACACCACGGCCACCAGCAACACCAGCGACTGGGTCATGGTGTAATCATAGTTCGTGACGCTCTCGACGAACAGCTTGCCGAGCCCGTTCAGGTTGAACACCTGCTCGGTCACGACCAACCCGCCCATCAGAAAGGCGAACTCGATGCCCATGACCGTGATCACGGGCAGCATCGCGTTCTTCAGCGCGTGGCGGTTGACGATCACCTTCTCGATCACCCCCTTCGCCCTCGCGGTGCGGATATAGTCCTCGCGCAGGACTTCCAGCATGGCGGACCGGGTCATGCGGGTGGAGACGGCCGAATAGCGATAGCCGGTCGCCAGGGCGGGCCAGATCAACTGGGACAGGTTGTAGAACGGGTCCTCCCAGATCGGGACATAGTGGATCGGGGGCATCCAGGGAACGCCGGTCGCCCATTGGGTGGTGAGCAGAATGCCCAGAATGATCAGAATGCCCAGCCAGAAGGACGGCATGGCGATGCCGGCGATGGCAAAGGACCGGACCAGATAATCGACCCAGGTGTTCTGCTTGACCGCGGAGATGATGCCGAGCGGCAGCGCCAGCGCAATCGAAACGAACGTGGCCATCAGGGCGATCTGAAGGCTCAATTGGAAGCGCAGCCCGACCTCGTGAATGATCGGCTGCTGGGTCCACATGGAAATGCCGAAATCGAAGGTGAAGAACTTCAGGAACCAGGTGGCGAACTGGATCAGCAGCGGTTCGTCGAGACCGAACTGCGCCCGGCACGCCTGGATCGCGGCGTCGTCCACGAATCCGCCCTGCCCGCCCAGGCGCACAAGGCAGACATCGCCCGGAATCAAGCGCAGCAGGAAAAAGATGAAGATGCCCGCGCCAATCAGCGTCGGCACCATCATGATTACGCGTTTGACCAGATACTTGTGCATAGAGACGAAGCTCTTCCTTCCGGAGACCTCGGACAGACGAGACTTGCCCAGGATCGACGGCCCGAGGGACCCAAAACCCCGCCCCGGCAATCACGCACGCCGGGCCGGGTGCCGCCTCGAACCGGCCGGCCGGGATGGTCCCGGCCCGCCGGTCCGCGACGGGTGAAACCGGCTACTTGTCGAGCCAGACATTCACCAGCGTTTGTCCCAGATAATGGCTCGGGCTGATCTTCCAGCCCTTGACATAGCTGCGGTACGGAACGATCCGGTTCCACCACAGCACGATCATGTAATGCGCCTTTTCGTTGATGATATAGTCTTCGAACTCGCGCAGATACTTCTTTGCGTCCTCCGGGTTCGTTGCCATGGCAGCCTTGTCGTAAATGGCATCGCCCTCGGCGTCGTTGTAACCGCGATAATTTTGCGGCGAACGATCGATCGACAGGTTGTTGGCCGTGTCGAGCAGCGGGTTCACCACCGACTGGCAGCTGGCCGTGACCGCGGCCTCGTAATTCTTGGTCTCGCGGAACGAGCGGAACCATTCGCCGGTCGGCACCGCGCGCTGCGTGGCCGTGACGCCGATCTTCTTCCACTGGCCGATCAACCAGGTGCCGGCGATCTTGTACGGCTGATCGACATTGCGGTTGACCAGGTCGAAGGACAGGTTCTCATAACCCGCTTCCTTCAACAGCCGACGGGCTTCCGCACGCGACTTTTCGATGTCGGGCCAATAGCCCACCATCTTCTCCAGTTCCTCCTTGCTGCGCGCATAGGGGTGGCCCGGGAAGATGATGCCGCCGACGGTCTTCATGATGGCGATCTTGGACAGGTATTCCGAACCGCCCCAGCGGTCGATGGCCAGGGTCAGCGCCTTGCGCACCCGCTCGTCCTTGAACGGCTCGAACCCGTGATTCAGCGACACCGACACATTGCAGTTCCAGGTGCTCTGCTGCACCGTGATCTGGTCGCCCAGGGCCGCAATCAGGTCGTCGCGCGCTTTCGGCGGGAAGGCCCGGAACTCGATATCGGCGCGGCCACCGCGGATCGCCTGGACCCTGACGGACTGCTTCGGCGCGATGATGGCGTTGAAGCCGTCCAGATACGGCCGGCCTTCCTTGAAATACTTGTCGTATTTGACGCCGCTGATCAACGCACCGGCCTGGACTTCCTTCAGCTTGAAGGCGCCGCTGCCATCGATATTCGTCTTGTACCAGTTCGGGTCCTTGGCCAGCTTGTCGGCCGAATAGATCCAGTTATAGGGGTTTGCGAGCGCCGGAATGAACGCCTGCGACGGCCGCTTCAGATGAAACACCACCGTATAGTCGTCGGTCGCCTCGACACTGTCGACCATCTCGTACATGTAGCTGCGGACGGACAACACGCCCTTGGGCGGATTGATGATGTGGTTGAAGCTGGCGACCACATCGTGCGCGGTCAGTTTCTGACCGTCGTGGAAGGTCGCGTTCTTGACGATGGGGAAGGTGTAGGTCAGCCCGTCATCCGTCGGCTGGGGCACATCGCCCACGCAGACATCGCAGACAAAATCGGTCGGATCGGCCGGATTCTCCGGGTTGACCTTGATCAGAAGGCTGTAAAAGGGCGCAATCGGGTGAATGACCCCGAAGGTCGATTCCTGATGCCCGTCAAAGCTTGGCTGGCGCGAACCAACGACGAAGTTCAAGATGCCGCCGTATTTCGGCGTTTCGGCTTCAGCCGCACCGGTGAGCGTTACCGCCACCGTCGCAGCCGCGATCAGTGATCGCCGCAAAAGTCCCATGTTCGATCCTCCGTCACGGTTCCATTGACGCAATGCATTCCCGCATCGCATAGCTGCACCCTAAAAACTGCATGGCTGTCCGTCAATTCGCGAAGATGCGGACTTGCCAGAATTCCCAGGGATCGGAAATCGGGCACAAAAAAATGGCGGAAGCCGGGTTCCGGCCTCCGCCAAGTGATCAATCAAGGGTTTGGACACAAGGGTCCACAGGGCGATGGACAGCGTCAGCCGTCGGCATCGTCCTGCCACACTATATAGGCAATGCGTCCCGCTAACGGAATAACCGCCAGCGCCAAAACGACCGCTGCGACCATTGCCGCAGCAACCGGCAAAGCGGTGAGATAACACGCCATGCCGACCCAGAAGGCGATCGCGGCCGCGCAAAAGCCCCAAACCGCCAACACCCGTCGCGGGTGATCGCCGCCCGCCTGGCCCGACAACTCCAATGTGCTCATTTTCACCTCCGCGGTTGCATCGCTCCGGTTCCCATTGTTGACTTAGCGCAACGGCCCGCCGGCGGCAGTGATGTCGGTTACACTTTGGTCCCACCAACCGGTACAATGGGAAGCGCGCAATGCATGTAGGCATGTCTGTCATTTTTCAGAATCCGGGGCACACCCGCCCCGACCGCGATGTCTGGCGCGAGGAAATGGCGCTGGCCGAACGGGCCGAGCCCCTGGGCTTCGAGTCGGTCTGGAGCGTGGAACACCATTTCACCGACTACACCATGTGCCCGGACCCGTTGCAGTTCCTCTCCTACATGGCCGGGCGCACCAAGCACGCGAAGCTCGGCACCATGGTGGTGGTGCTGCCCTGGCGCGATCCGCTGCGGACGGCCGAACAGATCAGCATGCTGGACCATATCAGCGACGGCCGCCTGATCCTGGGCCTGGGCCGCGGCGCCGGCCGGGTGGAGTTCGACGGCTTCCGCCTGGACATGGGCGAAAGCCGCTCGCGCTTCGTCGAGGCGGCGCAGATGGTGCTGAACGGCCTGGAGAGCGGCCATGTCGAATTCGAGGGCCAGCACTACCGGCAGCCGCGTGTCGCCATCCGGCCCGAGCCGTTCCAGAGCTTCCGCGGCCGCACCTATGCCGCCGCGGTCTCGCCGGAAAGCTCCCGCATCATGGCCGAACTGGGCATCGGCTTGCTGGTGATCCCGCAAAAGCCGTGGGAGCACGTGGCCAAGGAATTCGCCGAATACAAGGCCCTTTATCGCGAAGTGAACGGCGAGCCGGCGCCGAAGCCGGTCGTCGCCGCCTGGACCATTGTCGACGAGGACGAGAGCCGAGCCTACGAGCGGGCGCGGCACTATATCGGCGGCTACTGGCAGACGGTGCTGGACCACTACGAGTTCCACAAGGACCATCTGAAGGGCCAGAAGGGCTATGAGTATTACGGCAAGTTTGCCGAGCACCTGCAGCAGGACGAGGACGGCGCGATCCAGTTCTTCATGGACCTGCAGGTCTATGGCACGCCGGAGCAATGCGTGCAGAAGATCACCAAGATTGCGGACCGCATGGGCTCGGACCAGTTCACCGGCATTTTCTCCATGGCCGGCATGCCCCATGACGAGGCGCGGGCCAACATGGAGCTGTTCGCCGCCAAGGTGATGCCGGCGCTGAAGGCGCTGCCGCCGGCGGAGGAACGGGTGCCCGGAGCCGTGGCGGCGGAATAGGAGCGAGGGTCATGGCCAAAACCATCGGCGCGGTGATCTTCCCCGGCTTCGAACTGCTGGACCTGTTCGGGCCGCTGGAAATGTTCGGCATGCTGGAAGACGCCCCCGGCATCCGCATGGTGGCGGCCACGGCCGAGCCGGTGACGAGCCGCCAGGGGCCGGCGAGCGTCGTCGACGCGACCTTCGCCGACGGTGCGGCCTTCGACCTGTTGCTGGTGCCGGGCGGCCCCGGCACGCGGCCGGGCGTCGAGGACGCCACCTTGATCGGCTGGTTGGGAGAGGCCTCCGACGCTTCCTCCCTGGTGACGACGGTCTGCACCGGCAGCGCCCTGCTGGCCCGGACCGGCCGGCTCGACGGCAAGGCCGCGACCAGCAACAAGGCGGCCTTCGCCTGGGTGACGGAGCAAGGCCCGCTTGTGCACTGGAAGCCGGAGGCGCGCTGGGTCGAGGACGGCAAGTTCCTGACCTCGTCCGGCGTTTCGGCCGGCATGGACATGGCGCTGGCGGCAATCCAACGCCTCTATGGCGCCGCCGAGGCCGAGCGCATCGCCACCCGCACCGAGTATGACTGGAAACGCGACCCGTCCTGGGACCCGTTCGCCAGGGTGCACGGGCTGGTGTGAGCCGCGATCCAGACCGCCTTCATCGGCATCGCAACGGTAGCCTGGATCAAGAGTGCAGGCCCTTTGCGAAAGTACCAATCTTTGGTACCTTGCTCTGGAAAGGAGCCTTTCGATGAAAAACACGTCCGTGGCCCTTGGCGAGCATTTCGAGAATTTCATCGCCGGACAGGTTGCCTCGGGCCGCTACCGGTCCGCCAGCGAAGTCATGCGCGACGCCCTCCGCCTGCTCGAGGAGAGGAACCGGCATCGGGACGCCGTGGTTGCGGCGCTAATCGAAGGCGAACAAAGCGGCGTCAGCGACCGCACCCCAGAGGACATTCGCGCGGCGGTGAGGCAGGAAATGCAGCGGGATGGCCGCGTATAGGCTTACGCGCAAGGCCGATGCGGACCTGGAAAGCCTCTATCGCCATGGCATTCAAACCTTTGGCATCCAGCGTGCCGACCGGTATTTCGACAGCCTCCTGGCCAGATTGGGCCAGATCGCGGCCAGCCCCCTGCAATTCCAGGCGTCAGACTACCGCGAGGGCTACCGCCGCAGTGTCCATAGCCCGCATACGATCTATTTCCGGATCATCGCTCCTGAGACGGTCGAAATCGTCCGCATCCTGCGTGGGCAGGACCCGAGGGAAGAGCTTTGAGCCTACTGGCCTTGGCGCTCGAAGGGGTAGGAGGCCCACTGGGTCGAAGCCGAGCGCGTGGCGACCCGCACCGAGTATGACTGGAAGCGCGACCCGTCCTGGGACCCGTTCGCCAGGGTGCACGGGCTGGTGTGAGGGCGGCAGCCACCCTCTCGATCAGCGCTGCGCGCAAACTCGGGATGAACCGGGAAACTGAGCGGCCCTACCGGCCCGCTCCTGTCGTCAGAGCAGCATCAGCGCCGGGTTCTCGATCATTGGCTTGAAGGCGGCCAGGAACTGGGCGCCCAAGGCGCCGTCGATGGCGCGGTGGTCGACCGAAAGCGTGCAGCTCATGACGGTCGCCACCGCCAGCTGGCCGTTCTTCACCACCGGCCGCTGTTCGCCGGCGCCCACCGCCAGAATGGCGCCCTGGGGCGGGTTGATGACCGCGTCGAACTGTTTGACGCCGAACATGCCCAGATTCGAGATCGAGAACGTGCCGCCGGTGAACTCCATCGGCTGCAGCTTGCCCTCCCGCGCCCGCTTGGCGAGGTCGGCCATCTCGGCCGAGATATCGGCCAGGCCCTTGGTGTGGGCGGCGCGGATGATCGGCGTGATCAGACCGTTCGGAATCGCCACCGCGACGGAGATGTCGGCGGAGCGGAACTTCAGCAGCCCCTCGTCGACATAGGCGGCGTTGGCGTCCGGCACGCGCATCAGCGCCATGGCGGCGGCCTTGATGACAAAGTCGTTGACCGAGACCTTCACCCCCTCCGGCGCGTTCGCGTTGATCTGCTTGCGCACCTCCAGGAGATTGTCCAGTTCCACATCCACGGTCAGGTAGAAGTGCGGCACGGTCTGCTTGGAGGCCGTGAGCCGCCGCGCGATGGTCTTGCGCATGCTGGTGTGCGGCACCAGCTCGTAATCCGGCAGGCCGGCCAGTTCCGGCCGGTCCAGCTTCGGCTGGGCTGCCGGCGCCGCGGCCGCGGGCGCCGCCTCCTCGGCCAGTTCCGGCAGGCCGTCGCGCTGCACCCGTTCGATGTCGCGGCGAATGATGCGGCCGTTCGGGCCGGAGCCCTCGATCCGTTCCAGCGGCAGCCCCGCCTCCTTCGCCAGGCGCCGCGCGAGCGGGCTGGCGAACAGGCGGCCCTCGCCGCCCGCGGCAGCGGCGTTTGCCCCGCCGACACGGGCGTTGCTGCCGCCCAGCATGGCCCGCTCAATGTCCGCCTTCACCACCTTGCCGCCCGGCCCGGTCGGCGTGAGGACGTTCAGATCCAGGCCCGCCTGCTCGGCCATGCGCCGGGCGAGCGGCGTCGCCTTCACCGCGCCATTGGCCCGGGGCACGGGGGCGGATGAGGCCGGCGCGGCCTTGGGCGTCTCGGAGGATGCTTCCACCGTCTTCGCCGGTGCCGCGGGCGTGGCCGCCGCCTCCGCGGCGGAGGCATCCTCGCCGTCGGCCAGCAGCACGGCGATGGGCGCGTTGACCTTCACGCCCTCGGTGCCTTCGGCCACCAGCAGCTTGCCGATCGTGCCCTCGTCGACCGCCTCGAATTCCATCGTGGCCTTGTCGGTCTCGATTTCCGCCAGCAGATCACCGGCGCGAACGGTATCGCCCTCTTTCACCAGCCATTTGACCAGATTGCCTTCCTCCATGGTCGGGGAAAGCGCGGGCATCAGGATTTGCGTCGGCATGGGCCGGGGTCCCGTCGAACGAAGCGGATCAGTCGGCGTAGGTCACCTGGCGCGCCGCGGCGACGATGCGCTCGGCGCTGGGCAGGGCCAGTTTTTCCAGATTGGCGGCATAGGGCATGGGCACGTCCTCGCCGGTCACGCGCACCACCGGCGCATCCAGCCAGTCGAACGCGTGTTCCATGCAAAGCGCCGCCAGTTCCGAGCCGATGCCGGCATAGGGCCAGCCTTCCTCGACGCTGACCAGGCGGTTGGTCTTGCGCACGCTGGCGATGATGGTGGCGACATCCAGCGGCCGGATGGTGCGCAGGTCGATCACCTCGGCCGAAATGCCCTGTTCCGCCAGTTGCTCGGCCGCCGCCAGCGCGTCGCCGCAGGCGCGGGAGAAGGCAGTGATGGTGAGGTCCGTGCCCTCGCGCAGCACCTTGGCCTTGCCGAGCGGCACCACCCAGTCCTCCGCGGTCGGCACCTCGAACGACTGGCCGTAGAGAATCTCGTTCTCCAGGAAGACGACCGGGTTCGGATTGCGGATCGCGCTTTTCAGCAGGCCCTTGGCATCGGCGGCGCTGTAGGGCGAGACCACGATCAGGCCCGGCACGTGCGCATACCAACTGGCATAGCATTGCGAATGCTGGGCCGCGACCCGCGCCGCCGCGCCGTTCGGGCCGCGGAAGACGATGGGGCAGCCCATCTGGCCGCCGGACATATAGAGCGTCTTGGCGGCGGAGTTGATGATCTGGTCGATGGCCTGCATGCCGAAATTCCAGGTCATGAACTCGACGATGGGCCTGAGGCCGGACATGGCCGCGCCGACACCCAGGCCCGTGAAGCCGTGCTCGGTGATCGGCGTGTCTCTGACGCGCTTGTCGCCGAATTCCTCCAGCAGGCCCTGGGTCACCTTGTAGGCGCCCTGGTATTCCGCCACTTCCTCGCCCATGACGAAGACGCGGTCGTCGGCGCGCATCTCCTCCGCCATGGCGTCGCGCAACGCTTCGCGCACGGTCTGGGTCTGGGTTTCGCCCATTGCCCCTTCCGGCGCGATATCGGCGCCGGGCAGGCCGTCGACCGTTGCTGCCACCACGGGGGCGGCTGGCGCGGGAGACGCCTTTCCGTTCGCCTTTGCGGGCGGCGCGGCCGCGAGCCGGGGTTCGGCCTTGGCCGGTTTGGCCCCGTCCGGCGCCTTTGCCGGCGCCGCACCGGACGGGCCGTCCGGCACCGCCTCGCCATCGGCCACCAGCACCATGATCGGCGCGTTGACGGCGATGCCTTCGGTGCCCTCGTCAACGAGAATGCGGCCGACTTTGCCTTCGTCGACCGCCTCGAATTCCATGGTCGCCTTGTCGGTCTCGATCTCGGCGATGACATCGCCGGCCTTGACCTCGTCGCCTTCTTTTACCAGCCATTTCGCCAGCTTGCCCTCTTCCATCGTGGGCGAGAGCGCCGGCATGAGAATGTCGATGGCCATAACCTCTGGGTCTCCCTGGTGCAGTCGCGGGCCGTGTGGCTCAAGCGTCCAGCAGAATATCGGTGTAGAGTTCGGCCACGTCGGGCTCCGGCGATTGCTGGGCGAATTCGGCGGATTCCGCCACCACGCTGCGCACCTCCTGGTCCATGGCCTTGAAGGCGTCCTCGTCGATCAGACCGGCCTTGAGCGCCTTGGCCCGCAAGCCTTCGATCGGGTCGTGTTCCTCGCGCATTTTCGAGACTTCCTCGCGCGAGCGATATTTGGCCGGATCGCTCATGGAGTGGCCGCGATAGCGATAGGTTTCCATCTCCAGGATCACCGGCCCCTTTTCGCGTGCGTAGTCGGCGGCCTCCTTGCCCTCGCGCATGACCGTGACGATGTCCATGCCGTCGACGCGCTTGCCGGGAATGCCGAAACCCGCGCCCCGCTCGAACAGGCCGTTGCCGGCGGCCGCGCGGCTGACCGCGGTGCCCATGCCGTACTGGTTGTTCTCGATCACGAACACGACCGGCAAACGCCAGAGCGAGGCCAGGTTGAAGCTCTCATAGACCTGGCCCTGGTTCGAGGCGCCGTCGCCGAAATAGGCGAAGGAACAGCCGCCGTCCTCGCGGTATTTGTGGGCGAAGCCCAGGCCGACGCCCAACGACACCTGCGCGCCGACAATGCCGTGGCCGCCGTAAAATCCCTTTTCCTTCGAGAACATGTGCATGGAGCCGCCCTTGCCGTGGGAATAGCCCCCTTCCCGGCCGGTCAGTTCCGCCATCACGCCCTTGGCATCCATTCCGCACGCCAGCATATGCCCGTGATCGCGATAGCCGGTGATGATGCTGTCGCCCTCGCGCACCGCGGTCTGCATGCCGACCACGACCGCTTCCTGGCCGATATAGAGGTGGCAGAAGCCGCCGATCAGCCCCATGCCGTACATCTGGCCCGCCCGCTCTTCGAAGCGGCGGATCAGCAACATGTCGCGGTACAACTGTTCGACGACGTCCGCTGCAGGCAACTCGTTGGAGGCGGTGCTTGCCGCCGCTTTGGACCTGGCCATGAAGGTGTTCCTGCGCTTGCGGTGATACGGTTCCCCTACCATACCGCAGACGGCAGACGCGGCAAGTCATGCTCTTGTCCAAGACCGCCGATGCGCCGGTGCGCGGCTCCTATCGCGCGGCGTCGGCCAGGCGATCGGGAACCACCGGCGGCGGCATCAGCACCACCACCTCGTCCGGATGCGCTCGGTTCAGCACCCGACGGGTTTCTTCCTCCAGCAGGTCGCGGTCCACGGCCTTGCCGTCCAGCAGGCGCACGCGCCGCTCCAGCGCCATCCGGTCCTCTTCCAACAGGCCGAGTTCCGCCGATGACAGGGCCAGCGTCTCCTTGCGTTCGCCCAGCATGCCGAAGCCCTTCGGCCCGTAGACCGCATAGAGCGCAAAATACAGGGTCGCCAACGCAATGATCGCCGGCAGAATCGCCCGGCGCGATGTGCGCAGAAATTCGACGATGCGGTAGCGAATCCGGTAGGTCATGGCCACAACCGATGCACCGGTGCGGCCATGCCGTCAAGCGATTCGCACTTAAACCTTCTATTTGCGGATAAAAGCACCGCCATTGTAGAGCGCCGCACGGTCCAGCTGCTCCTCGATTCGCAACAACTGGTTGTACTTGGCCAGCCGGTCGGACCGGGCCAGCGAACCGGTCTTGATCTGGCCGCAATTGGTGGCGACCGCCAGGTCGGCGATGGTGGTGTCCTCGGTCTCGCCGGAGCGGTGGCTCATCACCGCGGTATAGCCGGCGCGGTGGGCCATCTCCACCGCCTCCAGCGTCTCGGTCAGCGTGCCGATCTGGTTGACCTTGACCAGGATCGAATTGCCGACGCCCTGGCGGATGCCGTCGGCCAGCCGCTTCGGGTTCGTCACGAACAGGTCGTCGCCCACCAGCTGGCAGCGGCTGCCGATCTTGTCCGTCAGGATCTTCCAGCCGTCCCAGTCGTCCTCGGCCATGCCGTCCTCGATGGAGACAATGGGATAATCGTTGACCAGCGCGGCCAGATAGTCGGCCATGCCGGCGCTATCCAGCACCTTGCCCTCGCCCTTCAGGTTGTACTTGCCGCCCTCGAAAAACTCGGTCGACGCGGCGTCCAGCGCCAGCATGACATCGACGCCGGGCTTGTACCCGGCACTCTCGATGGCCTTGAGGATGAAGTCCAGCGCGTCGCGGGTGCCGGACAGGTTGGGAGCAAAGCCGCCCTCGTCGCCGACATTGGTGTTGTGGCCGGCCGCCGACAGCGCCTTTTTCAGCGCCTGGAACACCTCCGCGCCGCAACGCAGGCCCTCGCCGAAGCTGGCGGCGCCCACCGGCATGATCATGAATTCCTGAATGTCGATGGGATTGTCCGCGTGCTCGCCGCCGTTGATGATGTTCATCATCGGCGTCGGCAGGGTGCGGGCATAGACGCCGCCGACATAGCGGTAGAGCGGCATGCCGAGCGATTGCGCCGCCGCGCGGGCCACGGCGAGGCTCACGCCCAGAATGGCGTTGGCGCCCAGCCGGCCCTTGTTCGGCGTGCCGTCCAGCTCGATCATCGCCTGGTCGAGATAAACCTGCTCCTCCGCATCCAGGCCGCTGAGCGCGTCGAACAGCTCGCCATTCACGGCGTCGACCGCGTCCTGCACGCCCTTGCCGCCATAGCGGCCGTCGCCGTCGCGCTTCTCCACCGCCTCATGCGCACCGGTGGAGGCGCCGGAGGGCACGGCGGCCCGGCCCATGGTGCCGTCTTCGAGTTCGACCTCGACCTCGACGGTGGGATTGCCGCGGGAATCGAGGATCTCGCGGCCGTGAATGTCGACGATGGCGGTCATGGCGGGGCTCGCTTTCGGAGTCGTCAGAGGGTAATCGGGTTCGCCTTGGCGATACGGTCGAGTTCCAATATCGGCTTCAGCATCGCTTCCAATGCGGCCAAAGGCACCATGTTCGGGCCATCGCTGGGCGCGGTGTCGGGATCCTGGTGGGTTTCGACGAACAGGCCGGCAATGCCGACCGCCGCCGCGGCCCGGGCCAGCACCGGCACGAACTCGCGCTGGCCGCCGGACTTGCCGCCCTGGCCGCCCGGCTGCTGCACGCTGTGGGTGGCGTCGAACACCACCGGCGCGCCGGTCTGCGCCAGGATCGGCAGGCCGCGCATGTCGCTGACCAGCGTATTGTAGCCGAAGCTGGCGCCGCGCTCGGTCACCAGCACATTGGGGTTGCCGGCGCCGGTCACCTTGGCGACCACGTGCTGCATGTCCCAGGGCGCCAGGAACTGGCCCTTCTTGACATTGACGACGGCCCCGGTCTCGGCCGCGGCCACCAGCAGGTCGGTCTGGCGGCAGAGAAAGGCCGGGATTTGCAGCACGTCCACCGCTTCGGCCGCGGCGGCGCAATGGGCGTTCTCGTGCACGTCCGTCAGCACGGGGCAGCCGAACTTGGCCTTGATCTCGGCAAAGATCGGCAGGGCGTCGGCCAGGCCGATGCCGCGGGCGCTGCCCAGGCTGGTGCGGTTCGCCTTGTCGAAGCTGGACTTGTAGACGAAGCCGATGCCGAGCCGGCCGGCAATGGCGGTCAGAGCCTCCGCCATTTCCAGTGCATGCGCCCGGCTTTCCATGGCGCAGGGGCCGGCGATCAGGGTCAGCGGCTTGTCCTGGGCGAACACGGCCGGACGGGCCAGGGCAGCGCCGGCGGTGACGGTGGCATTCGGATGGGTCATGGCGGTTTCACTCTTTGCGTCGGGCTGTAGCTAGCGCGCCCATCGCCGGGGAGCAAGACCGAGGTCGCAGCAGGACCTGTTACCTATGAGGTCGTCGGTTCAGACGATAATAGTCTCGCGGCGACGCGTTCGCGGACTTCATCTGGGACCTGCGGGTGAGATCTTCGGGCCATAGGGCGGGAGCTCCTCCCAAGTCCAACCCGCTTTTCTTGCATATGCAAAGAACAACTGAGAACTCATCCCAACGAACCGCCTGATACACGGCGCCGCATCCGTGATGCGGCCGTTGTCGGAAAATACCAGACAAGTACAATCATGGCCATACACCGTGAACATGCGCTCGGTATCCATTGACCCCTCCATATGAAATCAGTATTTTAATACCACATATTTCGAAGTGATACAAGAAATTGATACAAGAATATTACGGCGCCCGACCCCAACCGGCAGGGCGAATCCGCCATGCTGGCAAACAATTCTCTCCAGATCGGGTTCTGGGACAACGCAGAAAAGCGTGCGGTTGCGGCCGGACCGATGGCCTAGAAGCACCGAACCGGCGCCGTGGTGTGCCGCCCCCCGGCACAGTCGGCGAAAATGACGCCCTTCGGCACGAAGGCGTGGAACGCGAACGCGAAGGTCACATTGAAGATCGCGGCGGCGCCGTTGCGCCGAACCAGGACATTGCCGATGTCCGCGCCCTTGGCAATGGTGCGGTTGCCCAGGGCCGTCGCCTGCCCCGGCGTCCAGGTGAGGACGAGCCCGTCCCGGGTTTCGATCCGCCCCCGCGCCCGCAACAGGTCGAGCGTCCAGGCACGCTCTCCGACGCGCACCACCCGCGCCAGGGCGGGCAGGCCGTCCGGCGCCTCGCCGCGATAGAGCAACGGCCACGCGGCCCGATCGTAACCGATATAGGGGTTGGCACCGTAGGCGCGGCGGTTTTCGTCGTGCGGCACCAGAACCTTGCCCTGCGGGTGGGCCGCGCGGAACAGGCCGAACGCTTCCACCCGGCTCGGCAGCACGGTGAGTTGCCGGCCGGCAAAGGCGCCGACAAGGGCCCGACCGGTGAATTGCTGCCACCAGCTCTCGGTCGCATCGTCCCACATCACCAGATCCGAAAAACGCAGCTTGCCCGTGGTCCCGAACCGCAAGGCGCGCCCGTCCACCGACCGGTCGAACACGATGGAGGAGTCGCACAGCGGGCAATAGGTGATCGCCACCGGCTTGCCATCGACCGTGTCGTTGACGATCTCGTGCCAGATCAGCACCGCCAGCGGATAGGCGCGCCGGTCGTCGCCCAGACCGAAGGCGATCACGGGCTCGCGCGTGTTGTAGTCCGCCTTGGCGGCAGCGACGAAGTGCGGGTCGTCGATCGGCGGAATGCCGTCGCGCCCCGGGCCACCGCTCATGATCTCGCTCAGATCGACCACGGTGCGGCTGAAATCGGTCTTCCAGCCCTCGCCCTTCCAGAACTCCGGATTCGCCTTGGCCCCCAGCGCGATGACACCGAGCACAATGGCCAAAATCAATCCGATCCGCATTCCGCCCTTCTCCGGCAAAATTGTGGCAGGACCGCATCATGCCGTATCCCCCAAACGGGAACAACGTACGCGCGTTAACAATGCCGTGACGGTTGACCAATGCCCGAGGCAGCGCCACAACGGAGGGGTTTCCGACCCTAGCGAAATCGCGGTGCGTACGATGGCAGAGCGTGTGGATTGTGTGGTGATCGGCGCCGGCGTCGTCGGCCTGGCCTGTGCCAAATGGCTGGCCGAGGCCGGCCGCGAGGTCATCGTGCTGGAGGCGGCCGACATGATCGGCTCCGAAACCTCCAGCCGCAACAGCGAGGTCATCCACGCCGGCATCTATTACCCGACCGGCACCTTCAAGGCGAAAGCCTGCGTCGAGGGCAAGCAGTTTCTCTATGGCTATTGCGCCGAACGCGGCATTCCGCACAAGCGCATCGGCAAGCTGATCGTCGCCAGCGCGGAAAGCGAACTGCCGCGCCTGGAAACCCTCAAGGCCCAGGCGGACGCCAACGGCGTGCCCGACCTGGAATATCTGTCGCCGGACGCCGTGCGGCAGTTGGAGCCCGAGGTCGCCTGCGTCGGCGCGCTGCTGTCGCCGTCGACCGGCATCATCGACAGCCACAGCCTGATGCTGGCCTATCAGGGCGACGCGGAGGACCACGGCGCCATGCTGGCCCTGCTCTCGCCGGTGCTGGGCGGCGAGGTCTGCGACGACGGCATCCTGCTGCGCGTCGGCGGCGACGAGCCCATGGACCTGCTGGCGACCACGGTGGTCAACAGCGCCGGCCTGCACGCGCCGAAGCTGGGCCGGGCGCTGAAGGGCCTGCCGGCCGAGACGGTGCCGCGGGATTATCTGGCCAAGGGCAGTTACTACTCGCTGCTGGGCAAGCAGCCCTTCCGCCGGCTGGTCTATCCCATGCCGGTGCCGGGCGCGCTGGGCGTGCATGTGACGCTGGACCTGGGCGGGCAGTGCAAGTTCGGCCCGGATATCGAGTGGGTCGAGACGCTGAACTACGATGTCGACCCGCGCCGCGCCGATTCCTTCTATGCCGCGGTGCGCACCTATTATCCCGGCCTGCAGGACGGCGCGCTGGTGCCGGCCTATTCCGGCATGCGCCCGAAAATCCACGGCCCCGGCGAGCCGCAGCCGGACTTTCTGGTGCAAGGGCCGGAGCGACACGGCGTGCCGGGTCTGGTCAATCTCTACGGCATCGAATCGCCGGGGCTCACCGCGTCCGCCGCCGTGGCGCGCGAGACGCTGCGGCGGTTGGGGATGGAGGCCTGAACCATGTCGGACGCAAGCGAACGCGGCCGCGCCCTGCTGGAACGGATTTTCGGCGCTGACTATGTGGCAGCACGCGACGGCCGCGAGACCGACTTCACCAGCGCCTACAACCGTTTGGCGGAGGAGGCGGCCTATGGCCTGGTCTGGGCGCGCGACGGGCTGGACCTGAAGACCCGGTCGCTGCTCACCATCGCCTCGCTGACCGCGCTCGGCCGCGCGGGCGAGTTGCGGGTGCACCTGCTGGCGGCGGTCAACAACGGCGCCAGCGCCGACGAAATCCGCGAGGCGATCCTGCACACCGCCATTTATGCCGGCTTTCCCGCCGCCCGGGACGCGACCCAGATCGCCCAGCAGGTGTTGCAGGAATTGGGCAAGCTGCCGGCGCCGGAATAGGACCGCCGGAGGGGGAGCCCTGCTCGATATCCCGGATCCGCCGCCTCGGTCCGGGAGAGTTGCAAGGGCGAAGTCAGGACAGCCACTCCCGAGCATTCCCAGCCGAGCCGGAGGCGAGGGCCGGGATCTCCCGCCTCTGCCACCGCCTGCCGTGGAGCCCTGCTCGGACCGAGGTCCCGGATCGACGCGCTGCGCCGTCCGGGAAAGCCGAAAGGGGCGAGTTGGACAGCATTCCTGCATTCCTTGCCGAGCGGAGGCGAGGGCCGGATCTCCGCCCTTGCCACCGCTCTGCCGTGGAGCCCCGCCCGATCGACTGCCCGTCCGGGAAAGCCGAAAGGGCGAGTTGGGACAGCCATTCGAGCATTCCCGGCCGAGCCGGAGGCGAGGCCTGGACCCCTGCCTTGCCACTGCCCGCCCGCCCTGCTCGACGCCGAGGGTCCCGGATCGACGCGCTGCGCCGTCCGGGAAAGCGCGAAAGGGCGAGTTAGGGCAGCCACGAGCCGGAGGCGAGGGCCGGATCTCCCGCCTTTGCCACTGCCTGCAGAGGGCCCTGCTCGGACCGAGGTCCTGGATCGACGCGATGCGCCGTCCGGGAAAGCCCAGGGACAACCACTCCCTGCTTTCCCGGCCGAGCCCACTCCCGCCTCTGCCACCGCCCGCCGTGGAGCCTCGCTCGGACCGAGGTCCCGGATCGACGCGATGCGCCGTCCGGGCAAGCGTGAACTGCCGGCCCTGGTGACTACACCAGGCGCGACTGCTTGACCGCGGCGGCGACGAAGGCGGTGAACAGCGGGTGCGGCGCCATCGGCCGGGATTTCAGTTCCGGGTGGAACTGCACGCCGATGAACCAGGGGTGCCCCGGCAGTTCGACGATCTCCGGCAGGCGGCCGTCGGGCGAGACGCCGGAAAAGCGCAGGCCCGCCTCCTCCAGCCGGGTGCGGTAGGTCATGTTGACCTCGTAGCGATGGCGGTGGCGCTCGAAAATCTCGCGGGCGCCGCCATAGACCTGGGAGACCAGGCTGTCGGCCGCCAGTTCCGCCGGATAGGCGCCAAGGCGCATGGTGCCGCCCAGATCGCCCTCGGCGTCGCGCTGCTCCACGGTGTTGCCATGGGTCCATTCGGTCAGCAGGCCGACCACCGGATGCTCGCACGGGCCGAATTCGGTCGAACTGGCGCCGGTCAGGCCGAGCAAGGCCCGCGCCGCCTCGACCACGGCCATCTGCATGCCGAAACAGATGCCGAAAAACGGCACATTCTGCTCGCGCGCATAGCGCACCGCCGCCACCTTGCCCTGCGAGCCGCGCTCGCCGAAACCGCCCGGCACCAGAATGCCGGAAACGCCGGTCAGCACGTCATGGGCGGAGCCGTCCTCGATCGCCGCCGCCTCGACCCAATCCAGTTGAAGCTTGACGTTGTTGGCGATGGCGCCGTGGGCCAGCGCCTCGATCAGCGATTTGTAGGCGTCGCGCAGGTCGGTGTATTTGCCGACAATGGCGATGCGCACGGTTCCTTCCGGATGGCGCACCCGCTGGACCACGTCTTCCCACGCCGAAAGGTCCGGCGGCGGGGCCTCCAGATCGAAATATTCCAGCACCTGCTGGTCGAAGCCGGCCTCGTGATAGGTCAGCGGCGTCGCATAGGTGGTGTCCACGTCCAGCGCCGGGATGACCCGTTCCTGCCGGATGTTGCAGAACAGCGCCATCTTGCGCCGGGCGTCGGCCGGGATGTCCCGGTCGCAGCGGCAGAGCAGGATATCCGCCTGGATGCCGAGATTTTGCAGTTCGCGGGCCGAGTGCTGCGTCGGCTTGGTCTTGAGTTCGCCGGCAGACGGAATGTAGGGGACCAGCGTCAGGTGCACGAACATGGTCCGCTCCGGCCCCAGGTCCAGGCGCATCTGGCGGATGGCTTCCAGGAAGGGCAGGCCCTCGATGTCGCCGACCGTGCCGCCGATCTCGACCAGCACGAAATCCTCGTCCGACAGATCGCGCGCCATGCACTCCTTGATCATGTCGGTGACGTGCGGGATCACCTGCACCGTCGCGCCCAGATATTCGCCCGCGCGCTCGCGCCGGATCACCTCGGAATAGATCTGCCCCGTGGAGACGCTGTCCGAGCGGCGCGCCGCGATGTTGGTGTAGCGCTCGTAATGGCCCAGATCCAGATCGGTCTCCGCCCCGTCGTCGGTGACATAGACCTCGCCATGCTGGTAGGGGCTCATCGTGCCCGGATCGACGTTCAGATAGGGGTCGAACTTGCGGATGCGCACGCTGAAGCCGCGCGCCTGCAACAGCGCGCCCAGCGCTGCCGACGCCAATCCCTTGCCCAGCGACGAGGCGACGCCGCCGGTGATGAAAATGAATCGCGGACCGCTGCCCGCCCGCCGCGGCATCACCCCCGACCCGTCACTTGGACAGCGGCACTTGCGGGCCGGTGGGCGCCGCCGGAGCTGCGGGGGCGCTCGACGATGCCGGCGCGGTCGGCACCGCGCCATCCATGATCGAGCCGCTCTTGTGCGTGCCGCTGGCCAGAACCGCCAGCACCAGGCTGGTGGCGAAGAAGCACGCCGCCAGGATGGCCGTCGTCCGGGTCAGCAGGTTGGCAGTGCCGCGGCCGGTCATGAACCCGCCGCCTCCGCCGCCGCCAATCCCAAGCGCGCCGCCTTCCGAGCGTTGCAGCAACACGACGCCGACCAGGCCGACGGCGATCAGAAGATGAATGACGAGGACGATCTGAAGCATGGCACTCTGACTAACAGGCTCGGGACCCGCCGCCCTGCCGCGGGCAGGAGGGCAACGATCCACAGGTGTTCGGGCCCGCCTCGCAGCACAAGGTGGCCAAGCGCCCTATGTATCGCCTCGCTCGCCGCAATGCCAGATGCATTTCGGAGCGATGCGCCGCACCGGCCGAACCGGGCGCCTTTCCGGGCGCGCCCTCACCCCTTGATCGCGCCGGCGGCCCGCCATTGCTCCGCCTGCTCGGCGGCGATTCCCAACTCGGCCAGCACCTGGCCGGTGTGCTCGCCCAGATGCGGGGCGTGGGCCGCGGCCATGCCGTCGACCAGCGGCACGGTGCCCGGCGGGTTCGGCACCGGGATCGGCTCCGGCACCGCCGAATGGTTCAGCCACGAGACCAGGCCCGATGCCTCCACGTGCGGATGGTCCAGGAACTGGAAATAATCCAGCACCGCCTCGTTCTGCAATTTCGCCTCGGTCAGGATGGCGGTCCATTCCGCCGTGGTGCGTTGCGACAGCACCGCGCTGATCGCCCGGCCGAGATAATCCGCATTCTCGACCCGGTCGGCGCGGGTCTGGAAGCGCGGATCGGCCGCCAGATCGGGCAGGCCGAGCGCATCGCAGAGCGCGAGATAGTCGCGGTCGCGCAGAATGACGATCTGGATATAGCCGTCGGCGGTCGGGAACGTGCCGGACGGCCCGGAGGGCGCCTTGATCTCGCCCTTCTCCAGATAGGTCGCCATCATGCGCACGACCTGGAGGTTGGAGGCCGCCGCCATCAGCGAGGCGTCGATGAACCGGCCCTCGGTCGCGTCCCGCTTGGCATAGAGCGCCGCCGACACCGCCTGGAAGCAGTAGAGCGCCGTCGACATGTCGACCACGATCGGGTTGGTGCGGTGCGGAATGCCGTCCTGGCCCTTGTTTTCCATCATGAAGCCGGAAAACGCCTGCAACACCGGGTCCATGGCCGGCTTGGTGGCGAGCGGGCCTTTCTGGCTGAAGCCGGACACCGACAGATAGACGATGCCGGGATTGCGCTTGGCCACGTCCTCGTAGCCGAAGCCCAGCCGCTGGATCACGCCCGGCCGGAAGCCTTCCATGAACAGGTCGGCGCCGTCGATCAGGCGGTTGACGATCTCGCGGCCCGCTTCGGTCTTCAGGTCGAGCGCGATGGAACGCTTGCCCAGATTGCCGGCGATCGAATAGGCGGTGTTGTCGCCATAGACCGTGCCCAGAATGCGCGACCAGTCGCCTTCCAGCGGCTCCACCTTGACGACGTCGGCGCCGTACTGGGCCAGCAGCATGCCGCAATAGGGGCCGGCAATGCCCTGCGAAAGGTCGACGACCTTGATGCCCTCATAGGGGCGTTCGTAACTCATCGGCTGATTCCTCCGCCTCGGACGGTTATTGGAGCCCGTAGGTTTCGGCGTCGAGCCTATCAAAGATTTCGGCGGAAAGAAGGGCTATCGCGTCGTCGTCGGTCGCTTTCGGCCCCAGCAGGATCGCGTATTTGTCGTAAAGCACTTTCAGCCGGTCGAGAAAGTGCGGCGCATTGGCGATGCCGAACCGCTGTTCGGCGCTCTTCGCCACCTGCTCCTGATCGGCGGTGGCGAAACGGCGGATGCGATCTTCCAGCAGCAACTCGCCCCGAACCACCGCGATCCCCTGTTTCCGGGCCGCCGCAAGCGCCGCCGCATCCTGGCGGTGATAGGCGGCCGTGATGCGCACGATGCCGGTTGCCGCCGCCACGAATGCGCGCCGGCGCTGGTCGACCGACAGGCTGCGCCAGGCATCGCGGTTGACCATGAACGGGCCGGCGCCGCGATAACCGCCGAGCGGCAGCTTGGTCACCGCCAGGGCGTGGCCGGCGAGCGGCGGTCGGCGCAGGGCGGCGGCGATATCGATCACGGCCGTCACCTTCCCCGCCACCAGGGCGGCGCCGGTGTCCTCCCGGGGCGGCGCGGCCCTGCCGCCGAGGCTGACCACCAACCGGTCCCACAGGCTGCCGGGCGTGGCCACGGTCTGGCCCTCCAGGCTCTGGCTGGCGGCCAGCGGGCGCGGGCCGATCAGCCGGTAGGGGGCCGCACCGTAAGTGCCGAGAAAGACCAGCTTGCGCCGGGCGAAATTCTGCTGGCAGGCCGGGCATTCCCGCATCACCAGCTCGCTGATCGCGGCCGCCGCCGCCACGCTCTCGCCGCCGACCAGGAACAGTTCGCCCAGCATGGCCCAGTGTGGAAAATCGTCCGGATAGCTGGCGAGCGCGACCGGCGCCATCTGGTGCGCGCCGAGCGACAGCGCATCCAGCGATTCCGCCGTGCCGAGCCGCGGGCCGGTCAGGCGCAGTTGCAGGTCGATATCGGGCTTCAGCGCGGCGGCCATCGCCGCCCACCCCTCCGTCACCACCGGATGGTCGGGCGCGAGCGGATATTGCGCCTGCCAGACCGTCGGCTCGGCCGCCATGGCGGGGGCAGGCCCAAGCGGCAGCGCCAACACGAGCGCGAGCGACAGGGCAAAGCGAAGGGGGAAGAACCGGAGCATGGCAGGGATCGACGCGGCTTCGCGGGAGGGGACTCGAGGGGCCGACTCGAGGGGCCGTCTCGAGGGCCCCCTGTTTGTAGCGGGCGGCATGCCGTTGCGGTAGGGGAAACGTCGCTCTTGGCCCGTGCGTCCGGGGAGCGGAACGAAAGCCGCCCCGGACGCACGGGGCGCCGGGGCGGAGAAAGACCCCGGATCGCGCCAGGGCGCGCCCGGGAAAGCTCAAGCAGGAAAGCTCAAGCGGCCAAGCTTACACCGGGTCCCAGTTGAAATACGCCGCGCTGGGGGCGCTCGGCGTGAAGTGGGGGCGCAGCGCCGGCATGGCGTGCTCGTGGATCAGCGCCGGTGTCCAGCCCTCGCCGCGGTGGATGATGCGCACCGGGCGGTGCTGGCTCATCAGCATGATCTCGTTCGAGCGCACATAGAAGATCTGGCCGCTCACGTCCTTGGCCGCGTCCGACAGCAGATAGGCGACCGGGGCCGCGATCTTCTGCGGGGTCATGGCTTCCTGGCGCTTGCGGCGCTTCTCGCCTTCCGGCCCCTTGATCGGGATGGTCTCGATCATGCGGGTGAAGGCCGACGGCGAGATGATGTTCGAGCGCACGCCGAACCGGCTCATGTCGAGCGCGATCGACTTGGAAAGCCCGACCACGCCCATCTTGGCGGCGCCGTAATTCACCTGGCCCACATTGCCGACCAGGCCGCTGTTCGAGGTGAAATGCACCATCGCGCCGGATTCCTGCTGGCGGAAATAATCCGCAGCGGCGCGGGCCACATAGAAATAGCCGGTCAGGTGCACGTTGATGACGCTGTCGAAATCGTCTTCCGTCATCTTGTGGAAGATGCGGTCGCGCAGAATGCCGGCGACGTTCACCACGCCGTCGATCCGGCCGAACGTGTCCACCGCCTGCTTGACCATGGCCTGGGCATCGTCCCAGTTGGCGATGGAGCCGCCATTGGCAGCGGCCTCGCCGCCCATGGCCTCGATCATCTTGACCGTTTCCATGGCCGGGCCAGTGTCGCGGCCTTCGCCCTCGACCGAACCGCCCAGATCGTTCACCAGCACCTTGGCGCCTTCCTGGGCGCAGGTGATGGCGATCTGCTGGCCGATGCCGCGGCCAGCGCCGTTCACGAGGACGACTTTGCCCTCCAACAATCCTTCACTCATATTCCAAATCCTTGTAGTCGCAGCGTTTCAGGTCGCGCGGATCAATCAAATCGGGTCCCAGCAGAACACGTCGCCGGAGCGGTCGAGCCCGACAAAGCTCGGCACCAGTGCCGGCATGCCTTCCTCGGCAATGCTGCGCGGCGTCCAGCCTTCGGCCTTGTGGACCGAGCGGATCGGCCGCGACTGGCTGAACAGGATCTGTTCGTTCATGCGGCTGCCGAAAATCTGGCCGGTCACGTCCTTGGCCGCATCGGACAGCAGATAGACGCACATCGGCGCGATCTGGGCCGGCACCATCTGCTTGATCTTGGCGAGGCGGGCTTCCTGCTCCGGCGTGTTGGACGGAATGGTGCCGATCATGCGCGACCATGCGAACGGCGACATGCAGTTGGAGCGCACGCCATAGCGCGCCATGTCGAGCGCGATGTTGGTGCTCATGCCGACAATGCCGAGCTTGGCGGCCGAATAGTTCGCCTGGCCGAAATTGCCGATCAGGCCGCTGGTCGAGGTGAAGTGCACCATCGCACCGGATTCCTGGGTGCGGAAATGCTCGGCCGCGGCGCGGGCGACGTTGAACGAGCCCTTCAGGTGCACGGCGATGACCAGATCCCAGTCCTGCTGGCTCATCTTGTGGAAGATGACGTCGCGCAGAATGCCGGCGACGTTCACAATGCCGTCGATGCGGCCGAACGTGTCGATGGCCTGCTGCACCATGCCCTGGGCGGCCTTGAAGTCGGCGACGCTGTCGCCGTTGACCACCGCCTCGCCGCCCTTGGCCGCGATCTCGTTGCAGACCTCCTGCGCCGGGGTCGCATCGCCGGCGCCGGCGCCGTCGACCGCGCCGCCCAGGTCGTTCACCACCACTTTGGCACCCTCTGCCGCGGCGAGTTTCGCCACCTCGGCACCGATGCCACGGCCGGCGCCGGTCACCAGCACCACTTTGCCGTCGAGCATTCCATCAGCCATCTTTGCGTACTTCTCCCTTGGGGATATGCGGATGCCGGCAATCTAGATGCGGGATCGGACGGGCGCAATGGCGCGATACCGCCCCGTCGCCCCGCCATCGGGCCGGCAGGCTGAGCCAATCGGCGCCCTGGCCCGAGGCCCGGACCCGCGCTAGGAACGGGGCATGCCCGTACCGACTTCCCTTGCGGCTCTCGAAGCCGACCTCGCCCGCGACCTGCGCCTGCTGAATTATCCGCCGAAAGGCTGGGTGCCGGAGACAAGCGCCACCGATGGCCGGCCGGTCAGCGACGTGATCGTCGCCGGCGGCGGCATGCTGGGGCTCACGGTCTCGTTCGCATTGCGCCGCCAAGGGATCGAGCGGCTGCGCCTGCTGGACCGGGCGGAGGCCGGCCGCGAAGGCCCCTGGGTGACCTATGCCCGCATGCGCACGCTGCGCAGCCCGAACCACCTGACCGGCCCGGCCATGGGCCTGCCCGCCCTCACCTTCCGCGCCTGGTACGAGGCCCAGCATGGGGCCGAGGCCTGGGCCGGGCTCGGCAAGATCCCGCGCGCCATGTGGATGGACTATCTGGTCTGGTATCGCCGGGTGCTGAGCCTGCCGGTGGAAAACGGCGTGCGCCTCGCCGCGATCCGGCCGGCGCCGCACGGCCTGGACTGCGACCTGATCCACGCCGACGGCCACCGCGAGACCGCCGCCTGCCGCAAGCTGGTGCTGGCGACCGGCCGCGAGGGCCAGGCCCGGCCGCGAATTCCCGCCGCCCTCGCCCCGTTTTTCGGGCAGGGCGTGCAACACACGTCGGACGATATCGACTTCGCCGCACTGCACGGCAAGGACGTGGCGGTGATCGGCCTCAGCGCGTCGGCCATGGACAACGCCGCCTCGGCCCTGGAGGCCGGCGCCCGGCAGGTGACGCTACTGGCGCGCGCGCCGGCGGTGCCGCGCATCAACAAGGCCAAGGGCATCGTCTATGGCGGCTTCACCCATGGCTTCCCGACACTGGCGCCGGACTGGCGGCTGAAACTGCTGGACTATATTGGCAGCTACCGGGTCGCGCCGCCGCGGGATTCCCTGCTGCGGGTGTTCCGGCACGAAAACGCGGCGCTCTGGCTCGACGCGCCGGTAACCGAAGTGCGGCGCGAGGGCGGCCGGTTCTGCCTCGCGACGCCCAAGGGCTCGCTGCCGGCGGACCATGTCATCCTCGGCACCGGCTTCGCCATCGACCTGGCCGCACCGGCGGAGCTGGCGGACCATGCCCCGCTGATCCGCACCCATGCGGACCTGCTGGCCGAACGGGCGGGCGACGCGCAGGCGGAATGGCTGGCCTTTCCGGCCCTCTCGCCCAGCTTCCAGTTCGTCGAGCGCGAGGCCGGAAGCGCCCCCTATCTGGGCGATATTTACTGCTTCACCTATGCGGCCGCCATGACCCACGGCAATGTCTCCGGCGACATTCCCGCGGTGAGCGAAGGTGCGGAACGCCTGGCCCAGGGCCTGGCCGCCGACCTGTTCCGGGCCGGCATCGAGACCCACTGGCAGGCCATGCAGGCCTTCGACGATCCGGAACTGTTCGGCGACGAACTGCCGGACGGCACGCCCTGGTGGCCGCCCCTGGACGATACGCCCTGATACCGACAGCCTGACCCCGACGGCCTGATACCGACGGCCCGACCCCGGCCGCCGCGGCGCCATGCGACCATGGCACCGCAGCCCCGAGCCCTCCGCGTCAGCCGCCCTTGCGGGCGTAGCCGACGGTTTTCAGCGCCGCCTCGATCTCGGCCAGGATTTCCGGGTCGTCGATGGTGGCGGGCATTTTCCAGATTTCCGCGTCGGCGATCTTCTGCATGGTGCCGCGCAGGATCTTGCCGGAGCGGGTCTTGGGCAGGCGCTCGACCACGGCGGCGTCCTTGAAGGCGGCCACGGGGCCGATGGTCTCGCGCACCATTTTCACCACTTCGGCCTTGATCTCCGTCTCCGGCCGGTTGACGCCGGATTTCAGCACCAGGAAGCCGACGGGGATCTGGCCCTTCAGGTCGTCGGCAACGCCGATCACCGCGCATTCCGCCACATCCTGGTGCGCCGCCAGCACCTCCTCGATGGCACCGGTCGACAGGCGGTGGCCGGCGACGTTGATGATATCGTCGGTGCGCGCCATGACGAAGACATAGCCGTCCTCGTCGATATAGCCGGCGTCCGCGGTCTCGTAATAGCCCGGGAAGTTGTTGAAATAGGACGAGAGATAGCGCTCGTCCGCGTTCCAGAGCGTCGGGAAGGACGAAGGCGGCATCGGCAGCTTCGCCACCAGCGCGCCGATCTTGCCCGGCGCCAGTTCGTGCCCGTCCTCGCCCAGCACCCGCAGGTCCCAGCCCGGCGCGGGCTTGGTGGGGGAGCCGTATTTGACCGGCAGCAATTCGATGCCCGCCGGATTGGCGGCAATGGACCAGCCGGTTTCCGTCTGCCACCAGTGGTCGATCACCGGCACCTGCAATTGCCGCTCGGCCCACTGGATCGTGTCCGGGTCCGAACGCTCACCCGCCAGATAGAGGGTGCGGAAGCCGGAGAGATCATACTGCTTCAGCAGTTTGCCCTCCGGGTCGGCGCCGCGGATGGCGCGGAAGGCGGTGGGCGCCGTGAACAGCGACTTGACATTGTGCTGGCTGATGATGCGCCAGTAGACGCCGGCGTCCGGCGTGCCGATCGGCTTGCCCTCGAACAGGATGGCGGTGTTGCCGGCGAACAGCGGCGCATAGACGATGTAGGAATGGCCGACGACCCAGCCGATGTCGCTGGCAGCCCAGAACACCTCGCCCGGATCGACATTGTAGATGTTCTTCATCGACCAGTGCAGCGCCACGATATGGCCGCCGGTGTCGCGCACCACGCCCTTGGGCAGGCCGGTGGTGCCGCTGGTGTAGAGGATGTAGTGCGGGTCCGTCGCCTTCACCGGCACGCAATCGACCGGGTCGGCCATGGCCATGGCGTCGTTCCAGTCGATGTCCCGGCCCTCGACCATGCTGGCGGCGCATTGCGGGCGTTGCAGCACGATGGTGTGGCTGGGCTTGTTCTTCGACTGCTCGATGGCACCATCCAGCAACGGCTTGTACTCGACGATGCGGTTCGGCTCGATGCCGCACGAGGCGCTGACCACCACCTTGGCCTGGCAATCGTCGATGCGCACCGCCAGCTCGTGCGCGGCAAAGCCGCCGAACACCACCGAGTGCACGGCACCGATGCGGGCGCAGGCATACATGGCGACGACCGCTTCCGGCACCATCGGCATGTAGATCACGACCCGGTCGCCATAGCCCACCCCCAGCTTGCGCAGCGCGCCAGCAAAGCGGGCGGTCTGGTCGCGCAGCTCGCGGAAGCTGTAGGAGCGGATGGTGTTGGTGACCGGGCTGTCATAGATGATCGCCGCCTGCTCGCCGCGGCCGCTTTCCACATGGCGGTCGAGGGCGTTGTAGCAGGCATTGGTCTCGCCGCCGGTGAACCAGCGCGGCCGGTTCGGGTCGCGGTCGTCCAGGATATAGTCCGGCTTTTTGTACCAGTGGACGGCCTCGGCGGCCTCGCCCCAAAAGCCGTTCGGGTCGGCCAGCGAGCGGGCATGCAGTTCGGCGTAGCGTCCGGTCATCGTCCAGATGTCCTTTCCTTGGCGTCAGTCGCGACGAAATTTTGGGCAGTGTTACGGCAGGGACATACCGGGTGGCAAGCGGCCTTGGGGCCGCGCACGCAAATAGACGGCGCCCTGGGAGGGGCTTCCCGATTGCGGCCGGCGGGCGGGAAAACCGTCCGGGCGGCGGCGGTAACGGCGGAAACCGACCACGGCCACCGGCCCGGGCGTTGCGCCGGCGTGACAGCCGGGCGCCCGCCTGCTACTCACAAGGGAACCGGACCGTCCCGTCGCGGACGCTGGTCCCGCGGTTCGGCCCTGGACGGCCGGCATCGGCCCGGCCATTGCTCGCACTGAATAGGAAGATCCAACCATGGGTTTGATGGATGGCAAGGTGGCGCTGGTGACCGGCGCCGGGCGTGGGATCGGCCGCGCCATTGCGCTCGACATGGCCAAGGCCGGCGCCAAGGTGGTGGTGAACGATCTGGGCGGTTCGCTGTCCGGCGGCGAAAGCGGCGATCTGGCGCCGGCGCAGCAGGTGGTGAACGAGATCCAGGCCATGGGCGGCGAGGCGGCGGCGAATGTCGACAGCGTCTCGGACTGGGACGGCGCCCGCCGCATGATCGACACCGCCATCGACAGTTTCGGCCGCATCGACGCGGTGGTGAACGTCGCCGGCATTCTGCGCGACGGCATGCTGCACAAAATGTCGGAAAGCGACTGGAAGGCCGTGATCGAGGTGCATCTGAACGGCTGCTTCAACGTCTCCCGCGCGGCGGTCGAGCCGATGCGCGAGCAGGAGTCGGGCGCGTTCGTCCACTTCACCTCGACCAGCGGCCTGGTGGGCCAGATCGGCCAGGCCAACTACGCGGCGGCGAAAATGGGCATTGTCGGCCTCAGCCGCGTGCTGGCCATGGAAGGGGCGATCAAGAACATCCGCTCCAACTGCGTCGCCCCCTTCGCCTGGACGCGGATGATCGAGTCGATCCCGATCAAGAGCGACGAGCAGGCAGAGGCGTTCGAGAAATTCCGCGAGAACGCCCGGCCGGAGCATGTGGCGCCGGTGGTGACCTATCTCTGCAGCGAGGCGGCGGCCAAGATTTCCGGCAACGTCTTCGGCGTGCGCGGCGGCGAAATCTATCTGATGAGCCAGCCGCGCCCGGTGAAGACCATTCACCGCGCCGGCGGCTGGGACCACGAGTCGCTGGCGGCCATGGCCGAGCCGGCCTTGCGCAACGAACTCTACGGCCTGGAAAGCACCGGCGAATACTTTAGCTGGGACCCGATCTGACCCGAACGGCCGAGGGCGCGCGGGCGGGCCGGCGACGGCCGCCCGCGCGCCCTTGCCGTCAAGGGCTCCGGTTCAGAGCCTGGAGCGGAGTCTTTTCCCGCTGGCTCACCAGCCCATCTCCCCTGCCCTCGCGGAAGCGGGAGATGGGGCAGGAGAGTGGGTCAACCGGCACAGAGAGCACACCAGGCCAAGGGCTCAGTGGCCCGGGTTCTTTTCCTGGAATTTGGCGATTTTCTCCGGCGAGGCCTCGGTCTGGTACCGGGCCTTGTAGTCCGCGTACGGCATGCCGTAGATGCTCTCGCGCACCGCCTCGTAGTCCAGGGCGAGGCCGCGCTCGTCGGCCGCGGCCTTGTACCATTTCGAGAGGCAGTTGCGGCAGAAGCCGGCCAGATTCATCAGGTCGATATTCTGCACGTCCGGATTGTCGCGCAGGTGCTGCACCAGGGTGCGGAAGGCGGCGGCTTCCAGTTCGGTCTGGGTCTGTTGGTCCATGGGGGCGGGCCTCCTCGGCGGGCGGTTGCGGTGGCCCTTATATCGTGGTCAAGACGCGCGTTGACCAGGGCCGGTTTCCATGGGACGAGTCACCATGATGTCCGATCCGCGTCAACTCCTCCTCGCCTGTTTTCGCGCCGCCGTCGACCGCGCGGCGCCGGAGCGCGTGCTGGCCGCCCACCTGCCGGAGCCGCCCGCCGCGGGCCGCGTCATCGTTCTGGGCGCCGGCAAGGCGGCCGCGGCCATGGCGGCGGCCGTGGAAGACGCCTGGTCGGACGTGGCGATGACCGGCCTGGTCGTCACCCGCTACGCCCACGGCCGGCCGACAAGATCCATCGAGGTCGTCGAGGCGGGCCACCCCATGCCAGACGCCGCCGGGGCCGAGGCGGCGGCGCGCATCGCCCGGCTCGCCGCCGCGGCGGGGCCGCAGGACCTGGTGGTGTTCCTCGCCTCGGGCGGTGGCTCGGCCCTGCTGGCGCTGCCGGCGGACGGGGTCTCGCTCGACGACAAGCGGGCGGTGAATGCCGCCCTGCTGCGCTCCGGCGCCGATATCGGCGAGATGAACGCGGTGCGCAAACACCTTTCGGCGCTGAAGGGCGGGCGGCTGGCGGCGCTGGCGGCGCCGGCGCGGCTGGTGACGCTCGCCATTTCCGACGTGCCGGGCGACCGGGCCGACGTGATCGCCAGCGGCCCGACCGTGCCGGACGATAGCACGCTGGCCGACGCCCGCGCCGTGCTCGCCCGCTATGGCATCGACCCGCCGGCGAGCGTCGCCGCCCGCCTCGCCGACCCGGCGGCGGAGACGCCGAAGCCGGGCGACCCGGTGTTCGCCACCACCGATTTCCGCATGCTGGCCACGCCGCAGCAGGCGCTGGAGGCGGCGGCCGAGGTGGCGCGCCGGGCCGGGGTGGCGCCGCTGATCCTATCCGACCGGATCGAGGGCGAGGCGCGCGAGGTGGGCAAGGCGCTGGCCGGCATCGCGTTGCAGGTGGCGGCTCACGGCCAGCCGCTGGCGCCTCCCGCCGTGCTGCTCTCCGGCGGCGAGACCACGGTGACAGTGCGCGGCCAGGGGCGCGGCGGCCGCAATGCGGAATTCCTGCTGGGCCTCACCCTGGCGCTGGGCGGGCATCCGGCCGTGCACGCGCTGGCCGCCGACACCGACGGCATCGACGGCAGCGAGGACAATGCCGGCGCGCTCGCCGGCCCCGACAGCCTGGCCCGCCTGCGCGCCCGGGGCCTGGACCCGGCGGCGCTGCTGGCCGACAATGACGCCTATCGCGCCTTTGCGGCGCTGGACGATCTGATCGTCACCGGACCGACACGGACCAATGTTAACGATTTTCGCGCGATCCTGATCGATCGCCCGGAACGCCAGGAGCCTTGACAGTCATGCACCGCGGTCGCCACGCCAAAATCGTCGCCACGCTCGGGCCGGCCAGCACCTCGCAGGAGGTGATCCGCAAGCTGTTCGACACCGGGGTCGACGTGTTCCGGCTGAATTTCAGCCATGGCGAGCACGCCGAGCACGCCGCCCGCCTCGCCGCCATCCGCCAGATCGAGCGCGAGACCGGCCGCCCCATCGGCGTCATGGCCGACATGCAGGGCCCGAAACTGCGGGTTGGCACGTTTGCGGGCGACCGGGTGGTGCTGGAAGCGGGCCAGCACTTCCGCCTCGACATGGAGGATGCGCCCGGCACGGCCGAGCGGGTGACGCTGCCGCACAAGGAAATCTTCGCCGCCCTGGAGGAAGGCACCGACCTGCTGGTCGACGACGGCAAGATCCGCCTGCGCGTTCTCGATTGCGGCCCGGAATTCGCCGACTGCGAGGTGATCGCCGGCGGCCCGCTGTCCAACCGCAAGGGCGTGAACGTGCCCGGCGTGGTGCTGCCGCTGTCGCCGCTGACGGAGAAAGACCGGCACGACATGCAGTTCGCGCTCGACCAGGGCGTGGACTGGATCGCGCTCAGCTTCGTGCAGCGGCCGGAGGACCTGGCCGAGGCGCGGCGCCTGATCGCCGGCCGCGCCGGCGTGCTGACCAAGTTCGAGAAACCCGCCGCCATCAGCCGGCTGCGCGAACTGGTGGAACTCTCCGACGCCTGCATGGTGGCCCGCGGCGACCTGGGCGTGGAAATGCCGCCGGAGGAGGTGCCGGTGCAGCAGAAGCGCCTGGTGCGTTGCTGCCGCGAACTGGGCAAGCCGGTGATCGTCGCGACCCAGATGCTGGAAAGCATGATCCACTCCCCCGCCCCCACCCGGGCCGAGGCGCAGGACGTGGCGTCGGCCGTCTATGACGGCGCCGATGCCGTGATGCTGTCGGCGGAGACCGCCGCCGGCGACTATCCGGCCGACGCGGTGGCGATCATGGACCGGATCATCAAGCGGGTGGAGGCCGACCCGGTGTTCCAGCAGGTGCTGGAAGCCCAGCACGAACGGCCGCAGCCGACCGCCGCCGACGCCATCACCGCGGCGGCGCGCACGGTGGCGGAGACGATCCACGCCGCCGCCATCGTCACCTACACCACCAGCGGCTCGACCACCTACCGCGCCGCGCGCGAGCGGCCGATGGCGCCGGTGCTGGGCCTGACCTCGAACCAGAAGACGGCGCGCCGGCTGGTGCTGACCTGGGGCGTGCACACGGTCCACACCGCCGACGTCGACAATTTCCAGCTCATGGTCGAGAAGGCCGCCAGCATCGCCCGCTCCGAGGGCCTGGCCCAGCCGGGCGATGCGCTGGTGATCACCGCCGGCGTACCCTTCGGAACCCCCGGCGCCACCAACGTGCTGCGCCTCGCCTGGGTGCCGCGGGCGACGGTGTATTAGGGCGCTTATCACTTCGCCACGAGGCCGCCCACAGGGCGAATTGTTCCCCGGACGCCGCAGCGCGGCGATCCGGGGCCGCTTGCGGCGTGCGAACACCGGCAAGGAGGGTGTTCGATGAAAGACACCGGTCCCGGCCCTCGCCTCCGGCTCGGCCGGGAAACACGGCGGACTCGGCCAACACGCTGCCTCAGATCCAGCCGGGGACCGGGGGGATGCGGCCGGGCCTGGGGCGGGGATGGTCCGGGGTCAGGGCGTCCATGCGCTGGCGGGCGAGGCGCATGAAGGCGATGCGCCAAATCCCCGCCGAGCGGACATAGTCTTCCTCGTAGAACCCCCAGCCGATCCAGCCCCGCTCCTCCGGCGTCGGCGCGGCGGGGCGTTCCACATAGTCCATCATCGGCCAGACCGCGCGGGCGGTGTCGGGGCCGGAGACCAGGATTTGCGGCTCGTGCACATGGTGGATCGAGATCGCCGGGCCCAGAAACGCCGCCACCCCCTCGACGAACGCCGCGGCGTCCGAACCGTCCGGCACCGAGCCGAAGCCCTCGACCCGCGCGTCCGGCGCGAACAACGCGGTGAGCCGGCCCCACTGCTTGGTATCGACGAAACGGCAATAGGAGGCCTTGAGCTGGCGGATGGCGTCGGCGGCCAGCAGGCGGTCGAGGGAGGATGGGGCAGCGGTCATGGGTGTGCTCCTTTGGCGGCAATGACGGGCCGGGCGCCCGCGGCTAGACTTGGTACAGGATAGAGCCAACTCCCCGCCCGAGCGAACCGCCTCCCCCGCATGACCGTCCCCAGCGCGCCGCCGCCGTCCCAGGCCGTCTCCGAGCCCTCCACCGACCGGCGCCTGCGCCGCATGGCGCTGCCGATCATCGTCTCGAACGCGACCGTGCCGCTGCTGGGCGCGGTCGACACCGCCGTGGTCGGCCATCTGCCCGACCCGGCCTTTATCGGCGGCGTCGCGCTGGGGACGGTGATCTACAACTATGTGCATGCGAGCCTGAACTTCCTGCGCATGGGCACGACCGGGCCGACGGCCCAGGCGGTGGGCGCCGGCCACGGCCTGGCGGACGGGCCGGGCTGGGGCGAGGTGCGGAATATCCTGACCCGCGCCATGCTGCTGGCGGGGCTGCTGGGCCTTGCCATCGTCCTGGCGCAGTCTCTGATCGTCCAGGCCGGCCTCTGGGCGCTGGACGGCAGCCAGGCGGTGGAGGCACAGACCGCCAACTATCTGGCGATCCGGCTCTGGAGCGCGCCGGCGGCGCTGGCCATGTTCGTCGCCATCGGCTGGTTCTACGGGCTGGAGGACGGCAAGACGCCGCTCTATCTGCAACTGTTCGCCAACGGCCTGAACATCGCCCTGGACTTCCTGTTCGTCTGGGGCTTCGGCTGGGGGGTGGAGGGGGTGGCCGGCGCGACGGTGATCGCCGAATACCTGGCCATCGCCCTGGCCTTCGTGCTGATCCGCCGCCGGCTGGCGACGCTGCCCGGCGGCCAGGGGCGCACCCGGGTGCTGGACCTGGCCCGGCTGCGGCGGATGATGTCGGTGAACCGGGACATTTTCATCCGCACGCTGATCCTGATCACCGGCCTTGCGATCTTCATGAACCTGTCGGCGATGCAGGGCGACGTGGCGCTGGCCGCGAATCAGGTGCTCTACCAGATGGTGATGATCGGCACGTATGCGCTGGACGGTTTCGCCCACGCGGCCGAGGCGCTGGTGGGCGAGGCCTATGGCGCGCGCAACCGCGAACGGGTGCGTCGGGCCACCTTCGGCGCGTTGCGCTGGTCCTTCGGCATTGCCGTCGGCCTGGCGGTGCTGTGGGGCGCGGGCGGCTGGTTCGGCATCCAGCTTTTGACCGGCATCGAGGAGGTGCAGGCGCGGGCGCGGGACTTCCTGCCCTATGCGGTGGCGTTTCCGCTGGTCTCGGTGGTGGCGTTCGTGCTGGACGGGGTGTTTCTGGGTGCGACCCAGAACCGGTTGATGCGCAATGCCATGCTGATGAGCTTCGTCCTCTACCTGCTGGCGCTGTGGCTGACGCGGGACTGGGGCGGCAATGACGGGCTCTGGCTCTGCCTGCTGGTCTTCTTCTCGCTGCGCGGCGCGACGCTCTGGCTGTTCTGGCCCCGGCTGCTGCGCCGGGCGGAGGCGGCCTGACGATTGCCGCCGCGCCGAAACCGCGGCACCATGCCTGCCTCACTGAAACCGGAACCGTTCCTGGAGGATACGCCCGATGGCCCAATACGAATTCCTGAAGGTGGAGCGCGAAGGCCCGCTCACCATCGTCACCATCAACCGACCCGAGGTCTACAACGCCCTGCACCCGCCGGCGCATTGGGAGTTCGACGAGGTTTTCAGCGCGTTCCGCAACGATCCGGAGCAGTGGATCGCGATCGTCACCGGCGCCGGCGACAAGGCGTTCAGCGCCGGCAACGACCTGAAATACCAGGCGGCCGGCGGGCCGCGCCACCGACCGGACACCGGGTTCGGCGGCCTGACCAACCGCTATGACATCGCCAAGCCGGTGATCGCGGCGGTCAATGGCTGGGCCATGGGCGGCGGTTTCGAGATCGCGCTGGCCTGCGACCTGATCATCGCGGCCGAAAACGCCACCTTCGCCCTGCCGGAGCCGCGGGTGGGCCTGGCAGCCGGCGCCGGCGGCATCCACCGCCTGCCGCGCCACATCCACTTCAAGCAGGCCATGGGCATGATCCTGACCGGGCGCCGCGTCAGCGCCGCCGAGGGCAAGGATCTGGGCTTCGTCAACGAGGTGGTGCCGAAGGGCGAGGCGCTGGCCGGCGCCAAGCGCTGGGCCGCGACCATCCTGGAATGCTCGCCCATGTCGATCCGCGCCTCGAAACAGGGCGTCTATATGGGCCTGGACGAGACCAGCGTCGCCGATGCGATCCGCAACCAGTCCGTCTATCCGGCCTACAAGGCCATGGTCGAATCCGAAGACTATATCGAAGGCCCGAAAGCCTTCGCCGAGAAGCGGTCGCCCGACTGGAAAGGCCGGTAGACGCATCGCGCCGGGCGGCCTCCACCGCCGCCCGGCCGAAGCGGAGATGGCAAGGGCGCGGCGTTGCGCTACACTGCGCCTTGTCTTCCGACAATTTCCGTGTCTTCCGACAATTTCCGTGTCTTCCGACAATCAAAGGACCCTCCCCATGACCGAGCGGTATCATCTGATCAGCTCCGTCACTTGACCCTGGGTTCAGCGCGCCGTGATCGTGATGCGTGCCAAAGGGGTCGAGTTCGACGTTACCTATATCAACCTGCGCGACAAGCCCGGCTGGTTCCTGGAAATCTCGCCGCACGGCAAGGTGCCGGTGCTGAAAGTGGGCGCGACGCCGCTGTTCGAATCCAACGCCATCGCCGAGTTCATCGACGAGACCGTGGGCGCACCCTTGCATCCGGCCGACCCGGTGAAGCGCGCCCGCAACCGCGCCTGGACCGATTTCGTGCCGACCTTCTCCAGCGGGCTTTCCGCCTGCTACTACGCCAAGACGGCGGAAGAGCAGGCCGAGGGCTTCGAGGCGGCGAAAACCGTGCTGGCGAAGCTGGAGCACGCCATCGCCGCCGAGCGCGGCAATGACGGGCCGTATTTCAACGGGCCGGACCTGTCGCTGGTCGATGCCGCCTATGCGCCCTTCTTCCAGCGCTTCCTGGCGGTGGATGCGAAGCTGCAAAGCGGCCTCCTGGACGGCTTCCCGCAGGTGAAGGCCTGGGCCGACGCGCTGATGGCGACCGAAACGGTCACCGGCTCGGTGCACGAGAGCTTCCCGCAGGAATTCGCGGCCAACCTGCACCGGCGCGGCACGGTGGTGGCACCGCTGTTCCCGCTGGCCGCGTAAGCCTGCCGCCTCGCCAGCGGGCGGGGCCGGCTGATAGAACCCTTTCCAGGCCCGCGCGCGGTGCATCCCGCGTGCGGGCCTCGGTTTTTTGCGATGGCCCCCGAGGGCGCCGGATGGTCCGGCAGCCGGGCGGCAGGAGGAAGGCATGGTAGCGCTCTTTTGCGACGACTGGTGCGAGCCCGCGGGGCTGCGGCTGGGCGAGCCGCCGACGGCGGCGCCCGGACCGGGCGAGATCGCGGTGACGGCGGAGGCCGGGGCGCTGAACTTCGCCGACACGCTGATGGTCGCCGGCAAATACCAGGTGAAGCCGCCCTTCCCCTTCACCCCCGGCTTCGAGGCGGCGGGCACGGTCGAGGCCGTGGGCGCGGGCGTCCGGGGCTTCGCGCCCGGCGACCGGGTGTTCTGCGCCCTGCAATACGGCGGTCTCGCCAGCCGCATCGTGGCGCCCGAGCAGCGGGTGTTTCCGATGCCGAAGGGCATGGATGCGCGGACTGCGGCGGCCTGGCCGGTGATCTACGGCACCTCGCACATCGCGCTGACCGTGCGCGGCCGGCTGCAGGCGGGCGAGACGCTGCTGGTGCTGGGCGCGACCTCCGGCGTCGGCCTGGCGGCGATCGAGATCGGCAAGGCGCTGGGCGCCCGTGTCATCGCCCAGGTGCGCGGCGCGGCCAAGGGCGAGGCGGCGCGGGCCGCAGGCGCCGACGCCGTGGTCGACAGCCAGAGCGAGAGCCTGCGCGACGCGGTCAAGGCGCTGACCGACGGCCAGGGCGCGGACGTGGTCTACGACCCGGTCGGCGGCGATCTGTTCGATGAGGCGTTGCGCTGCGTGCGTTGGGGCGCGCGCCTGTTGATCGTCGGCTTTGCCGCCGGGCGCATCCAGCAAATCCCGGCCAATCTGTTGCTGGTCAAGGGCGTCGCGGCGGTCGGCGTGTTCTGGAACGCCCATTTCCTGCACGATGCGGGCGAGTTGCGCCGCTCCTTTGCCGATCTGGCGCGGATGCACGAGGCCGGCCAGTTGCATCCGCCGGTCCGGGCGGTGCTGCCGGCGGCGGACTACGCCCGGGCCTATGCCATGCTGCTGGACCGGAACGAGCCGGGCAAGATCGTGCTGGAGCTGACGGACGCCTAGCGCGGGTTCTTTTCCCGCTGGCTCACCATCCCATCTCCTCTGTCCCCGCGGAAGCGGGGACCCATGCCTGAGAGACCAATACAGAGTCCCGTGTCCTGCGAGAAGCTCTCCGGCATGGGCTGCCGCTTGCGCGGGAGATGGGGGCAGGAGAGTGGTTCAACCAGTGCCGAAAGCGCTCCAGCGGCGGCAACGGTATCCGTGTCCCGGCCGCGCCGGAGGCGAGAACCGGGATCGGTCGCGGCGCTTTGCCAAGTGGCGAGGGGTCCCGGATCGCGGCTTGGCCGCGTCCGGGAAAGCGCGGGAGAATTGGCTCCGCCTCGCCCGGGAAACAGCGCCGCCGTAACGGTTGGTGGCGATCTCCACCCGCCCCTTACCGCACGATCCGCTTCCAGTAGCTGTCCTTGTAGGCGAGCTTGCCGTCGCGGACCTGGTAGAGGTCGCAGCCGCGCCAGTCGGCCGGATCGCCGCCCGGCAGGGTGCCGGAAATGCGGAAGGTCTGGACGATGCGCTCGCCGAACACCTCCACCCGATTGTCGGAATAGCGGAGGTTCGCGAAGGTTTCGTCCCGCTCGGCGAGCGCCCGGCGCAGCGCCTCCTTGCCACGGACGTGACGGCCCCAGGGCGCTTCGGGGCCGACCGCCTGACGCCATTCGAAATCCTCGGTCACGCAGGCGAGAATGCCGTCGACATCGCCCTTGCCCCAGGCGCGGCCGAAGGCGGCCATCAGCTTGGTGTTGGCAGTGGTGGGGTCGGGGGCTGGCGACATGGGGCGGCCTCTCTTGCCAGGCGGACGGAAAACGGGCGGGCCAGTGTGCACCGGCCCGCCCGCCCATTTCCACCCCCAAGAGCGGCAGAATCAGCCCATCGGGCCGCCATCCTCGCGCACGATGGCGATGACGGAGGAGCGGGGCACGCTGTCGCCGCCCGCCGGCCAGTGGCTGTGGCCCTTCTCGCCCGGATGCTGGATGCCGACAAACAGGGTCTTGCGGTCCGGGCTCCAGGCGAGACCGGTGACCTCGCACTCCTTCGGGCCGACCAGGAAGCGCTTGATCTCGCCGGTTTCGGTGTTGCCGACCAGCATCTGGTTGTTGCCCTGGCCGGCAAAGTCCTTGGCGTTGGAATAGTTTCCGTCAGTCTCGATCCAGAGGCCGCCCTGGCTGTCGAACTTCAGGCCGTCCGGCGAGTTGAACATGTTGTCGGCGGTGACGTTCTTCGAGCCGGCATAGGCATCGCCGTGCACGGTCGGGTTGCCGGCCATGACGAACAGGTCCCATTCGAACCCGTCGGCGCTGTGGTCGCCGCCGGCTGGCATCCAGCGCACGATCTGGCCGTAATGGTTCTTTTCGCGCGGGTTCGGGCCGTTGACGGCCGTGTCGTCGCCGCCGGCATTCGGCTTCACGCCGCGGTTCTTGTTGTTGGTGAGCGAGCAGCAGACCTCCGCCTTCAGCGGGTTGGCCGCGACCCATTCCGGCCGGTCCATGGTCGTGGCGCCGACGGCCGACGCCGCCTGGCGGGTGTGGATGCAGATTTCGGCCTTGGACGCCATGCCGGTCGCCTCCGGCGTCAGTTCCACCCACTGGCCCGTGCCGTCGTCCGCGAACCTGGCGACATAGAGGCGGCCGTCCTCCAGCAGGTCGGCAGTGTTTCCGCCTTCGACGAACGTGCCGGCAGAGACGAATTTGTAGAGGAACTCGCCCCTTTCGTCGTCGCCCATATAGACGACCACATGGCCGTTGTCGGCCACCACGACCTCCGCGTTCTCGTGCTTGAAGCGGCCGAGGGCGGTGCGCTTTTTCGGGGTCGAGGTCGGGTCGAACGGGTCGATCTCGACCACATAGCCGGCGCGGTTCGGCTCGTTCGGGTGCTTCGAAATGTCGAAGCGTTCGTCGGCGCTGGCCCAGGCATAGCCCCAGTCCTTGACGCCGACGCCATAGCGCTTCAGCGCCGCGGGGACAGTCAGGTCCGGGTCGCTGGAAGAGAAGTAGCCGTTGAAATTCTCCTCGCAGGTCAGATAGGTGCCCCAGGGCGTCTGGCCGTTGCCGCAATTGTTCCAGGTGCCGAGCGACCGGGTGCCGGACGGGTCGGCCGCGGTCTTGAGCCAGTCATGGCCGGCGGCGGGGCCGGTGATGGCCATCGGCGTGTCGGCGGTGATGCGGCGGTTGTACTGGCTGTCCAGCACCGGCGCCCACCGGCCGTCCCGCATGGCCACCTCGAACACGGAGACGCCGTGGCCGGCCTTGCCCTTGCGCACGTCGTCGGCGGTCTCCGGCTTGCCGTCGGCCCGGTTGCCGTAGATGATGTCGCGGTTCACGTATTCGTTGTTGATGGCGAAGACCGGCTTGCCGTCCGGCGCGGTGAAGAGGGCCATGCCGTCATTGTTGTCGCCGAACGCGGTTTCCTGGCTGGCGCCGGTGCCGCGGGTCGCGGGATCGAAGCCCGGCTTGTCGCTCCAGAGCGGATCGCCCCAGCTGATGAGACGGTACCAGCGAAAACCCTGCGGCACCGTGATGGCGTCGGCGGTGTTGGCGGCGATCGGCGTGAAGTCGAGCCAGCCGGCGGCGGCGCGGGCCTGGCGCGCGGCCAGCGAGCCGGCGCCCAGCACGAAAGCGCCTGCCCCGGCCACGGCGGCGCCCTTCAGAAAGCCACGGCGCGAGAGAAAGGCCGCGGCCACGCGGTCGAAGCCGGTTTCGACCGGCGGCGGATTTTGCAGTTCGTCGAACGCGTCGAAGGACAGGCGGGGCGTCTCGGTCGTCTTCACGGTCGCGGGTCTCCAAACGATGAGCGGGTGCGGTGCCGGCGGCGGGCGGCCACGGCATGCAGGCCGCTCCTATAGACGCGGGAGCGTGACAGAAATTTTTCGCTTTTGTGAATGTCCGAAGACGGTCGATGCCAGGCGCCGTCAGGCGGCTGCGGTGGCGCCGAAGGGCCGGTCGCCTTGGATCTGGGTGCGCCAGAGCAGCCGCCGGTCCTGGGCTGCGAACGCGTCGCGGTGGTGCAGCGTGCAGCGGTTGTCCCAGATCAGCAGGTCGCCCACCCGCCATTCCTGGCTCCAGACCCGGCCGGGGTCGATGGCGGCGGCCCAGAGCGCATCCAGCAGCGCCTCGCTTTCGGCGAGCGGCAGGCCCGTCAGATAGGCGTTGCGGCGGCGGCCCAGGAACAGACAGCGGCGCCCGGTCTCGGGATGGACGCGCACCACCGGATGGACCGCGCCCGGCAAGTCGCGCGGATCGTTCATCCCTTCGAAGCCGGCGCGACGCTGGCCGGCGCTGTTGGTGGAGGCGTCGTGCTTGCACGTCAGGCCCGCATCCACGCGGGCGCGCAGGTCCGCCGGCAGCGTCTCGTAGGCCCGGTACATGTTGGCGAAGTTGGTGTTGCCGCCCTCCGGCGGGATTTCCACCGCATAGAGGATGGAGGCGGTCGGCGTCGCCTCCTTGTAGCTCATATCCGTGTGCCAGATCGCCTCGCCATGCCCCAGCGAGCCGATGGGCCGGCCGTCCATCTCGATATTGCTCATCACCGCGACGAACGGGTGGTCGGGAATGTGCGGCTGGCCGGTCCAGGGCGTGACCGGCGCGCGGTCGAGCGGCCCGAACCGGGCGCTGAAGCGCTCCAGATCCGCCAGCGTCAGCGGCTGGCCGCGGAAGCGCAGCACCAGATGGTCGAGCCAGGCGTTGCGGATCGCCTCGAAGACAGCGTCATCCAGGGGCCGGGAGAGATCCACGCCCTCGATGTCGGCGCCCAAGGCGCCGCCGGACGGGCGGATGCGGATGGGGGTAACGGTCATGGCGGCAATCCTCGCCTCGGTCCGAATTTTCCTGGAGTTTAGGCGCGGGCTTCGCCAATCTCCAGCCGCCTGAAGACACGAAAAAACCGAAGACAGACGTAAAGAGGATCGGCATGAAAGTGGGAATCGTCGGCGCCGGGGCCATGGGCTCGGTCTATGGCGCGTTGATGGCGGACGCGGGCCACGAGGTCTGGATGTTCGACAAATGGCAGGCGCATGTGGACGCCATGCGCACCAAGGGCCTGCGGGTCGAGGGCGCCTCCGGCGACCGCACCGTGCCGATCCACGCCACCGCGGATGCGGCCGAGGCCGGCCCGTGCGGCCTGGTGATCGTCGCCACCAAGGGCCATGACACCGACGCCGCCGTCGGCGCCGCCCGGGCAATGATCGGGCCGGAAACGGCGGTGCTGTCGCTGCAGAACGGCCTCGGCAATGTGGAGAAGATCCAGAGCCTGCTGGGCGGCCACGAGGGCGGGGTGCTGGCCGGCATTGCCGGCGGCTTCGGCGCCAGCATGATCGGCCCCGGCCACGCCCATCACAACGGCATGTCCGCCATCAACATCGCCGAGGCGGCGGGCGGCCTGACCGACCGGCTGGAGCGGGTGCGCGATGTCTGGACGTCCTCCGGCTTCAACTGCGAGACCTTCGCCGACATCTGGCCGGTGGTCTGGAGCAAGCTGAACGCCAATATCGCCGTCAGCGCCACCTGTACCCTGTTCGGCCTGCGCACCGGCGAGGTGCGGGAGAACCCGCACGCCTGGGAGCTCTCCAAGACCTGCGTGCTGGAGACCTCGGCTGTCGCCGCGGCGAAGGGGATCGCACTGCTCTACGACGACCCGGTGCAATGGGTCAGCGACTTCATCGGCAAAATGCCGAAGGCCCGGCCCAGCATGTACCAGGACGTGCTGGCCGGCCGCCGCTCGGAGATCGACACCATTCACGGCGGCGTGGTGGCGGAGGGCGAGCGCCTCGGCGTGCCGACGCCCACCTGCGCCTTCATGGTGACGGCGGTGCGGGCGCTGCAGGAGAAGGCCCGGCAGCAGGGCGACGCCTACCAGGCAAGCTGAGGCGGGACCCGCCAAAACCAAGAGCCACGCTTTGCGGCGTGGCTCTTACCAAAAATTCGGGCCAGGCTTTGCGGCGTGGCCCTTATCAAAAAATTCGGGCCACGCTTTGCGGCGTGGCCCTGGAAACCGGAGAACCGGTCAAAACGGCGGTCGGACTCAGGCCGCCTCTTCGGTGGCCTCCACCTCGTCCTCGGCCTCGTCTTCCGCATCGGCGGCGGCGGCCTGGGCGGCGGACGACGCGGCGCTCAGAATCGCTTCCAGCTTTTGCTGGGCCGTGTCCTCGTCCAGGCGGTCGACCGCGGCCAGTTCGCGGGTCAGGCGTTCCAGCGCCGCCTGATAGATCTGGCGTTCGCTGTAGGACTGGTCGGGCTGTTCGGCGTTGCGGAACAGGTCGCGCACCACCTCGGCCACCTGCACCAGGCTGCCGGAGTTGATTTTCGCCTCGTATTCCTGCGCCCGGCGGCTCCACATGGTGCGCTTGATCCGCACCTTGCCCTTCAGGGTTTTGAGCGCATCGGCCATGTCCTTCTTCGAGGAAAGGCCCCGCAGCCCGGCCGCGCCAACCTTGGCGAGCGGAATGCGCAGGGTCATCTTTTCCTTTTCGAACTCGATCACCAGCATTTCCAGCTCGAACCCGGCCACGGTCCGGGTCTCGATATCGGTAACCTGGCCCAAGCCGTGCGCGGGATAGACCACATAGTCACCGGGCTGGAACTTTGCCTGTTTTGCCATAGATTCTGACCTCTTTCCCTCACGCGTCTTGAGGTTTGCGTCGCAACGCAACGCTCACTGTTCCGATACCGATGTCAGGCGGTCAAAGCCACACGCCGCACGGCCGCGTTGCCGTGCGGTCTCCGATCCGAATGGCGCAAGGAACCCAGCCAGCAAGTGTTGCCTGCCGAGCCGCACCACGCTCATTCTGTCGATCTTGTTTGGCCTTTAACCATCGCATCGATAACAACGGCCCGGCGCACCATTTGCGCAAACCTGCGTGCGCAGTGCGGAGAAACCGTCACACAAACATCATATAGCATAAAATGCCGGCGTTTCCCATGGGCGGGTGCGAGAAATTTGGGCGATGCCGGCACGCCTCCGCGCTGCGAGAGGCGGATTCGCACGGAAACACCGCCCGAAACGGCCGGGCGGTGCGCGAAAGGTCACAGGCAACCGGGCCGCGACGGCGAATGCGTCGCGGCGGCGGCGAGCGGTCAGGGAGTGCCCGGCGACGGGTCGAAATGGTCCTTGAACTTGTTCGGCACGCCGGCCCATTCCTCGGCATCGGCCGGGGCCTCGCCCTTGCGGGTGATGTTCGGCCACTTCTCGGCATATTCCCGATTGAACTCGACCCAGTCCTCGGCGCCCGGTTCGGTGTCGGGCTTGATGGCCTCGACCGGACATTCCGGCTCGCACACACCGCAGTCGATGCATTCGTCCGGATGGATCACCAGCATGTTGGCGCCCACATAGAAGCAGTCGACGGGGCAAACCTCGACGCAGTCCATGTGTTTGCACTTAATGCAGTCTTCGTTGACGATATAGGTCATGCACGGGCTCCTGGCGCGAACTGCAACCACGGGCCGCCGCAAAGCCGCGCGCGAACCGGCAGTTCCGAGAGGATGGTCTATCTGATCCTCATGTGTGCCAAATTCAATCCGCCGGCACCAGTTCCTCGTACAAAAGCCGCGCTTCTGTCGCAGGTCCGCGGCGCTCGCCCATGGCGATCACCCGCACCACGGCGACCCCGCGCCCCCGCGGCAGGGTCAGCACGTCGCCCGCCTTCAACTCGTGGCTGGCCTTGCGCACCGGCTGGCGGTTCACCCGCACCCGCCCCTTGCTCACCAGGGTTACGGCGACCGACCGGGTCTTGCAGAACCGGGCGTGCACCAGCCATTTGTCGATGCGCAGGCGGGTCGGGGGCGCGTCTTGGTCGTGCAGCAAGGGCGTGGTCACCTCACGATGCCGCCGCCAGCGCGGAGCGCAGGCCGGCGAAGGGGGAATCCGGATTGACCGGCCGCGGGTTGCGGGCCTTGCCGGCGCCGTGGCGCTTTGCGCGGGCCGCGGTCTTGGCAGTCTTGGCGGTCTTGCTCTGGTCCGGCTTACCGGACGGGCCGCTCTGGTCCGCCTTGCCGGCCGGGGCGCGGCGACGGGGCTGGCGCGCATACAGAACGGCGCCGGTCTCGCTGGTCTGGCCGGTCGGGAAAAAGCGCAGGCGGCGCAGTAGATCGGGCACGGCGGACGCATCGACCCCCGCCAGCGCCGCCAACTCGGCCGATGCGGTCACGCCGGGGGCGCCATCGGAAGCGGCGCCAGCCGCCTTGTGCGCGGCGGCGGCGAAATTCTCCCACCGGTCGACGCGGATGGCGTGATCGCCGGCGAGCGTGTAGCCGCAGACCCGATACCAGGCGGGATCGGCGTCGCGATCCACCGGCAGGGCCGGACGACGCTCGGCCGGCGGTTCGGCGCCGCCGTGATAGAGCCGCCAGAGCGTCAGGCGCCAGCGGTTCGGCGCGCCGCGCAGCAACTGGGGCAGGAACAGGTGTTCGCGGCCGATGCGCAGGCCCACCGCCGCCAACCGTTTGCGCTCCGCCTTCGACAGGGTGCGGAGCTGGTCGCGCACGCTGCGGCGCGGCAGCACGCCCGCGGCCTCCGCCAGGCGATAACCGATGCCGCGCAGCTCCGCCGAGCCTTCCAGCGCCTGCAACTGGGTCAGCGAGCCCAGGCGACGCTGCACCTCCCGGTCGAGCCAGTCCTGCATGCGCGCGCGCAGCGCCTGCCGGTGGCGACTGTCGAGCAGCGCACTGGCCAGCGGCTCCACCCGCGGCTTCAGCCAGTTCGAACCCTTGACCAGCGCGCCCAGCGGCTCACCGGCCCAGGTGATGCGCCCGTCTTCGGACAGGCGGAAATCCTGGTGATCGGCCTGCGCCACCTGGGCGACCCGGCCTTCCACCTCCTGGCGCAGCACCCGGTTGGCGGCGTTCAGCAAGGCGCGGCCGTCCTCGCCCCGGTCGGCGGCATCGGCCTTGAAGCGGAAACCGGTGAGCGTGCCGACGGTCTCGCCCTCCACCACCACCTCGCCCGCGGCGTTGACGCCGCCGATCAGTTCGTCGCCCTCGGCCAGGCGGCGGACGAGAACGGCGGTGCGGCGGTCGACGAAGCGCTGGGTCAGCCGGTCGTGCAGGGCGTCGGACAGCTTGTCCTCGATCGCCAGCGCCTGTTCCTGCCAGTGCACCGGGTCGTCGAGCCAGCCGGTGCGATGGCTGATATAGGTCCAGGTGCGGGTGCCGGCGATGCGGGCCATCAGCGTGTCGATATCGCCGTCGGTGCGCTCCAGCCGGCGAATGTGGCTCGCCACCCAGTCGGTCGGCAACCGCCCCTCGCCTTCCGAGCGGAACCCGTAAATGCGGGCGAGCAGGCGGGTGTGCGAATCCGTGAGCGTCTTGGAGAAGTCCGGCACCTGGCAGACATCCCACAGCAATTGCACGGCGCTCCGGCCGACCGCGCGGCCGGACACCTCCGCCATCTGCGCCAGGGATTCCAGCGTGCGATGGTCGTCGGCCCGCCGCGTGCGGCGCAGGAAGGGAAAAGGCGGCTTCTCGTCCAGCGAGCGCAGCAATCCCTCGACGCTGCGGAAATCCAGGTCGGCATTGCGCCACATCAGCGTGCGCAGCGTGTCGAACTCGTGCGCCTCCACCCGCGCCACCAACTCCTCGTCCATGCCCTGGAGGTCGGCGGTGGTGCCGAACGTGCCGTCGGACATGTGCCGCCCGGCCCGCCCGGCGATCTGGCCGACCTCGCCGGGCAGCAGGTCGCGCAGCCGGTTGCCGTCATACTTGGCCAGCGCGGAGAAGGCGACATGGCGCACGTCCATGTTCAGGCCCATGCCGATGGCATCCGTCGCCACCAGATAGTCGACCTCGCCCGCCTGGTACATGCCGACCTGCGCGTTGCGGGCCCGGGGGCTGAGCGCGCCCAGCACCACCGCCGTGCCGCCGCGCTGGCGGCGCACGAACTCCGCCAGGCGATACACCTCCGCCGCCGAGAAGGCGACGATGGCCGAGCGCGGCGGCAACCGGGTCACCTTGCGATGGCCGGCATAGGAAAGGGTGGAAAAGCGCGGCCGGGTGATGAATTCGCATTCCGGCACCAGCTTGCGGATCAGCCAGCGCACGGTCTCGGAGCCCAGAAACATGGTCTCGGTGCGGCCGCGGGCGTGGAGCAGGCGTTCGGTGAAGATGTGGCCGCGCTCGGCATCGGCGGCCATCTGGATCTCGTCGACCGCCAGAAAGTCCACGGCCAGATCCAGCGGCATGCTCTCGACCGTGCAGACATAATAGCGGGGCCGGGGCGGGATGATCTTTTCCTCGCCGGTGACCAGCGCCACCTGGGCCGCGCCCTTGAGCCGGACGATCTTGTCGTAGTTCTCGCGGGCCAGCAGGCGCAGCGGAAAGCCGATCATGCCGCTGGCATGGCCCAGCATCCGCTCGACCGCCAGATGGGTCTTGCCGGTGTTGGTCGGGCCGAGAACGGCCAGAACACGACGCTCGCCCGGCAGCGAGCGCTGATGGTAATCGTCGGTGGGCCGCCCTGTGGGGCTATCCATCGGCGTCTCCCGCAGTGTCCTCGACTGGTCCGACCAATAGCGCAGATTCCCGGGCGATGAAACGGTTTCGAGATCGGGCGGCCGGCGTGCCGGTGGCATCGCGGAGAAACCGGGGGGCCGCGGTAGGCCGGACATCCCGGCATTCGGTGACGCTCACCTTGAATTCACGGGCATTTTCCGCCCATAGCCCGCAAAGCCCGCGGATGTCCCGCACCGGCCGGTCGGCACCAGGGTGCAATGGTCATGACGCACCCTATATGCTAGGTGGGCATTTCGGTTCGCCCCGCAGCGATTGCAAGGAGCCTGTGCGGCCATGGCGCGACAAGCCATTCTGATGATCGACGACGACCAGGCGTTGCGCGCCTCGCTGGCCGAGCAGTTGCGCCTGCACGAGGACCTGGAGGTCGTCCAGGCCGGCAGCGGTGGCGAGGGCCTCGAAAAGGCGGGCCAGCAGCATTTCGACGCCATCATCCTGGATGTCGGCCTGCCGGACATGGACGGGCGCGACGCCTGCCGCGTGCTGCGCCGCAACGGCATTGCCTGCCCGATCCTGATGCTCACCGCCGCCGATGGCGACGCGGATACGATTCTGGGCCTCGATTCCGGGGCCAACGACTACATCACCAAGCCGTTCCGGCTGGGAGTGTTGCTGGCGCGCCTGCGAGCGCATCTGCGCCAGCACGCGCAGAGCGAGGATGCGGTGTTCACCATCGGCCCCTACAGCTTCCGCCCGGCGGCGAAGCTGCTGGTGGAAACCGGCTCGGAGCGCAAGGTGCGGCTGACCGAAAAAGAGACGGCGATTCTGAAATATCTCTACCGCGCGGGGCAGCGGGTGATCGACCGCGAGACCCTGCTGCACGAGGTCTGGGGCTACAATCCGGGCGTGACCACGCACACGCTCGAAACCCATGTGTACCGCCTGAGGCAAAAGATCGAGCCCGACCCGTCCGATGCGAAAATCCTGGTGACGGATACCGGCGGCTACAAGCTTGTGCCCTAAGCTTGTGCCCAAGGTCCGGCGGCCTTTGGCGAGTGACCGCCGTCACTATTTTCGATTGCATCGGGTTGGCTTAAAGATTTTGCCCCAGTATACGAGAATGATAACAAAATGGGTCAGATGCCGGTGACTGTGAGAGCAAGCCAAAGCGAAGACGATACCGCGTTCACCATCCGCTTCTGGGGCGTGCGCGGCAGTGTGCCCACCCCCGGGCCGGAGACCGTGCGCTATGGCGGCAACACCTCCTGCGTGGAGGTGACCTGTGGCGGCCGGCGCGTCGTGATCGACGGCGGCACCGGGCTGCGGCTGCTGGGGCGCGAGATGGCGGCGGAAGGCCAGGTGCAGGCGGATATTCTGCTGTCCCACACCCATCTGGACCATATCGAGGGCTTCCCCTTCTTCGCCCCCGCCTTCGTGCCCGGCAACCAGTTCCGGATCTGGGCGGGCCATTTGCTGCCGGAGGCGACGCTGGAACAGACCCTGGGCCGGCTGATGTCCGCGCCGCTGTTTCCGGTGCCGCTGGAAGCGTTCGGCCCGCAGGTCAAATACTACGACTTTCGCGCCGGCGACCGGCTGGTGCTGAGCGATCGCATCCTCGTGCGGACCGCGATGCTGGATCATCCGAACGATGCGGTCGGCTACCGGGTGGAGTTCGAGGGGCGGGCCGTCTGCTATATCTCCGACACCTCGCACAAGCCAGGCGAAACCAACGAGGCCATCGCCGGCCTGATCGCAGGCGCGGATCTGGTCATCTACGATTCCATGTTCAACGCCCAGGAATTCGCCCAGCGGCCGCACTGGGGCCATTCCACCTGGGAGGAAGCAATCCGCCTGGCCCGCCTGGCCGATGTCAAGCGCATGGCCCTGTTCCATCACGACCCCGCGCGCACGGATGACGACCTGGACGAGCTGGGGCGCATCGCCGCCGCCCGCCAGCCCGGCACCTTCGTGGCCCGCGAAGGCCAGACCGTGACGGTCTGACGGCCCCGCGGCCGGTGCGTTCGGGTCAGGTGCCGACTTTCAGGGTCTGGGTCAGGCTGCGCAGGCAGGCGATGACGCTGAGTGCGGTGATCTTGCCCGTGCGCGGGTTTTCCTCGGTCGGGATGGTGGCGATATCCAGGGAAAAGCGGGCGCTGTCCGAATCCACGGTGATGTGATGGGTGTTGCGGTCGACGCCCGGGTCGGCCCAGATCTGTAGTGTGATCCGGTCCGGCCAGGTGTCGAAGTCGGCGAGCCGCGGCCCGGCGCAGGCGAGCGACAGGGCGGCGGCGACGTTCACATTGGCGGGAAAGCCGGCGGCGCCCGCGCGCACCGACCCTTCGAACACCAGTTTCGGCGCGCTCAACCCCTCGACCGAAATCGCGTTTTCCACCAGATACGGCGCACCGACGAGGCCGCGCGGCGGCTTGCGGGTAACCATGGCGACCGTGTGGATCGTGCCCTCCGCCGCGGCGCGCACCGCGTCCAGACCCAGCAGCGCCCCGGTCGGCACGATGATGCGGGCGCCCGTCTCCGCCGCCCGCTCGACCAGAGGACGGCGGGGCAACAGCGCGCCGACGCTGGTCGGCAGGAAGATGCGGCCGGCCTCGATGGCCGGCGCCGCGATGGCCTCGAACACCACGGCCGGGGCGGCTTCCAACACCACGTCGCAGGCGGCCAGGTCGGCCAGATCGACCACCGGCACCGGTCGGTGGAAATCGGCCATGCGCTCGGCCGCGCGCGCCCGGTCCTGCGCCGAGACCAGGGCGAGGCTCAGGCCCGGGATGCCGCCCGCGTCCAGCAGGCGCGCGACCTGTCGGCCGATAGTGCCGAACGAGCCGATGCCGACGGTCAAACTCATGGAAAAATCCCTTTTTGGGTTGTTGTGGTGCTGTTGTCTTGGTTCTGTTGTCTTGATTTCAGGGATCGAGAAACGCCGTCAGGCGGGCATTGTAGGCGGCGGGCTGTTCCACATAGGCGGCGTGCGCGGCGTGGCCGATGATTTCCCGACGGGCGCCGGGAACCAGGGCGGTCAGGGCCGCGGTCTCGGCCTCCGGCGCGATGCGGTCCTCCGCGCCTGCCAGCACCAGCACCGGCAGGCGCAGGGCGCGGAGTTCTTTCTCGTTGTTGCAGACCGACAGCAGGTGCACGGCGGCGGCATAGCCGGGCGCCCGGAGCTCGCTGGCAATGCCCGCGACGGCGGCCCGCGCCGCCACCGGCGCATCGGCCGAGCACATGGACTTGGCCCGGGTGGCGCCGAACTCCTCCGGCGTCATCGAGGCGTGCTCTTTCAGGCGCTCCTCATAGCCGCCCCAGTTGGCGAAGGCGATGCGGGTGGCCGACAGCACCAGCCGGCGCACCCGGCCCGGATGCCGCGCCACGATCTGGGGGGCGATGGCGCCGCCCATGGAATGGCCCACCAGGTCGAACGCGCCGGTGACGCCGATGCCGTCCAGCATGGCGACCAGGGCGTCGGCATAATGGGCCGGGGTCGGGATTTTCGAGGGATAATCGTCGGAGCCGCCATAGCCGGGCGTATCCCAGGCGATCACGCGGCGCCGGTCGCTCAGCCCCCGCAATTGCTGGCTCCAGGAGCGGGCGCCGCCGCCAAGCCCGTGCAGGCAGACCAGGGCCGGGCCGCAGCCCGCTTCGCGGTAGGCGATGCGGCCGGTGGCGGTGGCGATGGACTTGGTCTCGGGCTCGGTCATGATTCAGGCTCGCTTCAACTGGCGTCGCAACCGGGTCTCGCGCCAGAGGATGAACAGGCCGCTGACAGCGACGATAGCGGCGCCCAATAGCTTCGTCTCGGACGGTATGTCACCCCAAACCGCATAGCCGATCAAGCCTGCCCACACCAGCGACAGATACCGGTAGGGCGCGATGGCTGCGCCGGAGGCCAGCTGAAAGGCCGCCACGATCAACCACATGGCGATCACCACCATGACGGCCGAGAGCCCGAACAGCAACCAGTGGTCCGGCGCCGGCCAGGTGAAACCGAAGAACGGCAGCGTCAGTGCGCCGCCGATGGCGTTGGCGATCATGTTCCAGAACAGCGTCGTCGTCGGCGGGTCGACGCCGGCCAGCTGGCGCGAGGCGATGTCGCGGAAAGCGGCGGTCAGGGCCGCCATCAGCGGCAGCACGATCACCCAGGTGAGCGGCGCCTGGCCCGGCTCGGTGATCAGCAGCACGCCGCCGAACCCCGCCATCACCGCCAGCCAGCGCCGCCAGCCCACGGGCTCGCGCAGCATCACCGCCGAAAGCGCGGTGATGATCAGCGGGCTCACGAACACGATGGCGAGCGCGTCCGCCAGCGGCAGGAACACGAAGGACAGGGTGACGAAGAAGCTGCAAACGACGGCGATGACCGAGCGGTAGGCGGTGAAACCCGGCTTGCGCGAGCGCAGGCGCGGCAGCGAGTGGCCGAGCAGCAGATGCATGACCACCACCACCGGCACGGCCATCAGGCCGCGGATGAACATCACCTCGCCGGCATGATGGCTTTGCAACAGCCATTTGGTGATGGCGTCCTGGGAGGTGAGGACGACCGTGGACAGCGCGATGCACAGAATGCCGCGCGGGATGTCTTGTTGCATGGGGGGCAAAGCCGGTGTTGAGGGGCGAAGCGCCGTGGACGAGTGCGCACTCCGGAGCCTAGGCAGGGCGGGGACGGGCGGCAAGACCGTTGATTTCCGCGCCCGGGCGCGACATCTGAGTGGGGCGCGAAAGGAAACCGCCATGACCGATGCCACCGAACCCTCCGACGCCGGCCGCGAGCCGGTCGCCTTGCGGCAAACCGTCGATGACGACGTGCGCCGTCGGGTCGCGACACTGGTCCGTACCGCACGCCATGCGGCGCTGGCCTGTCTGGAGCCGGAAACGGGGGCGCCGCTGGCGAGCCGCATCGGGCTTGCCACCGATATTGCGGGCGCGCCGGTGTTCCTGACCTCGGCGCTCACGGCGCACACGCCGGCCCTGCTGGCGGATTCGCGCTGCGCGCTGCTGGTGGGCGACCCCGGCAAGGGCGACCCGCTGGCCCATCCGCGCGTCACCCTCAGCGGCCGGGCGGAGCGGGTGTTGCCGGGTGCGGAGCGGGAGGCCGTGCGCTGGCGCTATCTGGCGCGCCATCCAAAGGCGGCGCTCTATGCGGATTTCGGCGATTTCGCGTTCTGGCGGGTGCGGATCGAGCGGGCGAGCTTCAACGGCGGCTTCGGCAAGGCCTATCACCTGGCGGCCGCGGACCTAGTGCGGCCGGAGGACGACCTCGCCGCCGCTTTCGCCGGTTTGCAGGCGGATGTCTGCGGCCATATGAACGCCGATCATGCCGGCGCGGTGGCGCTGTATGCGACCGCGCTTTGCAGCGCGCCGGCCGGGGCGTGGCGGCTGGCGGGGATCGACCCGGACGGGCTGGATCTGGTGGCCGGCGACCGCGGCGAGCGGCTGTGGTTCGAAACGCCGCTGGCAGACCCGGCGGCGATCCGGCCGACATTGGTCGCGCTGGCCGGCCGGGCGCGGAGCGTGGCCGCGGCAAAGGGGGAGCGCCCGCAGGCTTGACTTTCCCGCCCTGCCCTGACGGTGTGCGGGGCAGCGTTTCAACCGGCACCCGAGAAGGAGCCCGCCCGTCATGTTCCGTGCCCTCTATCTGGAGCAGAACGAGGACAAATCCGTCCGCTGCTCGATCCAGTCCCTCGACGAAAGCGTCCTGCCCGACGGCGATGTGCGGGTGGCCGTGGACTATTCGACCATCAACTACAAGGACGGCCTGGCGATCACCGGGGCGGCGCCGGTGGTCCGGACCTATCCGATGGTGCCGGGCATCGACTTTGCCGGCACGGTCGCCGAGTCGCAAAACGCCGAATTCCGGGTCGGCGACGCGGTCGTCCTGAACGGCTGGGGCGTCGGCGAGGGCCATTGGGGCGGGCTGGCGCAGCAGGCGCGGGTCAAGGGCGACTGGCTGATCAAGCGACCGGCCGCTTTCAGCGCCCGCCAGGCCATGGCCATCGGCACGGCCGGCTATACGGCGGCACTGTGCGTGCAGGCGCTGGCCGACGCCGGCATCACGCCCGAGCGCGGCGATATTCTGGTGACCGGTGCGGCCGGCGGTGTCGGCAGCGTCGCCATCGCGCTGCTGGCCCAACGCGGCTACCGGGTGATCGCGTCCACCGGCCGGGCGAGCGAGGAGGCCTATCTGAAGGGCCTGGGTGCCGCCGACATCATCGACCGCAACGAGTTGTCGGAAAAAGGGCGCCCGATGGGCAGGGAGCGCTGGGCCGGCGCCGTCGATGCGGTCGGCAGCCACACCCTGGCCAATGTCCTGGCGCAGACCCGGTATGGCGGCGCCGTCGCCGCCTGCGGCCTGGCCCAGGGCGGCGACCTGCCCGCCTCGGTCTATCCGTTCATCCTGCGCAGCGTCGCGCTGCTGGGCGTGGATTCGGTGATGGCGCCGCGGGCGAAGCGCGAGGCGGCGTGGGCGCTGCTGGCGGACAGTCTGGAGACCGCGAAGCTGGACGCAATCACGCGGGAAGTGTCGCTGGAAGACGCACCGGCGGTGGCCGCGGACATTCTCAAGGGTCAGGTGCGGGGCCGGGTCGTCGTCAACGTCAACGGCTGATCCCCCAAAGCAAATGCGGGTGCCACCTTTGCCCCCGGTGGCACCCGCATTCGACTTCAGCAATAGCCGCTGGACCGAGCGGTCAGGAATTCAGAGGCATCGTGGTCTGACGCTTCAGAAGTTCCTTCAGCACAAACACGCGGAGCGCGCTGGACAGATTGCTCTGCCGGCCCTTGTCAACCTCGGCCACCACGTTCGCGATGGAGAGGTTGCGTTCCGCGGCAATGCCCTTGAGTTGCTCCCAAAAGGGATCTTCCAGGGATACGCTGGTCCGATGGCCGGAAATGGTGACCGACCGACGACGGAGTTGTTCGCTCATTCTTGCCTCCTAGACGGCTTGGGGGGAACGTCCCCGCTTTGCCGTAGTTGATTTCGGGACTGCTCTTCCAGCACCCCCGGCTAAGTATCGCCCCTTCCATGCGTTACGATTGGGTTACCCCGACCTCGGCACAAAAGAACCGATTCACGAAGGTCGTTGCCGCTTCGATTATTGTGCACGCTTTGGTTAATACCCCGACCACAGACCGCAAACGCCACCGCACCGAAGTTACGGCGTTGATTGCGATCAGACGGTCTTTGCATTTTCACCCGCATCCATTCTCAGCATCGCAACGAACGACCGAGCCCCCTGGCTTGAACCATGTTGGTCTCGATCTTTCACTTTGTGTAAACCCTATACGGTTCAGAGTGGGTACTCGGATCAATCCAAGTGAAAAAATTCCACTCAGCGGGCCCGCACAAAATTGATGCATATCAAAGCCTTGATAGTTTCTATTCTGCTATCAAGGTTTTGATAGACATGTGCGGTAATTTATCGGCAATGCCCCCGATTCGGCCATAACCGAAAACGGCATCAAAATGACGCACACTACCGGAGAATGTCTACGGCCCCAATGTGTTAGTCAAACCGTCCGGGGTTCCCACCACCACGCTCAGCAAACGATCGGCGTGCAGCAGGCGCGCGGCGACGCGGCGTGCGGTGGCAAGGTCGACCGCTTCGATGACCGCCGGCCGTTTGGCCCAATAGTCCCGCGGCAATCCGGCCGACTGCATGTCGACCAGCACCGCGGCGATGGAGTCGGTCGAATCGAGGCTGAGCGGGAACGCGCCGATCAGATAGGCCTTGGCATCCGCCAGCTCGTCGGCCGTGGGGCCGTCCGTGGCGAGGCGCTGCCATTCGCGGGCGATGATGTCGACCGTTTCCTTGACCGCCGCGCTGCGGGTGGCGGTGCGGCCCAGCAGCACCGGCCCCGCGCGATACGGCGCCAGACCCGTGGTGATGCCATAGGCCAGCCCGCGTTTCTCCCGCACCTCTTCGCCCAGACGGGAGGAAAACGTGCTGCCGCCCAGAATCTGATTCACCACCAGTGCCGCATACCAGTCCGGATCCGAGCGCGGAATGCCGGCTTCGCCGAACACGACAACGCTTTGCGGGCCGGGATGGGCGACGACCGCCATGCCCTTGGGCATGGGCGGCACCGGCGGCAGGTCCGAAGGCGGTGCCCGATCCGGCAGGCCCCCGAAGGCCTGGTCCAGCAAGGGGGCGAGCGCTTCCGGCGTGATGTCGCCGGCGACACCGATCACCAGATCCTTGCGGGTCAGAACCCGGTCGAGAAAGCCGCGCACGTCGGCGGCTTCCAGGCCGGCCGCGGTTTCGGCGGTGCCGCGCACCGACCGGCCATAGGGATGGTCCGGAAAGGCCAGGCGGAACCAGGTGCGGTAGGCGATGGCGTCCGGCTGGGTTTCGCTGCGGCGGAGGCTGGAGACCAGCGCCGCCTTGTTCTGGCGCAACGCCGCCTCCCCCAGCTGCGGCGCCGTCAGGCTGGCGTGCAGCAGGCGCACCGCCAGCGCCCGGTTGGCGGTCAGCGTGGTCAGGCTGCCGGAGAAATAATCGCGGCCCGCCGCGTACGACAGGCCGATGGCCTCGTCGTTCAGCGCCTGGCGGAAGGCATCCTGGTCCCAGTCGCCCGCACCCTCGGTCAGCATGGCCGCGGCCAGGGTCTGAACCCCCGCCTTGTCGGCCGGCACGTCCGTCGCCTCGCGAAAGCGGAAGTCGATGGCCAGCAGGGGAACGGAGGAATCCTGACGCAGCCATGCGGTGATGCCGCCGGGGCTGGTGACCTCGACGATGGCGTCCTGTTTCGCCTGGGCCGGCAGGGCCAGCACCAGGGCGATGAGGACCAGGAAAAGGTGTCTCACGATGCGGGGTCCTTGGGCAACAGCAAGCCGGTCACCGAACGATCGGGCTGGAACACCAGCCGCGCCGCGGCCAGCACGTCGGCCGGCGTGACCGCGGCAATGCGCTCCGGCCAGGTTTCCACCTGTTCGACGGTGCCGCCATTGGCCAGCGCCTCGCCCAGGACGCGGGCGCCGGTCTGCAGGTCGTCGCGGGCATAGACGGCGTCCGCCTGCATGCTCTTGACCGTCCGGGCAACCTCGTCCGCGGTCACGCCGTCGCGCAACAGGCGCGCGATTTCGCCGTCCATCGCGGTTTCCAGGTCGGCGAGGCCGACGCCCGCGGCCGGAACCGCATAAAAGCCGAACGTGGTCTCGCCGATGCTGTCGCTGTCGTACCACGCGCCGACGGCGGTGGCCTGTTCCGAGCCCTGAACCAGCGCCTTGGTCAGGCGGCCGACGGACCGGTTGCCCAGGATCTCGGCCAGCACTTCCAGGGCGTCCGCGTGTTCGTGGCCGGCGCTGTGCAGCGAGGGCGCCAGATAGCTGCGCCGCCAGCTGGGCACCGTCACCCGCTCGTCCTTCACGGTCACGCGGGAGGCCGCCATCGGCGGCGGCTCTTTCGGCCGGTGGCGCGGCGCCAGATGGGCGGCGGGGATCGGGCCGTAATATTGCTTTGCCAGCGCCCGCACCGCGTCCGGCTCGACATCGCCGGCGACCACCAGCACCGCGTTGTCCGGGGCGTAATGCCGGTGATAGAAGGTGCGCACCGTTTCGTGGTCCAGCGCCGCAACTTCCTGCCGCCAGCCGATCACCGGCCGCATATAGGGGCTGTTGCGATAGAGCGCGGCGTTCATCGCCTGGCTGAGCTTGGCGGACGGGTTCTGGCCGACCCGCTCGTTCCATTCCTCCAGCACCACCTGCCGTTCGGTTTCGATATCGGAGTCGGTCAGGGTCAGGCCGGTCATGCGGTCGGCCTCCAGCGCCATGACCGCGCCCAGTTGTTCGCGCGGGACCACCTGATAGAAGGCGGTATGGTCCCAGGTGGTGAACGCGTTCTCATGGCCGCCATGGCGGCGCACCAGCGCCTCGAACGTGCCGGGCGGGGTCTTTTTCGTGCCCTTGAACATCAGGTGTTCGAAGAAATGGGCCAGGCCGGAATAGCCGGGCACTTCGTCGGCGGCGCCGACCTTGTACCACAGCATCTGCACGACGGCGGGAACCCGGTGGTTCTCGATCACCACGACCTGCAGGCCGTTATCGAGGCGGAATGTCGTGGGGCCGAACACCTTGGCCGCGGCGGGCCCCAGCCACAGGGCCAGCGCCAGGGTCAGGCCGATGCCGACCCGGCGCAACGGCCGACGGAGGGGCTCAGAACAGGGAGACTCCGGCATTGCTCTTCCGTTCGATCGTGGGCGTGGAGCCGGTCTGCGGCGGACGGCCGAGCGCGGCGTTTTCCTGGATGCGCCGGGCTTCGCCCCGGGCATCGACCACCGTTCCCGGCGGCGGCTGGTCGCGCCAGAACATCAGCCGTTCGACGAAATTGCGGTTGTCCGCGGCAAGGATGGCGCTTTCCTCGTCCACCTGGGCCCGGATATTCGTGGGCGTGTCGCCCACCTTGATGTTGCGCAACAGCGCCTCTTCGCCGGCACTCTCGCCGGCCGATGCCGCGCTGGCCGATGCGGCGCCGGCCGCCATCGTCCCGGCCGCCATCGCCCCGGTCGGCGCGACGGCGCCCGCATCGCGGCCGAGCGCGGCCTGCTGCGCCTCGCGGCGCGGGTCGAGTTGCGGCAGCGGCCGCGCGCCCGGCTCCGGCGGCCGCAGCGCGTAATTCGGCGGCAGGCTCAGGGGCGCGTTGCGGACGACGCGGAATTCGTCCGGGGCTTTTTTCGATATCCCCGCCGACTCGCGCAATTGCTCGCAAGCGGTGAGAGAGAGGGCCAGAGCGGCCGTGACCAGAAGGATCCGTCGCATGCTTGCACGCATTGGTTTCTACTCCGATGCCGATGTGGGGGCGGACCGGCCGCCCAACAAGTTTTCGGCAATCAACAATACGACGCCGAGCGAAATGGCCGCGTCGGCCAGATTGAACACCGGCCAGCTATGGCCATAGGCATGCCATCGCACGAAATCCACCACCGCGCCATAGACGAGACGGTCGACGACATTGCCGATGGCGCCGCCCAGGATCAGCCCGGTGGCCAAGATCGTCAGCCAGGTGTGGGCGCGCAGCAGCCAGACCGCGATGCCGAGGCCGATGGCGGCCATGACGATGGCCAGGGCCCAAGGCGGCACGGCATCGTTCCCGAACAGGCCGAAGCTGACGCCACGGTTCCAGACCAGCACCATTTCCCACCAGCCGGTGACGGTGATTCGCACCGGCGGGTCGGCCAGGGCGCCCAGCGCCCAGACCTTGGTCCACTGGTCCAGCACCAGGGTCAGCAGCGCCAGGGCGATGCCGGTGCCGCGCATCGTCCGGAGGCTCAAGCGGCCTCCGGCAATTGCCGCACGGCGTCGGCGCAACGGTGGCAGGCGTCGGGATAGTCCGGATCGCTGCCGACATCGGGCAGGTGCTGCCAGCAGCGCTCGCACCGCGCCGCCTCCGCCTTGACCGGCACGACGGCACAGCCCGGCACGTCGGCCAGGGTGAAGGCGCCGGCCGGGGCCGGCCCGGTCGCGACCGTGGCGTCGGAGACGATGGCGATCTCGGCCAGGTCGAGCCCGGCCAGAGCGTCGGCCTGCGCCGCCGTCACATGGACGACCGGCGCGGCCTCCAGCGAGCCGCGCAGACGTTTTTCCGCCCGCTCCTTCTCCAGCGCGCCCAGGATCACCCGTCGCACGCCCCGGACCTTGGCCCATTTCGCCGCCAGCGCCGCGTCGCGCCATTCGGCCGGGAAGGTCGGATAGGTCAGCAGGTGCACGCTTTCGCCCGCCGGCGCCGCCTCGATCGAGCCGAACCTGCGGGTCAGATAGGCCTCGTCGGCGGTGAAGCAGCAGATCGGCGCCAGCCAGGTCACCAGCGCTTCAAACAGATGGTCCAGCACGGTGCGGCAGGCCCGGCGCCGCAGCGTCGCCGGATGGTCGCAATAGAGCGAATCCTTGCGGATGTCGAAATAGAAGGCCGACAGGTCGTTGGCGCAGAAATTGTGCAGTTCGACCCAGAGCGTGTGGAAGTCGAACTCGTCGATGCAGCGGCGCACCAGCGCGTCCATTTCGACGATGCGGTGCAACATCAGCCGTTCCAGCTCCGGCATCTCCGCCGGCGCCACCCGCTCCGCCTCGGCAAAGCCGCCGAGCGAGCCGAGCACGAAGCGCAGCGTGTTGCGCACGCGGCGATAGTGGTCGGCCTGGTGTTTCAGGATTTCCTTGCCGATGCGCAGGTCTTCCGAATAGTCGGCGGAGCAGACCCAGATGCGCAGGATGTCGGCGCCGTATTGGTCGATCACCTGCTGCGGCGCGGTGACATTGCCGAGCGATTTCGACATTTTCCGCCCGTCCTCGTCCAGCACGAAGCCATGGGTGAGGACGGCGTCATAGGGCGCGCGGCCGCGGGTGCCGCAGCTTTCCAGCAGCGAGGAATGGAACCAGCCGCGATGCTGGTCCGAACCCTCCAGATAGAGATCGGCCGGCCATTTCATGCCCGGGCGCTTTTCCAGCGTAAAGACATGGGTCGAGCCCGAGTCGAACCAGACCTCGACGATGTCGCGCACCTGCTCGTACTCGGCCGGGTCGTACTGGTTGCCGAGGAAGCGTTCCGGCGGGCTGGCATACCAGGCATCGCCGCCCTCGTCGCGGAAGGCGTCGGCGACGCGGTCGAACACGGCCTGGTCGCGCAGGATCTCGCCGGTTTTCTTGTGCACGAACAGCGGGATCGGCACGCCCCAGGCGCGCTGGCGCGAGACGCACCAGTCCGGCCGCTGCTCGATCATGCTGCGCAGGCGCGTCTGGCCGCTCGGCGGCACGAAGCGGGTGTCGTCGATGGCCTGCAACGCCTTGTCGCGCAGATCGTTCGTCTCCATCGAGATGAACCATTGCGGCGTGTTGCGGAAGATCAGCGGCGCCTTCGAGCGCCAGGAATGCGGGTAGGAGTGCTTCAGGCGGCCCCAGGAATACAGCCGGTCGATGCTGGCCAGCATCTCGCAGACGGCGCGGTTGGCCGGGCCCTCCTGCCCTTCGTCATCGAGAATGCGCAGGCCGGCAAACAGGGCCACATGCTCGCGGAAGGCGCCGTCCGGGCCGACATTGTCGGTGATCGGCAGGCCGACCTTCATGCCCAGTTCATAGTCGTCGGCGCCGTGGCTGGGGGCGATGTGCACGAAGCCGGAGCCGGCATCCATGGTGACGAAGTCGGCCGGATACAGAGGCACGTCGTAGTCGTAGAAGCCGTCGGTGCCGGCATGGCCGCGCAGCGGATGGGCGCAGACCGTCCCGGCCAGATCGCGGCCGGCGATCTCGCGCTCCACCTCCCATTCGGTCATGCGCGCGGCCTTGGCGGTGCTCTCCAGCAGCGCCGGCGCGACGACGAAGCGGGTGCCGACCGGAATGCGCAATTTGTCCGTGCCGGCGACGCAACGCACCACCGCATAGGTGGCATCCTCGGCATAGGCGATGGCCCGGTTGGACGGCAGGGTCCAGGGGGTGGTGGTCCAGATGACGATGGGCATGCCCGGCTCCAGCCCGCTGGCCGGCCCCGGCGTCACCACCGGGAAGGGCACGTGCACGGTGTGGCTGGTGTGCTCCTGGTATTCCACCTCGGCATCGGCCAGGGCCGTGCGCTCGACCACGCTCCAGAGCACCGGCTTGGCGCCGCGATAAAGGCCGCCATTCATGGCGAATTTCGCCAGCTCCTCGGCGATGGTCGCCTCGGCCGCGAACGACATGGTGGTGTAATAATTGTCCCAGTCGCCGATCACGCCCAGGCGCTGGAACTCGTCCCGCTGGGTGTCGATCCATTCGTCGGCGAATTCGCGGCACTGGCGCCGGAACTCGACCAGGTCGACCTCGTCCTTGTTCTTGCCCTTGGCGCGATACTCTTCCTCGACCTTCCATTCGATCGGCAGGCCGTGGCAATCCCAGCCGGGGATGTAGTGGGCGTCCTTGCCCAGCATCTGCTGCGAGCGGTTGATGACGTCCTTCAGGATCTTGTTCAGCGCGTGGCCGATATGCAGATGGCCGTTGGCATAGGGCGGGCCGTCGTGCAGCACGAATTGCGGCTTGCCCTGCGAGACCGCGCGCTGTTGCGCGAACAGGTCCATGGCGGCCCAGCGCTCCAGCAGCAGCGGCTCGCGCTTCGGCAGGCCGGCGCGCATGGGAAATTCGGTTTTCGGCAGGAAGACCGTGCTCTTGTAATCCGTCGTCATTGTCTCAAGGAGGCTCTGGTCTTGTGTGTCGGTTAAAGCGGATCGGCCGGCATATCGGCCAGGATGGCGCGAGCGGTGTCGCAGTCCCTGGCGATCTGCTGGCGCAACAGGTCGAAGCTGTCGAACTTGCGTTCCGGCCGGATGAACTCCAGCAACTGCACGCGCATGGTCTTGTCGTAGAGGTCGCCCTCGAAGTCGAACACGTGCGTTTCCAGCAACAGCGTCTCGCCGTCGACCGTGGGCCGGCGGCCCAGATTGGAGATGGCGTCGTGCCAGGTCAGGTCCTCGCCCTCGCCGATCGAGCAGCGCACGGCATAGACGCCGAGCGCGGGCTCCAACAGTTGGCCGAGGCGGAGATTGGCGGTGGGAAAGCCGATGGTGCGGCCGCGCTGGTTGCCGGTGGCGACCAGGCCGTCGATCTCCCACCAGCGGCCCAGCATTTTCGCGGCGGCCCGCGGCCGGCCCGCCTGCAAATGCGCGCGGATCGCGGTGGAGGAGAAGGACGTGCCGTCGGCGGCCTGAACCAGGTCGACAACGGTAACGCCGAAGCCGAAGCGTTCGCCCAGCGCGCGCATGGTGGCGGCGGTGCCGGCCCGTTTGGCGCCGAAACAAAAGTCGAAGCCGATGACCACGTGATGGGCGCCCACGGTCTGCACCAGCACCTGCTCGACGAAATCCTGCGGCGGCAGGTTGGCGAAGGTGCGGGTAAAGGGGATTTCCACCAGAAGCTCCACCCCCAGATCGGCCAGCGCCTGGGCCTTGCCCGCCGGCGAGGTCAGGCGAAAGGGGCAGTCGGCCTTGCCGAGGACGCTGCGCGGGTGCGGCTCGAACGTGACCACGCCCAGCGGCCCGCCCGCCGCCCGCGCGGCCTCCAGGATCGCCCGGTGGCCGCAGTGAACCCCGTCGAAATTGCCGAGCGCCACGGCGGCACCGCGCAAGTCGTCTGGCAAGGGCTCTAGCCCGTGGAAATGGTGCACCGGTTCATCCTTGAAGTGGTCGGCGGCAGCGGCTGACGCAAGCGGCCTCTTCTATCATAGCGAACGCAGAGAGCATTGCTCAAGCTCTGGGCTGCCGCAGGCGAACACGGGCCCGCCCGGACGTCGGGGCCAGTGTTGACCACAGATGGGACCGGGGCCGCAAGTGCGCAATTGCCGGAACACGGGCAGAGGCCGGTTCATTCGGGCGCGAACCTGCGCTACACCGCCCTGCCAGCCCGCCCTCCCCGAAGGATCCGACCGCCATGCCGCAGCCCCCCGTCGCCCGCACCTGTAACGTCGTCCACGACCGCCATGGCGAGCGCGTCGCCGACCCCTATGCCTGGCTGCGGGCGGACAACTGGCAGGCGGTGATGGCCGACCCTGCCCTGCTCGACCCGGAAATCCGCGCCTATCTGGAGGCGGAAAACGCCCACACCGAGGCCGCCATGGCCGACACGAAGGCGTTGCAGGACGCCTTGTTTGCGGAGATGAAGGGGCGGCTGAAGCCGGACGATGCCTCCGTGCCAATGCCGGACGGCGCCTTCGCCTATTTCCAGCGCTTCCGGCCGGACGGCCAGCACCCGCAATTCTGCCGCTCGCCGGCGGACGAGCCCGACCAGGTCGACGTCATGCTGGATGGCGATGCGGAGGCCGCGGGCAAGGCCTATTTCCGCATCGCCGCGGTGCAGCACAGCGACGACCACCGCCTGCTGGCCTGGGCTGCCGACACCACCGGCTCCGAGCAATACGCGATCCGCGTGCGCGACCTGGCGACCGGCGAGGATCTGGCCGACGAATTGCTGGAGGCGACGCCGTCGCTGACCTGGGCCAATGACGGCCGCCACCTGTTCTACACCAAGCGCGACGCCAACTGGCGGCCGGAAAGCGTCTGGCGGCACGAATTGGGCACGCCGCAGGCCGCGGATGTCTGCGTCTACAAGGAAAGCGACCCCGGCTATTTCGTCGGCGTCGGCCGTACCGCGTCGCGGGCGTTTATCGCCATCAACACCCACGATCACGAGACCGGCGAGTGGTATGTGATCCCGGCCGACGCGCCGACCGCGGCGCCGCGCCTGATCGCGGCGCGGGATACGGGCGTCGAATACGACCTGGACCATGACGGCGAACGGTTCGTGATCCGCACCAATGCCGACGGCGCCGAGGACTACAAGCTGGTGACCGCGCCGGTGGACGCGCCGGACCGGGCGAACTGGCGGGATCTGGTGCCGCACCGGGCCTGCACGCTGGTGCTGGGCCTGCACCTGACCTCCGCCCATCTGACCCGGCTGGAGCGGGTGGACGGCCTGCCCCGCCTGGTGGTGCGCGAGCGTGCGAGCGGCGCCGAGCACGCCATCGGCTTCGACGAGGAAGCCTATTCGCTGGGCCTCTCCGGCGGGCTGGAGTTCGAGACCACGACCCTGCGCTTCGTCTATTCCTCCATGACGACGCCGGCGGAGACCTATGACTACGACCTGGAAACGCGCACGCGAACGCTGCGCAAGCGCCAGGAAGTGCCGTCCGGCCACGACCCCGCCGCCTATGTCACGCGCCGTCTGCTGGCGAAAACGCCGGACGGGGAAGAGGTGCCGATCACGCTGGTACACCGGCGCGACGTCACGCTGCCGGCGCCGACGCTGCTCTATGGCTATGGCTCCTATGGCATCAGCCTGCCCGCCAGTTTCGGCGTGGTGCGGCTCAGCCTGGTGGATCGCGGCTTTGTCTGGGCGCAGGCGCATGTGCGCGGCGGCATGGAGAAGGGCTATCGCTGGTACACGCAAGGCAAGCGCGAGAAGAAGGAAAACACGTTCCGCGATTTCCTGACCGCGCGCGACCATCTGGTGGCCGAAGGCATCGCCCGGGCCGATGCGATTGCGGCGGAGGGCGGCAGCGCCGGCGGCATGCTCATGGGCGTGATCGCCAACTGGGCACCGCAGAAGTTCGCCGCCATCGTCGCCAACGTGCCCTTCGTCGACGTGCTCAACACCATGTGCGACGAGACCCTGCCCCTGACCCCGCCGGAATGGCCGGAATGGGGCAACCCGATCACCGACCCGGACGCGTTCGCCCGCATCAAGGGCTACAGCCCCTATGACAATGTCGCCGCCCGGGCCTATCCGGCCATCCTCGCCATTGGCGGCCTCAGCGACCCGCGGGTCACCTATTGGGAGCCGGCGAAATGGGTGGCGAAACTGCGGGCGACCAAGACGGACCCCAACCTGCTGCTGCTCAAAACCGAGATGAGCGCCGGCCATGGCGGCGCCGCCGGCCGTTTCGACAGCCTCAAGGAAGACGCGTTTCAGTACGCGTTCGTGTTGAAGGCGCTCACAATCGCGTGATCCGGGTGGTCCGGAGCCTGTCTCGGATTTGACCTGCACGACATGTGGCATTCGTATAGCGTCAGGACATCATCGGTGCACACAGGGAGACTCCGCCATGAATGACGTGACCTTGACCCGCCGCGGCGCGCTGGGTGCCGCCGCCGGTATCGTTGCCGCCGCGCCACTGCTGTCCGGCGGGCTCGCGACCCCTGCCCTGGCGGCGGCGCCGATGATGGGGCCGGATCGCCCGACCGTGTTCCGCTTTCCGCTGGGGCGGTTCGAGGTAACGACGATTTTCGACGGCGGCGTCGCGCTCGACGGCCCCTATCCGATTTTCGGCGAGAACCAGGACGCGGCAGCGGTCGCCGCCTATGCCGAGGCCAACAACCTGCCCGGCAAGCGCATGGAGATCGGCTTCACCCCGGTCATCGTCAACACCGGCACGGAGCTGGTGCTGTTCGACACCGGCAACGGCGCCGCCCGGCGGCCGAATGCCGGCGAATTGCTGGCCCGGCTCGCCGCCGCCGGCTATGGCGCCGGCCAGATCGACGTGGTGGTTCTCACCCACATGCACCCGGACCATATCGGCGGCCTGATGGAGAACGGCCAGCCGGCCTTCCCCAATGCCCGCTATGTCACCGGCCAGGTCGAGTACGATTTCTGGTCCGCGCCGGACAAGGCGGAAAACCGGGTCGGCCAGCTGGTGCAGGCCAATGTGGTGCCGCTCGCCGACCGTATGACGTTCCTGGGCGACGAGGCCGGGGTGGCCAGCGGCATCACCGCCATCGCCGCCTTCGGCCACACGCCGGGCCACATGGCCTATCATATCGAAAGCGAGGGCAAGCGCCTGTTGCTGTTCGCCGACTGCTGCAACCATTTCGTCATGAGCCTGCAACGGCCGGACTGGCATGTGCGCTTCGACATGGACAAGGAAGGGGCAGCGGCCACCCGCAAGAAAGTGCTGGGCATGGCGGCGGCCGACCGCCTGCTGGTCACCGGCTATCACATGCCGTTTCCCGCCGTCGGCTATGTGGAGACCATGGGCCAGGGCTTCCGCTGGAGCGGCGTCAGCTACCAGCCCTTCCTCTGAGGGCTTCGGCGTCGGTCCGGTTAGAGCGGAGTCTTTTCCCGCTGGCTCACCAACCCAGCTTCCCTGTCCCCGCTAGCGCGGGAGATGGGGCAGGAGAGTGGGTAAACCAGGATCGAAAGCGCTGTAGCCGTTCGGCCCCGACAGACAAGAAATAAAAGACGGCGCGCCGGTCTTGCCCGACGCGCCGTCTTTTTCCGTCACTCGCCCTGCAAGCGACGGCCCCACTAACACTTTGGGCCTGCCATGGCGGCGCCCATTCCGTTTGTCCGATCGGGGCCTCGCGCCCCGGATACGGTAACCGCCTGCGGGATTCTCAAGAATTTTGGCTCCGGGCGGCTCATTGATGGCATGACCATGGCAGTATGACGGCGAGACAACGCCGCCCCTGTGATCTGGTTCACAGGGGCGGCGAATATTTTGCGGCTGATGCTAATTTTTTGGGCGGGAAATGCGCCGGCTGCGCGGTCAGCGCCCCCAGGCGAGCGCCACCGGCTCCAGCGGGCCGGCCAGTTCCAGCAGCGCCGCGCGGGTCGGCTCCGGCAGCGGGCGCAGCGGATGGCGAACGCGATCCGACCGGATGACGCCGCCGGCCTGCATCACCACCTTGCAGGCGCGCAGCCCGCATTGCCGGTTCTCGAAATTGATCAGCGGCAGAATGCGGTTGTAGTGCGCCATCGCCGCCGCCCGGTCGCCGGCGGCATGGGCCGTCAGCACCGGCCGGATCAGGTCCGGCAAGGTGGCGCTCGGCATGGTGCCGGTGGCGCCGGCGTCGAGGTCGGCCAGCAGCGTGATCGATTCCTCGCCATCGAACGGCCCGGCAATGGCGTCACCGGCGGCCGCGATCAGGGCGCGCAGCTTGTCCGCCGTGCCGGGCGTTTCGATTTTGACATAGGAGACATTGGGGATCTCCCGCGCCATCCGGGCCAGGAACGGCACCGCGAGGCCGACGCCCGAGAGCGGCGCGTCCTGCACCATGATCGGCAGGCCAATATCGGCGGCACGCTGGAACTGCTCGAACGTGTCCGCTTCCGAGCCTTTCAGCAGGGCGCCGTGATAGGGCGGCATCAGCATGACCATGGCGGCGCCCAGGTCCCTGGCCATCCGCACGCGCGCTTCGACAATGCCGGTCGCATAGTGCGAACAGGTGGCGATCACCGGCACGCGGCCCGCCACATGCTCCAGCGACAGCCGCAGCAGGGTTTCGCGCTCGGCGTCGGAGAGCAGAAACTGCTCGGAATAGTTGGCCAGCACGCAGATGCCATCTACGCCCTGGTCGATCATGCAGTCCAGCACCCGCCGCATGCCATCCAGGTCGAGCGTCTCGTCGTCGTGAAACGGCACCGGCGCGATGGGAAACACGCCGGCATAGGGCTTGGTGGCTGACATGGGGGGCTGTCCTCCTGCGGTGTTTTGGGAGGCCTCCGTTCTAGAAGAACACGTAGGACCGCACCACGATGTTGCGCCGCAACGGCACGCCGGGCGGGGCGGTCCAGTCATAGCAGGCGGTGTGGAACGACCAGCGCGAGACCGAGCCGTCGGTCACCGAGTCGTAGCATTTCAGCATCGAGATCTCGTGCGGCTGCTGCTCGGGGAACCAGTACCATTCGTGGTCGGCCCGGTTGGTGAAGCGCGTGGTCTCGCCGACGCGGTCGTCGTAGATGCGATAATTGTTGATATAGGGCTGGTCGGCAAAGGACGGCCAGGCGCAAAGCACGAACGGCCATTGCCGAATGGTCTCGAACGGCTTCGCCAGGTTGATCGACACGAAACGGCGGGCCATTTTCGCGTCCGCCTCGGCTTCGGTGTAATTCTGCGTGCGACCGAAATTGCGCAGATTCTTGGTCAGAAGCTCGCGCAGGCGCACCCGGCCCGAATTGTCGTTCAGGTCGTTGTGGACCATGTTGACGTAGTTTTCGTTGATGCCCGGATTCTTGTCGTCCTGGTTCTCGGTCCGGTCGCCGGTGTACTGCTTGTCGAAGACGTCGTGGTTGTAGACCAGGGCGTCGGTCGCGCCGGGGAAGAAGTCCAGCAGCAGCTTCTCGATCTCCGGGTAGAACACCCGCTCGACCTCGTGCGCGTCATAGAAGTTCCGGCACGCCGTCGCCGGCATATGGGCGAGCGAGACGCCGAGCCGGTCCATGCATTCCGGGCTGTCCGGGCGCAGACCCGGATGGTATTCGCCGATGCGCCGGGCATCGCGCAGCACGTGTGGGAAATAGAGCGAGCGGCTGCGGTTGTCGTTCTCTTCCTGGCGCAGCGCCGCGGCATCGTCCGCGCGGGCCGGGTCGCGCCAGAGGCCGTTGGACGGGACGACCGAATAGGACGGGTTCTCGTTGATCGAATAGCGCAGCGGCAGCACCACGCCGCCCTCCGGCGCGCTCAGGCCCTGGGCCCGGATATAGGCGACGCATTCGTCGTATTCGCGGAAGCCGACGCCCCATCGGGTCTGGATCGGCCCCGGCGGTGCGGTTTCCAGCAGACGGGTGGCATCCTGGCCCTTGCCGTCGGCGATCTGTTGCAGCGCGGCCTCGATGGCCGCACCGGTGCCGGCATCGCCGTTGCGGTCGAAGGCGGCGTAATGCCGGCCGCCATTGGCGGCGATGGGCGCCGGCTGGCCCTGGGTCAACTCCAGTGCGGGGACGTAGAGGGAGGATTTGGCGCCGGCGGGCGCCTGGGATTTCACCGCGATGGAATCGTTCATGGGTTTCACTCCCGTTGTTCGCCGCGGCCCTGTGCTGAGGGACCGGCTTCGGATCGGCTACCGACGAAGCTAGGGCGGCGCAGCATCGCGCGCAATGTCGCGCACCCCATTCGGCCGGGCAACGCAGCTTTGCGCTCCCGGCCAAAACGCCCCCCAAGGCCGGAGCCCCACCACCGGAGCCCCAACACCGGAGCCCCGCCAGCAGGCAGGGCTTCGGCACTGGCTGGCCTTTCGGCTCAGATCATCGGCATGCCGGCGTGCATGTTGCGGCTGTCGCCCAGCTTCGAGAAGCCATTGGACAAGCTCGGCATGGCGATTTCCTCGATGGTCTCCGGCGTCCAGCCGCCCTGGCGGTGCACCATGCGCACCGGCATCATCGCGCCATAGAGCGTCAGTTCCGCCGCGCGCTGGTGGAACACCTGGCCGCTGACATAGCCGGCCTTCTCGCTCGCCAGGAAGACGCAGAGCGGCGCGATGGCGTCGGCGCGGGAGCGGGTCAGGCGCTCGTCGCGGACGGCGGCCGCCGTCGGGTCCTTCGGCGTCGGCACGCTGCGGGTCATGCGCGTGTCGGCGGACGGCAGGATGGCGTTGGCGGTGATGCCCTTGGAGGCGTTCTCCATCGCCACGATCTTGCAGAGCGCGACAATGCCCATCTTGGCGGCGCCATAGTTGGCCTGGCCGACATTGCCCAGCACGCCCGAGGTCGAGCTCACCATGATCATGCGGCCGTATTCCTGCTCGCGGAACAGGTTGATGGCGGCGCGGTTGACGTTGAAATGGCCGGTCAGGTGCACGTCGATCACCGCCTGCCAGTCTTCCGGGTCCATCTTGTGGAACATGCGGTCGCGCAGAATGCCGGCCGGGTTGAAGACGATGTCGAGGCGGCCGAACTCGTCGCGCGCCTGCTCCACCATGCCGAGACAGTCGCCATAATTGGTGACCGAGCCGAAATTCGCGGTGGCGTCGCCGCCGGCGGCCTTGATCTCGTTCACGATCTGCTGCGCCGGCGTGTTGTCGCCGCCCTCGCCGCTGCCGCCGACGCCGGGGTCGTTCACCACCACCTTGGCGCCGTTCGCCGCCATCAGTTTCGCCACTTCCGCGCCGACACCGCGGCCGGAGCCGGTGCAGATCGCCACGCGACCGTCGAGCATACCCATCGTGCCGTTTCCTTTTCCTGGGGCTGATTGGTTATGGACGAAAGGCTAACCCCGTTCGCCGAAGCCTGTCCAGCACTGCCCGCGGACATGCGGGCGCAGACCCGCGGACTCAGGAAGTTTCCCTTGACTGGGTTTTTCAAGATTTTTCGGGCGGCGCCACCGGCTTACCCTTCCGGTCCGGCTTGCAGCGACAAGGAGACTGCCCGATGACCGTTGCCAATCCCGCGCCCGCCATCGCCGCCCTCGACGTGGCGCCGCGCACCAAGCCCTCGAACTATCCGGAGCCGTTTTTCAGCCGCATGGCCAAGCGCGAGAAACGCCAGTTGGGCGACCATTTCGGCCTGACCCGCTTCGGCGTGAACCTGACGCGGGTGCTGCCCGGCGGCGAGACGGCGCTGCTGCACGTCCACTCCCGCCAGGAGGAGTTCGTCTATGTCGTCGAGGGCCATCCGACCCTGGTCACCGACCGGGGCGAGACGGAACTGGCGCCCGGCATATGCGTCGGCTTCCCGCCCAATGGCCTCGCCCACCATCTGGTCAACCGCACCGGGCGCGACGTGCTGCTGCTGGAAGTCGGCGACCGGCCGGAGGGCGACGAAGGCCGCTATCCCGACGACGACATCCAGGCGGTCATGAGCCCGACCGGCCAATGGGTGTTCGCCCACAAGGACGGTACGCCCTATTGACGAGTCCTGCGGCGGGCGAGCGGCCTTCCCCGGTCGGGCCAAAACCGGTAAGACGGAGGCAACCGATCCAAACCGAGGATGCGCCGCCATGTCCGACACCGCCGCCCCCGATCTGCGCAACGAAAAGGTTCTGCGCAACGACAAGGTTTTGCGCAACGACACCGGCATCCGTCTGGCCGTCGAGGAAGCGAAGGCGCTGTTGGGCGACCGGCTCTCCACCGCCCAGGCGGTGCGCGACCAGCATGCCCGCGGCGAGGATTATTTCACGCCGGCCGCGCCGGACGCCGTCGCCTTCGCGCTGTCGACCGAGGAAGTGGCCGCGGTCGTCAAGATTTGCGCCCGGCACAAGGTCCCGGTCATCCCCTGGGGCACGGGCACCAGCCTGGAGGGCCATGTCACCGCGCCCACCGGCGGCATCACCATCGACGTGTCCGGCATGGACCGGGTGCTGGAGGTCAACGCCTCCGACATGGACTGCCGGGTGCAGGCGGGCGTGACCCGCAAGGCGCTGAACAGCCATATCCGCGACACCGGCCTCATGTTCCCGGTCGACCCCGGCGCCGACGCGTCGCTGGGCGGCATGGCCTCGGTGTGCGCCAGCGGCACCAACGCGGTGCGCTACGGCACCATGAAGGAGAATGTGCTGGGCCTGACCGTGGTGACGGCGGACGGCTCGGTCATCCACACCGGCGGCCGCGCGCGCAAATCGTCCGCCGGCTACGACCTGACCCATGTCTATGTGGGGGCAGAGGGAACGCTCGGCATCATCACGGAGGTGCAGTTGCGGCTCTACGGCGTGCCGGAGGCGATGGCGGCGGCGATCTGCCAGTACGACGACCTGCAAAGCGCCGTCGACACCGTTGTCACCGTGCTGCAATACGGCATTCCGGTCGCGCGCATGGAGTTGCTGGACGAGGCGCAGATGCAGGCCTGCATCGCGTTTTCCAAGCTGGACGAGTTGCAGCCGAAGCCGACCCTGTTCTTCGAATTCCACGGATCGGCGGCCGGTGTGAAGGAACAGGCGGAGACGGTGCAGGGCATTGCCGAGGACTTCGGCGGCAGCCAATTCACCTGGGCCACGCGCGAGGAAGACCGCACCCGGCTCTGGGAGGCGCGGCACAACGCCTATTACGCCTGCCTCGCCATGGCGCCCGGCAAGCGCGGCTGGGCGACGGACGTGGTGGTGCCGATCAGCCGCCTGACCGAATGCATCGTCGAGACCAAGCGGGACATCCAGGGCTCCGGCCTGTATGCGCCGATCTGCGGCCATGTCGGCGACGGCAATTTCCATTGCTGCATCATGCTCGACCCGGACGTGGAGGCGGAGAAACAGGCCGCGCACGATTTCTCGAAACGCCTGGTCGACCGGGCGCTGGCCATGGGCGGCACCTGCACCGGCGAGCACGGCGTCGGCATCGGCAAGATCGGCTCGCTGATGAAGGAAACCGGCGAGGCGTACGCCTACATGCGCCGGATCAAACAGGCCCTGGACCCGGACAACATCATGAACCCGGGCAAGGTGGTGGCGCTGTAGCGGGGCGACGCGATCCGCCGGGGCAAGCGGCAGACGCCTTGCGGTCGCGGCCCGCGCGCTTCCGCCTTGACAGCGGGCGGCCGGTGTGGATCGTCACCGGCCAAAACCCGTTGTCCCGAATCCCAACCGCCGGAGCGCCCCTGCCGTGCCCAAACTTGCCGCCAATCTCTCCCAACTCGGCACCGAGACCGCTTTCGAGGTGCTGGCCCGCGCCGGCCGCCTGGCGGCCCAGGGCAAGGACATCATCAATCTCGGCATCGGCCAGCCGGACTTCAAAACCCCGCCGCACATCGTCGAGGCCGCAGTCAAGGCGCTGCGCGACGGCCATCACGGCTACACGCCGGCCAACGGCATTCCGGCGCTGCGCGAGGCGGTGGCCGCCGACATCGCCAAATACCGCAAGGTCGAGGTCGATCCCGACCTGGTCATGATCATGCCCGGCGGCAAGCCGACCATGTTCTTCGCCATTCTGATGTTCGGCGAGCCGGGGGCGGAGATCATCTATCCGAACCCGGGCTTCCCGATCTACGAGTCGATGATCCGCTACAGCGGCGCCACGCCGGTGCCCATGCGCCTGTTGGAGGAAAACGGCTTCGCCTTCAGCGCCGAGGCGGTGCTGGAGCAGATCACGCCGGCCACGCGCCTCATGATCCTGAATTCGCCGGCCAACCCCACCGGCGGCGTCGTGCCGAAGGCGGAGATCGACAAGCTGGTGGCGGGGCTGGAGCGCTGGCCGGACGTGGTCATCCTGGCCGACGAAATCTACAGCCGCATCCTCTATGACGGCCGCGAGCACGTGACCCTGCTCTCCTATGAGAGCATTCGCGACCGGGTGATCCTGCTGGACGGCTGGTCCAAGACCTATGCCATGACCGGCTGGCGGCTCGGCTACAGCGTCTGGCCCAAGGAGCTCTGCTATTACGCGGAGCGGCTGGCGGTGAACAACCATTCCTGCGTCAACGCGCCCACCCAATTTGCCGGCATCGCCGCCCTGCAAGGCCCGCAGGACGCGGTGGACGAGATGTGCCGGGCGTTCGACCAGCGGCGCCGGGTCATCGTGCGCGCGCTGAACCAGATCCCGGGCTTCCGCTGCATCGAGCCGGGCGGCGCGTTCTATGCCTTTCCCAATATCGAGGGCACCGGCTTCAGCGCCAAGGAATTGCAGAACAAGATGCTGGACGAAGCCGGCGTCGCCACGGTTGCCGGCACCAGTTTCGGCGCGCTCGGCGAAGGGTTTATCCGGTTCAGCTATGCCGCCAGCGTCGAGGATATCGAGCGCGCCTGCGAGAAGGTGCAGCGCCTGCTGGCCTGACCCCCCGGCGGGCATTGCGGTGTGACGCCCGAAAAATGGACGGCATCTGAGCAAAATCTGAGCAAATGCCGTCCGAACGGTCGTTTTGCGCGCAATTGCCTGCCTGGAAGGCAAGAGAACCTTGCGGTCGGGGGGGTGGCACGCTAATTGCAGTCCGTCGCATCCGACGGCACCCGTTGCATCCGTTTCAAGGCAGGCGCGCCATGAAGAAGATCGAAGCCATTATCAAGCCATTCAAGCTGGACGACGTCAAAGACGCCCTGCACGAAGTCGGCGTGAAAGGGCTGACCGTGCTGGAGGCGAAAGGCTTCGGCCGGCAGAAAGGCCATACCGAGCTCTATCGCGGCGCGGAATACGTCGTCGACTTCCTGCCGAAGGTGAAGATCGAGGTCGTGGTCGACGATGCCATGGCGGCCAACGCGGTCGAGGCGATCCAGCAGGCCGCCCATACGGGCCGGATCGGAGACGGAAAGATCTTCATCTCCACCATCGACGAGGCCATTCGCATTCGCACCGGCGAAACCGGCAACGAAGCCGTCTGATTACCGTATCCCAGTCGTTCACATTCCTCCGAAGGAGAGCTTGCCCCATGACGTTGAACTGTAAAACGCCGGAAGATGTGCTGAAGGCGATCGCCGATGACGACATCAAGCATGTCGACCTGCGCTTCACCGACCCGCGCGGCAAGCTGCATCACCTGACCCAGTGGCACACGACCATCGACGAGGACTGCTTCGAAGACGGCTTCATGTTCGACGGCTCCTCCATCGCCGGCTGGAAGGCGATCAACGAGTCCGACATGTGCCTGCAACTGGACGTCGAGACGGCCTATATGGACCCGTTCGCTGCCGAGCCGACCATGGTCATCACCTGCGACGTGCACGACCCGATCAGCGGCCAGCGCTATGACCGCTGCCCGCGCTCGACCGCCAAGAATGCGGAAGACTATCTGGGCTCCACCGGCGTCGGCGACACCGCCTTTTTCGGCCCGGAAGCCGAGTTCTTCGTGTTCGACGACGTGCGGTTCGGCGTCGACATGCAGCAGGGCTATTATCACCTGGACTCGAACGAAGGCCCCTACAACAGCGGCCGTGAGTATGTGGACGGCAATCCGGGCCACCGGCCGGGCGTCAAGGGCGGCTATTTCCCGGTGGCGCCGGTCGACAGCGCCCAGGACATGCGGTCGGAAATGGTCAGCGTCATGGCGCAGATCGGCCTCGACGTCGAAAAGCACCACCACGAGGTGGCGCCGTCGCAGCACGAGCTGGGCTTGAAGTTCAACACCCTGGTCAAGGCCGCCGACGACCTGCTGGCCTACAAGTACATCGTGCAGATGGTGGCGCACGGCTACGGCAAGACCGCGACCTTCATGCCGAAGCCGATCTCGGGCGACAACGGCAGCGGCATGCACGTGCACCAGTCGATCTGGAAGGAAGGCACGCCGACCTTCGCCGGCAACCTGTATGCCGACCTGTCGGAGACCGCGCTGTTCTATATCGGCGGCATCATCCGTCATGCCAAGGCGCTGAACGCGTTTACCAACTCCACCACCAACAGCTACAAGCGCCTGATCCCCGGCTTCGAGGCGCCGGTGCTGCTGGCCTATTCCGCGCGCAACCGCTCGGCCTCCTGCCGCATCCCGTATGTGGCGAGCCCGAAGGGCAAGCGCGTCGAGGTGCGCTTCCCGGACCCGGCCGGCAACCCGTATCTCTCATTCGCGGCCATGCTGATGGCGGGCTTGGATGGCATCAAGAACAAGATCCATCCGGGCGAGGCCATGGACAAGAACCTCTATGACCTGCCGCCGGAAGAGCTGGCCGACATCCCGACCGTCTGCGGCTCGCTGCGCGACGCCCTGGCCTCGCTCGATGCCGACCGCAGCTTCCTGACCGCCGGCGACGTGTTCACCGACGACCAGATCAGCGCCTATATCGATCTGAAGATGGAAGAGGTGTACGCCTTCGAGCACACCCCGCACCCGATCGAGTTCCAGATGTATTACAGCAGCTAAGCGCTCGCCGCCGACCGGGATTCGGCCCGCCGGCACGGCCCCGCCCCTCGTTCGCGAGCGGCGGGGCTTTTCGTTTGGGGAGACGGGCCGCGGTCGTCCCTATCGCCCGCCGGCGACGGCCAGCGTGTGGCCGCTGACATAACCGGCCTCGTCCGAGGCGAGGAACACCGCGGCCGCGGCCACCTCCTCCGGCGTGCCGAGGCGGCCGAGCGGCGTCATGCGGCTGGGGCTGAAATCCACGGTTTCGTCCATCCGGCGCAGCCCGGCGCCGACCCGTTCGGTGTCGATCGGACCGGGCGCGACGGCGTTGACGGTGATGTTGAATTCCGCCAGTTCCAGGGCCACGTCGCGCACGAAGCCGTGCACGCCGGCCTTGGCGGCGGAATAGGCGCTGCCGCCCTGATAGTAGGCGGTCCAGGGCGTGCCCTCGCGGCTGCCGGAGGAAAGGCAAATGATCCGCCCGGCCCGCCGCTCCTTCATGAACCGCGCCGCCGCGCGGGTGCAGAGAAAGGTGCCACGCAGGTTCAGGCGCAGGACGAAATCCCAGTCCTCGACGCTCATGTCCCAGATCTTGGCGTTGCGGCTGCCGCCCAGATTGTTCACGAGGATGTCGAGCCCGCCAAAGCTGTCGATGGCGCTCTGCACCAGGGCTTCGGCCCCGGCTTCCTCGGTGAGATCGCCGACGGTGGCGACCGCCTCGCTGCCGGCGGCGCGGACGGCGGCGGCGGTGCGCTCCAGCGCGTCCGCCTCGCGGTCGCCGATGGCGAGGCGCGCGCCCTCTGCCGCGAACCGTTCGGCAATCGCCTTGCCAATGCCGTTGCCGGCCCCCGTCACCACCGCAATCTTGCCGTCCAGCCTGCCCATGCGCCGTCTCCCGGTCGAGAATTCCAGAGGCCAGCAGACTAGGCCCAATCGGCTGCGGCGCGAAACCACCGATGAAAGCGGAAGCCAACACCGCTATAGTGAGCCGAACCGCGATCCACGCGAAGGAGACCGCCCATGACCACCGCCACCGGAATCGGCGCCGTCGACTATTCGACCTCCATCCCCAACAATGTCGACCTCGGCAGCGACCGCCGTGTGCTGCGCGCGCTGGAGCGCTGGCATCCCGGCTATCTGAACTGGTGGAAGGACATGGGGCCGGAGGGCTTCCAGGAGTCCCTGGTCTATCTGCGCACCGCCGTGAACGTGGACCGCGAGGGCTGGGCCACGTTCGACTATGTGAAAATGCCGGACTATCGCTGGGGCATCCTGCTGGCGCCGCAGGAAGAGGGCCGCACCATCCCGTTCGGCGAGCATTGCGGCGAACCCGCCTGGCAGGAAGTGCCCGGCGAATACCGCGCCCTGCTGCGCCGCCTGCTGGTGATCCAGGGCGACACCGAGCCCGCCAGCGTCGAGCAACAGCGCCATCTGGGCCAGACCGCTCCCTCGCTCTACGACATGCGCAACCTGTTCCAGGTGAATGTCGAGGAAGGCCGCCATCTCTGGGCCATGGTCTATCTGTTGCAGAAGTATTTCGGCGCCGACGGCCGCGAGGAGGCGGAGGAATTGCTGCGCCGCCGCTCCGGTGACACCGACAGCCCGCGCATGCTGGGCGCCTTCAACGAGCGCACGCCGGACTGGCTCTCCTTCTTCATGTTCACCTTCTTCACCGACCGCGACGGCAAGATGCAGCTGGAAAGCCTGGCCCAGTCCGGCTTCGACCCGCTGTCGCGCACCTGCCGGTTCATGCTGATGGAGGAAGCCCATCACATGTTCGTCGGCGAGCGCGGCGTCGGCCGCATCATCCAGCGCACCGCCGAGGCGATGACCGCCGCCGGCATCGCCGACCCCTATGACGTGGAGCGCGTCCGGGCGCTGGGCGTGATCGACCTGCCGACGGTGCAGCGCAAGGCGAACCTGCACTTCTCGCTCTCGCTCGACCTGTTCGGCAGCGAGGTCTCGACCAACGCCGCCAACGCCTTCAACACCGGCCTGAAGGGCCGTTTCCGCGAGACGCATATCCCGGACGACCACCGGCTGGTGAACGCCACCTATCCGGTGCTGCGCTATCAGGACGGCGCCTTCCGCGAGGTGCAGGAGCCCGCCTTGCAGGCGCTAAACATGCGCCTGCGCGACGACTATATCGCCGACTGTGCCCAGGGGATTGCCCGCTGGAACAAGATCCTGGCGGACCGCGGCATCGCCTTCCGGATCACGCTGCCGCACCAGGCCTTCCACCGCCAGATCGGCGGCTTCGCCGGCCTGACGGTCACGCCGGAGGGCGAGGTGCTGAGCGAGGCGGCGTGGGCGCAGCAGCGCGACCGCTTCCTGCCGAACGGCGACGACGCGGCCTATATCCAGTCGTTGATGCGGCCGGCGGCCGAGCCGGGCCGGTTCGCCGGCTGGATCGCGCCGCCGCGCGTCGGCATCGACAACAAGCCGGGCGACTTCGAATACGTGAAGTTCGCCGCCTGACGCAGCGCGCGGGGCGCTGCGCCTTGGCCGCGGCGCCTCACGCGGCGATGGCCTGCCGGGTCCGGCCGATCATGAGCGCCGCCCTCGCGGCCTCCCGGCCCTTCTCGACGAAATGCGCCCGGAAGATCGCGGTGTGGTGCTCGGTTTCCTGGTAGTGATGCGGGGTCAGCGACACGGACAGCACCGGCACGCCGGAATCCAGGCCGGCGCGCATCAGCCCGTCGACCACCGCCTGGGCCACGAAATCGTGCCGGTAGATGCCGCCATCGACGACAAAGGCGGCGGCGGCCACGGCCGCATACCGGCCGGTTTCCGCGAGGGTGCGCGCCTGCAACGGCAGTTCGAACGCGCCGGGCACGTCGAACACGTCGACCTGAGCCGGGGGTATCAGCTCGCAAAAACCGTCCAGGGCGCGGTCGACAATGTCCGCATGCCACTGGGCTTTGACGAAGGCGTACCGGGTGGGTGTCATTTCTCGTGATCTCCTTATCGCAACAGACACGTCACCCAAGGCGATCACGGCAGGCCCGCACGCAATTGGTGCGCCGGCTGCGCGTTCTCTTCCATCCGGACTGTGACCGTCGGCCCAGGCATCGCACCTGGTCAGCTAACCTCCGCGGGGAGGCGCTCGCGGGCTCGCCATGAGAGCATGGCATACCGCCGGTGGGGACTTTCACCCCGCCCTGAGAACGCCGCCATCCTGCCGCGTGGAAGGATGCGAGGCAAGGGCCACTGCGGGTTTGCGCCATGGCCCATTTCTGCCTAGCGTATCGGGAAACCCAGAAGCCCGAGGAAACGCCCCGATGATCAAACGCTTCGGCAGCCTGTTCGCCGGTCATATCGACCTGGGCGACATGGGCCAGGATGCGACGCCCGCCAACGAGCGCCGCTATTCCAACCGCGAACTGGCCAGCGTGTTCGACAAGGCCGAGTCCATGGCGGTGCTGATGGACCGCCTCGGCTACGACACCTTCTGGATGGCCGAACACCATTTCCAGCGCGAAGGCTATGAGGTCATTCCGAACCTGCCGCTGTTCTATGTCCATCTGGCGCACGCGACCCAAAACCTGCGCTTCGGCTGCGGCTTCAACGTCACGCCCATGTGGCACCCGTTGCGGCTGGCCGAGGACTTCGCCGTCGCCGACATCCTGACCAAGGGCCGGGTGATTTTCGGCGTCGCCCGCGGCTATCACACCCGCGAGGTGGAGTCGCTGGGCGGCGTGTTGCAGGACGCCGACGCCAACCGCGACCTGTTCGAGGAACAGGTGGAAATCATCCTGAAAGCCTTCCACCAGGAGGCGTTCCGCCACGAGGGGCCGCACTACACCCTGCCGCCGCGCGTGCCCTATCGCGGCTATGAGGTGGAGGAGCTGACCCTGGTGCCGCGGCCGCTCACCCAGCCGGTGGAGACCTGGCAGCCCATCGTCAGCGCCCAGCCGCGCGGCCTGGACTTCATGGCGAGGCACGGCATCAAGGGCGTGGTCGGCGGCGGCTCGGCCCTGATGGCGGAACGGCCGATCGTCGCCTTCAAGGAAGCCTATGAGCGCGCCGGCCACGCCGTGACGCTGGGGCAGAATCTCTGCCTCGGCCTGAACTACCACATCGCCGAGACGCGGGAAAAAGCCATCCGCGAGGCGACGCCCTTCTTCGAAGAGCACCTGAAAATGTTCGCGCCCCTGAACATGGTGCCCATGTCGGCCGAAGCGCTGGCAAAGCTGCAAACCCGCGGCGGCTGGGCCGAGCAGCCGATCCCGACCCTGGAGCGGGCGGTCGAGACCGGCTCCTGGTATTGCGGCCCGCCGGAAGGCTTCGTCGCCTATCTCCAGGAACTGGCCGAGCGCTATCCGGGGCTGGAGGACGTGAACGTCCAGTCCTCCATGGGCACGCCGCTGGCGGTGATGCGGGAGCAGCTCACGGCCTTTGCCGAGGACGTGATGCCGAAGGTCCTGGCCGCCTGACCCCGAGAGTGCCTGCCCAGTGCCTGCCCAGGGGCTTGCCAGCGGGGCGAAACCGGTGATGATGCCGGCTCCCTCGCGCCCGGCTGCCCGATGATCCGCACCTTCACCGCCCAACAATGGCTGACGCTCGTCACCGTGCAAATGGTGACGGTGCTGTTCGGCGTGACCATCACCAGCGTCACCGTGATCCTGCCGCAGATGCGCGGGGCGCTGTCGGCGACGCAGGACCAGATCGCCTGGGTGCTGACCCTGAACCTGGTCGCCACCGCCGCCGCGACGCCGCTGACCGGCTGGCTCGCCTCCAAGCTGGGCTGGCGGCGGCTGGTGCTGGGCTCGGTGCTGGGCTTCACCCTGTCGTCGGTGCTGTGCGGCCTGGCGGGGTCGCTGGACACACTGCTGGTGTTCCGCATCATCCAGGGCGCGTTCGGCGCACCGATCTTTCCCATGGGCCAGTCGATCATCCTGCGCCGGTTCGAGAAGCACCAGCACCCGATGGCGCTGATGATGTGGGGCGTCGGCGGCGTCATGGGGCCGATCCTGGGGCCGACCTTCGGCGGCCTGATCGGCGACCTGCTGGACTGGCGCTGGTCGTTTTTCATGATCCTGCCGCTGGGGCTCGCCGCCTGCATCCCGGTGGTGCTCTCGCTCGGCAACGAGGAGCGCGGCACCGCCCGCCGGTTCGATTTCGTCGGCTTCGTCTGCATCGCCGTCGCCATCGGCGCGCTGCAACTGATGTTCGACCGCGGCCAGCGCGAGGACTGGTTCCAGTCGATGGAAATCGTCATCGAATGCGCGCTGGCGGTGGGCTTTTTCTATCTGTTCTGCGTTCACGCCAAATTCGCGCGCGAACCGCTGTTCGACGCGGCGGCCTTCGGCGACCGCAATTTCGTGCTCGGCATCTGTTTCGCCTTCCTGATGGGCATGCTGCAATACACGCCCATGGTGCTGTTCCCCTCGCTGCTGCAGGACCTGCGCGGCTTTCCGGAGAGCATTGTCGGCTATCTGATCGCCATGCGCGGCGTCGGCAATTTCCTGAGCTTTTTCGTCGTCGCGACCCTGACCCGGATCAACCCGCGCGCCACGTTTTTCGCCGGCCTGGTGATCCAGGCGGTGGCGGGGGCCTGGATGGGCCAGCTCGACATGAACATGACCATGGACCAGGTGATCTACACCAACCTGCTGCACGGCTTCGGCTTCGGCCTGGCCTACACGCCGATGGCGGTGCTCAGCTTTTCGACCCTGGCCCCCACCCTGCTGACCCAGGGCAACGCCATCTTCTCGCTGATGCGCATGATGGGGTCCAGCATCTTCATCGCGGTCATCCTGATGGTGCTGGTCGCCTCGTCGGCCGAGGCGCGTGGCTATCTGATCGGCTTCGTCACGCTGTTCCACACCGACCTGCTGGCGCCCTGGCTGCGGGTGTTCGGCGATTTCGACACCGCGTCCTTCCAGCAACTGGCCGGCGAGCAGGTGCGCCGGCAGGCGGCGATGATCGGCTATATCAACGCCTTCCACGTGCTGACGCTGGCGCCACTGCTGCTGGCGCCGCTGACCTTCCTGTTCAAGGTGCGACGGGACTGACCGGTTGCCGTTCGCGCCGCCCCCGGAAAACGGCCCCCGAGAACGGCAACCGGGAACGGCTCCCGAGAACGGCCCCGACATTGTGCACTGCAGTAATCCCGCGCCGCCCGGCGCCGGCCGCGCGGACATTCCGCGCTCGCGGCTTGGGTCGTCTTTGCACAAGATTGCGGCCACCTTTGCACAAGATCGGTGCAATCTTTATCGTTCAGCGTCTGAATTGCAGAAACGGCATGAATGCTATGCCAAAACCGCGCTTATTCGCAGATGCAGCATTTCCTATATTGCGGCTGTCACATCGCAATCCGGGAGTCCCCACCATGCACAATTCCACCAACTGGCTGACCACCACGCTGGCCTATGGCCTGACCCTGGCCGCACTGGCCGCCTTCATCTTTTTCAGCGTCGACGAGACCCGCGCGCTGATCGTCTGATCCGCCGCCGCTCCGGCGGCCACGGACGAAAGCCCAAAACCAAGCCCCCGGAATGCGGCCGCATTCCGGGGGCTTGGTTTTGGGACCGCCAGGGGAACCGCCCCGGCCGGTCGGGCCGGGGCGCAGGTCCTGAAGGCTAGCCCTGCCGGGCGACCATCATCTTCTTGGTTTCGGCGATGGCCTTGGCCGGGTTCAGGCCTTTCGGGCAGGTGTTGGTGCAGTTCATGATCGTGTGGCAGCGATACAGCCGGAACGGATCTTCCAGATTGTCGAGCCGTTCGCCCGTCGCCTCGTCGCGGCTGTCGGCGAGCCAGCGATAGGACTGCAACAGCACCGCCGGGCCCAGATAGCGGTCGCTGTTCCACCAATAGCTGGGGCAGGAGGTGGAGCAGCAGAAGCACAGAATGCACTCCCACAGCCCGTCCAGCTTCTCGCGGTCCTCCACCGACTGCAGGCGCTCGCGGTTCGGCGGGTTGGTCTCGGTCTTGAGCCAGGGCTCGACCGAGGCAAGCTGGGCGTAGATATGGTTCAGGTCCGGCACCAGATCCTTCACCACCGGCATGTGGGGCAGGGGGTAGACAGCAACGTCGCCCTTGATTTCCTCGATGCCCTTGGTGCAGGCGAGCGTGTTGGTGCCGTCGATATTCATCGCGCACGACCCGCAAATGCCCTCGCGGCAGGAGCGGCGGAAGGTCAGGGTCGAGTCGACCTCGTTCTTGATCTTGATCAGCGCGTCCAGCACCATCGGCCCGCATTCGGCCAGGTCGATGACATACTCGTCGACGCGCGGATTCTCCTCGTCGTCCGGCGACCAGCGGTAGATCTTGAAGGTGCGCGGGTTTTTCGGCGGATTGGCCGGCGTGTGCTTCTTGCCCGGCTTGATCTGGGAGTTCTTCGGCAGCGAAAATTCAGCCATGGGTCAGGTCTCTAGCCTTTGAAGGTCAGCAAAGCCGGTCAGTACACCCGCACCTGCGGCGCGATGTATTCGACCTCGTCCGGGTTCAGGGTGAAGTTGTGCACCGGACGATAGGTGAGCGACACGCGCCGGTCCTCGGAATACCAGGCCAGCGTGTGCTTCATCCATTCTTCGTCGTTGCGGTCCGGAATGTCGTCGCGGGCGTGGGCACCGCGGCTTTCCTTGCGCGCTTCGGCCGAGATCATGGTGTTCTGGGCGCAGGCCATCAGATTGTCGAGTTCCAGTGTCTCCACCAGATCGCTGTTCCAGATCAGCGAGCGGTCGTTGACGCGGATGTCGTCCATGGCGCCGGCCGCCTGCTCGATCTTGCGGCAGCCCTCTTCCATCGACGACTGCTCGCGGAACACCGCCGCGTGCAACTGCATGGAACGCTGCATGGAATCGCGGATTTCCGCGGTTCCGGTCGAGCCCTTGGCGTTGCGGAAATGATCCAGCCGCGACAGCGCCTTGTCGCTGGCGTCCTTCGGCAGGTCTTTCTGCTTGGCGCCGGCGGTCAGGGTCTCGGCGCAATGCAGGCCGGCGGCCCGGCCGAACACCACCAGGTCCAGCAGCGAGTTGCAGCCGAGCCGGTTGGCGCCGTGCACGGAGACGCAGGCGCACTCGCCGACGGCCATCAGGCCAGGCACGGTGGCGTCCGGATTGTCCGCGGTCGGGCGCAGCACCTCGCCGTCAAAATTGGTCGGAATGCCGCCCATATTGTAGTGCACGGTCGGCAGCACCGGGATCGGCTCCTTGGTGGCGTCGACGCCGGCGAAGATGCGCGCGGTCTCGGTGATGCCCGGCAGGCGCTGGTGCAGCACGTCGCCACCCAGATGCTCCAGGTGCAGCAGGATGTGATCGCTGTTCGCGCCGACGCCGCGGCCCTCCAGGATTTCCACGGTCATGGAGCGGCTGACCACGTCGCGGCTGGCCAGGTCCTTGGCCGTCGGCGCATAGCGCTCCATGAAGCGCTCGCCCTCGCTGTTGGTCAGATAGCCGCCCTCGCCGCGGGCGCCCTCGGTGATGAGGCAGCCGGCGCCGAAAATGCCGGTCGGGTGGAACTGCACGAACTCCATGTCTTGGTTCGGCAGGCCGGCGCGGGCGACCATGCCGTTGCCGTCGCCGGTGCAGGTGTGGGCCGAGGTGCAGGAGAAATAGCTGCGGCCATAGCCGCCGGTGGCCAGAATGGTCTGCTGCGCCTGGAAGCGGTGCATGGTGCCGTCGTCCAGGTTCCAGGCCATCACGCCCTGGCAGCCGCCGTCCTGGTTCATGATCAGGTCGATGGCGAAGTATTCGATGAAGAATTCCGCCGAATGGCGCAGGCTCTGCTGATAGAGCGTGTGCAGCAGCGCGTGGCCGGTGCGGTCGGCAGCGGCGCAGGCGCGCTGGGCCGGCGACTTGCCGTAATCCTTCATGTGGCCGCCGAACGGGCGCTGGTAGATCTTGCCCGCCTCGGTGCGGCTGAAGGGCATGCCGAAATGCTCCAGCTCGATCACCGAGGGCACCGCCTGGCGGCACATGTATTCGATCGCGTCCTGGTCGCCCAGCCAATCCGACCCCTTGACGGTGTCGTACATGTGCCAGTGCCAGTTGTCGTCGCTCATATTGCCGAGCGAGGCGGCGATGCCGCCCTGGGCCGCCACGGTGTGCGAGCGGGTGGGGAACACCTTGGTGACGCAGGCCGTCTTCAGGCCGGCCTGGACGCATCCCAGCACCGCGCGCAGGCCGGAGCCGCCGCCGCCGACCACGACGACGTCATAGGTATGGTCCTGAACAGTATAGGCTTCGGTCACGGCGCTCAGCCTCCAAACGCGATGCGGACAACGGACAGCACGCCCAGCACGCCCACAAAGAAGGCGGCGCCCTTGACCAGCAGCAGGCTGGCGATCTTGCAGCGTTCGGCGTGGATGTAATCTTCGATCACCACCTGCAACCCAAGCTGCGCGTGGTAGAACATGGATGCGATCAGGCAGATCATCAGCGTCGCCGAGACCGGCGAACCGATCCAGGCGCGCGCCTCCTCGTAGGACGCGCCGGCATGGGCGATCAGGCCGATGACGAACCAGACGGTCAGGGGGATCAGCGCAATCGCGGTGACGCGCTGGGCGATCCAGTGATGGGTGCCGGACTTGGCGGAACCCAGGCCGCGGGCGGTGCCGAGCGGGGAACGGAGCGACATGATGGCAATTCTCCCCTTACAGGACCGCGTAGGCGGCGATCCAGCTGACAACCGTCAGCACGACCGCGGCAACGACGCAATGGGTGCCCGACTTGCGCGCCTGCTCCAGCTCCAGCCAGCCGCCGGCATCCCAGACCAGATGGCGGATGCCGTTCATCAGGTGATACATCAGGCAGAAGGTCCAGCCGAACAGGAACAGCTGGCCGATCACCGAGCCCAGCAGGCCGGCGACATCCTGGTAATAGGCCGGGGAATCCGCGGCGGCGACCAGCCACCAGACCAGCACGACCGCACCGACCGACAACACGATGCCGGTGGCGCGATGCGAGATCGACAGGATGGATGTCCATTGCGGCCGGTAGACCTGCAAATGGGGGGAGAGCGGACGCTCAGCGCTGGCCATCGGGAGCCCTCTTCACGCGAGATCGAATGCACAAGAAATCTGCGCCCTAGGCACAGCCTCGGAATAGCCTTCTGATCTAAAGCGGCAACGGGGCCAAGTCAACAAACTGCGCCGGCTTCGGCCGCCTTGCCGCCCCGGTCGCGTCAGCGCAGCTTCGCCGCAATCTCCGCCAGTTTCTCCAGATTCTGCATCGGCGTCTGCGGCGCCTTGCCGAAATCGACATTCTGGGGCGAAAGCGCCGGCACCACTTTCAGCAGCGCGTCGCCGCCGTCCTCGGCCAGCAACAGAGCGTCGGCCTGGCTCAGATAATAGGCCGACATGCGCATGCTGTAGCGGTAGAGATTCACCAGAATCTGCACGATGAACAGCATGATGAACAGGATGCCGAACCGGGTGATACCGGAGGCGATCAGCAAGTTGACATTGCTGGTCTCCTCGGACGCGCCGAAATCGCTTTTGATGTTATCGGTCAGATATTCGATGCGCGCGCCCCGGATCGCCTCCAGCGCCTGCTGGTGCGAGGCGATCTGCGCGGCCATGGATTCCAGTTCGGCATGTGCCTGCAGATAGGTGGGGGTCTGCTGAAAGCGCTCCCGGTCCGCCTGCGTCAGGTTCAGGTCCTCGAGCTTTCGGACGATCGCTCGCGTTGGACGCGCCGCCGTGAAATAGGCGATCTCGGACTGCTCCAGGTCGCGCCGCAGTTGGCTTTCCTGCTCGCGCAGACGCCGGATGGCGCCGTTCTCCGCGTCCAGCAATTGCTGGATCCGCTCCGGCCCGGTGGCGCCGACGCCCAGATTGGCGATGAAGCCCGCGAACAGAATCACGGCGACCGCCACCACCAGCAATACGCCGATCCCGGCCAGCGCCACCAGCGAGAAGCGCCGCATCTGGATCGCCCGCCGGCGCAGGTCGCGAGCCAGTTCGAAGCGCAGTTCCGGCCGGCCCATCAATTCGACCGTGATCGCCTCCGGCAGCACCCAACCAGCGTTCTGCGCCGCTCCGGCCATCGCGGCGGACGCGACCTCCGGAAACAACAGGCCACGCAAGTCATAGAGCACCATCATCACCAACAGCCCGCTGCCGAGGATCAGCACCCCGTTGCTCCATTCCAACCCATCTAACAGCCCAGAAAATGAACCTCTTGGCGCTTCATTGTCCCCGGCCTCCAACCAAGCGTTCCAAGCCATCACATCCAACACGCTCGCCACGACGAGCGTGACCACGACCACGGCCAGCGTTCGGAGCAGATAGGCGCCCCCTGGCCAACCTTGGACAGGCCAGTCTGCCATAGTCGGCAGAGTGCGACTGCGCCAAGCCGGTATGCACAACACCACCGCAAGGGCCAACCAGGCTGTCATCAGCGATACCAGCCCTACTCGGGCCAGATCGCGCTCATTTTTCATGAAACCAAATATCAATTGAAGCCAATTTGCCAACACCTGATCCCAGACCAACAGATCCACTGCGGCCAGAGAGGCAAAAAAACAACCGGAAAGAACCAAGAGCAATGCTAGAGATCGAAGCATTGGATCGCCCGAATGGCTAGAATCGCGGCGCCGCAGCTTTCCCCCATCCATGGTACAAAGCGGCAATAAGCATAATTTACAATAAAATGATGGCCACGTCTATGCCATGGACCGGATCGCGCCGCGCCGGATGCCCCCGGCCGCGCCGCCCGCTACGCTGCTGCGCGCCGCAACCGGTCGTTGATCGCGCGGCCGAGGCCCGCCTCCGGGATCGGCATGACGGCGATGCCGGCCGGGTGGCGCGCGTTCAACGCGTGCAGATGGCGGAACAGGTTGGCCGCCGCCTCGACCGGGTCGCCCCGTTCGCTCAGATTCAGAACAATGTCCGCCGCCGGCGCATCCGGCCCGAAGGCCAGCAGCGCCTCGCCGGGCCGCACTGCGCGCGCGTTCAGGCGCAGCGGGCAGTCCGGGGCATAGTGCTTGGCCAGCATGCCGGGGCTGCGGACCGCCCCTCCCGCCTCGGGCGGGCGCAGGTCCGGCAGCAGCGCCTGCAACGCCTCGCGCGGCAGCCCGCCCTCGCGCAGCAGCAGCGGCACCGCGCCGGAGAGGTCGACCACGGTCGATTCCAGCCCGATCGCGCACGCTCCCCCGTCCAGCACCAGATCCACCGCCTCCCCCAGCGAGGCCACCACATGCGCCGCCTCGGTCGGGCTCAATGCGTTGGAGCGGTTGGCGCTGGGCGCCGCCACCGGCCGGCCCGTCGCCTGCAACAGCGCCCGCGCCACCGGATGCGACGGCACCCGCAGCGCCAGCGTCTCCAGCCCGGCGCTGGCGAGCGGCGACACGGGGCAATCCGCCGCCCGCGGCAGCACCAGGGTCAGCGGTCCCGGCCAGAAGGCCGCCGCCACGGCGTCCGCCTGCGGCGTCCATTCCACCAGCGGCCGCAGGGCATCGACCGACGGCCCGTGTGCGATCAGCGGGTTGAAGGTTGGCCGGCCCTTGGCGGCGAAGATGCGCGCCACCGCCCGGTCACAGGTCGCATCGCCGCCCAGGCCATAGACGGTCTCGGTCGGAAACGCGACCAGCCCGCCCGCCCGCAGCCGGGCCGCGGCAGCCGCGATGCCGACAGCGTCGGCGGGCAGAATCTCAGGCAGCGCCAATCTCGGGCCCACCCCAGGCAACGAAATAGGGGTTGCGGAACTCTTTCTTGCCATAGCGCAGTTCCGGCCCGTCATTGATCCCGCAGACCCTGCCGCCGGCGGCGTTGAGGACCGCGTGCGCCGCCGCCGTGTCCCACTCCATCGAGCCGCCATAGCGCGGATAGACGTCGGCCTCGCCGCGGGCGATCAGGCAGAATTTGATGCTGGAGCCCGCATCCACCTGTTTCTCCACCGTGAACCGCTCCAGGAAATGGCTGAGCTCGACGCTCTGGCCATAGGTGCGCGAGAGGCAGATGGTGATGCCGCCGGCATCCACCGGCCGCACCGAAAGCGGCGCCCGCGCCTGGCCGTCGCGCTCCTGCCAGGCTTGGCCCAGCACCTCGCAACCGGCATAAAGGTCGTTGCCGGCCGGCGAATAGACCACGCCCAGCACCGGCCGGCCGTTGCGGATCAGGCCGATATTGACGGTGAATTCCGGGATTTTCTTGATGAATTCCTTGGTGCCGTCCAGCGGGTCCACCAGCCAGAACTCGCCGCCGGAAATATCGGGCACGCGGCCGGCCGCGACCTCTTCCTCCGCCACGATGGGGATGGCCGGGTTGAGCGCCGCCAGCGCCGGCAGGATCAGCGCCTCGGCCTCCGTATCGGCCTCGGTCACCTGGCTGCGGCGGGCGTCGTCCTTGTTCTCGAACGCCATGCCCTCCGCCTCGAAATGGGGCATGATCACGGCGCCGGCCTCGCGGCAGATCGTGGCGACCTGCTCCAGCACGGCCGGGGTGAGCCATTCAACCATGGGAATTCTCTCTGTCTCTGCGAAAGGCCCTCCGGGACACGCGAAGGCCGACCAACGCCGCGGCGTTCATGCGAACGATCCCATACTAAAGACCGCCGCCATTGCCTAGACTCCGGACCATCGCACCGCGTGGGCGGCCGGGCCATCCGGCGCCGCCGGCGGCCTTCGCGCCGGCCGGCCTCAGTTGCGACCGTCGAGCCGCTCGGCCATGAGAACGCGCTCGACGCCGACGATCTGGCCCATGGACCGCGCCATATGCGCCGCCACTTCGGGGCTGAGACCGCAGGCCTGGATATCCAGTTCCAACCGCGGCTGCGGCGCCTGTTCCACCTGGCCGAAAAACCGGCTCGGCACCAGGCCGCGCTTGGCGAACAATTCCAGCACGCGGGGCATCAACCCCGGATCGGGGGTGGCGGCAACGGAAAAACACATCACGGCGCCGGCCTTGGGCGCATGCAGCAACTCGGACATGGGAAGACTCGCAAAACAGTCGGGAAACAACGCGGAAAAGCGCGGTTCAAAACGCCAGACGCCCGGCCCTCTACAGGAGGACCGGGTCCGTAATTCGCGTTGCGCGGAGATCGAACTGTACTGCGACCATCATGGCTCTTTCATATACTCTTGTCCGGGCGCCGATCAAGCCTTCCGGGGTCGCAGGCGCGATTGCCCCTCACTTCAGCACCCGGGCCAGGGACACCTGCCCGCTGCCGGGGGCGAGCGGCTTCTGCTGGCCCGCCGCCGGCGCCCAGCCGGCCAGGAACACCACTTCGAACGGAATGGCCTGCCCCGCCAGTCGCGCCGCCGCCTCCATCAGCACGCCGCGGCGCAGCCCCTGGCGGGTGCGATCGCTCAGGACGTTGGTTTCGCCCATCCCCCGCAGGTCGGCGAACAGGCGCATCGGGTTCCGATAGGTGACGGTCACCGTTTCCGCATCCGCCACCGGCAGGGCGAAGCCCGCGCGCTGCAACAGGCTGCCGGCGACGCGCACCTCGGTGAAGGGGGCGACATGCGGGCTGCTGCCCACCCCCTGCCCGGCCTCGGCCGCCAGCAGCGCGTCCCGCAACGGCGCCAACGTGCCGAGCCCGAACAGGGCGCCGAGGAACAGGCCGTCGGGCTTCAGGGCGCGCCGGATCTGGGCGAGCGCGCCCGGCAGATCGTTGACCACATGCAGCGACAACGGGCTGACCACCAGGTCGAGCGAGGCGTCGGCAAACGGCAGCCACTCCTCGTCCACCACCAGCCGCGGCCCGTCCGCCCGTGCCAGCATGGCGCCGGAGAGATCGGCCTGCACCAGGGTCTCGACGCCGAACCCGTCGCGCATCCCGTCGGCCAGCCCGCCGGTACGCGCGCCCAGCACCAGGGCCCGCGGGAAACCCCGTTGAATCAGGGCGAGACGCTCGATCAGGCGGGCGCACACCTCATCGTAGAGGAAGCTGTGGTCGCCGAACCCGGCAGCGGCCCGCTCCCGTCGGGCGCGCACCAGGCGGCGGTCGAAGATTTCCGGTGCAGTCATGCCGCCAACCTAGCATCATTCCGGCCCCATGCTTAGAGTGTGCGGCATCGCATCTCAGAATTTTCGCACCCGGAGCGACACCCCATGCCCGCGCCCACCACCCCCGAGGCCCTGCACGACCTGATCCTCAAAGCCCTCGCCAATGACGGCACGGAACTGGCGATCGTCGACGTGCGCGAGGAACAGGCGTTCGCCGACAACCACCTGCTCTACGCCATTTCCGTACCGCTCTCGCGCCTGGAACTGCTGATGGCCGACCTGGCGCCGCGCAAGACCGCCCGGGTCGTGGTGTGCGCCGCCGGCGACGGCGACCTCGCCACGCGCGCGGCGGCGAAGCTGGAAGGCTATGGCTATGCCCATGTCGGCGTGCTGGAGGGCGGCGTCGCCGGCTGGTCGCAGGCCGGCTACGAGACCTATGCCGGGTTCAACGTGCCGTCCAAGGCGTTCGGCGAGCATGTGGAACACCATTTCGGCACCCCCTCGGTCACGGCGGAGCAGTTGAACGCCATGATGCAGGCGGGCGAGAACATGGTCATTCTCGACAGCCGCCCCATGGACGAATACCACACCATGAACATTCCCGGCGGCATCTGCTGCCCCGGCGGCGAGCTGGTCTACCGGGTGCAGGAGATCGCGCCCGACCCGTCCACCACGGTGGTCGTCAACTGCGCCGGCCGCACCCGGTCGATCATCGGCGCCCAGTCGCTCATCAATGCCGGCATCCCGAACAAGGTCGTCGCGTTGCAAAACGGCACCATGGGCTGGCACCTGTCCGGCTTCCAGCTGGAACACGGCAACACCCGCCTGCACCCGGACCCGTCCGCCACCGCCGTCGACGCGGCCCGGCAGCGGGCGGGCGGCGTCGACAGCCGCTTCCGGGTGGCGCACGCCACCCTGGATCAGGTCCGGGCGTGGGAGCGGGACCCGAGCCGGAGCGTGTATCTGGTCGACGTGCGCACGGCCGAGGAATTCGCCGCCGGCCACCTGCCGGGCTCGAAGCACGCGCCGGGCGGCCAGCTGGTGCAGGCGACGGACCGCTATGCCGGCGTGCGCGGCGCGCGGGTGGTGACGGTCTGCGACACCGGCGTGCGCTCGACCATGGCGGCGCACTGGCTGAAACAGATGAACTGGGACGTCTACGTGCTGGAGGGCGGCCTGCCGGCCGACGGCCTGGAGACCGGTGCCGGAGCGACCCCGGTGCTGGGCGACCCGACGTCGGCTCCGACCTTGGCGGCCGACGCGCTGAAGGCGGCCCTGGACGCGGGCGAGACGGCGGTGATCGACCTGGGCTATTCCCGCGACTACCGCAAGGGCCACATCCCGGGGGCACACTATCTGATCCGCTCGCGCCTGGAGGCGGACAAGGCGAACCTGCCCGCGGCCGCCGCCTATGTCGCCACCAGCGAAGACGGCCTGCTGGCCGCCGTCGCGGCCGCGGAGCTGAGCGATGCGCTCGGGCGCCCGGTCACGGCGTTGGCCGGCGGCACCGCGGCCTGGGTCGCGGCGGGCTATCCGCTGGAGGCGGGCGAATCCCATATGGCGAGCGAACCCAACGACGTCTGGCTCAAACCCTATGAGCGCAAGGGCACGGTCGAGGACTTCATGAACGAGTATCTCACCTGGGAAATCGCGCTGGTCGACCAGATCAAGCGTGACGACACGGTGACGTTTTGGTCGCCCTGACCCGCCTGAACCCGACGGCCCTCGCCCGCCGGGCGGCCACGCCGCTCGGGCGGGCGCTCGATATGGCCCTGCCGCCGCGCTGCCTGGCCTGTCAGGAGCCGCTGGCACCGCCCGGCGGCCTCTGCCCGGACTGCTGGCCGATGGTGCGGTTCCTGAGCGAACCGCTCTGCGAACGCTGCGGCATCCCCCTCGAAGCCCCGGGCCAGGACATTTGCGGCCACTGCGTCGCCGAACCGCCGGCCTATGACCGGGCGCGGGCCGTCTTCGCCTACGAGGACGGCAGCCGCGAGCTGGTGTTGCGCCTCAAGCACGCCGACGCCCTGGCGGGCGTGCCGGTCCTGGCCCGCTGGATGGCGCGCCCCGGTGCGGACATGCTGCGGCAGGCGGACTGGCTGGTGCCGGTGCCGCTGCATTGGCGCCGCCTGTTCCAGCGCCGCTACAACCAGTCCGCGGAGCTGGCGCGCGCGCTGGCGCGCATCGCCGGCGTGCCGGCCCTGCCGGACGGGCTGGTCCGCGTGCGCAAGACGCCGAGCCAGGGCGGGCTGAGCCGCCGCCGGCGGCGCGCCAATGTTCTGGGCGCCTTCGCCGTCGCCGACCGGCACCGCCATCGCATCGACGGTCGGCGGGTGATCGTCGTCGACGACGTCATGACCACCGGCGCCACGGCCGAGGCCTGCGCCACCGCCTTGCTCGCGGCCGGCGCCAGCGGGGTCGACGTGCTGTGCCTTGCGCGGGTCGAGGCCGGAACGCCGCTCCCTTGACGAACCGCCGGCCCGTGCCTTGATATAGCGGATGGATCAGTCGGAGTCGCGAAAGCCAATGACGAAAGTCGAAATCTATACCAGCATGTGGTGCCCGTTCTGCTATCGGGCGAAGCAACTGTTGAAAAAGAAGGGCGTGGAGTTCACCGAAATCGACGTCGATGGCGGGCCGGCCGTCCGGGCCGCCATGCGCGACCGCGCCGCCGGTCGCCACACGGTGCCGCAGATTTTCATCGACGATGTCGGGGTCGGCGGCTGCGACGAACTCTACGCGCTCGAAGCCCAGGGCAAGCTGGACGCGCTGCTCGCCAGCCCGGCCTGACCCCTTTTCCGCGCCTTGTCGCCTTGTAACGGAGCCTTCACGCCATGGCGGAGACCTTTATCGCGGCCTGTGTCCAGACCACCTCGCTGCCGGACCCCGCCGCAACCATGGCCCATGTCGCGCCCCTGGTCCGCGAGGCGCGGGCCGCCGGTGCCGACTTCATCACCACGCCCGAAGTCGTCTCCATGCTCGGCCCGCGCGACAGCGTGCTCGCCAACGCCCAGACCATGGACGCCCATGACGGCGTGAAGGCGTTTCAGGCCCTGGCCGAGGAAACGGGGGCCTGGCTGCTGGCCGGGTCGATGGTGGTGAAGCTGGGCAAGGACCGGCTCGCCAACCGTTCGATGCTGTTCGCCCCGGACGGCCGGCTGGCGGCGACCTATGACAAGATCCACATGTTCGACGTCGATCTGGAAGGCGGCGAGAGCTACCGCGAGAGCAACACCTACCAGCCGGGCGACACGGCCGTCGCCGTCGATCTGCCCTGGGCGCGGCTGGGCATGACGGTCTGCTATGACATGCGCTTCCCCTATCTCTACCGCGATCTGGCCCATGCCGGCGCGCAGGTGCTGACGGTGCCGAGCGCGTTCACCGTCCCGACCGGACGCGCGCACTGGCACGTGCTGCTGCGCTCGCGGGCGATCGAGACCGGCTGTTTCGTGCTCGCCGCCGCGCAGGTGGGCCAGCACTTTCCCAAGCGCAAGACCTATGGCCATTCCATCATCATCAGCCCCTGGGGCGAGGTGCTGGCCGAACGGGAGGACGACACGCCCGGCGTCATCACCGCGGAAATCGCCGTGGCCAAGGTGAAGGAGGCCCGGCAGATGGTGCCCTCGCTGCACAATGACCGCCCCTATGCCGCACCGGCAGCGGCCCCCGACGCAGCGGCGGAGTAGCGCCTTCGGCCGCACGCAGGCCATTGGCAAAACGGCCGGGGCGGCTATATAAACTGGGCTTATGTGCGTGCCGCATCGGACCGCTGCCGCCATTTCCGCGAAAGCAAGGGCATGATCAAGTACGACCTGTGCTGTGACCAGGGACACACGTTCGAAACATGGTTTCGCGATAGCGCGGCGTGCGACTCGCAGCTCGCCGGCGACGGGGTGTCGTGCCCGCATTGCGGCTCGGTCACCGTCCGCAAGGCCCTGATGGCACCGGCGCTCGCCAAATCCGACCCGGACAGCGACCCGCAGCGCAAGCAGGCCATGGCGATGGCGCAGCACCGGCACATGTTGCGCGAATTCCGGCGCTATGTGGAAAACAACTCCGAGAATGTCGGCTCGGCCTTTCCGGAGGAAGCGCGCCGCATCCATTACGGCGAAACCGAACACCGCAACATCTATGGCGAGGCCGATCTGGCCGAGGCCAAGGAGCTGGTCGACGAAGGCATCGACGTTTTTCCGGTGCCCGGCCCCTTCCGCGACGACGCCTGACCCCCTGCGCCTGATCCTGCCGAAGCAAGCCTACCCGGCTCGGGCTTACGCCTTAAGTCGCAAAGGCCGGATGTCCGTTCGGCCCTTGCTAAAATGCAGCGCTGCGCCATATGGTCTTTGCGAGCATTGCAAAGCTGGAGACTGGCGCCATGGATACGCTGCATAGCATGAGGCTGTTTGCGGAGGTGGTGGACTCCGGCTCGTTCTCGGCCGCGGGTCGCCGCTTCGGGCTGGCGGCGTCCAGCGTGTCGCGCCAGGTCGGATCGCTGGAGGATTCGCTGGGCGCGCGCCTGCTGAACCGCTCCACCCGGAAACTGTCGCTGACGCAGGCCGGCCGCCTGTATCACGAGCGCGTGCGCCAGATCCTGGCCGATATCGAGGACGCCAACCGGTCCGTCAGCCATCTGGAAGCGGTGCCGCGCGGCATTCTCCGCATCAACGGGCCGACCGTGTTCGGCCGCCTGCACATCGCGCCGCACCTGCCGGAATTCCTGGACCGCTATCCGGAAATCGACATCGACCTGACGCTGACCGATCATTTCGTCGACGTGATCGAGGAAGGCGCCGACGTGGTCGTGCGGGTCGGCGGCCTTTCGGATTCCAGCCTGTTCGCCCGGCGCCTGGCGCCGAACCGGCGTATTCTCTGCGCCGCCCCCGACTATTTGAACCGCCGCGGCCGGCCGGTCACCGGCACCGACCTCACCAAGCACACCTGCTTGGTCTACAAACTGCAATCCACCACCGCCACCTGGCACATTTGCTGCGGCGAGTCCGGCCAGCATCAGGAGGTCCGCGTCAGCGGACGCGTCACCGCCAACAACGCGGAGGCGCTGCATGTCGGGGTGCTGGGCGGCGTCGGCATCGCGCTGTTGCCGACCTGGCTGGTGGGCGACGACATCCAGACGGGCCGGCTGGAGCGGGTGTTGCCGACCCAGGAAGCCGACCTGACGCCGGACGAAACCTCGATCCACGCCATCTATCCGCACAAGCGCCTGCTGTCGGCCAAGGTGCGGGCCTTCGTCGACTTCCTGGTCGAGAAATACCAGCCGACGCCCTATTGGGAGATCGGCGGCACCGCGCCGGCGGTCGAGGCGGAACCGGCCTTCGCCAAGTAGCGCCGGCCCGGCCCAGAGGGCTAGCCAACCTGTCGCACCTCCTTTAGTCTCTGGCCGGCGCCAACGAGCGCCAATGCGTTAACGCCAGGGATCGAACGCCATGATGAAACCGCTCCGCGCGGCCTTTGCCGCGGTGGCCTTGCTGGGTGCCGCCGCCAGCGCCCAGGCCGAAGATTATCCGTCGATGACCTTCCGCTATGCGACCGGCTTTCCCAAATCCAACTACATGACCGAGCCGGCGCAGTATTTCGCCGACGAGGTGGAAAAGCGCTCCGGCGGCAAGATCAAGGTGAAGGTGTTTTACGGCGGCGCGCTCGGCAAGTCGAACGAGATGCTGGACCTGGTGAGCAAGGGCGCGGTCGACATGGGCTCGGTCGTCCAGGGCTATTTCACCTCGGCCCTGCCCTATGCGGCCATGACCAACTCGCTGCCGATGACGTTTTTCGACGGCGAAGCGGCCATGCGAGTGGCGATGAAGCTGGACGAGACCGACCCGAACCAGATCGCCGAATACGCACGCAACAACATCAAGCCGCTCGTCAACCGCTATCTGCCGAACTACAAGCTGATCTGCACGTCGCCGGTGCGCACGGTGGCGGATTTCGAGGGCAAGAAGATCCGCACCTTCGGCAATTACATGCCGATCATGTTCGATGCGCTCAAGGCCACCCCGGTCAACGTCCTGCCGGCGGACATGTACGAGGCGCTGAAGCGCGGCTCGATGGACTGCTCCTACCTGACCTATGCCCTGTTCGGGTCGTATAAGCTTTATGAAGTCGCGAAATACGTGATCGACATCAAGCTGGGCGGCATCAATGCGTTCTTCCTGGCGATGAACAAACGCAAGTTCGACGCACTGCCGCAAAACGTGCAGGACCTGCTGGTCCAGGTCGGCCGTGACGCGACCGACTTCGGCGTCGCCGGCACCAAGGCCGCCGAAGACAACGGTCTGAAAGAGTGCCTGGACGGCGGCGCGGAACTGGTGAAGTTCGAGGAGCAGGCCAAGCTCGAAGAAACCGTGCCGGACATGATCGACGCCTGGATCGCGGAAATGGCGAAGACCGGGCAGGAGGCCGGGGCGAAGGAATACGCCGCCAAGGTGCGCAAGGACCTGGGCCTTTAGGGGCTCCGGCCCTGCGCAACCAAAGCGAGCGCCCATGCCCTTTCTCCGATTCTGCGACCGCGCAATCCAATGGCTCGGCACCGCGGCGCTGGCGGTTGCGGCGGTGTTCATCGGCCTGCTGGCGATTGTCGGCACCGCCGACAGCGTCGGCACGCAATTGCTGGCGACGCCGGTGCCGAGCGCCCTCGAATTCAGCGAGGCGTCGCTGGTGGTGGTCGTGTTCATGGGCCTGGCCTTCGCCCAGCACCGGCGCGGCCATGTCACCGTCGACATCCTGACCGGCCGCCTGCGACCCGGCTGGGTCCGCACCGGCCTGACGGCGCTGGCCTTGTTGGCCGCCATCGCCTTTTTCGCCATCCTGGCCTGGCGCGGCTACATCGCGGCGACGGAAAGCATCGCCATCGACGAGCGCTCGCTGGGCCTGACCCGGTTCCCGATCTGGCCCGGCAAGATCGCGCTCTGCATCGGCTGCGTGATCGCGCTGCTGGAGAGCCTGCGCCAGTTCGTTCACCTTTGCCGGGGCGATCCGGACGCCTTTGAGGCGCACGCCATCGAGGACGACGCCGCGTTATGATGGAGCCGATCACCATGGGCTTTATCGGCATCGCCGCGCTGGTGTTTTTCGCCGGCCTGGGCGTGCCGATCGCCTTCTGCATCACCCTGGTCGGCGCGGTCGGCATGGTCCTGGTGACCGACCTGGACTTTCTGCTGATCACCTTTCAAACCCTGCCCTATTCCACCGCTAGCGAATACGCTTTCGCGGTCATCCCGATGTTCGTGCTGATGGGCGCGCTGGCGTCGGCCGCCGGCATTATCGGCGAACTGTACGGGGCCGTGAACAAATGGGTCGGCGGCATTCGCGGCGGCCTCTATATGGCCACCGTCATCGCCAGCGCCGGCTTTGCCGCCATCAGCGGCTCGACCGTGGTCAATGCCGCCATGTTCACGCGCATCGCCCTGCCGGAAATGCTGGCGCTCGGCTACAATCGCGGCGTCAGCGCCGGCTGCATCGCCGCCGCCGGCACGTTCGCCGCCCTCATTCCGCCCAGCCTGACCTTCGTCATTTTCGGCATTCTGACCGGCGAGAGCATCGGCGCCCTGTTCATCGCCGGCATCATCCCCGGCCTGTTCACCGCCGCCTGCTATGTGACGGCCATTCCGGTAATGCTGCGGCTGAAACCGGAATGGGCGCCACCGGCCGGCGTGCGCCTAAACCTGGTCCAGAAGCTGCGCGGGCTTTCGGGCATCTGGCCGATGCTGCTGCTGGTGGTGATCGTGCTGGGCGGCATCTACACCGGCATCACGCCGCCGACCGCCGCCGGCGCGTTCGGCGCGGTGGGCGCGCTGCTGATCGGCCTCGCGCGCCGGCGGCTGGGGCCGGCGGCGATCTGGGAAAGCGTGCGCCAGACGGCGGAACTGACCAGCGTCCTGTTCATCATCATCATCGGCGGCCTGCTGTTCAGCCGCTTCCTGGTGGTGAGCGGCTTCGTCGCCGACCTGACCGTGCTGGTGACCGACGCGGGCTTCACCGCGCCCACCTTCATCCTGGCGATGGTGGCGATGTATTTCGTCATGGGCATGTTCATCGACCCGCTGTCCATGCTGGTGATGACCGTCCCCTTCGTCTTTCCGGTGGTCAAGGCGTTCGGCATGGACCCGATCTGGTTCGGCATCATCCTGACCAAGATGATCGAAATCGCGGTGATCACGCCGCCGGTCGGCCTGAACCTGTTCGCCGTGGTGTCCGCCTCCGGCGGCCGGGTCAGGACCGCGGAACTGTTCGCGGGCGTGCTGCCCTTCGTCGTGATCGAGGTGATGGCGCTCGCCGTGCTGATCGTGTTCCCGGGCCTGTCCACCTGGCTGCCCAACACCATGTACTGAGGAGCCAATCCCATGCGCATCGCCACCGCCGACGCCGCCGATCTGCTCACCCGCGTCATGCGCAAGCTGGGCCATGCGGAAGCGGACCTGCCCGCCATCGTCGACCATCTGATCGACTGCGAACTGCGCGGCCTCGGCTATGGCGGCCTCGCCCGCGCCGTCGCCATCACCGAGCGCATCGCCCGCACCGGCCTGCCGGGCGAACCGATCGCGGTCACGCACGAAACCCCGGTCTCGGCCAAGATCGAGGGCCACGACCATATCGGCTATATCGTCGGCCAGCGCGCCACCGCCATCGCCATCGACAAGGCCCGGACCTACGGCCTCGCCGCGGTCGGGCTGGTGAACACCTATTACACCGGCATGCTGTCCTACTATGCCGAGCAGATGGCGGCGCACGACCTGGTCAGCATGATCGCCTCCAACGCCGGCCCCTGGGTCGCGCCCCACGGCGCGGCGGAGGGACGGTTCGGCACCAACCCGATCTGTTTCGGCTTTCCGGCCGAGCCGCACCCGATCATCTGGGACATCGGCACCAGCACTATCATGCACGCGGAGGTGCAACTGGCCCGCCGCCTGGGCCAGCCGCTGCCGGAGGGCCGTGCCATCGGCCCCGACGGCCGGCCGACCACCGATCCGAGCGCGGCGCTGAAAGGCGCCTTCACCGCCTGGGGCGGGCACAAGGGCTCGGGCCTGGGCCTGATGGTGCAATTGCTGGGCGTGCTGGCGGGCTCGGACGGCATCACCGACAATATGGGCGGCTTCGGCATGGTCATCGTCGCCATGAAGGCCGATCTGTTCGGCGACGGCGAAGCCACCAAACGCCGGATGGCCGACTATGCCGAGGCGGTGCGCGGCGCCAAACCGCTGGACCCGTCCCGGCCGGTGCGCATGCCCTTCGACCGCTCGTTCCAGGTGCGCGAAGCCGCGCGCGCCGCCGGCGGCTTCGAGGTCAATGCCGAAATCCTGGCCAAGCTCAGGGCGTTTCTGGGGTAGGCGGCAGTTGAGGCCACTGGCCTTGTTGCGCCAGCACCATTTGCCCCTTCGCCGTCATTGCGAGCCCGCGACAGCGGGCGTGGTGGCTTCTGTTCCAGAGTTGGCTCATCATCCCATCGTCCCTGTCCTCGCGAAAGCAGGGACAGGGACGATGGGGTAGGAAAGCGAACACGTCCGGAAACCGTCATTGCGAGCCGAAGGCGAAGCAATCCAGAGTTTGACACGCTGAAAAACGGCTGGATGGCTTCGTCGCTTCGCTCCTCGCCATGACGGAATCAAGGTTTCCGGAAATGTCCAAGTGCTTCAACCAGGACCGCAAGCGCGCTAGCGGCCTCTGGCCTGGATTGCTTCGTCGCCTATGGCGTCTCGCAATGACGCCGAGACGGGACAAAACGGCGGGTTGTGCCGTTAGGCGAAGCCGTCGAGCCTCGTCTCACGCCGGCAGCTTGTTGGTTTTGTCCACCACATGCTCGCGATAGGCAGGCCGCTCGCAGAGGCGGGCATACCAGGCTTCGACATGGGGATGGGACGGGCGCAGGTCCCTGGGCGTCCAGGTGATCCAGCGATGGGTCAGCACGCCGGCGGGAATGTCGCCCATGGTCAGCCGGTCGCCGCAAACATAGTCGCGCCCCTTCAGATGCGCGTCGAGAATGTCGTAGCGCGGAATGGCGGCCTTCACTGCCGCCTCGATCGTCGCGATATCACGCTCGGCGGGCGAGCGCCGGAAGAAATAGTCGAGATAGACCGGGTTGAAGGGCGCCAGGTTCAGCGAACTCCAGTCCATCCAGCGGTCCGCATCGGCACGGGCGCGCAGGTCGGCGGGATAGAGCCCGCCCGGATCGTGCTTGGCAGCCAGATAGCGGATGACCGCGCCCGATTCCCAGACGCACCAGCCGTCGTCTTCCTCGATGGTCGGCAGGCGGCCGTTCGGGTTCTTGGCCCGGTAGGCCGGATCGTCGTTGCCGCCGAACTTGCCGCCCCAATCGATGCGCTCATAGGGGATGCCCAGCTCGCCGATGCACCACATCGCCTTGATCACATTCGACCCGTCGGGCCGGCCCCATACTTTGATCATCGGCCATTCCATCCCGTTGTTGCTCGGATACCGGTCGGATTACTCTATCCCAGTGCCCTTCGGGCGCAATCGGAAAAGCGGGCGCCGAGAAGGCTGGCCGGCCGCGGCCTCACTGGGCATAGTGGCGCGAGCCAGCTACGACAGCCTTCCCAGGAATTCCCCCATGCTGCAACACACCCAACTGGGCCAAAGCGGCCTGCAAGTCTCGCGCCTTTGCCTCGGCACGATGAATTTCGGCGAGCCCGGCGTCGGCCATCAGGGCGACTGGACCCTGGACATCGACCAGTCGCGGCCGATCTTCAAGCGCGCCCTCGACCTGGGCCTGAACTATTTCGACTGCGCCAATGTCTATGGCCTCGGCTCGTGCGAGAAGGTGGTGGGGCAATTGCTGCGCGAGCTTTGCCGGCGCGACGAATATGTGGTGACCACCAAGCTGGCCGCGCCCATGGGCAAGGGGCCGAACCAGGGCGGGCTCAGCCGCAAGCACGTGATGGAGAGCGTCGATGCCTCGCTGCGCCGCATGGGTCTCGACTATGTCGACCAGCTCATCATTCATCGCCACCCGCACGGCTTCCCCGGCGTCGCCCATCCCCCCATCGCGGAGACGATGGAGGCGCTGCACGACGTGGTGAAGGCGGGCAAGGCGCTCTATCTCGGCGCCTCCAGCATGTTCGCCTGGCAGTTCTGCGAGTTGCAGATGACGGCGGAGCGGCACGGCTGGACGAAATTCGTCTCCATGCAGAACCATTACAACCTGATCTATCGCGAGGAAGAGCGGGAAATGAACCCCTACTGCCTCGCCACCGGCGTGGGCCTGACCCCCTGGTCGCCGCTGGCGCGCGGCATCCTGACCGGCGCCTACAAGGGCTCGCTCGACGCCGGCAGCACCACGCGCAGCCAGGGCGCCGACAGGGAGCGCACCCGCGGCCTCTACCGCGGCGAAAATGATTTCGCCATTGCCGACCGCGTGGTCGAGGTCGCCGGTCGCCTGGGCTGCAAGCCGGCGCAGGTCGCGGTGGCCTGGGTGCTCGCCAAGCCGGGCGTCGCCGCCCCGGTGGTCGGCGTTTCCCGCCTGGAGCAGTTGGACCAGTTGGTGGAAGCGAGCCGGATCGAACTGCCGCCGGACGAGATCGCCTATCTGGAAGACCTCTACCGGCCGCTGGACAATCTGCTCAGCCTGGGAAGCTCGTGACGGCGGCCGCGCGCCGGTCCATACTCTCGCGAACGGCGGCCCGGATCGCCGATGGCACACTTGGAACGCAGGAACGCTCGCAGATGAAAGTCGGATTTATCGGCCTCGGCACCATGGGGGGCCATTTCGCCAGCAACATTCAGAAGGGCGGCCACGAACTGGTGGTCTCCGACCTGTCGCGCCAGCACGCGCGCAAGCATCTCGACGCCGGTGCGGCGTGGGCGGAAACGCCGGCGGAACTGGCCTCACAGGTGGACGTGGTGCTGGCCTCCCTGCCCGGCCCGCCGGAGGTGACCAAGGTCGCCGCCGACCCGGACACCGGGCTGATCGCCGGCATGAAGCCCGGCCAGGCGTTTTTCGACCTCGCCACCAACTCGCCGACGGTCGTGCGCCGCCTGCACGCCGAATTCGCCGCGAAGGGCTTCCATTATCTGGACGCCCCCGTCTCCGGCGGTCCGGCCGGCGCGGAGTCGGGCAAGCTCGCGGTCTGGGTCGGCGGCGACAAGGCCGTGTTCGAGGCGAACCGCGCCGCGCTCGACGCCATGGGCGACCAGGTGCGCTGGATCGGCGAGATCGGCGCCGGCTCCATCGCCAAGCTGGTGCACAATGCCTGCGGCTATGCCATCCAGACCGCCATGGCTGAGATGTTCTCGGTCGGCGTCAAGGCCGGCCTCGACGCAACCGCGCTGTGGGAAGCGGTGCGCCAGGGCGCGCTCGGCCGCGCCCGGCCGTTCGACCGGCTGACCAAGCAATTCCTGATCGACAAATACGACCCGCCGGATTTCGCGCTGCGCCTCGCCCACAAGGATGTGAGCCTGGCGGCCGAACTGGGTCGCGACATGGGCGTGCCCATGCGCGTCATCAACATGGTGCATGCGGAGATGACCGAGGCGCTGGTCGCGCGCGGCTGGGGCAATCTCGACAGCCGCTCGCCGATGCTGCTGCAACTGGAACGCGCCGGCCTGGACAAGCTGGGCGGGGACCCGGCCTATCTGAAGCGGGTGATGGACGAGGACAAGGGCTAGCCCATGGCGGAGCGACCCCCGTCGCTGCCGGCGGACGACGCGCACCCGAAACTCTCCAAGGACGACTACGAGGACCGGCTGCGGCCGGCACAGTACCGGATGCGCACGGTCGCCCTTGCCGGCCACACCCAGGGCCATCGCGGCATTGTGGTCGTGGAAGGCGGCGACACCGCCGGCAAGGGCGGCGCCATCCGCCGCCTGATCGCCGAACTGGACCCGCGCTTCTTCCACGTCTGGCCCATCGGCCCGCCAACGCCGGCGGAGCGCGGGCAGCATTACCTGCAACGGTTCTGGGCCCGCCTGCCGCCCGCCGGCCAGATCGCGATCTTCGACCGGTCCTGGTACGGCCGGGTGCTGGTCGAACGCGTCGATGGCCTGACGCCCGCCGACCGCTGGCGCGCGGCCTATGACGAGATCAACGCGTTCGAGCAGGCGCTGATCGACGACGGCATCCGCATCGCCAAATTCTATTTCCACGTGACCCGGGACGAGCAACAGGCCCGCCTGGTCGAACGGGTGCGGGACCGCTTCAAATGGTGGAAGATTTCCGAGGCCGACATCCGCGCCCATCTCGCCTATGACGCCTACCGCGAGGCGGCGACAGAGATGCTGGAGCGAACCTCCACCGCCGCCGCGCCCTGGCATGTCATCGCCGCCGACGACAAACGCCATTCCCGCCTGGTGCTGCTGGATACCGTGGCGGAGGCGTTCGCCCGCGGTGTCGATACGGACCCGACGCCATTGACCGCCGATCTCCACCGCCTCGCCCGCGACGTGCTGGGTGTCGACGGCGAGGACGACCACTGACCGCCCCGATTTTTTCCTGCCCAAGGCCCGCCCCATGCTGTTCACCCACGAACACGACGAACTCCGCCGCACCGCCAAACGCATCGTCGACACCCACATCAACCCATTCGTCGACGAATGGGAGGAGGCGGGGCAGTATCCCGCGCACCAGGTCATCAAGATCCTGGGCGAGGCCGGCCTGCTCGGCATTTCCCGGCCGCCGGAATACGGCGGCCTCGGCCTCGACTATTCCTACGAGATCGTCGCGGCCGAGGAGATGGGCCATATCGCGGCGAACGGCGTCTCCACCTCCGTCGGCGTGCAGATGAACATGTGCACGCCGGCGCTGGCCAAATACGGCTCGGACGAACTGCGCGAGGCATGGCTCCGCCCCTCCATCGCCGGCGACCTGCTGGGCGCCATCGGCGTATCCGAGATCGGCTCCGGCTCCGACGTGGCCTCGGTCAAGACCTTCGCCCGGCGCGACGGCGACGACTATGTCATCAACGGCTCGAAGATGTGGATCTCGAACGGCATGCAGGCGGACTGGATCTGCCTGCTGGCCAACACGGCCCAGGAGGGCGGGCCGCACCGCAACAAGTCGCTGATCGTCGTGCCGCTCGACACCCCCGGCATCAGCCGCACCAAGCTGAAAAAGCTGGGCCTGCATTCCTCCGACACGGCGCAGATCTTCTTCGACGACGTGCGCGTGCCGGTCGCCAACCGCATCGGCGAGGAAAACAAGGGCTTCCTCTACCAGATGGAGCAGTTCCAGGAGGAACGCCTCTATGTCGTCGCCCGCTCGCTGGGCGTGCTGGAGGACTGCATCCGCATCACGCTCGAGTATACCAGCCAGCGCCAGGCCTTCGGCCATTCCATCCTCGACAACCAGTGGGTCGCCTATCACCTGGCCGAGATGCAGACCGAGGTCACCGCCACCCGCGCGCTGCTGCACCAGGCGGTGGAGCGCTATGTGGCCGGCGAGAACGTGACCCAGCTCGCGAGCATGGCGAAATACAAGATCGGCCGCATGTCCGAGACCATTCCCGGCGACTGCCTGCGCTTCTGGGGTGGCCAGGGCTTCATGCACGAAAACCGCATCAGCCGCATCTACCGCGACTCCAAGCTCGCCCCCATCGGCGGCGGCGCCAACGAGGTCATGCTGCAGATCATCGCCAAACAGATGCGGAAGTCGCTGTAGGCAGCCGTCGCCGGCGGGCGACGACGGCGTGTGCGCCTATTGCTTTTGGGCCTCGACCGCCTTCAGTTCGTCCGGCGTCAGTTGCAGGCTCACATAGACCCGGAAATCGTTGGCGGACTGCTTCTCCGCCAGCGGGAAGTTCAGGTTCAGCACCTCTTCGAACCCGGCCTGCCGCGAATTGCCGGTGAAGGTGGCGGCCAGCGGATAGACCTGCCGGTTCAGGAAGGTGTTGTTCGCGTCCGTCACCGCAACGATATAGGCCAGCCGCTGCTCGGCGGCACCGGCCGCCGGTCCCCGCGTCGCCAGCACCCGCAGCCCCAGCGTCATCTCGATCTGCCGCGGCTCGGGTTGCAGGACGCAGCCGGCGCTCACGTCCACGATCTGGGCCGCCAGTTCCACATTGGTCGGGTCCGGCGGCGCGCCCGCGCGATAGCGGGTGAAGCTGGCGCCGTCGCGCAACATGCCATAGGTCGGACAGGCGGTCGGTTCCGGCTTCGGCCCGTTGACCAAGCTGCAACCGCCGGCTGCTAGAAGGGCGATTCCGGCCAGGCCCGGGAACAGGGCGCGACGAAGGGTGCGAACTCGGGACATTGGCCTCTCACAGGGGGAACATGCTAGACGGTTCTGTGCCATACTGGCACGAGCATAGGCTTCCCGGCGGCCGCGGCAAGCGTTCGCGGATGCGGCCCCTTCACGCGACGAGCCAGCGCCCATGACGAAACCCGCCCTCACCCTTCTTCTCGCCGCCCCGCGCGGCTTCTGCGCGGGCGTGGAACGCGCCATCCTGATCGTCGAGCGCGCGCTGGAAAAATGGGGGCCGCCGGTCTATGTCCGCCACGAAATCGTCCACAACCGCTATGTGGTCGAATCGCTGCGGGCCAAGGGCGCCGTCTTCGTCGACGAACTGGACCAGGTGCCGGACGACGCCCCGGTGATCTTCTCGGCCCATGGCGTGCCGAAATCGGTGCCGGCGGAGGCGGGCCGGCGCAAGCTCGTCTATGTCGACGCCACCTGCCCGCTGGTGAGCAAGGTCCACCGCGAGGCCGAGCGGCAATTCGGACGCGAGGGCCGCCACCTGCTGCTGATCGGCCATGCCGGCCATCCGGAGGTGGTCGGCACCATGGGCCAGGTGCCGGCGGGCGCCGTCACCCTGGTGGAAACCGTGGCCGATGCCGAGCGAGTGCAGCCGCCGCCCGGCGCCAGCGGCCTCGCCTATGTCACCCAGACCACGCTCTCGGTCGACGACACCGCCGCCATCGTCGCCGTGCTGCGTCGCCGCTTCCCGGCCATCCACGGGCCGAAGCAGGAGGACATCTGCTATGCCACCACCAACCGCCAGCAGGCGGTGAAGGCGGCGGCGGCACGGGCCGACGCGCTGCTGGTGATCGGCTCGCCCAACTCCTCCAACTCGAACCGGCTGGTGGAGGTGGCGCGGCAGGCCGGTTGCGAACGCGCCTTGCTGGTCGACCGGGCCGCCGATATCGACTGGGCCTGGCTCGACGGCGTGCGCGTGCTGGCGCTCTCGGCCGGCGCATCGGCGCCGGAAAGCCTGGTGCGCGAGGTCACGGCCGCGCTCGAATCCCGCTACGCCCTCACGGTCGAGCCGGTGGAAACCGCGGTCGAGAACATCGAATTCAAGCTGCCGCGCCTGCTCGTGACATGATGGCGCCACACCTCGCTTGACTTCGGGCGATAGCTGGGGCGATTTGGCGGAGTTCCAGCCCGATCCAACCCATCACGGTGCCCCTTGGCGGTCTACACGCCTGTCGAACAAGACGACCTGCTGCAATTCCTCGCCGACTACGACCTCGGCGACGTCATTGCGTTCAAGGGCATTGCCGAAGGGGTCGAGAACTCGAACTTCTTCCTGGAGACCGAGCGCGGGCGCTTCATCCTCACCCTCTATGAAAAGCGCGTCGATCCGGCCGACCTGCCCTTCTTCATCGGCCTGATGGACCACCTGGCGGAGGCCGGCCTGCCCTGCCCGACGCCGATCCACGCCCAGAGCGGCCGGGCGCTCGGCCGCCTGAACGACCGGCCGGCGGCGGTGATCTCGTTCCTGAAGGGCATGTCGCCGCAACGGCCCCGCGTCGTCCATTGCGCGGAACTGGGCCGGGCGCTGGCGCGCTTCCATCTGGCCGGCGCCGATTTCTCCATCCGCCGCCCGAACGACCTGTCCGTTGCCGGCTGGCGCTGGCTGCTGGACGCCACGGTTGCGCGCGCCCACGAGGTGAAGGAAGGCCTGGGCGAGGACCTGGAGGCCGAATTCGCCGACCTCGCCGCCCACTGGCCGGAGACCCTGCCGCAGGGCGTGATCCACGCGGACCTGTTCCCCGACAACGTGTTCTTCATCGGCGACAAGCTCTCGGGCCTGATCGACTTCTATTTCGCCTGCAACGACGCCTTCGCCTATGACATCGCCATCTGCCTGAACGCCTGGTGTTTCGAGCGCGACAACAGCCTGAACATCACCAAGACCCGCGCCTTGCTGGCGGCCTATGAGAGCGTGCGGCCGCTGGCGCCGGCGGAGCGCGACGCGCTGCCGCTCTTGGCCCGGGGCGCCTGCCTGCGCTTCCTGCTGACGCGCCTTTATGACTGGCTGAACCATCCCGAAGGCGCGCTGGTGGTGCCGAAGGACCCGCTGGAATACTGGCAGCGGCTGCGCTTCCACCGCGGCATTGCCGGGCCGGGTGCCTATGGCCTCGACTGAGGGCGGCGGCAGCGTGAGCGAAGGCAAGGTGGTCGAGATCTTCACCGACGGCGCCTGCTCCGGCAATCCGGGGCCGGGCGGCTGGGGCGCATTGCTGCGCTATGGCGGCCACGAGAAGGAACTGGCCGGCAGCGAGGCCGAGACCACCAACAACCGCATGGAACTGATGGCGGTGATCGCCGCGCTGGAGGCGCTGAAACGGCCGAGCCCGGTGCGCCTCGTCACCGACAGCGCCTATGTGAAGAACGGCATCACCCAGTGGCTGCCGCGCTGGAAGGCGAATGGCTGGCGCACCGCCGGCAAGAAGCCGGTAAAGAACCAGGACCTGTGGGAACGGCTCGACCGCGCGGCGGCGGCGCACCGGATCGCCTGGGAGTGGGTCAAGGGCCATGCCGGCCACGCCGAGAACGAACGCGCCGACGAACTGGCCCGCGGCCAGATCCCGAAACGATAGCGCCGCTTGCGCATCGGGACCGCGGCGGGGCCGCCTTGCGATTTCCCCACCTACCCGGCTCCCCTCGCCGTCATTGCGAGAAGCCGAAGGCGACGAAGCCATCCAGGTTTGGCTTCGGCTTGTGCCGGCGGCGGGCGGGATTGCTTCGCCCGCTGCGCGGGCTCGCAATGACGCCGAGAGGGATGGGACAAGGCGTTGACTCGCCCCTTCAACTGCCCTGGCGCGCCTTGATCTCCGCGATCTTCGCCGCGATCTCGTCCTCGGTCACATAGCCGAGATTAAGCAGGTTGGTGCGCATGGCCAGCAGCCAGCGGTCGTAATAGTGGATCGTGTCGTAGACCGGCTCCTCCAGCTCCTCCTGCGCCCGGCGCGAGGTGTCGGAGGTCAGGCGGTCGTCGACCCGGCGCAACAGCATGCTCATGGCATCGATGCGCTTGTCCTTCAGGGTCGCTTCGTACTCTTCGCGGACGACCGGCCCGGCATCGGGCAGGCCGCCCAGGTCGGCCACGCTCCGCTCCACCGGTCGCGACCGGTCGGGCGAAAGGGGCTGGCGGGGGGTGTCGTCGCTGCTCATGCGCGCCAGTCTAGCCTCGGCCTCGCGCCAGGCAAAGCCGGGAATGCGCACCAAGGTCAGGCGGGCGGCAGCCACCGCGGCAGCGAGTCCGCCAGCGCGCCGTCCGCCGCCCGCAACACCGCCTCCTCGATGCCCGGCGCGGCCGCCAGCACCGCATTGCCATAGCGCATGGCGTCACCCTCCAGATACTCGCTGACATAACAGCCGGCCTCGTGCGCGATCAGCAGGCCGGCCAGCACGTCCCAGGGCCAGAGATGGCCCTCGCAGAAGCCGTCCACCTCGCCGCTCGCCGCCATGGCGAGCCCCAGCGCTGCCGAGCCGATGACCCGGTATTGCAGCCCCTGCTCGCGCAGGCCGGCGATCAGCGCGCCGAACGCCGCCGGCGTCTGCCGCCGCGACTGGCCGAGGTCGAGCAGCGCCTCGTCCGCCGCCACCGGCACGCGCCGCAGCGGCTCGCCGTTGCGCATGGCCCCCTTTCCAGCCTCGGCGCGGTAGAGCCAGTCCAATTCCGGCGCATAGACCAGGCCCAGCCGCAACGCGCCCCGCTCCAGCAGCGCGACCGACACGCACCAGTGCGGCAGGCCGCGGATATAGTTGGTGGTGCCGTCGATCGGGTCGACCACCCAGAGCCGGTCGGCCGCGACCGCGCCACCCTCTTCCTCGCCCAGCACCTCGGAGCCGGGCAGCAGCGCCGGCAGCCGCTCGCGCAGCAGCCGCTCCACCGCCCGGTCGGCCTGGGTGACGAAGTCCTGCCGCGCCTTGGCCTCCACCGCGAGCCCTTGGGCCCGTTCCGTCAGAGCCAGCGCGCCGGCCTCGCGCACCGCCGCGGTCGCGGCCGCAACGACCTGGGAATCGATCATGGAAAACACCTCGTTCTCGCGGACTGAGATCGGACATTGACGCCGGGCGCCGGACGCGCTGCATTGCACCGGCTCCTTATAGCCAGCCACCGAAGGATTGCACCATGGCGCCCTCCGATCTCGTCCGCACGTCCGCCGTCGAATTGCGCCGCATGATCGGCAGCAAACAGGTCTCGCCGGTGGAGGTTCTGGACGCCTATATCGCCCAGATCGAGGCCTTCAACCCGGCGGTCAACTGCATCTGCGCCACCGACTTCGAGAGCGCCCGCGCCCAGGCGAAGCGGGACGAGGCCGCGGTCATGGCCGGCGAGGAACTGGGCCTGCTGCACGGCCTGCCCTGCGGCGTCAAGGACCTGAACGCCACCGCCGGCCTGCTCACCACGTCCGGCTCGCCCTTGCACAAGGACGACATCCCCGCCGCCGACGAGTTCATGGTGGGCCAGGTGCGGGGCGCCGGCGCCAACCTGTTCTGCAAGACCAACACGCCGGAATTCGGCTCCGGCTCCAACACCCGCAACCCGGTCTGGGGCGCGACCGGCAACCCGTTCGACCCGATGAAGACCGCCGGCGGCTCGTCCGGCGGCTCGGCGGCGGCGCTCGCCTGCAACATGATGCCGATCGCCACGGGCTCCGACACCGGCGGCTCGCTGCGCAACCCGGCGGCCTGGTGCGGCGTCGTCGGCTTCCGCAACACCCCCGGCACCGTGCCGAACGACAAGTCGGCCTTCGGCTGGTCGCCGCTGTCGGTGCAGGGCGCCATGGGCCGGACCGTCGCCGACGCCGCCCTGCTGCTGGCCGCCCAGGTCGGCGAGACCGGCGCCGACCCGCTGTCGCGCGACCTGTTCCCGGAGGAGGTGCTCTACCCGGACCGGGTCGATCTCGGCTCGCTGCGGGTCGCCTTCAGCGCCGACCAGGGCTTCGCGCCGGTGGAAACCGCCTACCGCCCGGTGTTCGAGCGCAAGATCCAGGCGATCCGGGGCTTTTTCCGTGCCTGCGACGCGGCCCATCCGGAGCCGGGGGGCCTCGACCGCGCCTTCGACATCATCCGCGCCCTGTCCTACGCCCAGCGCTACAAGGCGATCTACGACCGGGACCCGGCCCTGCTCGGCCCGAACACCCGCGCCAATTACGAGCTGGCCACCACCTATTCGCTCGCCGATGTCGCCTGGGCGCATGCGGAGCACACGGCGCACTATCGCCGCTATGCGCGTTTCCTGGAAACCTATGACCTGTTCATCACCCTCATCACCCCCATGTCGCCCTTCCCGTGGGAGACCCTGGCGCCGATGGAGATGAACGGCCAGACATTCGACAAATACTACACCTGGATGGGCACCGCCTATGGCGTCACCATGAGTGCGCATCCGTCCATCGTCCTGCCCTGCGGCACCGACCAGAACGGCATGCCGTTCGGCTTCCAGGTGGTCGGCCGCTATGGCCGCGACACGGAGCTTCTCGCCGCCGCGCACGCGCTGGAGCAGGCCATGGCCGCCAACCCGGAAACCGCCCGGCCGGTGCCGGACTTCGCCAGGCTGCGCGAGCCCGTGCCGGCGCTGAAATCCATCGTGACGGCGCCGCCGGGCGCCTTCGTCTGAGCCGGCGGGGCCGCACCATGCCCGCGCCGGACCTCGTGCTTGCCAATGCCCAGCTGGCGGACCGCCAGCTGGTGGACCTGCGGGTGCGGAACGGCACGGTCGCGGCCATCGCGCCGCCGGGCCTGCTGCACCAGACAGCGGACGCACCGCCGCCGAAGCGCCTCGACCTGGCCGGCCAGTTGCTGTTGCCGGCGCTCGTCGACGGCCACGCCCATCTGGACAAGACGCTCTGGGGCCTGCCCTGGCGGCCGCACAGCGCCGGCCCCGACCGCACCAGCCGCATCGAGGGCGAAAAGCACGACCGCGCCCACCTGCCGCCGGTGGAACAACGGGCCGAGGCGCTGCTGCGCACCATGATCGGCCACGGCACCACCGCCGTGCGCAGCCATGTGGACATCGACCCGGAGGCCGGGCTCGACGGCCTGCACGCGCTGCTGCGCCTGCGCGAACGCTATGCCGACCGCGTCCACCTCCAGATCGTCGCCTTTCCGCAAAGCGGCGTGGTCCGCTCTCCCGGTGTCGCCGACCTGCTGGACCGGGCGCTGGCGGACGGCGCGGACCTGATCGGCGGCATCGACCCGGAAGGCTATGACGGCAGCCTTGCCGGCCATCTGAACACCGTCTTCGCCCTGGCCCAAAAGCACGGCAAGGGCGTCGACATCCACCTGCACGACCTGGGACCGCAGGGACAGCGCGAACTGGCGGCCATCGTCGACCGCGCCGAAGACTGGGGCGAGCCAGGCCGGGTCACGGTCAGCCACGCCTTCTGCCTGGGCGAGATGACGGCGGCGGATTTCGACCCGCTCGCCGCGCGCATGGCCGCCGCCGGCGTTTCCATCGTCACCCACGCCCCCGGCGCCGTGCCGATGCCGCCGGTCAAGCGCCTGCGCGAGGCCGGCGTCCGGGTCTTCGCCGGCTCCGACAATATCCGCGACCGCTGGGGTCCGTTCGGCAACGGCAACATGCTGGAGCGGGCCATGCTGGTCGCCTGGCAGCAGGGCTACCGCACCGACCCGGACCTGGAGCTGGCGTTCGCGGTGTGCTCCGCCGCCGGTGGCGCCGCTCTCGGCCTGGCCCCATTCGGCCCGGAGCCGGGGCTGGACGCGAACCTGATCGCGCTGCCCGCCGGCAGCCTCGCCGAGGCCGTGGTCGCGCGCCCGCCCTGTTCGCTGGTGCTGCGCCGGGGCCGCGTCGTCGCCCGCAACGGAGCCTGCTGCCCATGAGCCATGGCGCCCCGCCCTTCGCCGCTTCGGTCCGCCTGGACCGGCCCGCCTATGTCGACCCGACCGTGCGCCTGTTCGGCGACGTCCGCGCCGGCGAGGGCAGCAGCTTCTGGCCCTATGCGGTGGTGCGGGCCGAGATGCACGGCGTGCGCATCGGCCGGTTCTGCAACGTGCAGGACCACGCCATGATCCATGTGGGCAGCGAGGGGCCGACGGTGATCGGCGACCATTGCTCCATCACCCACCGGGTCGTCGTCCACGGCGCCGAGATCGGCGACAACACGCTGGTCGGCATCGGCGCCGTGTTGATGGACGGCGTGAGGGTCGGCCGCAACTGCGTCATCGCCGGCGGCGCCTTCCTGACCGAAGGCACGGTGATCCCGGACAATTCGGTGGTCATGGGCCTGCCGGGAAAGGTGGTGGTCCGCCGGGACAATTTCCGCCAGTGCCATCGCAACGCCCTGATCTACTTTGAAAACGCCTGCGCCTATGCCCAAGGCCGCCACGACGCGTGGAGCGACCCGGACCTGATGCGCCGGGTCATGGCGCAGGTCGACGCCGCCGCGACAGGCCGGCAATAGAGCGTTTTCGGTACTGGCTGCCCCATCTCCCGCGAAAGCGGGAGCCCATGCCTGAGAGCTTCTCACAGGACACGGACTGTGTATTGGTCTCTCAGGCGTGGGTCCCCGCTTCCGCGGGGACAGGGAAGATGGGGTGGTGAGCCAGCTGGAAAAGACTCCGCACTAACCTCTGTTCCCCGGAGGTGGCGGAGCCGCCATCCGGGGCCGCTCGCGGGCAGAGCGAACACCACCGGTCCCGTGTTCGATGAACGCCACCGGTCCCGGCACTCGCCTCCGGCTCGGCCGGGAAACAGCGGCTCCGATGTCCATGGCTCCGCGGGCCGAAGGTTTCGGGCGGCGGGCCGCGTCACGTCTTGGCCTTGCCCTTCGCGCCAGGCCGGCTGAACACCAGCTTGTAGGCCGCCAGATCCTCCGGCTTGCCGGCCCAGGCATAGGCCAGCAGCGCCGGCTCCCAGTCGGAGACGGTGATGCGGTGCATCTGGCCCGGCGGGTTAAAGATCAGCGAGCCCGGCCCGAACACGCCCTGATGGTTCTCCGACACCGCCCCCGACAGGCAGATATAGCTCTCGGTGATGCCCGTGTGGGCGTGGGCGGGATAGGTGCAGCCGGGCGCGAACAGCACCACCCCCAGGATCACGCGGCTGGTCAGCACCGGGCCGCTGGGGCCGGCGAATTCCGCATAGGCGAATTTGCGCTCCAGCCCTTTCGGCGGCCGTTCATAGCCGATCTGCCAGCTCAGCCCGTCGCGGACGGCGGCGATGGCGCGGATCAGGGCCGCGTGCCGCTCCGCCCGGCCGTTGTCGAGCGCCCGGCGCAGATGCGCGGTCACCGCCCGGCCGCCCGGCTCCAGATCGGCGAAGGGCGGGTTGTCGCGCAGAACCTGACGCACCGCCGTCCGCACCGCCCGCTGATGCGCCCGGATCGGCTCGCTGCCGCCGGCCGACGCCTCGCGGTAGAATTCGTGGAATTCCCGCAGCAGATAATACCAGTCCGGCGCCTCGGCCAGGCGCTTGCCGCCGAGCCCGCGCCCGTCCGCCGGCGGATCGCCCATGCCCGCGGGCCGGCTCTCGCCGCCAGCCTCCGCCACACCGGTTGAGACGGGATGCTGCGGCGGTCGGTCGAACATGGCACGCGGTCCTGCGCTGGGAATTTCATCAGAGATTGTCGGGCACTAGCCAATCGTCAACCGCAATTCGACCGAAAAGCCGCGTCTGCCGATAACGCTTTCGCCACCCTGTGACGCCCGTTACCATCGACCCGCCGAAACCGAAGCCGAAGGACCCCTCTCATGCACCGCACTGCGTTCTCCCGCCGGACGTTCGCGAACCTCGCCGCCACCGCCGCCCTCGCCCTGATGGCCCTGGGCGCGCCGCACGCCGCGGCGGCCGCGGGCGCCGAGATGCATGTGTTCAAGTCGCCCTGGTGCGGTTGCTGCACCAAATGGGTGGATCACATGCGCGCCGCCGGGTTCGCGGTGCAGGTCACTCCAATGGAGGACCTGTCCCCGGCCAAGACCCATTTCGGCGTCGCCCCGGACCTGGAGGCCTGCCACACGGCGGTGGTCGACGGCTATGTGATCGAAGGCCATGTGCCGGCGGCGGACGTGCAGCGCCTGCTCAGCGAACGCCCCAAGGCCGCCGGGCTGGCGGTGCCGGGCATGCCCGCCGGCTCGCCCGGCATGGAGCAGGGCGGCGCCAGCGATCCCTACACCGTGGTTCTGTTCGACCGCGCCGGCGGCCGCACGGCCTACGCCACCTACTGACCGCACAGGCCCGGGGCGCCCTAGCCGCCCTCGGCGGGCACGCTGAACACCACGATCACGCCGCAGACCAGCGCCAGCGCCGCCAACCCGGCGGCGCGAGGCCGACAGGCTTGCCGACGAAGATCGGCAGCGGTTTCACATGCCGGAGGGTTTCGCGCACGGCCGCCCCCGATCTACGGCCCCTTGGCGGCAACGGACGCGCACCGCTACACTGCCTAACAACGCCACCATGGCCGACAACGCCGTCAAGGCCGACACCGCCACCGAGGAGGGCCGTCCCCCATGCCGCAAACCCTGTTCGAAAAGATCTGGGATGCCCATGTCATCGAGGCGCGGCCGGACGGGCAGACCCTGCTCTATGTCGACCGCCACCTGCTGCACGAGGGCTCGTTCCACGGCTTCGAATACCTGGACCAGCGCCACATGCCGGTGCGCCGGCCCGGCCAGACCTTCGCCGTCGCCGACCACTACATCCCCACCGTCAGCCGCGACCTGGCCGATGCCCAGGACGCCGTGGCCCGCAGCCTCGTCACCCGCCTGGCGGAGAACACGGCCCGGCATGGCGTCACCCATTTCGGCATAGACAGCGACGCCCAGGGCATCGTCCATGTCGTCGGGCCGGAGCAGGGGTTGACCCTGCCGGGCCTGCTGATCGTCTGCGGCGACAGCCACACCGCCACCCACGGCGCGCTCGGCGCCTATGCCTTCGGCATCGGTGCCAGCGAGGTGACGCACGTGCTGGCAACGCAGACCCTCTGGCAGATCAAGCCCAGGGCCATGCGCATCACCGTCGACGGCGCCCGGCCCGCTGGCGTCACCGGCAAGGACGTGATCCTGGCGATCATCGCCGAAATCTCCGCCGCCGGCGCCACCGGCCATGCGGTGGAGTTCGCCGGTTCGCTGATCCGCGACCTGTCGATGGAAGAGCGCATGACCGTCTGCAACATGACCATCGAGGCCGGCGGCCGCGCCGGCATGGTCGCACCGGACGAGAAGACCTTCGCCTATATCCAGGGCCGTCCCTATGCGCCCCAAGGCGAGGACTGGGAGGCCGCGCTGGCCTTCTGGCGGACGCTGCCCTCCGATCCGGGGGCCGCGTTCGATACCGAAGTGCGTCTCGACGGCGCCGCGATCCAACCCATGCTCACCTGGGGCACCAGCCCGGAGCAGGCCGCGGCCATTGCCGGCGCCGTGCCCGACCCCGCCGATGCGCCCAGCGCCGACAAGGCCGAGGAATGGCGGGACGCCCTCGCCTATATCGGCCTCGCCCCCGGCCAGCGTTTCCGGGACGTCGCCGTGGACAAGGTCTTCCTCGGCTCCTGCACCAACAGCCGTATCGAGGACCTGCGCGCCGCCGCCGCGGTGGTGAAAGGCAGGCGGGTGCAGGTGAAACAGGCGCTGGTCTCGCCCGGCTCGTTCCGGGTGAAGCGCCAGGCGGAGGCCGAAGGGCTCGACCGCGTCTTCCGCGAGGCCGGATTCGAGTGGCGCGAAAGCGGTTGCTCCATGTGCGCCGGCATGAACGGCGACCTGGCCGAGCGCGGCGAGCGGGTGGCGTCCACCAGCAACCGCAATTTCCGCGGCCGCCAGGGCCAGGGCGTGCGCACCCATCTGGTCTCGCCGGCCGCCGCCGCGGCTGCCGCCGTCACCGGCCGCTTCGCCGACCCGCGCGACTTCGCCTGAGAGGAGGCCCGCCGCCATGCCGCAAACGCCCTTCACCCAATTGACCGCCGTCGGCGTGCCGCTGGACCAGGCCAATGTCGACACCGACCAGGTCATTCCGGCGCGCTTCCTGAAATACCCGCGCGACGAGAAATACCGCACCTATCTGTTCCACGACCTGCGCCTTCGCCCCGACGGGACCGAGAACCCGGACTTCGTGCTGAGCAACGAACCCTACAAGTCGCGCGGCCGGATCCTGGTGGCCGACCGCAATTTCGGCTGCGGCTCGTCGCGGGAAAGCGCGGTCTATGCCTTGCAGGACTGGGGTTTCCGCGCCGTGATCGCGCCGTCCTTCGGCGACATCTTTTTCAACAACAGCTTCAAGAACGGCTTTCTGCCGATCCGGCTGCCGACCGCGGTCTGCACCGCGCTGCGCCAGGACCTGCACGATGCGCCGGGCGCGGAAATCGCCATCGACGTCGAGGCCCAGACCGTCACCGGCCCGGACGGCGTCGCGCATCGGTTCGAGCTCGACGATTTCCGCAAATACTGCCTGCTGCGCGGCCTGGACGATATCGACTTCACCCTGGAAAGCATGGCAAAGATCGATGCGTTCGAGCGCACCAACCGCCCGGCCTGGCTCGGCCGCAACGCCTGAGGCGGGCGGTTGATTTCGGTCAAGGCGAAACGCACCAGAAACCCCGACTGTTCAACGGTCTAGCGTCAGAAGGAGATGCCGAATGCCGGACACCAGCGCCATACGGGCCCGATTGGAAGCCCGGCTGAACGAATTGACCCACCGGGCCGAGCATATCGAGGACGAGTTGCGCGCGCCCGTCAGCCCCGCCTTCGACGAACAGGCGATCGAGCGCGAGGACGACGAGGTGCTGGAAGACCTGGAGGAAGCGGCGCTCGCGGAAATCGCGGCGATCCGCGCCGCGCTGGCCCGCATCGACGAGGGCACGTTCGGCACCTGCACCAGTTGCGGCAAGGCAATTGCCCCCGCCCGCCTCGAAGCCGTGCCGCAAGCCCCGCTCTGCATCGACTGCGCCAGCCGGGCCTGACCGCCGGGCCGATGCTCCTGGCCGATGCGCCGGACCGATACTCCTTGCCCGCGATGATCGCGGGCCGGGCGTCACTGCCCGGTCGGCAGGCGGCAGCGTTCCATGGTGACCAGCAGATAGCCGCGCACCGAGGCCTTGGTCAGGATGAACCGGTATTCGTGGCCGCCGCGGATCACCGAATGGCTGAGCGGCAGGACGCCCTTGGCCTCGCTCTCGCCGCCGTCGATCTTCTCGAAGCGGACGGTCACGGGCTTGGTCTCGTCGAACCAGGCCTGTTTCAGCCCGTCCTCGGTCAGCACCGCCTCGCCCGATGCCCGCACGATAATGGTCTGGCCCGCGAAGGCGACCCAGTCGTTCTGACTGCGGGTCAGGCCCGTCTGCACGACGAACCGCTTCTCGTCCGGGTTGCCGTCGCAGCGCACCGCCTCGCCGGCGGTCGCGATCAGAAAGCGCAGCCGGTCGATGGCGACGCCGGCCTCCAATTGCCGGCGCACCAGGGCGAACAGGTCCTTGGCCTCGCCGGTCGGCAGGTCGTGGTCGTACCGGCGCTGCAAATCCTCCAGACGTTGCAGGGCGTCGTCGCGCTCGCTGCGCAGCGACGCCGCCGCGTCCGTCTGCCTCGCCCGCTCGTCCTCCAGCGCGACAAGCTGCTCCTGCAACCGGCGAATGTCGTGCCGGGCCAGTTCCGAGCCGGCCGCATAGGCCATCCAGCCGAGGCCCGCCAGGCCGCCGATCAACACCAGCCATTTCAACACACCCAGCCGGCGCCGGGCCACCTCCCGCCGGCGCTGTTTGCGAAATCCGCGTGCCATTTTATTCCCGTTCCAATGTAACGGCAGCACTATAGAGGCCATGGGCGAAACCGAAAGGTCAGAACCCCACCCGCAGCCGCGTCCGCCGGAACGTCTTACCGGCGACGGTGGTCTCCACTTCCACCTGTTCCACCGTCACCCCTTGGCGTTCCAGTTGCCCACGCCGATTGTAGACGCGCGGATCCTCCCAAACCTGCTCCAGCACGCCACACTCCAGTTCGAACCCTTCCGGCGAAGGGGCATGGGCCGCCTCGCTCGCCAGATTCTCGTCCGAGAGCAGGGCCAGAACCCGTTGCACCGCCGCATCGGCGCGGTGCGACTGCGCTTCCCCGGCGGCGAGACTGAGCCGCCGGCGCAGGGCATCGTTCTGCCAGCGCTTGCCGGTGGGGGTTGGCCGCCTCATGCCTTGGCCTCCGGCTGCACCGCCTCTTTGAGCGCTTTGGCCGTCGGGGCCGTTGGGGCCTTTGCGTCCGCCGCCCAGTGCAGCGTGCGTTGCGGGAAGGGAATCTCGATCCCCAGTTCGTCGAACCGGTGCTTGACCCGCGCCAGAAACGCCCGGCGCACGCCCCATTGCCGCAAGGGCCGGGTGCGGAACCGGCAGCGGATCACCACGGAACTGGGGCCCAGGTCATTCAGGCCCAGCACTTCCAGCGCGCCCAGCAGGTCGGCGCCAAAGACCGGGTCGGTTTCGAACTCCGCTCCCACCTGGCGCAGCACCTCGATCACCGTGTCGGTGTCCTCCTTGTAGGCGACGCCGATATCCATCATCGCCTGGCCGAAATCCCGGGTCATGTTGGTCACCGTGGTCACGGCGCTGAACGGGATGGTGTGCAGCGAGCCCTCCAGATCGCGGAGTTCCAGCGTGCGCACCGTGATGCGCTCGACCGTGCCGGTAAAGTTGGCGAGCGTTACGATATCGCCGACCGTGATGGTGTTCTGGAACAGCATGAACAGGCCGGTGATCACATCCTGCACCAGCTTCTGGGCGCCGAAGCCGACGGCGATGCCGACCACGCCGGCGGTGGCCAGCAACGGCGCCACGTCCAGCCCCAGGCTGCTGAGCGTCGCGGCCAGGAAGCCGATGGCGAGCCCCACCAGGACCAGGGTCCGCAACAGCGGCAGCAGGGTGCGCGACCGGGCGCTGCGCTGCACCCGCGCACCGCTCTCGTCGACCGAGCCCAGATAGGTGAGATACCAGAGATCGAACACCTCCCACGCGCCGACGCAGATCACGCCGACGAACAGAATGTCTCCGGCAACCGAGCCGAACCGGCTCGACAGGTGGTCGCCCACCCATCCGGCCAGATCCAGCCCCCAGGCATAGCCGATCGCCAGCACCACCGCGACGAACAGCAACAGCGAGAGCAGCGCTCGCAGCACGGCGGCATAGCGCAACAGGCGGGCCTGAAGGATGGCGGTCGGGCCGGACACCTCGGCCGCTTCGAGCGACTCCAGCCACTGGCGCAGCAGCAGGTCCAGCGGCTGGACCGCCAGCAAAATGACCACGCTCAGCAGGCCGCCGCGGACCAGCAATTCCGATCCCTGATACACCTGCAACGCCCAGACCAGATAGGCGCTGACGGCATACAACAGCACGACCGGCAGCCAGATCTGGGCCAGAAACCGGCGCAGCAGCGAAAACCGCCCGCCACTGCCGCGGATGAATTCGCCGATATCGCTGCGATAGCGCAGAACCGGCGTCACCACCATGACCATGATCACCAGGCCCCAGAGGCGCTCCAATCCCTCGAACACGCCATGGGGTACCCGCAGATCGCCGATATTGCTGAACAGGGCATGCCCCAGCAAAGCCCACAGCGTCAGCCGGCGAAGCGCGCGGTAGAGGTCGCGCGCCACCTCCTGATCCATCGGGAAGCCCCGCAGGCTCGGCAGGCTCGGACGCAGCACGATGCGGCCCACCGCCATCACCAACAGCGCCGAACACACCAGCGTCAGGACCGCTTCCGCCACCAGTTCGGTGCGCAGCGGAAAATACAGGGACTTGGCCAGGCCGAACCCCAATGCGGCGAAGGCCGCGATCGGCGCCAGTTCCAGCAAGGCCAGACGAATTCCGAGCCACAGCAGATGGTGGCCTTCCCGGGCCCGGATGCGGCTGCGCAGCCGGCGGTCAAATTTCCGCAACCCGACGCGCATGGCCCAATACCCGGCCGCGCCGACCAGCAGCACGACCAGCAGGGCCGCCAGGAAGCTCTGCCAGAACTCGGCGCTTTCGTTCGAATTCGCCTGGATCTCGGCCCATCCCCACAACCGCTGGATGTCGACCGCGTTGGCGGCAAAATCCGCCAGATCGCTCACCATCCCCCGAACCGTGTCCAGGACCCGGGTCACGATGGGGCGCGCCGGCGGAGCGACCGCCGCCGGCGGGGCGGTCGCTGCCGGCAAAGCGGTCGTCGCTGCCTGCAGGGCAGTCGCTGCCGCGTGGAAGGCTCACCCGGCGCGGCGGTCGTCGCCGCCAGGGAGCGACCACGGCGGGCGCCGGGGTCGGTTGCGATCCCGCTGCGGCGGCCGGGTTTAGCGGCGCGGCGCCGGCACCCACGCCGGCCGCGGGCGGCTGGGAAGGTTGCGCGGCCTGCGCCGGCGGTTGGGTCCGCTGCCGCAGCGCGTCCACCAGACGTTGCCGTGCCGCCGGGTCTTCCAGCGCCCGGATCAATGCGTCGATCGTCGCCGCCTCGCTGGGCGGGGCCGGAGTCGCCGTCGACGCCAGCGGGTTCATCGACTGCACCGACGCCGGCTGCGCTCCGGCCGCCGCAGCGGTCAATAGCAGCAGCGCCAGCACGGCCCAGGCAGCGAGCCAAGCGCGAACAATGGTCATGGTCGGCGTCAAAATCCCATGGCGCGGGCAGCGCGGCGCGGGTCCGCTCCGCCCGAAAGCAGGCCGGTCCTTCGGTCGGCACTGATCGCGCACACGCCGGCGGTACCGACCGAAAGGTCGTCGAGTACCTCGATTTGGTGACCCCGGCCCGCCAGGTCATCGCGCACTGTTGTCGCGATCCGCCCTTCCAGCGACAGGCGGCCGGGAAAGTATTTGTGCGGCTCGAACGTCATCGGATAGGCGTGGGTGATCGCCCGCGGCGCCTCGATCGCCTCCTGGATCGGCATGCCCCAGACCAGATGATTGAGCAGCACCTGCAACATGCCCTGCGGCTGGGTATCGCCGCCGGGCGCGCCGAACGGCATGGCGAGCCGGCCGGGCGTCACCACCATGGCCGGGTTCGGCGTCAGCCGCGGCCGTTTGCCCGGCGCCGGCGCGGAGGCATGGCCCTCCTTCGCAAACGACTGGGCGCCGCGCGCCGAGGGCACCAGGCCCAGGCCCGGAATCACCGGGCTCTCGAACGAGACGTCGGACGGCGTCGCCGACCAGACATTGCCCGCCGCATCGACGGCGCAGCAATAGCTGGTGTCCGGGTGCAGCAGGCTCGCACCCGCCGCCGGCATCGGCACGAACGGCTCGCCGCCAAAGCCGGGGATGTCGCCCGGCGGCGCCATCTCCGGCCAGGCGCGGGCCGGGTCGATCTGCCGGCGCCGCTCCGCCGCATAGGCCGCAGACAGCAACCGCTCCATCGGCACGTCCACATGGTCCGGATCGCCGTAGAATTTCTCCCGGTCGGCAAAGGCCAGCTTCATCGCCTCCGCCAGCGTGTGGATGTAGTCGGCGGAGTTGTGGCCCAGCGCCGTCAGGTCGATGCCGTCGACGAGGCGCAGCATCTGCAACAGCACCGGCCCCTGGCACCAGGGGCCGCAGGAATAGACCCGATGGCCGCGGAATTCGACCGACAGCGGCTTTTCCACCGGCGAGCGGTAATCCGCCAGGTCCGCCGCGGTCAGCCAGCCCTCGTTGTCCGCATGGTATCGGGCAATCGCCCGGCCGATATCGCCGGTGTAGAAGGCCGCCCGCGCCGCCTCCAGCCCGGCGACGCGGCCGCCGCGGGCGCGGGCGGCGGTTTCCTCGTCGGCCATGTATTGCAGCGTCCGGGCCAGGTCCGCCTGCACGTGCAAGTCACCGACCTGCGGCGGCTCACCATCGCGCAGCCAGATGGCGGCGTTCTCCGGGAACAGGCGGTACTGGTCGCGGTAGACGCCGATGAAATGCGCCATGACCGGATGCACGGCGAAGCCTTCGCGGGCGTATTTGATGGCCGGGGCCGCCACCTCGGCAAACCGCATCGTGCCATAGCGCGCCAGCGCGGTGATCCAGGCATCGGGCGCGGCCGGCACCACCGTGCGCAGTAGCCCCAACGGGATATGGCCGCCATGCTGGTGCACGAACACGTCCGGCCGGGTCGCCCTGGGCCACGGGCCGAGGCCGGCGATGGAGACCACCTCGTCGCGCTCGGCCAGATAGATCAGGATCGGCGCGACGCCGGAAAACTGCACCTGGTCGGAATGCACCACGCCCAGCGCCATCCCGGCCGCCACGCCGGCATCGATGGCATTGCCGCCGGCCTCCAGCATGCGGATGCCGGCCTCGGTCGCCAGATAATGGCCGGCCGACACCATGTAACGGTGCGCCTGCACCATGGGCTGCATGGTAAACCGCATTGCCGGCACCTCCTCCTTCGCGTCTGTCTCCCGCCGGCGCCTTGGCCCGTGCGGCTAGGGTGCGCGCGCCCGCAAACGGCCGAGGCCCGCACCCGCCAGCGCCAGCCAAGCCAGCATCAGCACGCTGCCACCCATCGGCGTCACGAAACGGCCGCCGCTCCACCAGCCCAACGCCAGACCATAGATCGAGCCGCTGAACAGCAGCGTCCCGAGCAGGCCCAGCCAGAACGCCGCCCTGAGCCACCGGCTCTCCGGGGCGTGGAGCGCGAGCGCCGCCAGCAGGGCTGCGTGCAGCCCGTGGATCTGCCAGCCGCTCTGGAACGGCACGGCTGCCGCCGCCGCGGCTCCGGATGGCAGCGCATGGGCACCGATGGCGCCCATCGCCACCATGGCCAAGCCGTTCAGGCCGGCCAGGATCAGCATCAGCCCCGTCATGCCGGGCCGGACTTCCGCCTAGAACGCACTGATGCTCACTTCCTTACTGGTGATGAATTCCAGCAGCACCGGCACGCCGTTCTTGGTCTGCTCGATGCCGCGCTTGATCGCGGGGATGATCTCGTCCGGCGAAGTCACCCGCTCGCCATAGCCGCCGAAGGCGCGGGCCATCGCCGCATAGTCGCCGGAAATGTCGGTCGAGCGGTATTTCTCGGTCGACTGCTGCATGATGTGCAGTTCGATCGCCATGGAGAAATTGTTCAGCAGAATGGAGAGGATCGGAATGCGCTCGCGCACCGCGGTCTCGAAGTCCATGCCGGTAAAGCCGATGGCGGCATCGCCCCAGACATTGATGCAGAGCGCATCCGGCCGGTAGAGCTTGGCGCCCATGGCCAGACCCAGACCATAGCCGAGCTGGGTGGTCTTGCCCCAGCCGATATAGGTCAAGGGCTTGGTGCTCTTCCAGAAGGGCGAGAGCTGGTCGCGCGGGCTGCCGGCGTCGTGGGTGATGATGGTGTTGTCCTTCTCCACCGTCTGCTGCAAATCCCAGAGCACGCGGTAGGGGTTCAACGGCGTCTCGTTCGAGGTCAGCTTCGGCAGCCATTCGGCGAGCCAGCCTTCCTCCACGCCCTTGATCTCGGCGGCCACGTCCTTCGGGTCGCGCGCCGCCGGCGCCTTGGCCTTCACCGCCTCCAGCAGGGCTTGCAAGGTCAATTTGGCATCGCCCACCAGGCCGATCTCGCAGGCGATGTCCTTGTTCAGGTCCATGTGGTCGAGCGTGGCATGGATGTAGCGTTTGCCCTTGGGCATTTTCACGCCGAAGCTGGTCTCGGTGAACGAGCAGCCGATGCCGAAAATCAGGTCGGCATTCTGCAGGAAATGGTGCAGCGCCTTCGGGATCGCCCGGCCGCCGGAGCCGAGCGCCAGCGGATGATCCTCCGGAAACGCGCTCTTGCCTTGCAGGCTGGTGCAGACCGGCAGCGCCAGATGCTCCGCCAGCGCCTTGACCTCGTCCCAGGCTTCGGCATAGTGCACGCCCTGGCCGACATAGAGCACCGGCCGCGCAGCCCCCATCAGCGCCTCGGCCGCGCGGGCCACATCCACCGGGTCGGGGCCGGAGCGGGTGCGCAGCACCGGGGTGTAGTCCAGCTCGCCCTCGATCTCCTCGAACATGGTGTCGGTCGGGATCTCGACGATCACCGGCGCGCCGCGGCCGTTTTTCAGCCGGGTGAAGGCGCGGCGCATGATGTTGCAGAGCTCGCCCGCCGCCATGATCGGCTCGACCGACTTGGCGATGTCGCGCATGGACTGGGTCGCGCTGTAATTCGGATGAATGTGGGCGATGCGGCGGGCATAGCCGCCCGGCAGCACCAGGATCGGCACGCTCTCGCCATAGGCCTGGGCGATGCCGCCATAGGCGTTTTCCGTGCCGGGGCCGTGCTGCATGGCGAAGGCGCCGATGGTCTTGCCACTGGAGAGCCGGCTGATCGCATCGGCCATGTGCAGGCCGACCCGCTCCTGGCGCACGATGATCGGCCGGATGTCGGCGCGGGCCGCGTACTCGATCACATGGTTCACCGGATAGGCGAGCAGGTTCTCGACGCCCTCCCGCTTCATGATCTCGCAAATGGCTTCAACGACTTTCATCGGGGCGTTCCTCGGCTTTGGGATGGTGCGATCACATTACGGGTAGGATAGGACAGCATCCATCATAACGCCAACCAGTCGTTCGCGCGCCGGCTGCACCGCGACCCGCGCGTTCGGCCGGTCGATGCGGCTGCCGCGGAAATCGCAGACGGTCATGCCGCGGGTGAAGCGCCCGGCCAGTTCCACCTCCACCCGGGTCTCGCGATAGACCATGGCGTCGGCGTCCAGCAGCGGGATCAGGGCGCAGGCGTCGTGCATGGGCGCATGGGTCAGGCCGGTGCTGTGGGTCTGGCGGTCCATATAGAAGCTCAGCAGGTCGGCGATGACGCCGGCGGTGCGGCGGCCGCTGCCGCGCAGGATCTCGATGTCAGTGGCGTCGATGCCGACGGTGCGGGTCACGTCCACGCCCACCATGCGCAGCGGCCAGCCGGCGGCGAACACCGCGGCCAGCGCCTCCGGGTCGCAATAGGCGTTGAACTCGGCGGCGGGCGTCATGTTGCCGCCGCCGCCCGAGCCGCCCATCACCGTTACCTCCCGCACCCAGTCCGCAAGGCGCGGCTCGCGGCGCAAGGCGAGCGCGATGTTGGTGGCGGGCCCGATCACGGCGAGCACCAGTTCGCCTTGGTGGGCACGCGCGGTCTCGATAATGACGTCGATGGCGTGGTCCGGCACGGGCTTCAGCGCCGGTTCCGGCAGGTCGTGGCCGTCCAGGCCGCTTTGGCCGTGCACATGCGCGGCGTTGTGCGCCGGCCCCACCAGCGGCGAGGCCGCGCCTTTCGCCACCGGCACGCCGTCGATGCCGGCCAGTTCCAGCACCGCCAGCGCGTTGCGGGTGGTGTTGTCCAGCCCGGAATTGCCGTGCACGGTGGTGATCGCCTTCAGGTCGAAATGCCGGTGGCCGACCAGAATGGCGACGGCGTCGTCATGGCCCGGATCGCAGTCGATCAACAGCGCCTGCCGGCCAGGGCCCGCAACTCCAGCCTCACCCATCGCTCGTCTCCCGCAAGGCGGCCCGCAGCGCTATTGCGCGGCCCGCCGGCGCGTCGCAGGCTGTCCGCCAACCACGCCCGAGGAGGATACTATGGCCGACCATCTGTTGATAGACGTTGCCGACGGCATCGGCACGCTGACCCTGAACCGCCCGGACAAGCTGAACGCCTTCACCGCCGACATGCTGTTCGGCCTGGTCGATGCCCTGGACGATTTCGAAGCCCGTGACGACGTGCAGGTGGCGATCCTGACCGGCGCCGGCCGCGCCTTCTGCTCCGGTGGCGATATCGGCGGCATGGGAGAGGGCCAGGAAGACCGCCCCCATGCGACCAAGGAGCGGATCTGGCGCCAGATCCAGGCCTTCCCCAAACGGGTGGCCCGGTTCGAGAAGCCGATCCTGTGCGCGGTCAACGGCGCGGCGGTGGGCGGCGGCATGGACCTGGCGCTGGCCTGCGATATCCGCGTCGCCGGCGCCAGCGCCCGCTTTGCCGAGACCTATGGCAAGATCGGCCTCGCCCCCGGCGGTGGCGGCGCCTATTTCCTGCCGCGACTGGTCGGCCAGGCGCAGGCGCTCGAACTGCTCTGGACCGCCGACTTCGTCGACGCCGAGCAGGCCAAGGCCATCGGCCTCGTCAACCATGTCTGGCCGGATGCCGACCTGATGGCCGAGACGGTGAAACTCGCCCGGCGCATCGCCGCCCAGCCGCCGCTCTCGATCAAGCTGATCAAGCGGCTGGTGGCCCAGGGCCTGCGCAGCGACATGGACACCGCGTTCGATCTGGTCAGCAGCCACATCGCCATCCTGCGCGCCGGCCCCGACCACAAGGAAGCCATCGCCGCCTTCAAGGAAAAGCGGAAAGGCACCTATCAAGGGTATTAAGCTATTTAGCATAATATCCCCTCGATACGGGCCTGCGGCCCTACTCGGGGTGAAGCAAGGGAGGCGAAGTAAGGAAGAAGACACGGAACAACTGCCGCCGCTGCCCCAGTCACTTCATCCCGAGTAGGCGCGAACGCGCCGTATCGAGGGACGCCACCCTACCCCCTCGATACGGGCCTGCGGCCCCACTCGGGGTGAAGCGTGGGAGGGGGTCGAGGCCGCGGCTTTCGGCGGGCGCTCAAACCACCGCCATTCCCACTCACCCCTCCCGCACCGGCTTGCCGGTCAGGCTCGCCCGTTCGGACAGTTCGATCCAGTTGCCGTCAGGGTCGCGCACGAAGCTGTAGCGCACCTGGCCGATGGTCCGGGGCGCCATCCCGACCTCGACGCCCTGGCGCTCCAGCGCCGCGGTGAGGCCGTCGCAGTCGAAAATCTGCACCGTCATGTAGCGCAGCCCCCGCTCGCGCCAGCCGGCCCGGGCCGGTGCCGGCCCCTCCGCCGCAACGATGCGGCTCTCGCCCAGGCGAAAGGCGTGCGGCCCGTCCGGCTTCAGCCCCAGCCGCTCGCCATAAAACCGGGCAAAGGCGTCGGTGTCGGCGGTGACCGCGCGCAGGGTCAGGTCCGCGCCCGGCACGCGCCGCACGACGATGGGCGTGCCGTCCGGCGTTTGCAGGTCCGCGTCCTCGTCGCCCGCCAGCAGCAGCGCGCGATAGCCGCCGACCGGCGCCGCCGCCAGCGGCGTGCGCGTGTGGTTCACTTTCAGGATCGAGTCGCCCTGGCGCCAGCGGTGCTGGTGAAAACCGCCGCCCAGCTTGGCCAGATGGTCGTAGGCCAGGCCCAACCGCCCCTCCCAGAGCGCGCGGAAACCGTCGAGGTCGTTGGTGGCGAAGCCCACATCGAAGGCAGGCTTGGCAAAGGCGATGGCGGCCGTGGCGGCCATGACGGGTTCTCCCGGTAACGGAACACAGCACCGCCACGCTAGCCCGCCGCCGCGCCGCGCGCTAGCATCCCGGACAAAGACCAACCGCCTTATTCGGAGGAAATCGCGCCATGGCCCCGCTCGACACCGCCGCCGGCCTGACCGTCACGCCCATCGCCTATGCCCTCGGCGCCGTGATCGAGGGCGTGGACATCAACCAGGCACCGTCGGCCGATTGCGTCGCCGCCATCCGCGCGGTCTGGAACGAGCACCATGTCATCGTCTTCCGCGGCCAGCGCTTCGAGGCCGCGGGCATGCTGCGCTTCGCCCAGGCGTTCGGCGCGCTCGACGACCACGCCGCCACGCCCTTCTACCGGCTGGAGGACTATCCGCAACTGTTGCAGATCACCAACCGGCCAATCGGCGGCAAGCCGTCGGAGACGCGCAACACCGGCCGCAACTGGCATTCCGACTATTCCTACACCGACCATCCCGCCGCCGCCTCCATGCTGTTCTGCGTCGAGCGGCCGCCGGTGGGCGGCGACACCATGTTCTGCAACATGGTCCGGGCCTATGAGAGCCTGTCGCCGCCGCTCCGCGCCTTCCTGGACGAGCTGGACGTGGTCTACGATGTCAGCCTTACCGCCGGCATCAACGAGCGCGACCCGGCCCAGACTGCGGAGGTGCGCCGCCTGAACCCGCCCATCGCCCACCCGGCGGTGCGCGTCCATCCGGACAGCGGCCGCCGCGCGCTCTATGTCAGCGAGCGGTCCTCCCACTTCCACGGCATGACGGCCGCGGAAAGCCGGCCGCTGATCGACTATCTCTGCGCCCACGCCACGCGCGCCGAGAATGTCTACCGCCATGTCTGGCGGCCGGGCGACCTGGTCTGCTGGGACAACCGGACCACCATGCACGTGGCCCTCACGGACTTCGACCAGACCCAGCCGCGGCACATGCTGCGCGCGACGCTGCTGGGCGAGAAGTCCGGCTTCGTCGTGACCTGACTCACCGTATCGCGCGGGGCGGCGCCATCGCGGCCGCCGACGCGCGGCGACACGTCCCGCGCCGGTTCGTCCACTCCCGCGGCGGCGGCCTCCGCCCCACGTGTACGGCCGACGGGCCAGAGCCCGCTTGCCAGAGCCCGCCCAGAGCCCGCTTGCATGTCCGACGCCCGGAGGTCCTCCCCCATGGGGTTCATCGCCCTTGCCTATCTGCCCGTCCTCGCCCTGCTGGCCTGGAGCGCCCGCCGCGGCGACCTGGTCGAGCGCGTGCTGTTCGTCGTCAACCTGCTGGCGCTATGGGCGAGCGCGATCTGGCTGATCGGCTATCCGGCCCTGATCGTGCCTGCGCTCTGTGCCGCCGGTGGCTTCCTGGTCTTCCTGGTGTTTGCCACGGCGGGCGACGGCATCTTTACCCGGCGCCGCCCCACCTGAGGCAAACTCCCCCGGGCCGCTCGCCGGCCGGATAGGCGGAGACCCGGCGGCGCGGATGTGCCAGACTGGCGGGGCACGGCATGCTTTCGCCGCGCCGCTGCCTCCCCTGCCCGAGGATCCGCCGCATGAGCACCACCCCCACCCGCCAGGACCTCCGCCGCCAGGGCCATGGCGTGCGCGATGCGCTCGGCCTGCCTCCGCCCGCGCCCGACCTGCTGCCCGGCTTCGGCGATTTCCTGGCCGAGGTCGCCTATGGCGCCATCTGGGACCGGCCGCATCTCTCCAAGCCCGACCGCATGCTCTGCACGCTCGCGGTTTGCAGCCCCTATCTGCGGCCGCAACTGGCGGGGCTGATCGACTCGGCGTTGGAGATCGGCGTCGCCCCGCTTGCCCTGCTGGAAGTGTTCCTGCAGGCCGGCCTCTATGGCGGCTTCGTCACCACCGAGGCCGCGGTCGAGGTGGCGCGCGAGGTGTTCGCCGCCCGGGGCGTGCCGGTGCCGGACGCGCCGCCGCGCGAGGACGACAACGCGGCGCTCGACGCCCGCGGCCAGGCCATCATGGCCAAGCTGCACGGCGCGCGCGCCGGCGGCGGCTATGCGGCCCCCGGCAACCCGATCACCGGCCAGCTCTATCCCGCCGCCATCCGCTATGGCTATGGCGAGCTCTGGGACCGCCCCGGCCTCGACCACCGCCAGCGCATGCTGGTCGCCATCGCCGCCTTCACCGGCCTGGGGCTGGAAAGCCAGTTGCGCAAATTCGCCCAGTCGGCGCTGCATATCGGGCTCTCGCAGGACGAGGTGATCGAGGCGGTGATCCAGACCGGCCCCTATAGCGGCTTCCCCCGCGCCCTCAACGGCCTCGCCATCCTGACCGAGGTGTTCCCGAAGGACTGAGCCTCCCCGGACTGGCGGAGCCGCCCGTGTTCCCCGGAGGGGCGGAGCCGCCCCTGTTCCCCGGAGGGGGCGGAGCCGCCATCCGGGGCCGCTGTATCTCGCGAACACCGGCGAGGGCGGTGTTCGCACGAAGACGCCGATCCCGGCCCGCCGCTCCGCAACGGCCGGGAAACACCACAACGCTCAAGCCAACCAGGCAGTCCCCGGGCGGCGGACCGCGGATTGACTTGCGCGCGCGAACCGGCGATTTCTTGGAAAATGCGCCATTTTACCTATGAGAGAGGACCCGCCCCATGAAGATCGCCAAGGCCGAAGCCATCTGGGTCCGCGTGCCGGTGACCCATGACGGCCCTCCCTCCGGCTTCGGCGGCACCATCTGGAGCGATGTCTCCACCCTGCTGATCCGGATCGAGACCGAGGCGGGGCTGGTGGGCTGGGGCGAGGCGTTCGGCCACAACGCCATCCCCGCCACCAAGGCCGCGTTCGAGCACCAGATCGCGCCGCTGCTGATCGGCCGCGACGCCGGCGCGATCCAGCCGCTCATGACCGAGTTGCAGAAGGTCTGCCACACATTCGGCCGCTATGGCCAAACCCTGTTCGCCTTTTCCGGCGTCGACACCGCCCTTTGGGACCTGGCCGGCAAGGCCGCCGGCCTGCCGCTCTACCGGCTCTTGGGCGGCGCCGCCCGCGACCGGGTGCCGGCCTATGCCAGCCTGCTGCGCTATGGCGACCCGGACGTGGTGCACGATCTCTGCGCCAAGGCGGTGGCGGAAGGCTACACCGCCATCAAGCTGCACGAGCGCACCGCCGAGGCGGTGGCGGCGGCCCGCGACGGCGGCGGCGACGGCTTCGACCTGATGGTCGACGTCAACTGCCCCTGGACCGTGCGCGAGGCGGAGCAGATGGCCTGGGCGTTCGAGCCCAACGACCTGTTCTGGCTGGAAGAGCCGGTCTGGCCGCCGGAGAATTTCAACGGCCTGGCCGAGGTCCGCGGCACCGCGCCCATGCCCATCGCCGCCGGCGAAAACGCCTCCACCATCTGGGAGTTCGCCCAGATGCTGCGCACCGGCGCGGTCGATTTCGCCCAGCCGAGCGTCGCCAAGGTCGGCGGCGTCACCGAGATGCTGAAAGTGTTGCGGCTCTGCGAGAGCCACAATGTCGGTTTCGCGCCGCACTCGCCCTATTTCGGGCCGGGCTTCCTCGCCACCCTGCACGTGGTGGCCCAGACCGGCAATCCGATCGAATACCTCTATTGCCGCCCGGAACCGGCGCTCTACCCGATCTTCCCGCCGAAAGACGGCGCCTTCGCCCTGCCGGACGGCCCCGGCCTCGGCATCGAGCCCGACTCGGACGTGATCCGAGACTTCCGGGTCTAGGAAGGTTTCTCCCAGGGAGGGGCGAAGCCGGGCGCCTGTACCCCGGAGGGGGCGGAGCCGCCATCCGGGGCCGGTGTCATCCTTCGAACACTGCAAGCGTCCGTGTTCGCGAGATATAGCGGCCCCGGATCGGCGCTCCGCACCGTCCGGGGAACAGGCGGCCGCCCGGCCCTTATCCTCGCCGCTTCGCCGCCGCCTCCACCAGGTCCGCCAGATCGGGCCGGCCCTCGGCGCGGAGGCCGGCCGCGGTGCCCTCGCGGTCGGCGGGCGGCCGGTTCTGGCTCATCTTCCACTTGCCCTCGACCCGCGTCGGCGCAATCGCGATACCGATGATCGCCTTGCACATCATGGCGATGAAATCGTCCGGCGCATCGCCGAGACCCCAGGGCTCCGCCCGCCCGGCCTCGTGCCGCGCGGTCAGCGCCGCCAGATGCGGGCGCAGCGCCGCCTCGCCCTCGAACGGCGTCGCCCGGCCATAGGCATGGATGGCGACATAGTTCCAGGTCGGCACCGCCTTGCCGCCGCTCGCCGCCTTCGAGGGATAATGGGAGGGCGAGACATAGCCCTCCGCACCCTGGAAGATCAGCAGC